>DASRJE010000065.1:0-41816 GCA_035649635.1 Vicinamibacterales bacterium | reverse complement strand
GACCACGCGCGGCGCGTCACCGGCCGTGATGACGAAGCACATGTTGTTCTCGGAGGACGCCTGCGAAATCATCAGCACGTTCGACTGCTGTTCGGCCACGATCTCGAACGCCTTCGCGACGATTCCCGGTATGCCCTGCATGCCGGTGCCGCTGATCGTGATGAGGCTGACGCCACGAATCGAGGTCACGGCCTTGACACCTGGAATCGACGGGTCACCTTCGACGCTGACTCGCGTACCCGGGTGGGCCGGATTGAAGCTGTTCAGGATCCGGACCGGGATGCGCTTGCGGAACGCCGGCAGGATCGTCTTGTAGTGCAGAACTTTTGCGCCGTAGTACGCCAGCTCGGAGGCTTCGCTATAGGAAATCTCCGGCAACGTTCGCGCGTCGGCTACCTCCGAGGGATTCGCCGACAGCACGCCGTCGACATCAGTCCAGATCCAGATCTCGTCAGCATCGAGCGCCGCGCCGACAATCGACGCCGAGTAGTCCGAGCCGCCGCGCCCTAATGTCGTCAGCACGCCATCAACCGTCGCGCCGATGAAGCCGGTCACGACCGGACTCTCGCCGCGCTCGATGAGCGGGCGCACGTGCGCCTGCATCTTGGTCCGCGTGTCGTCCATGAGCGGCTCGGCCCCCCCGAACTGATCGGTCGTCACAACGACTTCCGTCGCGTCGATCGCACTCGACGGGCACCCCCGCGCGGCAATCGCGCCGGCGACCAGCGGCGCGGCCAGCATCTCGCCGGTTCCCGAGATGGCATCGAGCAGTCGCGGCGTCAGCTCGTGGACCATTGAGAGGCCGTAACACAGCTTCTCGAATCGGTCGAGTCGTCGATCGATTTGCTCGAGCGCCGTCGCGCGGACAGTTGCGTCCTGGATCACGGCGTCAGCGACGGCCTTGTGCCGCTCGAACAGGCGCTGGCGCAGCGTCGTGTCGGGGCTCCCCTTCGACGCCGCCTGCGCCGCATCAATCAAGCTGTTGGTCACACCGCTCATCGCCGATGTCACGGTTGCGACGTGATGTCCCTTGTCTCGCGCGGCTGTCACCAGCGCCGCCGCCTGCGCAATGCGTTCAGCGGAACCAACAGAGGTTCCACCGAATTTCATGACGATGAGCATGTGATGAGGAAGATCTCCGGGCTACGGTATCCGTAGTGTCCGGCTTCAGCCGGACGTACTCCCTTCAGTCTACCGTCTTCAGTCGTCGGGCTTCCAGCGGGGGCAGATTTTTGAGAAATGCAATAGCTGTTAACTCCCAACTCCCAAAAAGCCCAACTCCCAAAGGCACCGGGCTATTTGGAAGTTGGAAGTTGGGAGTTGACAGTATTCTTGACCGCCTAGTTCTCTTCCGCCGGGGCGGCAGGCCGGTTAGGCACGGGGACCTGGATCGCCCGGCGCGCCCTGACAATTCCGTTCTTTCGATCTTCCTCGATCGCCCGATCCTCGGCGCGTTCGGCGCTGAGGGCATTGGGCAGACCGCGGTTGCCCTCGTGGCACTCGTACGGCAGGAGTAGCCCGCCATCGAGCGGAGTGAGCGGCATCGACATCGTGAACGGACGTGCATATGTGACGGGATCGTCCACGGTGAATTGGTACTGGATGATCTCCGGGGCAACGCGCTTGAACCGCTCGGTGATCACCATCTTGTCGCTGTGCCGCAATCCGTTGCCGTTGCCGCCGATACTGGTCTTGTCGGTCAGGTTCGTCGTCACCACGACGAGCTCGTCGCCTTCCCAGCGGCCGCGTGAATCACCGAGATACTGCCGGATGCCTTGACTCACGTGCGGTCGGCCATCGGTGTAGATGATTCGCGTGTCGTGAATCATCTCGTAGCTGAACGCCACCATTCCCGGCGCCTGCACAATCCGGTTGCCGTTGCCGTACACGACGCGCAACACCGAGCCGACGATGCCACGCGTGATGCAGCGGTCGTAAAGCGTGAAGTCCTCGGTGGTGTTGAACGGGCCGTCGCCAAAGGTGCCACGATCGCGGGTCGCACGCCGCTTCTCGGCCACGGCGGTGAATGCCGGCATGCTGCCGTCCGGAGGATCGACGATCAGCGAAGTCTGCCGGAATGCCCGCCTCGCGAAGTCGTTACGGAACGAGCCGATGTCGCTCTCGCCGCGCTTTACGCCCTGCTCGACCTGTTTGACGCGGGCGGCGAACGCTTCCTCACTCAGATACAGGTTGTTGGCGAGATCCTTCGGACGCTCGCGCGGAATCCCGCTGGTGTCATCGCTGCTCCACACGCCTTGAAGATCCGGATCGCCCCACGGCGTCTTGGGCACCGTGTACGGGATCGGTGTCCCGCCGTTGTAGGCAGTGATAACGAGCGGCGGAGCGCTCGTGCTCTGACCCGAGACTGTCCAGGACCCGACCCCGAGACCCGCAACGGCAACAAGAGAAAATGAAAGCGCGCGCTTGCTCATAGATGGTCCTCGCTTTGTGGCAAGGATTCTAGCGCCTTCATCGCCGGCCGCGTCCAGCGGATTTCTCCTTAGTCGCCCAGTGTCTTGAGCGCGTCAACGAAGTCGATGTAGAGAAACTGTGTCGATCCATCGAATTCGAAACCGTTGACGGGGTCGGTGGTCGGCGGCTCGGGCGCTTCCCCATTCTGGACGACCAAAAGTCCCAGCGGATACTGCCTACCCAGCGGCACCGGTACGTAATGCACACCGTCGGTGTCGCCCACGCCATCAACGAGGAACGATCCCAGATGCCGCGCGTTCCCTCCGATCAAGTAGAAGTGGAAGCTCGAGTCACCCTGGCTCGACGCCAGCATCAATGTCTGTCCCGGGACGCTGGTGATGACGCTCAACCCTTCGAGGTCGGCTTCGAGAAATTGGCCGGCGTTGGCATCCGAACCAGTCGCGACGACGTCGCCAGGCTCAGGGGGATCTTCGGGTGCGTACTCGCATTCGAACTCATCGTCATCAGGAATGGCGTGGTACGCAACGCCAAACGTCTTGACCGGGTCGATGAGCCGATCTTTGCCGACCGTCACGAACGCCGGCAGCGAAGAGACGCGTGGCAATTTGTACAGCCCGATAGTCTCGAATGCCACGAACAGCGTGTCATTGACGCTATCGACAACTAAACCCTCGGATTGCGGCTCCTCGAGTGCCGCTTCGCGGCAGGGGGTCCAGGCGTAGCCAACACTGTGCTCGTCGCGAAGGTCGAAGCTGGTGTCGAACAGAAAGGTTCGCACGACATGGTACGAGAGCGTGCCGCCTTGTGCCGGCTCGACGACCAGTTGGCGAATGAGTCCGCGTTCGCGCTCGGTGACGAACACCGTGGGCGCTTGCCCCTGCACGACGGTCAGCCCGTACACCGTGTTCTGATCGTCGACCGGGTTGTCGATCCATCCTTCAACCGCGCCTGATGGCTGAAAGACCGAAGGCTGCTCGTAGCGGCGCGGGAATACACGCGGCACATTCCGCGCCGTGATATCGACGAGCGGACCATCAGGGTCGCTTGGATCAATTTCGAAGAACCTCACGCGATCGCAGCCGCGGTCGGACACGATGGCGACGTCGACTCGAGCCGCGCCGGGGCGATTCCCCAGGCGCACGTCGTAGGCAACGTCGACGTTGTTGTAACGGCCAAATGTCTCCCCGCTCGCGCTGTCGACGCAGGGGGTTGCGTCGGAATTCAGGCCCGCCGGCGTCGCCGGATCGGCGAGTCCGACCAGCGGTGCGTTCGGCGGAAACAACGCTTGCACGAGGTTGCCGGACAAGTCGTACGCCAGGAGGCCGGCGTCCTTCGCCGTGCCGATGATCAGCGACTGCTGATGGTTGCGCAGGTTGATCCAGATGGCAGGGTCATCAGCATCCGGCGTTGCGGGGGCGTCTTCATAATTGAAGAGTGGGGCGGTTCGCAGCACCGGCTGCACAACCGTTTGAGCCACGCCCGTCGTCGCTGTGCCCACAAAAAGTATGAGGACCATCACCAGTCGGCTCACGCGCAACCTCCTTGTGCCGTAGAGGCGGATCTTGAGACCCGCTCGTGGTCTTCAGACTCGCCTCCGTCACTCGGGGGCGAAGTGTAGCGACAGGATGCGACAGCAGTGTGAAGACACCGGGTGTCATTTCCGAAACCGATGCGGCCGGAAATGACACCCGGTGTCCTTACTGGCAACTGGCATACAATCGCGCACGCGATATTTGAGTTGGAGGAGTCATGCTCAAGAAATGTCTAATCGTCAGCCTCCTCGTCGGCGGATGTGCGGCGATAGCGTCGGCGCAGGACGCAAAGACCGCTCTCGGCAGCGTGTCGAAGTCCCTGGGCGCCGAGACGTTGAAAACAGTGCAGTACTCGGCCACCGGTTTCGACTTCGCGCTCGGGCAGAATCCCAACGCCAGCGCACCGTGGCCGAAGTTCATCGAGAAGAGCTACACGCGGGCCATCGATTTCGAAGGTAAGACCTCCCGCGTCGATCGCGTGCGCTTGCAGGGCGAGAACCCACCACGTGGTGGTGGTCAGCAGCCCATCATCGGCGAGCAATCACAGACCAACGTGGTGAGCGCGGACGCGCCCTGGGTGCAACAACTGGAGATCTGGATGATGCCGCACGGGTTCGTTCGCGCGGCGGCGGCGCGAAACGCCACTCTCGATAAGGCACCAGGGGGCGCGAAACAGACGGTTATCTCTTTCGTCGGCGACAACAAGGCGTCGGTCAAGGCCTTCGTTGACGAGAAGAACCTGATCGCCCGCGTCGAGACGATGATCGACCACCCGGTGCTCGGCGACATGCCATTCGAGGCCATCTACAGCGACTACAAAGACGTTGGCGGTGGTGTCCAGTTCCCGATGCACATCGTCCAGCGCCAGGGCGGGCATCCCATCTTCGACCTGCGGCTCACCGACGTGAAAGTCAACATGCCGGTCAACACCCAGCCACCGCAGGGCCGAGGCGGTGCGCCGGCCGCTGCCGCAGCTCCGGCCAATCCGCCCGCCCAGTCAGAAAAACTTGGTGACGGTGTCTATCTCATCACCGGTGGGTATACCGTCATCGCCGTTGACTTCAAGGATTACATTGCGCTGGTCGAGTCGGGGCAGAACGAGCCGCGCGCGCTGGCGGTCATCGCCGAAGCAAAGCGCCTCATCCCGAACAAGCCGATCCGCTACCTGATTAACACGCACAGCCACTTCGATCACGCCGGCGGCCTGCGCGCGTTCGTCGCCGAGGGGTCGACGATTCTGACGCACGAATCGAACAAGGCCTATCTGGAAAAAGTACTCGCGTTGCCGCATACGCTGAATCCCGACAAGGCGCAGGCATCAGGAAGGAAGCCGATCGTCGAAGGAATGGGTGACAAGAAGGTGCTGACGGACGGCACGCACACCCTCGAGCTGTATCACATGAAGAACTTCCTTCACCACGACGGAATGATCGTGGCGTACCTGCCGAAGGAGCGCGTCCTGCTCGAGGCCGACGCCTACAATCCGCAGCCGGCTGCGGCGACGCCGCCGAATCCGCCGAGTCCTTACACGCTGAACCTGGCCGAAAATATTCAGCGCCTGAAGCTCACTGTGGATCGAATCGTTCCGGTCCACTACCCGGCCGACAACCGCGTGATCACACTGGCTGAATTGAATCGGTGGCTGGGCCGCACCGGCACGAACTAGTCACGGCTCCGCCCTTGATATCCCGGCGAAGCCCTCGACTAGTTCGGCAGCGTCTTTTGGGCGCGCTTCGCGCGCCGAGCCCGTTGTGCGGTCGTGACAACGAGTACGAAATCGGCATTTGAGGCCGCATGACGGGCTGGATGGAGCGGCGGGTCGTCGACCTGCCGTGATTGACGGAGTTCATATGTCTCGCACACTTCCGCTCGTTTTCATCGTTCTCGTCGCAGCCGGCTGCGCCGCCGTGCCACCCGAGCGGCAAGTCGTCGACGATGCCGCCGCCGCGCTGGGAGGCGCCGATCGGATCCGATCGCTCAGCACGCTTGTCGTGACCGGCAGCGGCAGCGCGCCCAACGCGGGTCAGAACCGGATGCCGGACGACGAGCTGCCGGTGTGGAAAGTCACGGAACATGCGCGCACGATCGATCTCGCGAACAACCGCACCCGCGTTCAGCAACTGCGCGAAGCGCAATTCCAGTTTGCCGGCGCGACAGTGCAGCGCGTCAACCAGGGGCTCGATGGCGATGTCGCGTACAACGCGGCTGCGGACGGCACATTGACGCGTGCCGGAGAGGCGGCCGCACGCGATCGTCGCGTCGAACTGCTCCATCACCCGATCACCATCGTGCGGGCCGCACTCGATCCCGCCGCCAAGCTCGCCAATCCACGGGTCGAAGGCAATGAACAGCTCGTCGACATCACGACAGCGGCGGGCGACGCCGCGACGCTCGCACTGGCTCAGGCGACACACGTGCCGTCACGCGTGATCACGATGAGCGACAACGCCAACATGGGCGACGTGGCGATCGTCACCACCTTCTCCGACTACGAGGAGATCGATGGCGTGAAGCTGCCGCGCCGACTGACAACGAAGATGGATAAATACCTGCAATTCGATCTGCAGGTCGCGAAGAACGCGCTGGCCGGCGACGTCGCCGACCTGGCGGCACCCGCCAGCGTGAAGTCGGCACCGGCGCCCACGCCTCCGCCCATCGTCGTCACCGTGGAACCGGTGGCCAAGGGCATCTGGTGGCTCGCCGGCTCCGGCAACCATCGCAGCATCGTCTTCGAATTCGACGACCACCTGCTGCTCTATGAAGTGCCGTTGAACGAGGCTCGCTCAAAGGCCGTGATCGACAAGGCGAGGACGCTCAGCACCAAGCCGCTGACCATGGCCATCGTGTCGCATCATCATTTCGATCACTCAGGCGGACTGCGCGTCGCCGTCGCGGAAGGGCTCACCATCGTGACCCACCGCGCAAACGAGGCGTTCTTCAAGGATCTCCTCGCGCGTCCCCACACCATCGTTCCCGACGCGTTGCAGATGAAACCCACGCCGGCGAAGTTCGAGTTCGTCGACGATCAGATGACGCTGAAAGACAAGTCGATGGAAATCCAGCTCTACCACCTGCTGGACAACGTGCGCGAGGGAACCAACTTGTTTGCCTACGTGCCGCGAGACCGCATCCTGGTGCAGGCCGATCTCTATGACGCCAGCTGGAATCAGCATCTATGGGGCGAGAACGTGTTGACGAATCTCGCTCAACGGAAGCTCAAGATCGACCGCGACGTGCCGGTGCACGGCGTCATCGAGCCGTTCGACCAGATGGTGAAGACCATCAAGGCAAAACCAACGATCGCGGGCACGAATTGATATAGTCATCCGGACACTTCGTTTTCAGGCTCGGAGGCTACATGTCCACGTCCCGTCGTGATTTCGTCAAGATCACCGGAACCGCAGCAGTCTACGGTGCGCTCGCTGCCCCAGCCTTTGGATTTGCGGGCGAGCCGGCACTTGGTCTCATCTTTCCGCCGAAGGACTATCCGATTCCGCCCGACGCGAAGCGGCTCTATCCAAGCGGTGTCGAGTTCCTGGGTGACGGCGTGGGACTGCCTGGTGGCATGACGCTCGAGGGCTACGAGGAAGCGATTCCACGAGTGGTGCCGGTCGCCGAAGCGCTCGCCAAGCGAGGGGCCAAAGTCATTTCGGTCTTTGGGTCGTCGCTGACGTTCTACAAGGGCGCGAAGTTCAACGAGGACCTGACTCAGCGCGTCACCAAGGCGACCGGCCTGCCGGCAACGACGCAAAGCAACGGCCTCATCGATGGACTACGCACCGTGAATGCGAAACGCGTCGCCGTGGCGACGGCATACACGGACACCGTGACCGGCCGATTGAAGGTGTTTCTCGAGGAGCACGGTTTCGAGGTCACCTTTGCGAAGGGACTTGGCTACGAACGCATTCCCGAAGGCGCCGCGACGCAGGAGATTCTTTTCAACCTCGGCGCCGATTCGTACGCCAACTCGCGCAAGGCCGACGCACTCGTCGTGTCCTGCGGTGCGTTGCGGACTCTGGATCTGATCGTGCCGCTCGAAAACCGGATCAAAGTGCCAGTGGTATCGTCGACGCCTCACGGCCTGATGAATGGCGTTCGCCTGCTGGGCGTGAGCCCGCGCGCTCAGGGCTTCGGCATGGTCTTCGCCCGCGCCTAGCGCCGTGTGCGGCGCGCAGTCCGCGTCGTAGCGGCGGGTCTTCAGACCCGCCGTCGAAGCGCCGGTCCAAATCAAGGCGGGTCTAAAAGACTCGCCTCTACGCCCGGGACGCCCCTGTAACACCTCCCGATCTCGTGACACTTCCCAGAGACAAGAGGAGGTGCCTGTGGCCCAAATCGACGAGATCGCCCGCGACGTATATCGGATTTCCATTCATGTCCCGGAACTGGACATGCAGTTCAACCATTTCCTCGTCAAAGACGATGAGCCGCTCTTGTTCCACACCGGGATGCGGAAGATGTTCCCAGCGATGTGGGAGGCCGTTGGCCGGCTGATCGACCCGACCTCACTCCGCTGGATCAGCTGGAGTCACTTCGAGGTGGACGAATGCGGCGCGCTCAACGACTGGCTGGCCCGCGCGCCTGACGCGCGACCCGCCTGCGGCCAGGTCGGCGCACTGGTGAACATCACGGATTATGCGACTCGACCACCACTCGCGCTTGCCCCGGGAGACGCGTTGACCACGGGGCGGCACCGGTTCCGGTGGGTGCCTACGCCTCATCTTCCACACGGTTGGGACGCGGGGATGTTGTTCGAGGAGCAGGATCGTGTGCTGTTCTGTTCCGATCTGTTCCATCAATTCGGGTCACGCGAGCCAGTGACAGGCGCCGACGTCGTTGGCCGATATGGCGAGGCGATCGCCAGGATGCAGGCGCACCCAGTGCTGATGGACTACATGCCGTTCACGCATCAGACCCGTCAACGAATCGAGACGCTAGCCGAGCTCGAGCCACGGGTGCTGGCCGCGATGCACGGCTCGGCGTACGAGGGTGATGGCGCGGCGGCGCTGCGCGCGGCGGGGGATGTCATGGAACAGTTGCTCGGATCGGCACCGTTAGCGAGTCGCTGACGATGAAATCAGTCGCCACGCACAGCGACGAGCTCGTCGTACTGCGACGGGAAAGGCGCCAGCGATTGACGCCTTTCGCGAGCAGGCGGTACGTTAGTCGCGTGACGCGCCCGTCAATTCCGCTTGCGACACGTGCCGACGGTGTACTCGCCCGCGAAATCGCGGCCTCGGAAGCGGGCGAGGCGCCGGCGGCTGAGACCGAGTTGTATCGGCGGTTCGCGCCGCGTATTCGCCTCTATGGCCTGAAGCACCTGTCCGATCGAGGAGCCGCCGATGATCTGGCGCAACAGGTCATGCTCGTCGTCATCACGCGGCTGCGCGCAGGCGAAGTGCGCGATCCCGATCAGATCGGGTCGTTCGTGCTCGGCACGAGCCGGATGATGGCCACCGGACAACGGCGCGGCGAGCGCCGGCGCGCCGCGCTGCACGCGCGCTTCGATGCTCGAGAGGAAATGGTCGACGGCGGGAGCGACGTGACGCTCGACAGCGACCGCATCGCCCCCTGCCTTGCCGCCATTCGCGAACGAGAGAGAACGATCCTGCTGCTCACGTTTTATGCAGAGAAATCGACGCACGAGATCGCCGATGCGCTCGGGACGACGCCCGGCGCGGTTCGCGTGAGCCGCCATCGCGCGCTGGCCTCGATGCGCGACTGCATCGAAGCACGGAGAGCGTCATGACAACGACGCAAACGTCCTGCCCGTCTTTCCTCGAGCTCGCCGACTATTGGACATCAGACAGTGCGCCGGCGGATGTCGAACGGATTGAGGCACATGTCTTCACCTGCGACAGCTGCGCGCGGCTCCTGGCCGAGGCCGAGCAGCTTCGAACTGCTATCGGCGATCTCGCCCGATCCGGCAGTGTTCACGCGTTAGTCACCGATGCGGTGCTGAATCAGCTGGCTCGCGACGGCGTTCGCGTCAGGTCCTACGTGCTCGATCCCGGCGAAACTGTGCACTGCGCCGTATGGGCCGATGACGAAGTACTGGTCACCCGATTGCGAGGCGATTTCGCGAACATCGCGTCGGTCGACGCAGAATGGCGGCTCGGAAGCGGCGAGGAATGGGGACGCGCGAGCGACCTGCCTGTGCGCAAAGGCGCCAGCGAGCTTGTATTCGCTCTCCCGGCGTCTCTCGTCCGAAATGCGCCGAACGTGCCGATTCGATTGACCCTTCGCGCAACTCCGGCCGGATCACCAGGTGAAAAGGTGCTCGCCGAGTACGTGTTCGATCACGAAGGTGCTCTCGATCGGCACTCGCGGGATGCGTAGGTCGCGGGGTTACCGGTTACCCCGCAACCCAGCGAGGCGTTACAATCGCCCCGTTAGCAACAAGACCACGACGACCAGCAGCACGAGACCAAGGCCGCCGCTCGGGAAATAACCCCAGCCTCGACTGTACGGCCACGCCGGCACCGCGCCTAACATCAGCAACACGAGAAGGACGACTAGAATCGTCAGCATTCTCCCTCCTCTGCAACGCGACTCAATCGCAGCTGCATTCGCAGCTGCGATCGCTCGCCTTGGGGAGAACGGTGCAACAGTCGGACCGTACCGTGCTGCTGTAGAGGTGTTTCGCTACTTCTGCTTGGTGAGCCGGTAGAGCTTCGAAGCGGTTCGGACGAACAAACTACCTCTGGCCACAGCGGGGGTTGCCAGCGTCATCTCGTTCAACGAATTTTTTCCAAGCACTTTGAAGTCGGTGCCCGTCTGGATCACATAGGTATCGCCTTCTTCGCTCATTGCGAAGACTCGATTGTTGTACGCCCAGGGTGACGAGGTGAATCCGCTCGCCTCGCCCGTGATTCGCTGTCGTGGATAAATCTCTTTGCCCGTCTTCGCGTCGTGGCTCGTGAAGAATCCGCGGTCGAAAAGCGTGTAGTACGTGTCGCCGTACACGATGGGGGTCGGGTTGTAGGGTGCGCCGGCTGCCGCTGACCACACGATGTATGTGTTGCTCGTCTCGCCGGGTTTCAACGAAATGTCTCCCGACGCGCCTGGACGAATCGCATACGCCGGCCGCATCGGATCGGCAATGTAGCCCGAGCTGATATAGAGAAGGCCAAAGCGCTCGAAGGGCGTCGGGATCGAAATGCTCGACATTCCAGAAAACTCCCACAGCAGCTTTCCGGACAGATCGTACGAACGAACCCGATCCGAGCCTGACGTGACGATCTCGGTGCGCAGCTCGTTCTGCCACGCGAATGGCGTCGACCAGTTGGTGCCCTCCTTGCGATCGACACGCCAGATCTCCTGGCCCGTTCGCGCATCGTACGCTGCCAGGAACGACTGCTCGTCGTTGTCGTTGACGATGTAGACACGGCCCTGATGAAGCACAGGCGACGCACCGGTGCCCCAGTTGTTGCGCGTCTTGAACGGACCGATGGGTTTGGACCAGATCTGGTTACCGGCAAAATCGAGCGCGAAGAGTCCCAGGTTGGCGAAGTACACGTAGACACGCTCCCCATCGGTGACCGGCGTCTCAGACGCGTAGCTATTCTTCAGATGCTTGGCCTTCGCGGGCGCGTTGCCGCCAACCTCCTTCGCCCATCGCACTTTGCCCGAAGCGTAGTCGACGTCGTACACCATCCAGCGATGTGGCGCCGTGGACGCCGGCCAGTCACCGAGATAGAAACCGGGCTTGGGCGGTTCCTGCTGGCCGCTGTTGACGACGGTGGTGAGAAAGACGTGATCTCCCCAGACGATCGGCGAGCTCCAGCCGATGCCGGGGATGGAGGTGACCCAGGCGACGTTCTCGGTCGTGCTCCAGCTGTCCGGCAGGTCGGGATGATCGACGCCGACGCCAGCCATCGCTCCGCGGAACTGCGGCCAATTCTGCGCGTCCAGCAGAACTGGCGTTGCAACGATCGTCATCACCGCGAGACCAATGCCAACTCGATTCATCCAACCTCCTGTCTTCGGTCGTCAGTCTTCAGTTCTAGCTCGAATGGTCGTGCAGGATTTGCCAACCGGCGGCAGTCTTCTCCCACGTGAGACTGAACCAGCCGCTGCGATCGGCCTCGCCGCCGCCTGAGAGCAGGAAGTGTCCCGTCACAAGGGCGTGTCGTTCCCCAAGCGGACGAACATCGATCTGATCGAACGACAATCGCTGTTTTGGCTTGCCGTCGCGCCAGAACGATCGCGACAGCGACTCACCGACTCGATCCCGCCCCTGGATCGGACCGTTGTTGCCCATGAATGTCGCCGAATCCGTGTAGGGCCGGATGTGACCCGCAAGGTCGGCGTTATTCCAGGCGTCGGCGCTGGCCGTCAGGGCGACCGGAATCGCGGTACTCGCGTCGTTGGGCGACGCCTCCTGCGTGGCGTTGTCACCACGCCCGCATGCCGACGCGGCGACCACGATGCTAGCCACCGCGATGAGCGTGACGAGTCGAACTCGAATCATGGCCGATAGTAACCCGTCGCCACGTCCTGTGCGTACGCGTCCAGCACCAACTTTGGCGGATCCGGCAGGCCCATACGTTCGTGATCGACACGACGAACGTTATCTGAGCAGCACCGTTGTGCGTTGGAGATGATGGCACTGGCAAAACAGGGTCGGCACCCGGCGTGTGAGGGATCTCAACCCGACTGACGAGGAGGACTATCAATGGGTACACCGTCCGTACCAGCCGCGGCTGCAGGTGACGAACCGGAACATCGATACTGGGCGTTCATCAGCTACAGTCGTCTGAAGACCCGCCTCTCGATCATGGACCCGCGAGCGCAAATGCCGTCAGCGTGTCTCCCGCGGCCATGAGCAGCAACTGGCGTTTATCGACCAGGACCGTACTTGGCGCGCCCCAGAACGTGCCGCGCAGTCGATGGCGCCACAACACTTCACCGCTATCGGCCTTCACGGCCATCAGCGTCCCTGCGTGATCGCCTGCGAACACGAGGCCGCTCGCCGTCGAGAGCACGCCGCTGTACGACGGGCCGCCATAATGAACTTCCCACTTGCGCTCGAGTGTTACAGGATCGATGGCTCGAAGAGCACCCGTGCCGCCGCGATCGCGTGTGCCGCCGCCGGTCACGAAGTCGCCGAGCTCGTACTTGGCGGGCGGAGAACTGGTGAACACCTGGCAGGTCTCGCGTGCCGATACGAAGAAGAGGCGCCGCACTGGATCGAATGATGGAGACGTGAAGCTGCTGCCGCCAGCCAGATCGGGACACGTGCGCGTGCCCGCTGAAGTGGGTCGTTGATTCGGCAGCTCGATCGGTCGACCTTTGGCGTCGAGTTCCTTTGCCCACGTCGTGGTCACATAGGGCCGGGCCTGGATGAAGGCGCCGTTGGTGCG
This sequence comes from Vicinamibacterales bacterium, assembly GCA_035649635.1. GTDB lineage: Bacteria > Acidobacteriota > Vicinamibacteria > Vicinamibacterales > UBA2999 > Gp6-AA40. The sequence goes on along the minus strand of DASRJE010000065.1, from coordinate 28,489 downwards.
ATCCAGCACGTAGAAGAATCCATTCCGATTCGCCGTCATCACCGTCTTGCGCGCACGTCCGCCAATCGTGAGATCGGCAAGCACCTGGACCTGATTCGAATCCCAGTCGTGCTCGTCATGAGGCGTGTACTGGAAGTGCCATCGCAGGCGTCCGGTGTCCGCATCGAGCGCCACGACCGATGCGGTGTAGAGGTTGTCGCCATTGCGAATGCCGCCGTAGAAGAGCGGGTTCGGGTTACCAATGCCCCAGTAGAGGAGATTCAGCTCGGGATCGTACGAACCGGTGATCCACGTGGCGCCTCCGCCGCGCTCGAAGTGACCGGCAGGCCAGGTATCGCCGCCAGGTTCGCCGGGCGCAGGAATGGTGTTGAAGCGCCAGAGGCGCTTGCCGGTGTCCAGGCGATAGGCGTCGAGGAATCCTCGCGTCGCGAGCTCACCACCGGCCATTCCGACGATCAGCTTGTCCTTGACCACGAGCGGCGCGACCGTCGACGAGTAGCCGAGCCGATAGTCAGCGATTGGCACCTCCCAGATCGGAGCACCAGTCTTTCGATCGATCGCCATGACGTGCGCATCGAGCGTGGTCATGAAGAGACGATCACCGGACACGGCAAATCCACGGTTGACCATGCCGCAACACACACGCAAGTCGTAGGGGAGCTTCCGTTGGTAGTGCCAGATCAGCGTGCCGGTACGGCCATCGATAGCCCACGCGTGATTGAAGAGTCCCGTAACGTACAGGTTTCCATCGATGACGATGGGCGTGGCCTCGAACTTATCTCTGAAACCTGAGCCGATGCCGGCCTCGAAGGTCCAGAGCGGTGTCAGGCGCGCGACGTTCTCGGGGGTGATCTGGGTAAGGGGGCTATGGCGCTTGCTCGTGTAGTCGCCCGAGTGAATCAGCCAGCGGGATGGATCCGCGAGCCCGCGCAGTAAATCGGTCGCGCCGATCTGCTGCGCATGCGCGTACGCCACGGCACATATCGCCAGCCCGAGCGCGGCGAACCAGGAAATACCCCTTATTGGCGACACGACGATTTCACGACCCGGTCACAGTATGAGATCAGCAAGGACGTTTCGTGACCGTCGACGAACACTTCCTTCCCGCGACCGAACAGCGCCGCGGACGCGGGAGATCCGTACCCGGCTTAGCTAACGAATCGCCGCGGTTTCCGGGGAGTTTGCTGGCACGTCGATTGATCCATCGCCGGAGGGTGCCATGCGTCAGGACATCCGTTACGCGCTTCGGGCGCTTCAGAAATCGCCGGGCTTCACCGCCGTCGCTGTCCTCTCGCTTGCGTTTGGGATCGGGGCGACGACGGCGATCTTCAGTTTGTGGTACGACGTTCGGTATTCGCCGCTGCCCGGTGTGGACAAGCCGGAGCAACTCGCCATCTTGACGGATCCGGGTACCGCTGGCCTGTGGAGGGGGCGGTGGGTCAGCGGTATCGATGGGCCTCGCGGCTGGCTCACGGTCGAGGAATTCGAAGACCTCCGCGATCATGCCGAAAGCTTCGCTTCGGTGATGGCATCGCAGAGCAGCCTCAACACCACTCCTGTTCGCGTTGACGGAGGCCTAGCGGAGCAGGCGCGCTGGCGGCTCGTCTCGGGCGAATACTTTCAGACACTGGGTGCGGCTCCTGCGATCGGTCGGCTGTTCACCGCCGACGACGACCACCTCGAAGCACCGTACGCCGTCATCAGCCATGCATACTGGCAGCGGCGTTTCGGCGGGCGCGCGGATGTCGTCGGACGGACCCTCGAAATTCAACCGACGGCGCTAACGATCATCGGTGTCGCATCGCAAACATTTATTGGTGAGACGTCCGGACAGCAGCCGGACTTCTGGCTGCCGCTGCAGCTGCAGCCGAAGGTGTTGCGAGGTCGCGACCGCCGGCACGACACGCCGCCCGAGAAGACGATGTGGCTGCACGTGTTCGGGAGGCTGAAGCCCGGTGTGACACTCGCACAGGCGGAAGTCGAGTCCAACGCGATCTTTCACGTCGGTCTCGAATCGTTCTACGGACCGGGCACATCGAGCGCATCGCGACGCGACCTTCTCGATCAGCGGCTCACGCTTCAGTCGGGCGCACGTGGCGCGTCACCGAACCGGGCGGAGTTCTCACAATCACTGAGCGCCTTGTTGGCTGCTATCGCCCTGCTGCTATTGATCACGTGCGCGAATCTCGCAAATCTCCTGCTCGCGCGCGGCACCGGCCGGAAACTGGAACTGGCGCTGCGCCTTTCGCTCGGTGCGACGCGCGCGAGCGTGATCCGTCAGCTCGTGACCGAGAGCGTACTGTTGGCGGCGCTCAGCGCAGTTGCAGCGATTGCAGTCGCGTATGGCCTTCACACGGTGTTGGTCCTGATGCTGGCGGCTGCCGACCCCTCGTTTGCCATGACGTTCGATGTGAATGCAAGGATCGTCGGGTTCGTCGCGCTCGTGACACTTTTCACGGCGCTGATCATCGGCGCGCTCCCTGCCTGGCAGACCAGCAAGCTCGGACCTGGACTCGTGCTCCGAAGCGAGCCCCGCGGCGCCATCGGCTCCGGCGCGCACGTCCGGTCCGGGCGCCTTCTCGTGAGCCTGCAGCTGGCCCTTTCACTTCCGCTACTCGTCGGCGCCGGCCTGTTGGTGCAGACCGTCTACAACCTGCAGCGCATGGACCTCGGCTTCGGGAACGACCGCATCGCGCTTTTGCGCCTCGATCTGCGGGCTACTGGCGCCGATGTCCCGCGGCGATCGCGCGCCGTCGGCGATCTGGTCGAGATGCTTCAGGGGACGCCAGGCGTAGAAGCGGTCACATATTCGGCGCTCGGGCTGTTTCAAGGCGGGAACTCGTACGACGCCCTCGAAGTCGAAGGATTCCAGCCAAGGAACGATCGTGATCGCGGCGCCAATGTCGACATCGTCGGGCCCAGGTATTTCTCGACCCTGGGAATCCCCATCTTGCAGGGCCGCGAACTGCTCCAATCGGATGTCGGGGCGTCACGTCCCGCCTGTGTGATCAATCAGGCATTCGCACGGCAATTTTTCGACCAGCGCAGTCCGCTCGGACTTCACGTCACAGCCGTCGATGACGATGGCAGTCGCCAGCCGTGTGAGGTTGTGGGCATCGTCGGAGACGCGCGGACGCAGAATCTGCGCGAGACCGTGGAATCGCGATACTTTCTCGCCTCTGTTCCTCCCGCTGCACCAACGTTCCTGATTCGTACACGAGGCCAGCAGGGACAGGTAATCGCCTCCCTTCGAGCAGCGGTCCAGCGTTACGACGCGGGCCTGACGATCACCGACTCGACGTCGCTCGACGAGCAGATGGCGCCACTCACCGCGCAGGATCGCGCTACAGCGCGGCTGGCGTTGGTGTTCGGTATCGTCGCCCTGTCGCTCGCGGCAATGGGCTTGTACGGCATCCTTTCGTACGCGACCAGTACGCGCCTTGCCGAGATCGCCGTGCGCATCGCCGTCGGTGCAGCGCCGGCCCGCGTCATCACAATGATTCTGGTGGACGCGGCCGCTGTCGTAGTCCTCGGAGTCCTGACCGGAGCCGCCTTTGCCTACGCGGGCACCAGACTGCTCGCCAGCAGGCTGTACGGCGTCGCACCACAGGATTCTCTTACTGTGGCGTTGGCCATCTGCGCGCTGTTGATCGTCGCGTTTTTTGCCGCATACGTTCCCGCTGCACGCGCATCGAGGACGGATCCTGTCGCCCTTCTCCGATAATCCCGTTCAGATTTCGCCTTCGCGCCGTCCGGAAACATGTTCTGTACAGCACAGCCGCAGTGCTTCTTTGTGACCGCTGGCTCATGTGCTCCACTCCATGCGGACTCTCGCTTGCAGGCGATCACTCCGCGCGGACCCGTCATCAAGGGCCGAGGAGGCAAGATGAGACCAAGCTCGAGCGCAACACTCTGCTGGGCGGGAATTCTTAGCGTGGCTGTCGGGCTCGGAATCGGCAGCGCGCAAGCTCAACCCGCTGGAGATCAGGATTTCGTCGCCCGTGCGGCAATGTCCAACATGGTCGCGATTCAACTGGGGCACCTGGCGACGAAGAAAGCGCAGAACGGAGACGTGAAACAGTTCGCGCAGACGACGATTGACGACCATTTGAAGGCGCAGCAGCAGTTGGCCGATGCGGCGCATGGCGCCGGAGTTCGTTGGCCGAAAAAGTTGGATGAGAGCTACCAGCAGATCCAGCAGCGCTTATCGAAGCTGAGCAACGACCAGTTCGATCGGGAATTCATGAAGGTCATGATCGATAGGGACCGCGATATCGAACAAATGCTCGCCGCACGTGTCAGCAAGGGCAGCGGCGAAGACAGCGCCCGCAAGAAAGCCGCAGGAGCTACGTCCGACGAGCCCACACTCGCTGCGAAAGTGAATCAATGGGCGACGAGCACGCTGTCGGAAGTCCGAGCTCACCTCAAGGCGGCCGAGCAGGTGCTCGGTCGACTCGACCAAGCCTAATGAGGCTCGCTGTGGCATTTGAATATTCCAGGCACGGCAAGAGAGGAGGGTCCATGCGTAAGCAAGAACTGGAAGGCAGGGTCGTGCTCGCGAGTTCGGCCTTCATGCTTGGCGTGCTGACGGGTCTGTTCATGAAAGACGCCGCCTCGCGGATGTACGAGCGCACACGCAACCGCGTGTGGCGCCGCGATTACGAGCGAACGCACACCTACCACGAAAACCTTCCCGAATCGCTGGCCCGGCGAGAACCGGCCCCAGACCTTGGACAACCGCGCTTCGGCGGGACGGGTGCGATTGGTGTGTCTTCAGCCGCCGTTGTCACCGCGCGGCCGGACGAAATCAATAACCGCCGGTAAGGCGCAGCCCTTATCCGGCGTACTCCGCGTCGCTCACCGGTTCCAGCCAGGTAGTCGCCGCGTTCACGTTCACGGCGATGTGCGTGCCGGCGCTCCCTGGAACTGCGCCGTGCCAGTGACGTTCGCCCGGGGCCACGACAACGGCATCGCCCGCTTCGAGATCCTGCGAGTCAGCGCCCTCCAGCTGCACACGCACGCGGCCCTCGACGACGAAAAGCCATTGCGGACCGGAATGCTTGTGCCAGTTCGTTCGTCCGCCGTCCGAGAATGTCACGCGGTACACGCCAACTGCGACACCGGTCGCGTCGTGGGCCAGGCGCTGGACCGTCGCAGGGCCGAGGAAGGTTGCCGGGTCGACAGGGCCGACCGGCGCGTCACTTGATCGAAAGATGCGCATTAGACGACCATACGCGCAGATCAAACGGAGACACAAATGAAGAAGATGGCCTTTTCCGTTCTGTCCGCACTCGCCGGCGTCCTCGGGCTCACGGCTGCGAGCCACGCTCAGCGCCCCGCCAACATCACGCGCGAGATGATCGCGACAGCTCTTCCGGTGGAGGGCGCTCCTCTTGCCGTGCCTGGCCCTTATCAGGTCACTGGCGGACCGGCTTTCGGCTCGCCGGGCCATGTGGTTTACCACCCGGCCGATCTCAGTTCATTCCCGGCCAAAGACACGCTCCCGGTGATGGTCTGGGGTAATGGCGGTTGCGCGATCAACAGCACCCGCTACGCCGGTTTCCTCACGACGATCGCCTCGCATGGTTTCGTAGTTCTCGCGACCGCCGCCGAGCCGGGCACGGCGGCGGGCACTCGTGCCACCGCCGACAACCTGCGCAAAGCCATCGCGTGGGCCGAAACAGAGAACAAGCGCGACGGGTCTCCGCTGAAAGGCAAGATCGCGCTCGATCGTCTGGCGGTCATGGGCCAGTCGTGCGGCGGGTTCATGTCGATCGAGCTGGGAGGCGATCCCCGCGTGGACACGATTGGTGTGTTCAACTCGGGTGCGCAGGGGGAGAACGTCGCTCGGCTCGCCGCGCTGCACGGTCCGGTGCTCCTCATTAACGGACACGAGCGTGATTTCCTTATGGCGTCTTCCAAGGCGACCTACGACGCGATTGAAAAGCTGCCGGCCTTCTACGGCGCACGTCACGGCGCCGGGCACACAGCGACGGTCGATCATCCGGGTGGCGGCGAGTGGGCGAACGTCGCCTCGAACTGGCTTCGATGGCAGCTCAAGGGCGACAAGCAGGCCGCCAAGATGTTCGTCGGCAAAGACTGCAGCCTCTGCACGAACTCCAACTGGGACACCGCGTCGAAGCGGCTGGAGTGACGCGCACTCTATCGAGTTTCTTTGACGGCTTGCCGGATCGTATCGATCACCAACTCCGGCTGCTCTTGAGCGACGTTGTGCCCGCTGCGGTTGGTCACGATGAGGCGACTGCCTGGAATCGTGGCCAGCCACTCTCTGTACTCGAGTGACTCGGCCTCGATCTCCGGTCGGTTGTTCATTCGCATGGTTCGAATCGCTTCGGTGGCGAATGGCACCTCGATCGGAGAGACAGCGTCGATCAGAAGGACCGGGATACGGTTCGGTACCCGACTCGCCCGTGACTGATCGAGCGTGTCGGGCAGCGACTCGAGTTCCCTGAAACCGGCCGCCACCGCGGCTTCAACATCCCGGGTGCGGAGGCCCTCATCGACCTGTCCCCTGTCGGGGGTCGGATCGACCAGCACCATCCCTTCCACATCGTCGGGGAACATCCCTGCGAAGATCCTGACGTAAGGGCCGCCAAGCGAAGCACCCACGAGAACGTACGGCGGCGCGATGCCGGCGATTCGAAGGGCGGCACGCAGTTCGGCGGCGATGCGTCTTCCGTCGCGCGGCAGCGGTCCATCATCGGAGAGGCCGGCGCCAGCGCGATCGTAGGAGACGGTTCTCGCAAAGCGACTGACGTCAGGCTGCACCTTGCCCCAGAGTTCCAGCGGACCTCCGAGTCCGTTCTCGAAGACCACGGTCGCCTCGCCGCGTCCAGCCACCAGCATCCGGATACTCCGGCCATCGACCGTCACTCGCGTAAACGTCTGCGTGCGCGTCGGCAGGTACAGGGCGAGGACGCTGAGGACAGCCGCCAGAGTCGCAAGCGGTGTGTTCATGTCAACGGTGCCTGTTCCTCGCAAGCCAGGAAGGAGCGAGCCCCATCCGCGCGAGAGGCACAGCGATCAACGCCACGAGGATGACGAGGCTGCGCGAGCGGTCGACATCGAGCGGCAGATAAATCCGCAGGATTCTCCAAAGCACGACGCCGAGTGCCAGAAACGAGATCGTCGCGAGCAACCAGATCACCAGATATAAGCGAACGTACCGCGGAGACACGCTGCGCCAGGCGTACGCCGCGATCCAGTATTTCGCGATGACGGCGCCTGCAGCCATCCAGACGAAAGGTACGAGGCGCGCCGGATCTTCGAGCAACCAGCCGGGCAAGCGGCCGGCATTGAAGGCGAGTCCCGCGAACACGAGCATGACCATCGCGACGATGGGGCCTACGAACAGGGGACGCATTCCGGAGAGGCCGCTCCACAAGCGGCTCACCAAGAATCGCCAGGTGAGGAACATCCCTGAGCTTGCGAGGAGGACGGCAATTCCATACACGACCTCGACCGAGTGTCCGTGGAACGCCCATAACTGGATGGCGAGCCGGCTCACGGAATCGAGATTGCCCCACACGGACAGCCATATCGTCACGAGCACGAGCACCACCAACCAGGAGAGCGCAGCGCTCACCGCTGCCACTTTCACCTTGATCGCGACGAGGTCCGCCGAACTCAGGGGGCGAACAGCGACGAATGCAGGAACGTCGAGGTCCTCCGACCAGAACGCCGGTTTGCAGAACGCAGTCCCCACTGGAATTGCCAGGACGACCGGCGAGGCCAGCGCCAGGAGCAGAAGATAAGACGTGTACGCAGGATCGTGTCGCACCAGCCACGAGATCGGCATGATGACGAGAAGAACGATACCGACGACGAGTGCCGGCAGCACCATTCCCGACGACCGCCACTCGAACCAGAAGTGCGCGGCCGCTGCGTTAGCGAATGCTCTCCGCCTCGTTGGTGCCGCTGACGCGATCCCGCTCAAGAGAGACTCGGCCCGATGCACGTCGCCACCGGCTCGAAGTCGAGCAACGTGATGCCACGCCAGCACGAACGCGAACAGGGCAAGCCCCGTAACAACGCTTGCCAGGACGATCTCCGAACGCCAGGGTGGAGGAGGGGCCGGCGGAAACGACGGCAGTAATCCAATGGCAAAGAGGGCGACGGCGACAATGCCGAGAACGAGCAGTCTCAGCGATCCGGTCCGTTCGAGTGTCCAGAGAGCACACAGGTAAAACACGACAAACGCAGCGAGTAGCACGGCGACGAATGGAGCGCTTGCCGATCCACTTCTGGACAGCGGCCCCATCCACAGCAAATACAGGAGCTCGATCGACGTGATTCCCGCAATCACCGGAACCGCAACGAGACGCAACGCCGTCACTGGAAGCGTGAACAGCCGTCGCGGGAACTGTCCTACCCCACGCCCGCCACTGGAATCGGTGTAGTTGAAGACGGCAAAGAGAAGCAGGAACGCGACCATTGCCAGCAGCGTGACCAGTGGCGATGACTCGATGCCAGCGTCGGCGGCGCGCCCTGTTATTTCAACGACATCGATGACGCGAGCCACGAGGGTCAGCCCGGCGATCGCGGCGACAGTCCATCGGTGCTGCCGCCAGATCTCCCACAGCAACGCAGGGGTCGGCGAGCTCACGTCCAGCTCGTCGCGTGCGCGACGAAGATCTCGTCGAGGGAGGCTGCTGTGTCATCCACGAGGGTGGCTCCCAGGTGCTGTGCCATAGCCGCCGAGTGAATCCTGCCGGCATCGCAGATGACGGTCCATTCCCGGCCGGATCCATCCACACGAATCGCTCCGGAGACATTCGGCGGCTGGGCCTGCGGGCACTCGAAATGCAACGAGATCCGGCGATGCCGCGCCTTGATGTCATCGAGAGGCGCGCAGAACCGAAGGGTGCCGCGATGGAGCATGGCGAGGTGGTCGGAGACGCGCTCGACTTCGTCCAGAAGGTGCGAGGAGAAGATGACCGTCCGGCCTTGGTCCGTCACGGTTCGGATGATCGCTTCGAGAATGTCGCGCCGCACGATTGGATCCAGTCCCGAGCTAGGCTCGTCGAGAATCAGCAAATCAGGACGATGAGCCTCGGCCGCGATCAACCCGAGCCTCGCGCGCTGTCCTTTCGAAAGCGTCTTGACGCGCGCGTCGGGATCCAACGCGAACTGATCGCGGAGATGGTCGGCGTAGGTCGTGTCCCAGCGCGGGTAGAAAGCCTCCGTGTATCGCAGCAGTTCCCCCACGCGCATCCATCCCGGCAGGTCGGGCTCCTCAGACAGGTAGCCGACACGTCCGAGAACCGCCACCGGGTCGGATACAGGATCGATGCCGAACAGCCTCACGGTGCCTGTTTCCGCGCGCCACAAGCCGAGGAGGTGCTTGATCAGCGTGGACTTTCCGGCTCCGTTCTCCCCCACCAGGCCGAACACGCAGCCGGCCGTGATGACAAGCGATACGTCTACGAGGGCCTTCGTCGTGCCGAAACTGCGGGACAAATGTTCGACGGCAATCACCGGTTCGACTGGACGCGAGTCGTGGGCGTGAAGTTCACGCACGGCGCTTCCCCGTACGTGTCGTTCGCCGGAGGGCGAGTTCGTTCTCCACGAGCCGCCGAATCTCGTTTTCCGTCAGGTCGAGAGACTCGAGACGATCCATGGCCGAACGCACGATCGGTCCGGCCTTGCGCATCACGTCCGCACGCGCTTCGACTGACTCGCGAACGAACACACCGGACCCGTGTCGCAGTTCGACGATGCCGTCGCGTTCAAGGTCTCGGTAGGCGCGAACCACCGTGTTCGGATTGATCAACAGGTCTTCCGCCATCTTGCGGACGCTCGGCAGCTGCTCCCCGGCGGTAATGGCGCCGGTGGCGATCGAGTGCTTCAGCAGCTCGACGAGCTGCACGTAGAGCGGGGTGCCCGACGCTGAATTGAGACGAAGCGTGACCAACTGTGTGCTCTATTGATACAGTACACAGAAAGCCGTTCAGTGGCAAGTGGTTCGCAGGAAAGGCAGAGCTCCCTCCGCTCCCCTCGGCGGGCTCACATGGCGAAGCATGGCGTCATGAAGCGTGGTCACGGCTGCGATCGCCGGGGCGCGTCCGCTGGCGAGCGTTCTCCGGCGCGCGCCCCGCTCAAGATGTTCTGCAAAGCGTAATTGCCCTCGTGGCACGCGTATTCGAACATGCCATACCCGTCGTCGCGCTTGAGCGGGTAGCGGATCGTGAACGGTGCGGTCCACGTCATGGGATCGTCGATGGTGATCGAATAACGGATGGTCGTGGCGCTCGTGCGGCTGAATCGCTCCGTGATCTTGAGCGCTTCGCTTGGGACGATGTCGTTCATTCCTACGCCAGCGCGATCGGCGAAGTTCGTGGTCTCGACGACCAGCGTATCGCCATCCCATCGGCCGCGCGAATCACCAAGATAGTTCCTGATCGTTGGGCCGATGTGCGATCGGCCATCCAGCGGCACGACGCGTGATTCGTGGATCATCTCGTTCATGATCGTTGCGTAGCCCGGTGATTGCACGATCTGGTTGCCGTTGTTGTAGCCGCCCGGCAGCATGGAGCCGGCGAGACCGCGGCTGATGCAACGCTCGTAGAGCGAGAAGTCCGTATACGAGTCCAACGGTCCGCGCGACGCCCGCTCGGCGCGCCGTTGTGCCTCGCGCTTCTGCGCGGTGGCCGTCATCGCGGGCATGCGGCCGTTAGGCGGATCGACGATCAACGAAGCCTGGCGCTGCGGCTCGCCACGCTCGAGCCAATGTTGTGGTGGCGACTGCCCGCCGCCGATTTGGCCGAACGGTATGCTCGGGTTGTCGAAGTCGAAGTCGGCCACATCCTCAACCGCCTGGCGAGCGGTCTGCGCTTCACGCGCCGCGAACTCTGCGTCGGTCAGTTCGCTGCGTGTGCCAAACGATTCGGGACGCTGCAGCGGCACACCAGCCATGTGACCGCTGGGCCATTTGCCTTGGAGGTCAGGATCGCCCCAGGGCGTTCGCGGCACACGGAAGGTCTCTTCTGTTCCACTGCCAGCAGGCGACCCTTTCTGCGCCCGAGCCTGGACGACGAAGACGAAGCCGATGACGCCGAATAGGGCAAGAGCGGCGGCGCTGATCTTATGCATGGCCTCCCCTCCGAAGGCTGGCACCTGCTTGAAATATAAGGCACCCGCCGATCAGAGTCGAGAGCGGAGGCAGGGATATCAGGCGGGGCCCTTGACTAGTTACACTACGTGGCTTAACGACAAGGAGATGTGAGCATGGAATCGAGGGTCAAGACCGCGTGTGTCATCGGCGTTTGTGCCGTCGGCCTGCTGCACGGACCGGCATCGCGATCATTCGCTCAGGATCGACTGCCGCCGATTCCTCCCGACAAACAGACAGAGGCGCAGAAGAAGGCGGCCATCGAGTTCCAGAAGGAGCGAATGACGGAGGTGTTCGGCCCGTTCGTCCCGCTCAGCCGCAGCCCGCAACTGATGATCGACGCCGCACGGATGGGCACCTACCTGCGGTTTGGCAACACCCTCCCGCGGGCCCTGAGCGAGTTCGCCATCATCCTGCAAGCGCGCCGCTGGTCCCAGGAGTACGAATGGTATGTCCACGCCGCCGACGCAAAGACCGCCGGGCTCCCTGACGACATCATCCAGGCGGTAGCCGAGGGGCGGCGCCCAGAGAAGATGACCGATGAGCAGGACATCATCTACGAGTTCGGCCGTGAGCTGAACGACCTGCACGGCGTGAGCGATCGTACTTATGCCCGCGCTCTCGCGCGATTTGGCGAGCAGGGCGTAATGGACCTGGTCGGCGTGAACGGCTTCTACTCGCTCATCTCCATGGCGCTCAACGTCGGCCGGACGCCGCTGCCGGCGGGCGCGGCGCCCGCCTTGAAGCCGATGCCAAGGTAGCCAGCGGTCTCCTCAATCTGGCACGTAGGCGATCTGCATGCTCCGCAGAGCGCCGGACGCGAAGGTGGTAGGGTCGCCGAATTCGGCCTGGTATTCCTTGAGCGGGTTTCTCTGCGCCATGTCTTCGGGACCGAGGCCCATGTTCAGATACTCGATCATCGTCGCGAACAGCATCTGATACATGTCGCGGTGACGCACGATCTCGGTGCCCGTCATCACGCGTCCGTCGGCTGGGACGACGCGAGTGTCAGGCTTGACGATTCCGGCGAGTCGTTCAAGTGCGCGGACGCGGCCTCCGAGCCACGCGCCGTTTCGGTAGTCGAGCAACGGCCATCCGTCCGCTGACACGACTCCTCCGACGATCAACACATTCATCTTCGGAAAACGAAGGAATAGATCGCCGTCGGTATGCGCGGCGGGCAGGTAGCCGTAGTCGATCTGCTGGCCTGCGAACTCCATCGAGCCGTCGCCGCGCGTGGTCCGAGTCGGTCGCGCCGCTGTGGGCAGCGCCGGCCGGCGGCCCTTGAACGTCACCGAGTCGACGCTGTTGCTCAGATACTTCAGCGTCTTCTCGTGCGCGAAGATGATCCCGCCATCCTTCCCAACCACTTCGTTGGCGCCGACCTGCTCGGGATGCCCGTGCGTGTTGATCAGGGTGTGGACACGAGTGTTACGGGTCGCGCTCTTGACGGCGGCGAGCACCGCGTCGGCATTCGCCGCGAGGCCGCCATCGATCATGAGCGCCCCGTCCTGGCCGGGCATTGCGATCACGTTGCATCCAGCACCCTGGACCAACGTGACGCCACTCAGATCGGTGGTCGTAATGCGCGTCTGCGCGGTCGCAAGAGACGCAGGGAGCAAAGCACTCCCGAGTGCAGCGGCGCCGATGCCCATGAAACGTCTTCGCGACACGAGGCAGGCGTCAACTCCCAATTCCCAATTCCCCACGCCCAAGGGTTCAAGGTTTGGTTTGGGAGTCGGGAGTTGGAAGTTGGGAGTTGATCCGTCTTTCAGCACGCGGTCAGTCGGTCGAAGGTTTGTAGATCGGCTCATGAACTTGCGGTTCACCCAGGGGCGGAATGTCTGCCCACACGCCCTGCGGTGGACCCAGCACCGGCCACACGGGACTCTTGTCCATCAGCCTGGTCGCGCCCAGCTCGCGCAGCAGCGTCGCCTCCTCCTTGTACGCAGGAGTCTGCAGCGCCATGAACGGCATGAACCCTCGCGACTGCGTGTAGTCCAACGCGGTGAGGCCGTCCTGATCGATGGCGTTCATGTCGATGTTGTACGAGGCGAGAAGCTTGATGACCTCTTTGAAGCGCTTGCGGACGGCGTAGTGCAGCGCCGTTCCGCCTCGAATCTCCTCGCGGTGATTGATGAGGGCGATGACGTTGACGTCCGTTCCGGCCTTCTGCAGGATGCGAATCATCTCCAGCGACTGCTGCTCCGTCGCGCGGCCCGAGAGCACCGCGTGGATTGGCGTCTGCCGGTCGGCCATGTAGACAGTGGCGTCGGCGGTATGTTCGAGCAGGATCTTCACGACCTCGAGATCGGCGTTGTTGGCAGCTCGAATCAGTGGCGTGGCACCGCGCGTAGCCGTCGTGCCGCGTGCGTTGGCCGGCTTGAAGAACAGCTGCATGTTCGGGTCGGCGCCGTGCTCGAGCAGCAGCTTGACGATCGCCAGTCCATTGGTCGTGTTCGGCGCATCGATCGACGCGCGTCCACCGTCGATCCGGCTTCGCAGATCGACCGCCATGTAGAGCGGCGCTTCTCCGAAAACGTCCCATTGATTGACATCCGCGCCGGCGAGGATCAATTGCTTGGCCAGGTCCCAGTTGGCATTCATGATCGCCACGACCAGCGGCGAGACACCATCGGGATCGGGCAGGTCGATATCCACCTTGTTCCTGACGAGCACATCGACACACGCCGAACAGTTCTCACGTGCGGCATAGAGCAGCGGCGTGAGTCCACCGCTGTCCAGGTTCTTGGGACGCCCTTCCGCCTGCACGTGGCGCTGATAGTTGCGCTCGGTGGAGCGCGCATTGACGTCGGCGCCCTTGGCGATCAGCAATTGCATCATCTCCGGATGCCGCCGCGCCGAGGCCCACATCAGCGCCGTCTGTCCACCGAACTTTTCTTTCGCATCGACGGTGGCGCCGTGGTCGAGCAACAGTTTTGCGGCTTCCACGTTGCCCGTTCGCGCAACCGCCATCAGCGCAGTCTGTCCATCTTGATTGGGGGAGTCGGCATTCGCGCCAGCTTCGAGCAGCACCTTCAGGATGTCAGTGTTGCCGACCTCGGCGGCAAGGCTCATCGGCGTCGCGCCGTAGTTGTTCGCGAGCGACACGTTAGAGCCGGCGCGCAGAAGACGGCGCGTCTCTGCGACGTCACCGTTATAGACCGCCCACTGCAGCGGCGTGCTGCCATCCGCATTGCGTCGATTGACATCTTCTTTCGATGCGGTCCGGGTCAAGCCGCCGCGAGAAGGCTCGCCCTTCTTGGCCTGCGCGAGCGCGGGTGAAGCGGCCGCCAGCAGCGCCGCGGCCGCAACAATCGTTCGAGAGAACATCGAGCAGTTCCTCATGGTCGCGAATCACGAACCCGAGTCCCGGATCCCGAGTCCCGAGTCCCAGCTGAATTACACCTCCGAGAACGCGCCGGTGGTGTCGGCGAACTTCTCGATCTCCTGCGCCGGGATGCCTGCGCGATGCAGCATCGTGACCAGGATGTTTGCGTGCGGCGTGTCCTGCTTGTAGTGGAGGTGCTGGTTTCCTTTGATGCCGCCGCCACGACCGATCAACGCCTGCGGCAGCGGATCGTTGTTGTGCGCGTCGCTGTTCGCCATGTTGCTGCCGAACAGGATGATCGAGTTGTCGAGCACCGACCCGGTGCCTTCGCGCATCTCCTTGAGGCGCTGCACGAACTTCGCGAAGACCGCGGTGTGGTAGTTCTGGATCTTGCGCAGGTTGGCGACGCGATCCGGGAATCCGCCCCAGTGCGAGGTCGGATGGAACGCCTCGTGGACGTCCAGGTTCGGGTACGTCCGCATGCTGGCTTCCTCGACCATCTTCATGGTCGCCACTTTGGTCCGATTGGTCTGCCAAGCCAGCGCCAGCATTTCGAACTGCACGCCGAGGAGCTCACCGAAATCCTCCGGCGGACCGAGCGGCGCGCCGGGCAGCTCGTCCAACGAATGGGCGCTTTGCTCGAGTTTCTGGACACGGAGCTCGATCTCGCGCACTGAATCCAGATAATCGCTCACGCGGGCACGGTCGGCCACATCGAGCCGGCGATTCAGGCTGGTGGTCGATTCCCTCACGTAGTCGAGCAGGCTGTCTGTCGTCTTGAGAATGGCCTGACGTTCTTCCTGGGTATCGCCTTGACCGAACATGCCGAAGAAGACCTTGCGCGGATTGTTTTCCATCGGCAGCGGCTGATCTGGAGTGCGGAACGAGATCATGCCGCCCGGCTCGGCACACAATTCCAGCGATGGCAGCGACGTCTCTTTGCCGAGATGACGAGCGGCGATCTGGTCGACCGTGATGCCAACGCCTGTCTTCACACTGCGCAGGCGCGGGTTGACGCAGTTGAGCCAGGTCTCTTCGATGATGCCGTGCGGGCTGGAGCTCTCCCCTCCCTTGTTGCGCAGACCGCTGATGACGGTCACGTGCTCGCGCACGGGTTCGAGCGGCTTGAGAATGAACGGGAAGTCGAAATCGCGACCGGTCTGCGTCGGCGTCCATTCGTCCTGAAGCGCGCCATGCGGGAAGTATATGAAGCCGAGGCGCGGACTTGCCGCCGCGACGGTCTGCGCCAGCAGCGTTCCTGCCGGGATCATGGCGTCCAGTAATGGGAGAGCGATCGTCGCACCTGCGCCCTTGAGGACGGTGCGTCGTGACAGATGCTTCTTCGTCAAAAACATCACTGGGCTCCTCCGGTCTCGGTTGATCTCGTCTTTGCCGGCGCTTGGGCGGGGCTGTCAGCTTCGCGCTTGCGGAACGCATCGCTTGAAACCACGCCAAGGACAATGGACTTGAAACGATAGTCGTCGGCCACAGACTGCCGTACGATGCGGCGAACGGTGGGCATGTCGCGGTAGTCGAGGCCTCGACCGAGCGCATAGGTCATCAAATTCTCGGTGAAGGCCTGCATGAACTGATGATCGGGCCGATCGACCAGCGCGCGGCGCAGATCTTCCGGGCCCTTGATCGCGGTGCCGTCGGGTAGTTGGCCGGCAGTATCGATTGGCGTCAGCGTGTCGGGATCGTTGGCGCGGAACTGCCCCACTGCGTTGAAATTCTCGAGCGCGAACCCGAGCGGATCCATCACACCGTGACACGCGAAACAGGTTGGCTTCTCCCGGTGCTGTTCGAGCCGCGCCCGCAGCGTTCGCGCCGGCTGACCGCGTTTGTTCTCCGGCAGCGACGGAACCTCGAGCGGAGGATCGGAAGGTGGCGTGCCGAGCAGGCGATCGAGTATCCACGCGCCGCGCACGACGGGCGACGTCCGATTCGGATACGCCGTCAACATCAGGATGGCGCCCTTGCCTAACAAGCCGTAGCGCGCCGGGTTGTCCAGCGTCACTCGACGGAAGTGGCTGCCCTTGACCGTCTCGATGCCGTAGTGCATCGCCAGGCGCTCGTTGAGGAAGGTGTAGTTCGCGGTCAGCAGATCGCGCACGCTCTGATCGCTGCGCAGCACGCTGTCGACGAACAGCCGCAGTTCTTCCTTGAACATCCCGCGCGGATCCAGCAGTCCGCTCGCGTGTGGGAACTGGGCTCGGTCCGGCGTGATCTCGTCAAGCTTGGACAGATGGAGCCACTGGAACGCGAAGTCGTCGCTCAGAGATTCGGCTCGTCGGTCGGCGAGCATCCGGCTTACTTGCGCAGCCAGCACGTCGGGATTACTGAGGCGCTTGTCCGACGCAACCTTCAGAAGTTCTTCATCCGGCAGGCTGCTCCAGAGGAAGAAGGAGAGGCGCGACGCTAGCTCCAGATCGCTCAGCGTGCGAACCCCGCCCGCCACTTCTCCGGACTCCGCGCGATAGAGGAAGTGCGGGCTTGCCAGGATCGCGCTGAGGGCATCACGCACACCGCCGTCGAATCCGCCCGTCGCGTACCCCGCCTTGTAAAAAGCCATCAACGGATTGACATCCTCGGCCGTCACCGGACGCCGGAACGCGCGTCGCGCGAGACTCTCGACGATCTTGTTGGCGCACGCGATCTCTTCCCGTGACGCCTTGGGCGCGCAGATGAAGATTTTCGCTCGGCTCGGCGACTGGCTGACGCCGGTGACCGAGAGCGGCCCACGGATCTGCAATGCATGCGCGGCCTGGATGCGCTCCTGGCCACCCTCGAGCGCGATGGTACGAGTGCGCTCGTCGCTTTCGGCGAAGCTGCGATGCAGGAACGTGACGGCCAGCTTGTGCTGCCCTGCCGTGGCCTTGAAGCGGAGCTTGCGCAGCCGTCCATTGATCTCTTCGACCGCCGGATCCAGTTTCTGATCGATCGCCTTGTGGTCGGCCTCGCCGCCAATGTTCGTGCGATAGAACTCCTTGCCGTCCATCAGGACGATCACGGTGTTCTCGAACTCCATCCTCGGCACTTCGCGCGCGAGCGCCATGTCGCCGATCGTCAGCTCATACTCGCCGTCAGCCGGGAAATTGTGTTCGACGATGAAGCCGCCGCGAGTGCCGAAGGGCATGCCTTCAATGTGGTGCTGCTGCCTGCCGGTGCCGGGAGCGCCGTCGGGCGGCAGTGAGATCACCATGTTGGCGACGTCGCCGTAGGTCGTCGTCTCGGCAACCGCTTTGGGGTTGCCGATCGCTTCAAGGGCGACCGCGCGGGCGGCGTAGATGTATTGGTCGACGAAATTGGGCGAGACCTGCAAGGCAGCCGCGTTGTTATCGAAGTTGCCCTTGACGTTATCGTCCGGCAGCCAGGCTGTCGCATCGATGTTGAGCCCGAGCAGGTCGCGTATGGCGTACGCGTACTCTCGGCGATTGAGACGGCGCAGTGCCACTCGTCCGGGTTTGCTTTCGGTCGCAGCGGCATCGATCTTGGTCTCGAGCCACGAAACGAATTCAGCCGCCGCGTGACTATCCGGGCGCCGGGCGCCAGCCGGCGGCATGAGTCCACCGCGCAGCTTGCGGATCACTTTCTCGGCAATCTCGGCGCTCTGATCCACATCGTCCAGATTCAATTGAGACAGCGCCAGACCGCCCGATTTGACCCGATCGCTATGACAGCCCATGCAGTACTGATCGATGAGCGCCGCCTTCGCCGAGGCTTCAGCGCCCAAGGCACGTCTCGGGGAAGCCGGCGTCGCACCAGGGTTCTGGGTGTTGACCGGTGCCGCGCTCGGGGCGGGCGTCTGCGTAGGCGGTGCCGATTGTGCCTGCCCCTCCGACCAGCGATCGGCTGCAACAGCGAGATACACCAACACCGCTACCGTCACGAGTCCGGTTCTGGTTGCTCGTCTCATATCGTCCGGCGCAAGACTCCAGTCGAAGTCTAGCCGGGGACTCGCGGGCGAGCAAGATCAATGCATAACCGTGTAACCGTTGACCTTATTGTTGGTGAACGCTACCCAAATCGGGGGGGCTTCCAGCTGAACGCAAGGCGTTTTGGACGAGTTTTGCGTTGGCTGAGTGCCCTACCGCTCAAGTCGGAAAGGCCCGTCGCAGTGCCGCCCTGACGCGCTCCTCTGAGAACGACCGTTCGCCGCACAGATATTGAATGACGCCCTCCGGATCGCGGCGCTCCGTGTCGAGGCCGTACTCGTCCGACACCTCTGGCACGAGAAACAGTTTGCGAACCTGCGCGACCATCGGCTCGACCGCGTCCCGGACGCTTGCCGGCATTTGTTCGATCGATCCGTGATCGCGAACCAGCTTCAGCGCCGTCTTCGGCCCGATCCCTTTGATACCGGCGTTGAAGTCGTTGCCGACGAGGATCGCGATGTCCACGAGTTGCTCGCGGGTGATGCCGAGCGTCGCAAGCATGTGATCGAGATCGATGAGCTCGGGTTTGATGGCGCGGAAGGCGCCCTGACTCGGCAGATACTCCTTGCCTGAAATGGTCAGAAATCTCACGAGGCGCGGGGTTCCGAAAAGAAGTGAGTCGAAGTCCTTGCTCGCAGCCGCCCATACCGCGTGCGATCGAGCCATGTGGGCGGCCTGGGCCTCGGCCTCTGACGGGGCGCGCAATGCGGGAATACCCATCAGCCGCAGCAGATGCATGGCTTCACCAACCATGTCGCGCGTGAGTCGCGACGTCATCGTCGCTTTCGAATAGGCGCGCGCCAGATCGCCAGCGGCGCGCGCAACGACAACTTCCTCTTCGTACCGTTCTCGAATGGCGCGGCGGCGCTGCAACTCTGCCGACTTCAACACCGGCGGCACACCATCGAAGACGAAGACCGGCTCGAGTCCGTAATCGGCAATGAGGCGTGTGGTGCGATAAAACAGCCCCGAGAGGTGCGAGGTCACCCGGCCGGATGCATCGCGCAGTGGTGTGCCGTCCGGCAATCTGATGAGCGCGAGAAATTGATACAACTCGCCGTTCCCGTCGATGGCGAGCCGTTTCCCGCGCAGCTGCTCCAGCTCGATGGCCTGCTTGACGCTAATCGGCGTCAACGCAACGCCCATGGTCCAACCTCGCGAGTGTTCTTGGGAATGCGATGGAGAACGGCGAACGTCCCGGTTGCCGCACCTGTACAATTCGGCAGGTCGTGATCACTCCGCTGCGGGCCTTTGGAGGTGAATATGAAGGGCGCGCCGACCGTCGCCATCGTCGTGTCATTGGCTGCCGTTGCTCCTGCGGTCGATGCGCAGTGGCTCAACTATCCCACGCCGAATATTCCTCGCACATCCGACGGTAAGCCCAACCTCGCTGCACCCGCCCCGCGCGGCGCGGACGGCCATATTGATCTGTCAGGCCCTTGGACCGGGCGACCAGGCGTCATCGGCGTGCCCGACGAGGCGCTCACAGCAACGTCGAAGACTCTCGTCCGCGAGCGAGAGGAGAACTATTTCAGAGACCGGCCCGCGTTCAATTGTCAGCCCAGCGGGCCAGAGCCGATGCTCGGCTGGAGACGCATCATCCAGACGCCTTCGCTCATCGCGATCGCCTACGAGAATCTCACGTACCACCTCATTTTCATGGACGGCCGCACGCTCGAAGCCAATCCCGAACGCACGTGGATGGGCTACTCCGTCGGACGGTGGGAAGGCGACACGCTGGTCGTTGACAGCTTCGGGTTCAACGATCGCACGTGGTTGGACGGTCGTGGTTTGCCCCACACGGACGCACTCCGGACCACGGAACGCTACGTGCGGCGCAATTTCGGACAGTTGCAGGTCGAACTCACCGTGACCGATCCCGTCGCGTTCGCCAACCCCTGGACGATGACCTATACCTTGGAGTTCCAGCCGGACACTGAGATGATCGAAAGCGTCTGCGAGGAACGGAGCCGATGGATCGGCCGTTTATCCGATGTTGAGCAGAGCGCGGTCGCGGTTTCTCCCGAAACGTTGGCGAAGTACGTGGGCGTATATAGCGGGCTGTGGGTCACGCGGCCGCGGACCGTTCGGATTCAGCTCGAAGGCGGAACGTTGTACGCCAACGGATTGCTCGGCGAGAAGGTCCGCCTTATTCCTCACTCCGAGACCTCATTCAGCGGGACCGACGGCCTCTCGTTCGACTTCGATCCGGACGGAAATCCAGCCGCGTTCATGGTGGAACGGCACGTGTCCGGAGATTGGCGATACACACGGCAGCCGCAGAAGTAACCGGAGACCCGCTCCACGTCAAACACCAAAGAGGTGTGTGTCAAAGAGGTGTGGCACCGCGCATTCTAGCCTCGTGCTATTCAATGCGAAGGGCGACAAGGGGATCGATCCGACTGACCCTGGCTGCAGGAACAAGACAGGCGAAAACCGCGGCAAACGCAAGGAGGCCAATGACACTCACAAACGTGAGGGGATCTGTCGCGCTGATTCCGTAAATCAGCGAGCCGAGCAACCGCGTGAGGCTCAATGCTGCCAGCGTGCCGAGCACCAGACCGGCAGCTATGAAAAGCATTTCGCTGGAGAGCACGAGTCGGAGCACGTCACCAGGCGTGGCGCCCAGCGCCATTCGAATGCCCATCTGCCGTGTCTGGCGGCTCACGGTGTACGCCGTCACGCCGTAGATTCCGACGATGGTCAGAACGAGCGCGACGAGCGCGAACACGGCGAGGAGCACGCCGCTGAACTGCGTACCCGATGTCTGCTCGCTCACGAGCTGCTCTCCGGTTTCGATCTGAAACACCGGAACCGTCGGATCGAGCCTGGCGATGCTTTGGCGGATTCCCGTCACGAGTGGTTGCGGATCGCCCGTCGTCCGCGCCACCACGGCGAACGCGGTCGACGGCATCTGGTACAGCGGGGCGTAAATGTCGGGATCCGCAGAGTCGGGCTCGAGTAGCGCACGGTGCTTCACATCGCTGACTATCCCAACGATCTCGTAGAGCCCTTGTCCCACGCGGAATCGCTTGTGTAGCGCGTCGCCTGCCGGCCAGTGCCGGTTTGCCATCGCCTGACTCACGATGACGACGCTTCCAGCCATTCGTGCGTCGGCGTCCGTGAAGTCGCGCCCTTGTAGCAGCGGCGCGCCGATCGTCCGGAAATGCCCCGGCGAGACGGCGTGCCAGTACACGCGAATCGGAGTGTTATCACCCTCTTTCCGCGCGATCCTCGCCCACCCATCGGGGCCGAGCGGTACGTCCGAAGAAAGCGATGCGGCGACCACTCCCGGTACGGCGCGAACCTCCGCCAGCAACCCTCGCGAAAATGCCTCGAGCCGCTCCAACCCTGCTTCATCGGCCGTGGAGGTCTGAGGGATCGCCAAGCGCAGCGTCACGAGTCCCTGGGGCTGGAACCCCGGATTGAACGCCCGCAGTCGGTCCATCGTCCGCAGCATCAACCCGGCGCCGGTAAGCAGCACCAGGGCGAGCGCGATTTGCGCGGTAATGAGACCGCGGCGGAGCGTCACAGACGAGCCGCCGCGATCGCGCCCGATCGTGTTCAACACAGCGAGCGGTTCAGCGCAAGTTGCGGCGAGCGCCGGGACGGCCCCCGCGAGCAGACCTGCAGTCAAGCACGCGGCGAGCGTGAACGCGACCACACGAAGGTCGATGCCGATGCGCACGAAATCGGGAAAGGTGACGGGGCTCAGCGCGACCAGCAGGCCGATACCCCAGAAGGCCGCGAGCAGACCGGCCGCACCACCGAGGATCGCCAGAACGGCGCTCTCCGTCAGGAGCTGCGCCACCAGGCGCCCGCGGCCCGCGCCGAGGGCGCGGCGGACCGCCAGCTCGCCCTGCCGCACGCTGCCGCGTGCAAACAACAGGTTTGCCACATTCACGCACGCGATGAGGAGGACGAAGCCAACGGCTGCAAGCAGTACGAGCAGCATAGGGGTTACCTCGCCGAAGAACTCGTCGCGAAGCGGAGTGATCCCGATGCCGCGCTCACCCTCGGGGCTCGGATACAGTCTGTCGAGCCGAGCCGCCAAAGCGTCCATATCCACACGCGCCTGCTCGATAGTCACCCCGGACGCGAGCCGTCCGACGACTCGATCGATCACTCGCTCTCCACGAGAGGTCACGAGGCTGGCCCTGGCGGACCGCTCGATCGGCGCCCAAACGACGGCGTCGTCAATGATGCCGCCGAACCCGGGCGGCATGACGCCCACGACGGTGTACAGCTCGCCGTCCATCCTGACGCCGCGGCCGATGATCCGTGGGTCGCGTCCGAAAGCACGCATCCAGAGCGCGTCGCTGATGACCGCTACAGGCGGAACGCCAGGCGCGTCGTCCCGCGCGGTGAGGCCACGCCCGAGCATCGGGCGAATCCCGAGCACGTCGAAGTAGCCACCAGATACCAGCTCGCCGTAGAGACGCTCCGGCACGTCGCCGATTGCCATCGTGAATTGGCCACGGAGAACCACCGACATCGCCTCCAAGCTGCGCGCCTCGCGCTGCCAGTCGCGAAAGTTCGGGTACGAAACCGCGCGCCGCTCCACTGATGCTCGTCGCGCCGTCTCGAAGATCGCGACCAGACGCTGCGGCTCCTTGAACGGCAGCGGTTCGATGAGCGTTGCGTTGACGACGCTGAATACAGCCGCATTGGCACCGACACCGAGCGCAAGGGTCAGGATCGAGACGATCGTGAATCCGCGAGCCCGCATGAGCAGCCTGAGGCTGTGACGCACGTCGACTGCCAGTTGTTCTACCCACCCGACGCCGTTCATGTGATGAATCTCCTCGCGGACCAGTAACCGGTTTCCGAACTGCCGCCTGGCGACACGCCGTGCGTCGTCCGGCGTCATGCCAGAGCGAATGTATCTCTCGGTCAGCAGCTCGAGATGTGTCTCGAACTCCAGCTGCGTCTCGTCGTCTACACGCGTGCGCACGAAGACGAACCGCAGGCGCGAGACGAACGCGACGATGGCACTCCACATCAGTGCTGACCCGCCCGCTGGAGGAGGCGCGCCATCACAGAGGAGATTCGCTCCCAGTTCTCGGTCTCGGCCGTGAGCTGTCGGCGGCCGGCCTTCGTGATGGCATAGAAGCGCGCCTTTCGGTTGTTCTCGGAGTTGCCCCAGCTCGCTGAGATCCAGCGGCGATGGAGGAGGCGCATCAGCGACGCGTACACCGTGCCTTCGTTCAACTTCAACGCGTCTTCGCTGATCTGTTCGATGCGACGGGCGATGCCGTAGCCGTGCTGCGGGCCGAGAGTGTCAAGCGTCTGCAAGACCATCAGGTCGAGCGTGCCCTGCAGTACGTCGACCCGCGACATCGCCCCGCCCTCTCCTTTGGCCACGACATAGGAGTATCCGTACGCTCCTTTGCGATGTCAATAGGAGAACGGGGACAGACTGTCCACCTTCGCGCTTCCACCGTCGCGCTAGCGCTTCGGCGACCCGTTCACATCGTGTCTGCGGTCATTGCCCGATCGGCCTGCTTGATCTGGCGCGGGTCTTTGTTCTACGAAGACATGGTTTGCGAGGCGCGCCGCGACCCGGAGCTGGCGCCCACCTACCGCCGTGACTTCGTCGTGTGGATTCGTACCGCGAAGCGAGCGGACACGCGCGCCAGGCGCATTCGTGAATCGATCTCACTGCTGGCTGCTGGAAAGAAGCCTGGCTTGAGATAGTTCAGATTCCAAGGACGTCGAAGCCGAACGCGAGTGCCGCCGTTCCAAGCATGGTGTTCGGACCGGTGACCGCTGGCGCATCTTTCTGGCAGTTCCCGCCGATGTTGTTAGCAGGCAGCGCAGCCGCCGGCGGTATCGCATTGATTAACTCGATTGGCAGTTTCTCCGGCTGGGTGGCACCGTTTGCGATCGGGTGGCTCAGAGATGTGACCGGTACGACGTCATCGGGCCTTTATGTCGTAGCCGGACTCGAGATGCTCGCGGGTCTCCTGATTCTCTTATTTGTTCCGCACGGCAGTCGCGAGCCTCAGTATCAAAAGGAGAGCGCGGAGTTCGATCGCTGCCTCACGCGGCGCGGTGCCGTTTTCTAATTGGCCATCTCTTTTCCCAGGCATCGTTCGATCTGCATTGCCCCAACGTTGATCTCGTTGTACGTGGAGGTGAAGCATGACACGTTCAACGATTCCTACGTGTGGATTCCTGTTTGTGGCGGTGTTGTCTGCGGCGCTGGCAAACGTGTCGGCCCATAACGATCCGCAGGGACGCTCGTCGGGGACCGTCGTGTACCAGGCGTGGTCCGAAAAACAGTCCACCGTCGTTCCGGAACTCCGGCAGCTGGGAATGCAACCTCCCGTCGCGGCGGCGGCGGGCCAGTTCCCCGGACCGGGGGAAGCGCCGGATTTCCAGGAAGGGCGCCGCCTGTTCGAGCGCGAGACGTTCGGCGGCAACGGCCGCACGTGCTCCACCTGTCATGGCAAAGACACCGGTACTGTGTCGCCGCGGGACGCTCAACGGAGATTCACGAGTGACCCCGATGACCCGTTATTCGTTCATGACGGAAGCGACGATGGAGCCGGCAACGGCGTGACGCGGATGCTCGAGAGCGCCACGATTCTGATGAGCATTCCGCTTCACCCGAACGTCACGCTGCTCGACGATCCGCAGGCGACGCACGTGACCGTGAGGCGTGGAATTCCAACTACGCTCAACACTCCTGCACTCGATCCAATACTGATGCTCGACGGCCGGCAACAGAGCCTGCAGTCGCAGGCGCTGGGCGCAATCACCGATCATGCGCAGGGAACGGGGGTGTCGCCCGCCCAATTGGACTTGATCGCGAAGTTCCAGAAATCCAACCGGTTCTTCACGTCACCGGCGCTGGAGGCCTTCTCGCGTGGCGGTCCCCCGCCGACGCTACCGGCCGGGAACACTCCGTCGGAAAAGCGGGGCCGTCACTTCTTTGAGGATGTGGCGCCGGATCCGAGCGCTGGTTTCAAGCCAGGACTTTGTTCACACTGCCACAGCGGACCGCTCCTGAACCAAACAAACGAGTTCGCCGACGATTTCATATTTCCATTTCCCATTCCGGCGGGCCAGCGGTTCCTGAGCGTAGGAGTATCAGAGATTAACAGGGCGCAGAACCCAGTCCGGGTGTTCGTCTTCAATGCCGGTACTCCACAGGAGGTTCGAATCCCCAGCCCCGATCTCGGGCGCGCGATGGTAACGGGCGTTCTCGATGATCCGACGCTCGAACATATCAATGCGTTCAAGATCCTGCCGCTGCGAGGTATCAGACACACGGCTCCGTACTTCCACGACAACTCCGCCAGGACGCTTGAGGAGGTGGCGTCACATTACGCCGAGTTCTTCGCCTTTGTGAGCGGCGGGCTGATCGTACTGACGCCGGACGACCAGAAGGACATCGTGGCATTCCTCAAGCTGCTCGATTAGTCGACGTGACTGCTCAAGAAACTCTTCGGAGCGTTCGACGCTGTGTCCTGCCGCTCGGAGGGACTGTTGCATAACGAGTGTTCGGTGAACCTTCACCCTTGCTAAAGCTGCGTATCCTCCTGTGGAGTACATCGAGGTGAAAGAACCTATTTTTTCTGTTGCGCCTCCGCTTCGCGGACTCTCTCTGCGAACGACTTTTCGGCGTTCGCAACCATCGCCTTGAACGCCTCGGTGTCCATGCACGTGACGCAGAGCGGATTGACGGGGAGCGCGGGGTTCAACGGACGACCGAGGTTCTGCCGGTGATTGTGAAGGAAGAGGTCTGGAGGCTGGAGCGCCTTCATCCTTTGAAGTGTCATCTTGGTATCTTCGATAACCTTGGGGTGCCTGGGATTGCCGATGAGTTGAACCCCCGCGTTAGGAGTTTCACCGCCGCGGAATGCGACCGAATAGTTTTTCTCGCCTTCTGAGACGGTGGTTATCCACACCGTGGCCCCCTGCGTATGCCCCGGCACCCAGAGGGCGCGCAAGGTCACGCCGCCCAGGGAAATCGTATCCCCGTCCTTGATTACGCGATCGACGTGGACCGCCACCATGCCGCGGAATCCCCCAGCGGAGTTGTCCTGACCGGCTTCAAGCGCCGCGGCATCGCCGCCGAGAGCGATGACCTGCGCTCCGGTCAATTTTTTCATCGCCGCATGTCCCTGGACGTGATCAAAATGCGCGTGGCTCGATATGATCACTTTGATGTCCTTGACGTCGAACCCCAGCTTCTTGACGTTTGACACGATGACGTCGTGCATCTCATTGGTGCCCGTGTCGTGGAGTATGTGGCCCTGCGGAGTCGTGATCAAATAGGAGCCATACTCGCCGCCCACCCAATAAATGTTGCCGATGATGCGGAACCCTCCGGGCGGCGGCGGCGCCTGATTCTGAGCCTGAATGGGTTCCACGCGTCCCGCAGCGCCGAGCGGTGCCATAATCCCGATCGCTGCACCGAGCAGCATCAACGTACTGATCTGACGCATAAGACCTCCCTAAACCTGTCATGGGGGCTTCTGAGGCCCTGCCGTCTTCCGTGACTTGACCGGGCCGAGCAAACATAACCCTCGCCGCAAATCCAGTCCAGTTGCATTGTGGATGCGAGCGAGCAAACGTCGAAGTCGACTTGCGACCTTCGCGTTGTGCCGACGCTTGCTTCTGTTTGCGGCTCCTTGTTGTCTCCTCCTGCGCTACGATGCGCCCATGCCGCGGGAAGTGCCAGAAAGATATGCATTCGAAGACTTCACGCTGGATGTCGCCGATCGGCGGCTGGTGAAAAACGCGACAGTGGTCGCACTGGCGCCCAAGACGTTCGGGCGGTTCCTACGGTGGGGGTATCTATGCGCTGGATGCTGAGAAACATTTTCGGCCCTACGTCCGCGCGGAGGCGAAAGGATGGAGCCGGAGGCGTCTCGTCGCGACGCAGTGAGGGCGTGCTCGCAGTTGTTGTTCTGGCGCTCCTCTCCATCACGACGGCCGATGCGCAGTGGCTCAACCAGCCGACCCCGACTATTCCGCGCACGGCCGACGGCAAGCCGAATCTCGCGGCACCTGCGCCGCGTACCGCTGACGGTAAGCCCGATCTCTCGGGCCTCTGGACAAGAAGGTCGCGCACGAACTCGGGCTACAAGCCTGTCGACCCTGCGTCGGTTGACGCCGTGGTTCGAAAGCGCAACGAGAACTTCGCCAAGGAGAGCGGGCAGGCGTTGTGTCTACCGCTCGGCCCTGGATACCTGTTCGCGAACGGCCCCGACCAGAACTTCGCGATGACGAAAATGATCCAGACGCCTGGGCTGATCGTCGTATTGAGCCCTGATCTCACGTACCGGCAGATCTTCATGGACGGGCGTGCGCTGGAAGCCGACCCGAATCCGAGCTGGATGGGCTACTCGGTCGGGCATTGGGAAGGAGACACGCTGGTCGTGGAGAGTACGGGGTTCAACGACCGCTCCTGGCTCCTCGGAGCCTACCCACACACGGAAGGTCTGCGCGCAATAGAGCGCTATCGGCGAACCGACTTCGGACATCTGTCGATCGAGGTGGATCTTCGCGATCCAAAGATGTATGCAGCTCCCTGGACGGCGAAGATCGAAGCGGAGCTCGCGGCGGATACTGAACTGCTCGAATACGTCTGCAACGAGAACCAGACGTTTCACGAGCACTGGGTCGGCACGCGCTCGGATGACCAGCGATCCGAAGTGACGATCTCGCCCGAGAAGCTTGCACGTTATGCGGGCGTCTACACCGAGCGGAAGCCGCATTGGCAGGATGCGCCGATCGCACGAGTCTTCGAGATCAAGTTCACCGACGGCGCTTTGTTCCTGGGACCGACGCGGCTGATGCCGCAGTCGGAGACCACCTTCATCAACAACGGGCTCGCGATTGACTTCGTGTTGGATGGCCAAGGCGTGCCGACGCATCTTTTCGACAAGCACGTCTCGGGCGACTATCGATTCGATCGCGGGAAGTAAGCAAAGAAGGCATCCTATTCCTGCAGGGCGGCGCAGCTCTGGGCGAGCGGCAAGAGATCGACGCCGGTTGCGTGAAGACGTGTTAACAGCGATTCGGCCTCTGGCATGTCGCTCAGTCGCCAGCAGAGAACCAGCTGGATGGCGTGTTCGG
>DASRJE010000064.1:0-64555 GCA_035649635.1 Vicinamibacterales bacterium | reverse complement strand
GTAGATCGAGCAGCCAGAGGTCGGTTGTTCCACCGATCCTCCGCGAAATCGCCAGGCGGTCGCCGTCGGGTGAGATCGAGGAATTAAATCCAGTGCCGATGTCGGAATCCGGGACCGTTTCAAGCGCCTTACCGGACCGGTCGAACCAGACGAACTGGGACCACGCGTCTGAACCTCCCGTGCGATAAACGATGGCGCCGGCGGCAGACGCCGACAGCGCCACCGCTCCAGACCCCGGGCTGACGACGACCTGTTCCGCAACAGCGGTGGCGTTGCCGCCAAGCTCCAGCCGCGCAGCTCGCTGGCAAGATACCATCCGTAGTCTGAGTCGGAAGCAGTCCGGACGTTCTGCCAGGAGGAGATTCAAATGGTGAGACGAGTCGCTGTCGTAGCTTGGTTGCTGATCTTGGTGCCATGCGTCATTTGCGCCCAGTCCAATCCACTGTGGCGAGAGGAGAAGGTCAAGAGCAAAACTGATCGCGCAGCGGACCGACATCCTGGTGGCCCCTGTTCTCATGGTGGGGCAGGCCCCGTATCACATGGAGTTTCCTGGAACGATTGCGCTCTCGAGCGAAACCATGCAGCGGGTGTACTTCGAAGCCGCTCAAAGCTTGATCCGGCATGGGTTCCGCCGCTTCATTCTGTTCAGCAGCCACACCGGGAACCAGCACGTGACGAGATTTGTCGTGGACAGGATCAATCAGGAGACGGCCGCGATCGCCGTCGACCTCGGCGATGCCATTGAATCGATGGCAACACCTGGGACAGCGGGAAGCCAGCCCACGCCCCAACCTTTTGATCGGCACAGTGGCGTCGGTGAAACCTCCAGTGCCTTATACCTGTTTCCGTCCCTGGTCGCGCTCGAGAAGGCCGAAAGAGCAACGCTGACTTTACCGGCATCCTTGAATCGAATGTTGCCTGAAGTGAAGGCTGGTGACGCGGCGGCTTCGTTGGTGTTTCTCGCCGAAGGATTGAAGCCCAAAGAAACCGGGAAAGGGACGTCGGCGGCGGAGATGTCGACGACAGGCGTGTGGAGCGAGAGAGATCCGCGCGAAGCGACCGCGGAACAAGGTCGGCGAATGACTGAAGCGTTCGTTGACGGCGCTGTGCGATTCATCGAACGTTGGAAGCAGCTGCGGCCACAGCCACCTCGCTAGGCTGCCTCAACGCTTCTGTGGCGTTGCGTACACCTCGATCCATGAGACGTTCGAGCATCCGGCAAAACCGTGTCCGCCGCCGGGCATGAGATCGACGAAGCCGATCTCGTCCACGCGACTCAGGTCCGGGTTTCCGACTTCGTTCATCACGACGACCTTCATCGGATCGAGCTGGAACCAGCGCTGATCGTCGAAGGTCACCTCGGACACCACGAAGTTTCCCGAGAACGCGTCGGATCCCACCATCCGCCGTTGCGGACTCGAGAACGCCTGGCTGCCAACCAGCAGCGTGCCGTCCGCGAGCTTCACGACCGGATGCAGCACGTGCAGATTCTCGGTTCGCGTTCTCCAGCGCATCCGCGTCAGCCCGGTGAGATCGAGGTAGGCGTTCCTGTGCCGCAGCGTCAGTGCCACGGGCGAGTTGGTGAAGCCGGTCCAGAGGTCGGGAATGCCGTTGTGCGACGTCACCTGTATGTTGTGCGCGTCCGTGCCGTAAAGCCGCAGTTCAAGGTCCGGGTTGGTCAGCGCCTGCGGCGTGATGCGGCGGTTCTCGTCATTGAGTGGCCCGGTATGGGGCGGCTGCTGCCAGACCTCGCGGAACAGAAGCGGCGGCGTCAGCGCGTCGTGCTCCAGGAAGCCGGGGCTGGTGGCGCTTGACTGCGCGAGAGCGCTGCCCCCGGCGCAGGCGATCAAGGCGATCGATCCGATGATGGCCCGCGCACGGCGACTGAAGCGCTGGCGCGTGGTGACGAAAATCGAAATCATGGCGCCCTCCTGAATCGTTTCAGGTTGGATGAGAGGCATCAGGCCGCAGGAAGTATACGAGGAACGGACACTTGGAATGGATAGGTCGCGCCAAAACGGCGAAGTAACTGATAACAGCGTCCAAAAACTTCCGGCACGAACGCACAAAACGCTTGACACGTTTCTCGAGGTTCGTCCGGGAGTGGCCCGACTATTCGGGCTGGCGGCGAACTCGGTCCGGTCCGAGTCGGCGAGCGAGTGGGGAGGCAGGAGTAATCGCGGCGCGCGATGGCAGTGTCTACTGTTGTCGTCTCGGCTGGCGCAGTTGCCAGCTGGGATGACTCCTGTTATATTTGCCTAAAGCAAGCACTATCCAGAGGCAAATACCGTGGCTGCCAGATCCTCTGTCTCGCCGGATTCCTTTCTTCCGCTGACCGCGGTCTCGTTCGAGATTCTGCTCGCGCTGGCCGAGGGAGGCCGCCACGGCTACGACATCATGCTCGAAATCGAGCGCCGTACCGGGGGGCGCCTCAGCCTGAACCCGGGCACGCTCTACCGGGCCCTGGACCGACTGGTCGAACAGGGACTGCTCGACGCGGCGTTCCACCGTGTCGGGGAGGAGCGCCGGCGCCTGTTCTCGTTATCGCCGCTCGGTAGCGCGGTCGCGGCCGCCGAAGCCGGGCGTCTCGCCGATCAGGTGCGTGCCGCGCGCGCTGTCCGGCTGCTCAAACGTGGAGCGTGAGCACGCGATGCGGCCGCTTCACGCGTCGACGCGCGTCTTCCGGTTCTTGCTGCGCCTCTATTCATCGCGCTTTCACCACGCGTACGGCGCCGAGATGGAGCAGGTCTTCCACCGCCGGTTGGCGCGCGCGAAGGACCGCGGCACCGCGGCGTTTGTCTGCGAGCTGACCCGTGCCTACACGGATCTGATTGCCAGCGCGATCAGTGAGCGATTTGCCGCGCCGGCGAACACGATAGCGAGGGACTCCATGTACGCGACCTTTGCCCGCGATCTCAAATTCGCCGCCCGCACGTTCTTGCGCCGGCCGGCATTCTTTGCCACCGTCGTGCTCACGCTGGGGCTCGGAATCGGCGCTGCCACGGCCATCGCCTCTCTCGTGGACGCGACGATTCTCCGGCCGCTTCCGTATCCGAGCGCCGATCGGCTCGTCGCTCTCGTAGAAGAGTCGCAACGGTTCGGGAGAACGTCGTTTGCGGTCGCCTTTCTGCGCGAGTTCCGTGAGCGCCTGACACAGTACGACGCCATCGCCGCTTTTACATCCACGTGGGATGTCACGCTGACGGGTGCCGGAGAAGCGCGCACTGTGCCGGCGGCATTCGTATCGGATGGCCTCCTCGAACTGTTTGGCGCCCGCCTGCGCAGCGGCCGGCTGTTGACGCCGGGCGACGAACAGGCGGCATCCAAGGTGGCGGTTGTCTCGGAGCGGTTCTGGGACCAGACGTTCGGACGCGGCACGCCGCTGAGCGGTCAGATCATCCAGATCAACGATCAGTCTGTCACCGTCGTCGGCATGCTTACCGGTGA
The DNA here is from genome assembly GCA_035649635.1 of Vicinamibacterales bacterium. Classification (GTDB taxonomy): domain Bacteria; phylum Acidobacteriota; class Vicinamibacteria; order Vicinamibacterales; family UBA2999; genus Gp6-AA40. The sequence continues at coordinate 61,108 of DASRJE010000064.1, read as the reverse complement.
TTTCAGGATGCCCATCACCTCTTCCCTCGCGGCCACGAATCGCCAGACGGCCGAGCTCTGGCTGCCGATGGCGACCAATCCGTTCGCATCGGTGCGCACCGTGGCTGTGGCGAACATCGTCGGCCGGCTTGCACCAGAGGCGACCCTCGCAGGCGCCCGACTGGAGGTGGCGCGGCTGCCGGCAGTACTCTCGCAGTCGTACACGCACGTGGCCGCGGATGCCCATTACACCGCGCTCTCACTCGCAGCACAGGTCGCTGAACCGGTGCGAAAGCCGCTGGTCGCGCTGCTGGCCGCCGTGCTCGTGCTGCTGCTGATTGCCTGCGCCAACGTGGCCAATCTGATTCTGGCGCGATCGGCAGCGCAAGCAGGCGAGTTGGCGGTGCGTGCCGCGCTAGGCGCGAGCCGCGCGCGGCTGCTGCAGCAGATGATGGCGGAGAGCTTGGTGCTGGCCGGCGCCGGAACGGCGCTGGGCATACTGGTCGCGTGGCTCGCGATCGCGGCTGTGCCATCACTTGCCCTCGGCGCTCTTCCGCCGTCGGCGACGATTCACATGAACGCGCGCGCGGCGACGATTGCAGGGTTCGCCGGCCTGGCTGTGGCCATGCTGGTTGCGCTGGTGGCGGCCGTACAGTCATCAGGCGCGGCGGTGTTCTCGATGATTCGCGATGGCACGCGAACGACCGAGGGCCGCGGGCAGGGTATACGCGCGGCACTGGTGTTTGCCGAAGTCGCGCTCGCGCTCGTCCTGCTCGTGTCGGCGGGCTTGCTGGCGCGGAGTTTCTGGAGCTTGAGCCGCGTCGATCCCGGCTTCCGCACGGATCGTCTGTTGGCGAGTAACGTGGGTATGCCAGGCACTCGGTACCCGACTGCCGACTCGCGCCGGGCGTTCGTTGATCGGGCGCTCGATCGTATCCAGGCGCAGCCAGGTGTGGTGCAAGCCGCAGCCGTCAATCGTCTTCCGCTCGGCGGATCCAACGTGCTCGTCGGTGTCGAGATCGAGGGGCAGCCACAGAAGGAAGGTCCCGTCTTCATGGACCGCCGCGTGGTCACTGACACCTATTTCAGCACGCTGGGCATCCCGCTGCGTTCCGGGCGCGCGTTCGACACCGGCGATCGCGCCGATGCGGTCGATGGCCGGGCGGACGCGGCTGAAGGCGTCGTGATCGTCAACGAGGCCGTGATCCGCCGGTTCTGGCCGGACGGCAACGCGCTCGACCGGCGGCTGCGCCTCATGCTTCGCCCCGCGCCAGGGCCCTGGCTTCGCGTTATCGGTGTTGTGGGCGACGTGCGTCATCACGGGCTCGATCAGCCGGCGCAGCCGGAGGTCTATGTGCCGTATGCACAAGCGGCTGTTGAGTCGATGGTGTTTCTCGCGCAGACGCAGGGCGATCCGCTGCAGTTGGCGGAGCCGGTGCGACGGGCGCTGCAAGGACTCGATCCGTTGCTCCCGGTCCGCCAGGAGACGCCGGCCGGTCTGCTCGATGCGTCCATTGCGGAGCCGCGGCTCCGCGCGCTGCTTTTCAATGGCTTCGGGCTTGCCGCCCTGTTGCTGTCGGCGCTCGGTATTTACGGCGTTGTCGCGTATGCGGTCGAGCGGCGAACGCGTGAAATCGGTGTGCGGATGGCCTTCGGCGCCACGCGTGCAAATATTCTCGGCCTCGTCATGCGCAACGGGATGCGCACGGTGATTGCCGGCGTGGCGGTCGGGCTGGTTGCCGCAGCCCTGGTGACCCGCGCACTTCGCGGCTTGCTCTTTGGCGTTCCGGCGCTCGACCCGCCGACGTTCGCGGGAGTGACCGGCTTGCTGCTCCTCGTTGCCGTCTTTGCGATTCTCGTTCCGGCAGTGCGCGCCATGCGGCTCGATTCAACCGCAGCCCTGAGGATTGATTGATCGTCGACATGACCGCGCACGCCGTCAAGGTGACGCTGGAGGATATCCAATCCTTTCGCACGTTGTTTCTCCAGGAAACCAACTTCCAGATCAGGTACGACGCCTGCCACGTGCGCGGTTGGACCGACTCCTACCTGCTGAAGATTGACGACGTCGCGGTGGGATATGGCTCGATCAAGGGGCTGCAGCGAGCGGATCGCGATGCGGTCTTCGAGTTCTACGTGATTCCCCCGTTCAGGAAGTGGTCGAGTCTGCTGTTCACTGAGCTGGTGGCGGCGGCGAAGGCCACATACATCGAATGTCAAAGTAATGACCTGTTGCTGTCCTCGATGCTCCACGAGTTCGCGCACAAGATCAGCGCCGATACCGTGTTGTTCGAGGACCACGTCGTGACTGAACACAAGATCGCGGACGCCGTGGTCCGCCTGAAGCATGACGACGATCGAGTGTTCGAGCACGCCGTCGAACCCCTGGGCGAATACGTGCTCGACGTGGGTGGTGAGCTTGTCGCGACGGCGGGGTTCCTGCTCCACTACAACATGCCCTTCGCCGACCTCTACATGGAAGTCAGGAGGGACCAGTGGGGACGTGGCTTTGGCAGCTTCATCCTGCAAGAGGTGAAGAAGGCGTGCTACGTGGCCGGCAGGGTTCCGGCCGCTCGCTGCGGGATCGATAACAACGCGTCGCGGGCGACGCTGATCAAGGCCGGCATGCGCGTATGTGGATTCATGCTCATCGGCACGATCAAGGCCGAAAACAGGAGCTTGCACACTAGTTGCGGTCCGGTGCCCAAAGAGGGATAGGAATCAGGTAAGCTGCCACTCCTCGAAAGTAGGAGTGCGGGGAATGGCAACAGCACGGACGCACTGCCCAGAGTGCAACAGTCGTGCGGTGATCGACCTGGCGGAGGCGCTGCCGCATCCTGAGGTCGATTTCTTCTGGTGCGGGGGGTGCCGCTCCATGTGGCATCTTCGCAAAGGCGAGAATTGGCCCCCGAGCAAGGCACTGCTCGAGCCGACAGACTCAGGCCAGGAGCCTAATCTGAGTTCGCGCGGCCCTACGGCACGCCCGCCGCGCGCCCCTCGAACACCCGGAGTTCGATCGCATCATTCGACGCGAACGTTCGCGGCGTCTCAGCGCTGAGCGTATTGAGCCGGTCACCAGACGGGAGACAGGCGCCGCTCCCCGCCGATCTCTTCGGCCGGCAAATCGCATTGCACGCTCGAGTCGGCATAGATATAGTGCGCGTGTGCAATGGAGTTGCGGATTTTACGTAGCGACCATGCTCCGCCCCTGCTGACATTGACGTCACTCTCGTGCTCGCTGGAATAGTCTTTGAACCGCGCGCACGTCGCGACGCGCCGGTTGGACGGATCCGCCCGACGTCCCGGGCTGTCGTCACTCGAACGCGATCGCGCTGACTCGAGGATTGGATCGCAGTGCCTACCGCTTCGACTGACGTGGCTTCCTTGCGGGACGCCCAGACCGGCACGGATGCGGACCAGCCGCATTGTGTGAGGCCGGTGCGATCCTTCATTGCGATCCTTTCTCTCGATCCCTGGGGCTCGTCGTCAGCAGTGCCGCGACTCCAGCGACTGCCGGGTTGGGAATCAACGCACGTCATTAGCAGTGATGGAGCGTCCGAGTTGGCATTCGTCGATGCCGAGCCATGCGGTCGGACCAGGCCTCGTCCCGCGGGACGCGTCACTCTCATCGTGGGTGACGACGCCGAATGGGAAGAGTCACGAGGCAAAGTGTGCATGGGAAACGCGGCATGCGTAGAGTGGGACTCGATGCAAGGGTCGATCTCCGTCCTGAGCAGCATCGTGGCCATGCCTCCCATATTTGTGTGCCGAAGGCCCGGTGTTGTCGTTGTCACGTCCGAGCTCTATCTGTTCCGCGCGGTTGCGCACCTGCCGCTCGCGATCAATCCGCAAAGTGCGCTGGAGCTATTCGCGTTTGGCTACCCCCTCGGGCATCGAACTCTCTTCACCGGCGTGACGCTGATGCCAGGCGCGCACCGGTTACAGCTGGATGTTCACGGTGGCAACCATCTCACACGATCCTGGAACCCTCCGCAGCCTGAACCCTTATCAGACCCATCCTCGCACGTAGCTCTTCAGGCAGAGGCCTTCCGTCGGGCGGTTACGAATATTCATCTGACGAACAGTCTCTTCGCTCTGACGGGCGGACTCGATACCCGCGCGGTACTAGCGGTCTTGTCGAAGACCGCCGCTAGGCCCACTGCCTGCACGATGAGCGGAAGTCCTGGCGTGTGCCTCGATGCGCGTCTCGCGATGGCGCTGTGCCGGGAGTATCGCTTAGAGCACCTTCTGGTCACACTCGGTGAGCAATACGTCCGAGACTTACCCGCGTACGTCGTCGAGGCATCGCGGCTGTCTGGAGGACTCGCGAGTCTGGATCAGGCGCATGAGGTCTATTTCAATCGGCAACTGAATGGTGTCGGTTCGAGACGGCTGTCCGGCAACCTTGGAAATCAGCTCGCTCGTCTAGGCCTGGAAGCCTATGCAACCAGGGATGCAGCCTTCGACGTGCTGACTGAGGGGCGTGCGAGAGCCGCAAGCGTTCAGCGACACCAACACTGGCTCGATTCTGCCACGAGGAACTCCGACTCCCCGCTGCTGCAACTGCTGCTGGAGTGTGAGGCTCCCTTCTCCTCCGTCGGGAACTTCAGTATCGGACAGCACTTCATGATTCAGCAGACTCCGTACGCCAATCGCCTGCTGATCGAGATGGCGCTGCGATCTCCTGTACATGCTGGTGCCAGCCGGCGCTTCAAGGCACGGCAAGCGCGCCTCCGACACGTCGGTCGTCGTTTTTTCGGTCAGGCCCGAGCGCACTCGTTCCAGTGCAGCGTGATTCGAGCGGTGGGGGGTGCCGCTGCGCACTACCCGATCAACTGGGGCTGGCGCGCGACAGGCGGTATCTCACTGCGAGGACTCGGTTGGGGTGTTCTCGCCTTCGCCGATGCGGCGTCGACGACGTGTTACGCCTCGTCTGCCCCGATTCGGAAAATCCTGAGTGCAGTGGGCGCTTCTGGTCTGGAAGACATTAGGCAATCCCGGTTGTGGCTGGACACCGCCCTGCGGGAGTTCGTCAACGATACGCTCCGTTCGAAGTCGGTGGCCGAAAGTGGGTTATTCAGCGCCGCTGCTCTGGTCCGCGTGTTGGACGAGCACTACGATGGCATCAACTCGCATCACACCACGATAGTCGCCACCTTGGACCTGGCCTTAGCGCGCCAGATATTTGTCGCCTACTAGCCTAGGCTTTTGCGTCAAAGGCGAGCGCCTTCTGGAACACGCGGCCACCGGTGTCGGTGAGCCGGAAGTTGCGTCCCTGATACTTGTATGTCAGCCGTGTGTGATCGATCCCCAGGCACCGCAGGATCGTGGCATTCAGATCGTGCACGTGCACAGGATCGGCGGTGATGTTGTAGCCGTAATCATCCGTTTCACCGAGCGTGATCCCCGGCTTCACGCCGCCGCCCGCCATCCAGATGGTGAACGCGCGCGGATGATGATCGCGGCCGTAGTCGTCGGCCGTCAGTTTGCCCTGCGAGTACACGGTCCGCCCGAATTCACCCGCCCAGATCACCAGGGTCTCGTCGAGCAGCCCTCGTTCCTTCAAGTCCTGGATCAGCCCGGCGCTCGACTGATCCACCTGCTGGCACGTTGCGCGGATCGCTCTCGGCAAGCCCGCGTGGTGATCCCACGCGCGGTGGTAGACCTGGATGAACCGCACACCGCGCTCGGCAAGGCGCCGAGCCATCAGGCAATTGGCCGCGTACGTCCCCGGCCTCCTGGAATCGGGGCCGTAGAGCTCGAAGGTGTGCTCCGACTCCTTCGACAGATCTGTGAGCTCGGGCACGGAGGTTTGCATGCGGAACGCCATTTCGTACTGTGCGATCCGCGTCGCGATTTCGGGGTTCTGCGTGGCCTCGTACTGAAACTGGTTGAGGCGTTCGAGATCGTCGATGAAGCGTGCCCGCTGCTCCGTCTCGAAGCCGGCGGGGTTCGAGACATAAAGGACGGGATCGCCGACCGACCGCAACTTGACGCCTTGATACTTGCTGGGAAGAAACCCCGTGCCCCACTGCCGTTCCGCCAACGACTGACCGTTTCCCGTAATCATCACCACGAATGCGGGCAGATCCTGGTTCATCGTCCCCAGGCCGTAGGAGACCCACGCTCCCAGGCTTGGCCGTCCGGCAAGCTGGAATCCGGTCTGCGCGAACGTCACTGCCGGATCGTGATTGATCTGTTCGGTATGGATCGATCTGATGAAGCAGAGATCGTCGACGACCTTCGCCGTGTGCGGAAGCAACTCGCTGAGCCACGCGCCCGATTGCCCGAACTGCGCGAACTTGAAGATCGACTGGGCGATCGGAAAACTTGTCTGCCCGGCAGTCATCGCCGTCAGGCGCTGACCGTTGCGGATCGACTCGGGGAGATCCGTGCCGTGGGTTTTTGCAAGCTGCGGCTTGTAGTCGAACAGATCCAGTTGCGAGGGAGCGCCGCTCTGGAACAGATAGATGACGCGCTTGGCCTTGGGCGCAAAGTGCGGCAATCCCGGTAACGCGCCGGTCCCGGTCGCGTCTGCGCTCTGTGCGAAGAGGTCGCATTGCAGCAGCTCCGCCAGGGCGGCCATCCCGATGCCGACGCCAGCCTGTCCCAGAAAGCGCCGTCGGGCCATACGCAACGCGACGTCTACCGGAACCATAACTACTCCTTCATCACCACTTCGTTCAGGTTGAGGATGAGGCTCGTCACGCTGCTGTAGGCCGCCAGCTCGCTCACGTCGATGCCAGGATCGCGCGGGCGTTCGCCGTGGCTGACGTACTTCAGCGCCGCGTCCGGTTTGCTCTTGAACAGCTCGAGGTTTTCGACGAAGGCGTCCTCGAGGACAGCGGCCTCCGATGCTTTCGGCGCGCGCGCCGTGGCCATGCGGAATGCATACGCGATCCGGGCCGCGTGCGTCGTCCCGCCCTCCTTGATGGCGCGCTCGGCAAACACTCGCGCTGCTTCGACGAACGTCACATCGTTCATGAGATCGAGTGCCTGCAGCGGCGTGTTGGTCATCACCGGCCGCACCATGTGGCTCTCGCGCGCCGAGGCGTCGAAGTTGGCCATCGAAGGTGGCGGGATCGATCGGCGCCAGAACGTATACAGGCTGCGCCGATACAGGTTGTCGCCATGATCCTGCACATATGCGCCACCGCCGCCGATCTCGTTCCACAGCCCCTCAGGCTGATACGGTTTCACCGAGGCGCCGCCGACCTTGTTGACCAGCAGGCCTGCTACTGCGAGCGCCTGGTCGCGCACCATGTCAGCCGACAGCCGCATGCTCGGCCCGCGAGCGAGGAGACGGTTGTCCGGATCCTTCGCCCGCAGATCCTGGCCAACACGCGATCCCTGCCGGTAGGTCGCGCTCATCACGATCGTCTTCTGGAGCGCTTTGACATCCCAGCCGGTCCGCACGAACTCGGTTGCGAGCCAATCGAGCAGCTCGGGATGCGACGGCGGTTCGCCCTGCGACCCGAAATCCTCTGTGGTCCTCACGATGCCGACGCCGAAGTACATCTGCCAGAAACGGTTCACCGTGACTCGCGCCATCAGCGGATTCGATGGATCCACCAGCCACCGCGCCAACCCCAGGCGGTTCGGCGGAAACGCGGTCGGGGAAGTTGCGAGTGCCGCCGGCAGCATTGGTGTCACCACTTCACCTGGTCTGTCGTACATCCCGCGGATGAGCAAATGCGTCTCGCGCGGAGTGGGCATTTCCTCCATGACCATCACCGTGGGGAGGCTTTGATAGAAGCTGTCGCGTTTGGCCAGTGCGTCCGTCAAACGTGCGCGCGCTTCGGCGAGATTGGCCGGGAGCGCATGCTCGAGGAAGTAGTCATGGATCTTGTCGGCCTGAGCAACCGTGCGCTTGTCCTCTGGCAGCGCCGCGATCTCGGTAATCGGCGTGAGCACGGCGAGCATCCCGGCTTCGGCCGTCGTTAACGCGCGATTGTAGATTCGGACTTCGTCGAGGCGGCCGCGGAACCGGTTGTTCGGGCCTCCGCCGCCGCCGATCCGCAGCGGCTCACGCTGGACGGCACCCTGGCTGTTCACGTCGTCGAGCATGATCTCGAGCGGCTGATCCTCGCCATCGACGAAGATCTTGACGCCGCTCGCCCAGCGCGATCCGCTGTAGGTCAGCGCCACGTGATGCCATTGGTTCAGCGTGATCGCTTTCCGCGTCCGTAGCCGGATCCCTTCATCGACCCACTTGGTCACGTAGTCGTATTCGATCTTGCCGTCACGCAGGTTCAGCCCGTGCCCATTCGGCTCGACGATGTCTTCATCCCTCGTCACGATGGCGCCGTTTTCCGTTGTGGGGTAGATCCACACAGCCATCGTGTAGCCGTCGTCATAGGTGACCGTCGGGTCGTTGGCACCGAGCGCGCCACGTCCGGCACCATAGCTGTCGAATCCCGCCATGTCGCCGACGAATTGAATGAAGGCCGTGCCGTCGAAGGTAGCGGCCTGACCGATCCGGCCGGCTGTCAAACTCGGGAGCATGTTGGTGACGGCGGCTGCTGGACGCGCGTTCTTGGCCTCGTGCAGCACCGCAACCTGAGGCGCGAGATCACTGTCGAACGAGTAATAGCCGACGAGGCCTCGCGAAGGCGCCCAGTCGACCGGCGTGGACCTGTTCAGTGAACGTTCCCAGTCTCGCTGCGCCCTGGTCACATCCGGTTGAAGCGTCTCCCACGCCGCGGCTGCCCTCACCAGATCCTGGTTGAGCCGCTGCAACTGGGCTTCCTGATCCGGCAGCGGCGCAGTGATGTACGGCGGCGAGTTGCCCACACGGCGAAACTTCCCGTGCTCCGGGACGTTATTGAAGTACGCGAAGAGCTGGTAGAACTCCTTCTGCGTGAACGGATCAAATTTGTGGTTGTGGCATCGGGCGCACCCAAGTGTCACGCCGAGGAACACCGTCGACGTCGTGTCCACCCGATCGACGACGTATTCGGCGGCGTATTCTTCCGGGACGATGCCGCCTTCCGAGTTGCCGCGGTGATTACGATTGAAGCCGGTGGCGATTTTCTGGTTCAACGTCGCATTCGGTAACAGGTCGCCGGCCAGTTGTTCGATCGTGAACTGGTCGTAGGGCATGTTGCGATTGAATGCGTCGATGACCCAGTCGCGCCATCGCCACATGAACCGCTCACCGTCAGTCTGATAGCCGTTGCTGTCGGCATAGCGCGCGGCATCGAGCCATGGGAACGCCATGCGCTCCCCGTACTGTGGCGACCGCAGCAGGCGATCGACGACCTTCTCGTACGCGTTTGCAGACCGATCCGCCAGGAACGCGTCGAGCTCTGCGGGCGTGGGCGGCAGACCCGTCAAATCGAAGGAGACTCGCCGCAGCAGCGTCGCCTCGTCGGCTTCAGCCGAAGGCTTCAATCCTTCGCGCTCGAGCCGCTGCAGTACGAACGCATCGATCGGATTCCGCACCCATTTGACGTCCTTGAGATCCTTCGGAAGCTCCGGCCGCCTGGGTGGAATGAACGACCAGTGCTTCTGCCACGTCGCGCCCTGTTCGATCCATCGTGTCAGCAACGCGACTTGCCGCTCACTGAGCGGCTCGCCGGCGGCAGCGCCGTTTTGACTTCGTGGCATGCGGACGGCAGGGTTGGTGGCCGTGATGCGCGCGATCATCTGGCTCCGCGCCGGCTCTCCAGCCACGATCGCGAATCGTCCGTCCTTGAGCGCACGCTTGGCGCCCTCTTCCTGATCGAACCGGAGAGTCGCAATCTGCGTCCCCGGACCATGACACTGGAAGCACTTGTCCGAGAGGATCGGGCGGATGTCGCGATTGAACTCGATCGTCGCAGGCAGCGGCTGCGGGGCCGGCGCTATGGGTGTGCTTTGTCCCGCGGACTGGACGATCTGCGTGGAAATCGCACACAGAAACAGCCCCAACGCTCCCACCGATGACACCCGAGTGGTTCGCATTCTGCCAGAGAGTTTGTCCATACAGCGTGCCTTGTCAGAGCGTCTTCCAGGGGCCCGTCAAATCCTACGCCCAGATGACCTCGGTCGTCGCGGGTCCTCTTCATCCATTTTTGGAAAAGATGTCGAGCTTATAGCCCGCCTTCGTGAACAGGTAAGTGCGCGATTCATCGGCCATTTGGCGGAATCTGTCCATGTTCACCCCCACCATCCGGCCACGGGATTTGCGTATCTGGCCACCGATGATCACGGTGTCGATGTTTCGCCCGTCGGCCGCCGCGACAACCGTCCCGATCGCATGGTTCGACGGATAGAGATTGATGTCATCGGTTCGGATCATGACGATGTCCGCTTCCTTGCCCGGCGTGAGTGTTCCGCACTTGTCGAGAAGGCCGGCGCATGCGGCGCCGCCGGCCGTTGCGCACTCGAGCACCGTGCGGACGCTGACGAGCGCAGATGCCTTGGCGTCGCCGTTGACCTTTCGGTACGTGGCCATCGCACGTTGCACGTTGAAGGCCACGCGCATCTCGGTGAACATGTCGGTGCCGTACGACACTTCGTTGTCGATGCTGAAGCCGGGGCGCATGCCGTGGTCGAGCGCCGTCTGAAATGCAGACACACCTTCCCCGAGACCGTACTGTGCGTCCGACCTGGGACAGACGTTCACCGTCGCGCCGGCGTCCTTGATGCGTTGCCATACCTGGTCGGGCCAGCCCTGACAGTGGTTGAAGGTATTGTCCGGGCGCAGCAGCTTCTCGTTCCAGAACTGCTCGAACTCCGGTCCGGCTGCGTTCGACTCGGTCGTGATTCGAATCCCGAGCTTGCGCGCCAGCGCCCAGTTCTCGCGGCTCATGCCGGAAAACATCCGCAGCGTGACCAGTTGGTCAGTTGACGTGAAGAACCGCTTCTGCAGCCGTGCGAGATCGTTGGGCCACTGCTTGTCCCAGTCGCCGGTCTGCGGCGCGCCGGAAGCGTGGACGCCGCGAATACCCGAATCGATCAGCGCCTGAACCGCGGCATCGGAGTGTGCGGCGGACCGCGAGTTGTGCGAGTTGTCGATCACGCACGTGATACCGGCGTCGATGCAGCCGAGTGCCGTGATCAGATTGCCGACGTAGATATCGTCGGGCCGATAGTAGCGCGCGAAACCGTTATGCGTCGTCGCCATGTAATCGCTGATGGCGCCATCCGGGATGATGCGGCGTAGCTGTCCTTCCCACGAATGACGATGGGCGTCGACGAAGCCAGGAATGACGATCGTGTTCGTGGCGTCGATTACCTGCGCCTGCGATGGTGCTTTGACCTGGTCTCCGACGCCGACGATCTTCTTGCCGTCGATGAGTACGTCACCCTTCACGAAGTCGCCGACCTTCGCGTCCATGCTCACGATGGTGCCGCCTCTGAGCAGGATGGGCGTGCGCGCCGGTGCGACGTTTTCAACCACCGCAGGACGCTGGGCGGCATCGGCTTCACGCAGGACGAACGGCGCTGCGGCAAGGGCGGCAGCCGCCTTGAATGCATCGCGTCGCGACAGGCGACAGTCTTGGGCGTGGTCGCGTGTGTCTCGCTTCATGAGTGGACCTCCTGCGTCACCGATGAATCCTGCGGCGCGTGTATCTTAGCCCCAGTGCCTTGCCATAGCGGCCTTTGATCGCTCGCGAATAGGGACGCCAAGGTCGCGCATTCGCAGGTTGACCGGTCGCGCAAGTTGACCTAGTCTCACTCGACGATCGGTAACGAGGGTGGTCACAGGAACGGCTTTGCACCCGGCCCTTCCTGTCTCCCCACGCTCCATGACTCCAATCCGTGTTTTCGTCAGCCACGCATCCGAAGACGAGGACGTTCTCGCGGCGATCCATTCCGCCGTGCGAAGGAGTCTCCCCAACGCGCGGGTCCTCAACGTGGACCGCCATCTGCTGCCCGGCAAGGCGATCGATGCCGGCCTGACTGGACTCATCGAAACAAGCCGTATTTTCGTTCACGTCTCTTCTCTCGCATCCAGGCAGTCGGGCTGGGTTGCCCAGGAGGTGGAGTTCGCGAGAGCCAGGGAACAACTAGGGCAGATTTACTTCGTGACGCTGCTCGCTGATGCGGACGTTTCGACAGACGGCGAGCTGGACGGCAGCCGAAAGTATCTCCGCTACGACCGCGACCAAGAGCGCGCCCTCGGTGAGCTCGTGGAGGCAATCGCGCGCGTCGCGCCGTCGGCTCTCATATCGCCAGTCGACTCTCGCGTCATCAGCTACCGGCGAACAGCCTCAGCCCTGTTCCTGGCACTGGTCACGACGATGCTCCTCGTCGGTGCCAACATCGGCATCAACAGCCCGACCGCCGTCGGCTGGCTGCACTTGCTTCAGGCCCTCATCATTGCTTACCTCGCGGTTGACATTCACATCGTCAGGCAGAAGACGACGCGCGATCCGCGCAGCACGAGAGTGTTGTCGATGTGGCTGTGGGTCTGGATTAGCTGGATGACCCTGTACGTGCTTCGATTCGTGGACTTTCAGTACCCGGAAGTGACGCTCCTGCGAGTCAGCTACCCCCGCTTCTTCAATCACCTGGCTGGCGTTCCTTCAGTCCTCGGCACAGTGTTTGTCTATTTCACGTACCTTCGACTCGATGTGCGCGAGGAGGAACACTACGATGACGCGGGCTGGAATCAGTACGCGTTTCCCGTTGCCACCACCGCGCTGCTTTCCGGTTTCTATCTTCTGCTGGCGTTTGGAATAGTCCGCAGCTCGTTCTGGCCGGATCTCATCAAGAGCATCTGGCTCGGACTGGCGATCAGCCTGGTAGGTGGGCGTCTGAGCAGCCGGCTGATCAACGCGCCCCGCCTTCCTGTGACGTTCTTCTACATGTACGGGCTCCTCCAGATGTTGTTTCCCATATTTCAGACGTCGAGCGCTGCGTTGCCCGAGATTGTTCCTTTCACTCACTACGGTTACAGATTGGCGCTGCTTGCAGGCAAGACACTTCTGGCGGATGTCTTGGCATGGGCCGTTCTAACCCGCCGATTGGAATTCTTCCTGATGCGGATGGAACCGTTGACCGCTAACGTGGACGAGGAATTCAGGCGGTGGTCGGATCCCGACGTCAGCCCTCCGCTGACTGGGCGTGCCATGGGTCGGGGAGAGCGCACGGTCGGCGTCTGAACGACACGTCGATTACACTCTTCATCACGAAGTTGGTTCGAGCCGCAACAACGCGCCGTCGTCCTCGTCCGTGAGCAGATAGAGCAAGCCATCCGGACCTTGACGAACTTCCCGGATGCGCTGTCTCAGCTCGTTCAACAGCGATTCGCGACGCAGTTCTTCAGTCTTCGCGTTGAAAACGATACGTTCAAGATGGCCGGTGCCGGCGATCCCGCCCATGCGCATGCTGCCGACGAAAACGTTGCCCTTCCACGCAGGAAATCGATCGCCTGTGTACACGGCCATGCCGGCTGCTGCGATCTGAGGAAGCCAGGCCACGAGCGGCGACTCCATGCCTTCACGCGTCGGATGCTCGGAGATGCGGGGACCGGGATAGTCGCGCCCGAAGCTGACGATGGGCCATCCGTAATTACGCCCGGGCAGGATGATGTTGATTTCGTCACCACCGTTGGGACCGTTCTCGTTGTTCCACAGCAGTCCCGACTCGGGATGAACGATCAACGCCAGCGTGTTGCGGTGCCCGAGTGTGTAGATCTCCGGTCGATAGCCGGTGCGACCGGCGAACGGGTTGTCTGGAGGAACAGAGCCATCGTCACGGAGTCGGAGGATCTTGCCGCGCAGACTGGCGGGGTCCTGCGCGACCTTGCCGATATTCCCGCCGGTCGAGAAGTACACCATGCCGTCGCGGCCGAAGGCCACGCGACCGTTGAGTCCTCCGTTGCCGTCGTAAGCGTCGGGCACGAGGAGATCGCGCACATCCACGAGCGCGCTGCCCTCGAGCCGGCCGCGCGCGAGTGATGGAGTTCCTTTGCCGTTTTCGACGGGCTTGGTGTACGTGAGGTAGACCAGCCGGTTTTCGGCGAACCGCGGATGGAGGGCGACATCCATGAGCCCGCCGTTGCCGTCCGTCCGCACGCGCGGCACTCCAGCGATCGGTGTGGGATCGAGCACACCGTTACGCACGACACGCAGGCGGCCTGGCCGTTCCGCGATCAGCATTGCCCCATCGGGCAGAAACGCGATGCTCCACGGGTGAGACAGACCTTTGGTGACGATGCTGACTCGTATCTTTCCCTGTTCCGCGGTATCGAACACGAACGGTCCGTTGCCGAGTGGAGGCACCGGAACGCCGATCTGCTGCTGGGCATGGCCGACCGCGACCACGGTGACAAACATGAATGCGATCAAGCGAGTGGAACGGAAGACTGCCATGGGAGTGTCCAGTCGAAAAGAGTACGTAGTGTCCGGCTTCCCGCCGTCGCGCCTTGAATGCACGCGCGTTTTGGAGAGGCCTCGCCGTAGCTCGCCTTCGGCGAGCGAAGGCGGGTAGCCGCACCAACAGTCGCGAGTATACGGCTACCGGTAGAATTGCCGCGCCATGAAACAGCAGTCGTCGGTGCTATTACAAGTACGACCTGAACAGCACGCTCAACCTATCGACCGATCTCACCGCTGATAGCTTGAACCAGTCGTACGTGGAGGCGCCGCACGCACGGCGAGACGAGATTCAGCGCATCTATCAGCGATACATCCGTGGTTTGTTGTACGCGTGGGAAACCGATCCGCGATTCGGACCATTGAACGCGTCAGCGATTGCAGTCAAGTGGAATGCGTCTGGCGCCGTGATCAAAACCGTCGAGTCGCTTTCCCTGGAATCTTGTCCGTGTCTTTCCAGACTCTTTGAGGTCCCTTCTCCGCCGATGAGCGGCCGAACGCGTCAAATGCACGACTTCGAACGGCACATCGTTTGTGGAAACGACGAACGGAGGAAGAAGTGTGGTTATCGCCCAGGCGCCACCTTTCCGCCCTGCCTTCGTCTACGTGGCTGATTGTTGGCGGTTGCGCTGCTGCGCTGATTTCCTATTTCTGGCTGCGCAGCTCGTAGCCCTTGCGTTTCAGCGGTGCGCTGAACTCGGCTACGATCGTCGGCGGCCACCTCCGTGAATTCACGCCTGTCAAAGCTTCAGCCTTACCCTTTCGAGAAACTACGCACATTGCTGGCGGGCTTGACGCCGGCCGGCGCGCCGATTCGTTTGTCGATCGGCGAACCCCAGCATCGCACGCCCGATCTCATCGGGAGTGCCCTCACCGGACACCTCGACGGACTCTCGGTCTATCCAGCCACCGCCGGCCTTGATTGGTTCCGGGAAGCGATCGCGGGCTGGTTCACGCGGCGCTATGGGCTGACGCACCTGGACCCGCGCACACAGGTGCTGCCAGTCAACGGTACTCGCGAGGCCCTGTTTGCGTTCGGTCAGGCGGTGATCGATCCGTCGCGTTCGACACCGGCCGTCGTCAGCCCGAATCCGTTCTACCAGATCTATGAAGGCGCGGCCTTGCTTGCCGGCGCCGAGCCACTGTTTCTGAATCAATCAGAATCCAACAATTTCGCGCTGGATCTGGACTCGCTGAGCGACCGGCAATGGGAACGCACGCAGTTGCTGTATGTGTGTTCACCAGCAAACCCGTCGGGCCGGGTGTTGACGCTCGAGGAGTGGCGAACGCTCTTCCACTACTCGGATCGCCACGGCTTCGTCATCGCGTCCGATGAATGCTATTCGGAGATCTACGGCGAGCGGGCGCCGCTCGGCGCTCTCGAGGCCGCCCAGCAACTGGGCCGCGACACTTTCCACAACCTCGTGGTGTTCAACAGCTTGTCCAAGCGGTCGAATGCGCCGGGCCTGCGATCCGGCGCCGTTGCCGGCGATGCGAGGCTCCTCCAGCAATTCCTGCTTTATCGTACGTATCATGGATGCGCGATGAGCTTGGCGGTGCAGCACGCCAGCATGGCGGCCTGGAACGACGAGGCGCACGTGGCCGACAATCGCCGGCAGTACCGCGAGAAGTTCGACTGCCTGGTTCCGATGCTGAAACCCGTCATGCATGCGCCACGACCAGACGCCGGCTTCTATCTCTGGGCGCGTGTGCCGGGAGGCGATGACGAGACGTTCACGAGAGACCTGTTCGCGGCAACCAATGTGACCGTGCTCCCGGGACAATATCTGGCTCGTGACGCGCACGGCACGAACCCGGGTCGCGGCTACGTGCGCATGGCGCTCGTGCCCGAACTCGCGGACTGCGTCGAAGCGGCAAGGCGCATTGTGACTTTCTGCAAATGAGAAACAGTCCACGATCGTCTGGGAGTTGGGAAGTTGGGAGTTGACTAGTGTTTTACTTAGCTTGATATGACCACTCACGTATTGGAATCAGTCATCGACTCAGCGTTCGAGCGCCGCACGGAAATCACCCCCAGCCAGGTGCCCAAAGATCTCTCGGAGGCGCTGTCGGAAATCCTCGATGGCCTCAACCAGGGCCGCTTGCGCGTCGCCGAAAAGATTGGCGGCGCCTGGGTGACGCACCAGTGGTTGAAGAAGGCGGTGCTGCTGTACTTCCGCGCGCACGACAACCGAGTGATTGACGGGGGCGCCACGAAGTACTTCGACAAGGTGCCGCTGCGTTTTGCGGGCATGTCCGACGCTGAGTTCAGGCAAGTCGGATTTCGCGTCGTCCCGCCGGCAGTGGCGCGGACCGGCGCCTTCATCGGGCGCAACGTCGTCATGATGCCGTCTTACGTGAACATCGGCGCCTACGTCGACGAAGGCACGATGGTGGATACCTGGGCGACGGTTGGCTCGTGCGCGCAGATTGGCAAGAACGTCCATCTCTCCGGTGGCGTGGGCATCGGCGGCGTGCTCGAACCTCTGCAGGCCAATCCGACGATCATCGAAGATCACTGTTTCGTCGGCGCCCGTTCGGAAATCGTCGAGGGCGTGATCGTCGAAGCGCATTCGGTGATTTCGATGGGAGTGTTCATCGGTCAGAGCACGAAGATCTATGACCGAGCAACCGGCGAGGTCATTTATGGCAAGGTGCCGTCCGGATCGGTCGTCGTCCCCGGAAGCCTGCCCTCGTCCGATGGCAAGTACTCGCTCTCGTGCGCCGTCATCGTCAAGCGGGTAGACGCACAGACGCGTGCGAAGACATCCATCAACGAGCTGCTGCGCACGTGACCGGGATCCAGGGCGACACGCTGCAGCTCGCACGTCAGCTCATCGCCTACCGCTCGGTGACGCCCGCTGATGGCGGTTGCCTGAGCCTCGTGGCTTCGCGGCTGGCGGCGGCCGGGTTTCGATGCGAGCGAATCGATCGCGGTCCGGTCGGCAACCTGTGGGCGCGTCACGGATCGTCGGGACCGCTCGTCTGCCTGGCGGGCCACGTCGACGTCGTGCCGCCCGGCCCGCTGGAGGAGTGGACGAGCGATCCGTTTACCCCCACTGAACGCGATGGCTTGCTCTACGGACGTGGCGCGGCGGATATGAAAGCGTCGGTCGCCGCGATGATCACGGCGGCCGAACGCGTGGCTGCCGCGGCGGGCGATCGAGGTTCCATTGCCGTCCTCTTGACGTCCGACGAAGAAGGAGACGCGGTGGACGGCACGGCAGCAGTCGTAACGACGTTGCGAGAGCGCGGCGAGACGATTGACGCCTGCATCATCGGTGAGCCGACGTCGACCGAGCAGTTCGGCGACACGCTCAAGAACGGGCGTCGCGGGTCGCTCAACGGCCGGCTGCGGGTGCACGGTCAGCAGTGTCACATCGCGTATCCGGAGCGAGGCCGTAACCCCATTCACGACGCGTCGCAAGCGCTGGCCGAGTTGGTGGCGGCCGAGTGGGACCGTGGCAACGAGTATTTCCAACCCACGAGCTTTCAGATCTCGAACATGCACGCCGGGACCGGAGCGAGCAACATCATTCCTGGCATGCTGGACGTCTGGTTCAACTTCCGGTTCTCGCCCCAAACGTCAGCGGTGGCGCTTCAGTCACGCGTACGCGAGATCCTGGACCGAAATCGCCTGCGCTACGACCTCGAATGGACGTTGATCGGGGAGCCGTTTCTCACGCCGCGCGGCGCGCTCGTGGACGCGCTGTCTGCGTCGGTCCGAGCAGTTGCTGGCGTCCAGCCCGCGCTCTCGACGAGTGGCGGGACGTCGGACGGACGCTTCCTCGCAGGACTGGCCCGCGAAGTCGTCGAGTTCGGACCGCTCAACGATTCCATCCATAAGATCGACGAACACGTTCGGATCGCCGATCTCGAGCCGCTCTCGATCATCTACGAACGCACGATCCGCGCTGTTTTGAGGCGGTGAGCGTTACTGAGTTATCGGAGTCGACGGAGACAATGGATCACCGCGGAGGCACGGAGACGCGGAGGTAATCCGGGCCCGACGCAGGCTTTAGCCTGCGCGTGGATTCGACGCTACGCGCGCCGGCAGCCGACGATGACGGCGAACGGCGAGCGGCGCCACGGTACGTCCACCACGAAGCCGGCGCGCACCAGGAGCCGGATCTCTTCCGCCAGCGGCACGTACACGTCCTCATCGGCCCACGATTCGTAGACTCGCCGTCCGCTCGCGCGGCTGCCGAATGTCTTGCCGAGATGTGTGAGCCACACATCGAGGTCACGCGCGAATCCACGCGGAGACGAGGCTGGCGCGCAATCACCCGTGACCAACACGCCGCCTGGACGAAGCGCGCGATAGCATCGTCGATAGAAGGCCAGCTTGGCGGGTCGTGTCCTTATGTGATGCAGCGAGTAGCTGGCGACGATGGCGTCGCAGGCTGGTAGCGCCGTGTCCAGGAAGCTCCCGGTCGTCATCGTCAAGCGGCGGCTCGACTTGCCGAGACGCGCACGAGCGATCGCCATCATGCCGGCATCGGCATCGATGCCCCAGACACGCGCGCGCGGCAGGCGCTCGAGGCATGCCCGAGCCAGCGCGCCCGTGCCGATACCGAGATCCACGATGCTGCGCACCGGACGCGCCGCGTGATCGAGGGCGCGAACGACCTCCGCGATCAGTTCGTCGTAGAGCGGGATCAGCGAGCGGATGCGCGCATCATATTTCGCGGGAGAGATAGCGAGGTGAGCGGCGACGGACATGCGGTATCAATTATTGATTAGGGGATCTTTGATTGTTGATTCGTTGGTGATTGTTGATTGGTGATTGTTGATTGACTGTTACCAATCAGCAACCAATCAACTATCAACAATCCCCAATCAGCAAGCAATCAGCAAGCAAAGATCATTAAAATCAATAATGATCCGTCATTGAACTCATTTGGTGTCGCGAGACACCTCGCGCACCAGTTCGGCAACCGCGCGCTCGGGGCCGGTCCATGCCACGTCGGCCTGGGCGATGATGCCCGCGCAGCACCCGCGTTCGTCCGTCACGGGCACCCGCCGGATTTGATGCCGTTCCATCGTCGAGACGACGTCTTCGAGCGCGTCGTCGCTGTGGACCGTGACAATGGGTTGCGACATGAACTGCTCGACGGTGCTCGCGGCTGGATTCCGGCCTTCCGCGACGACGCGACAGACAATGTCGCGATCGGTGATCACACCGATGAGGATACCTTGCGTATCTACCACGGGAATCTGTCCGCAGTCGTTCTGGAGCATCATCTTTGCGACTTGAACGATCGTCGAGTTCGGCGTACAGCACGCCGGGTTTGCTGTCATGACGTCGCGCGCAACTTTAGCCATCGCGTCCTCCTGATTTCTCGGTGATTGCCATCGACCTCGTCAGAGCCGCGAGCCGTACGCGAACACATCGCGATCGAGCGGCGACAATTGATGGGACGAGTCACGGCCGACTGCCTCGTTGAGGGGGGAATATCGGGTCAACCCTGTAGTGAGCCCGGCCGTCGTCCCTGTCCAATCCTGACAAACCGCTCAGTCGAACCTACATTCCGCATGACGAGGATCCCCCTTGTGGTGACGGTCTCCGTCTCGAGACCAGCAAGCAGTGTGCCCGATGCTATCCACCCAAAATGTCTTCGTGGACCGCAAGAATGGCCTTGATCTCAGCCGACAAGCGCAGTAGAGTCGCGACCCCGATGCCATGTTCGGTCTCCGACGTGGCTACGACAGTGCAGACTCCAGTTCGGCGCCATTCGCGCATCCAGACGGGCTCGACCCGATTTTTCGCCGACGGGCCGTTCATCCCATGCGTCCAATTCGTTGTAGTACAGGCTGGCGGCGCGCGAACGCGCGCTAGCAGTTCCCTTTGGTGTGTCTCGTTGCAGGAGGCTTACATGAAGCTACAGGCAATCCTTGCCGTCGCAACACTCGTCGTTGGTCTTGGGGTTGGCGTTGCGGCGCAGGCAAAGAATCAGACGGCGATCGGGCCGGTGTTGAAGATCGCAGGTGACTCCCTCACCATCGATGTCGGCAAAGGGAAGACGATGCAGTTCACGACCAACACCTCCACGGAGGTCAAGGTCACCGCCGGCGGTGCCAAGGCACAGGCGGCCCGCGAAGCAGGCAAGCCGGGCGTGAAGATCACGGAGGTGGTGCACGAAGGCGACCAGGTCTTCGTCCGTTACTCGGATGTGAATGGAAAGATGGTGGCTTCCGAGGTCGATGTGCGGGAGCGCCGGCCGCAGAGTGCCCAGAAGCCCAAATAGATCATCTTTGATTCTGGTGGTCTTTGATTGTCGAATCCTTGTTGATTGCTGATTTTCGATTGCTGATTCATCGCCAATTCGCGGCGACGCCGCATTCAATCAACAATCCACAATCTTCAATCACAAAGGAATCAACAATCAAAGATCGTTCAATCAACGATGGTGCCGCGGTCCCTCGCAAACAGCGAGATGTCGTGGCGCGTGCCGCCATCGAGGGCGAGATCGGCCAGGATCTCGCCCACGACACTACAGAACTTGAAGCCGTGACCTGAAAAGCCGGCGGCTACGGTGATCGCGCCGGCAAGACGCGTGATGACGAAGTGTTCGTCGGGCGTGTTGGTGAAGAGGCATGTCTTCATCGCCAGCGTCGGGCCGTCGGCGTCCGGGAAATAGCGGCGTACGCCCTCTCGCAGCACGCGTTCGTCCTCGGCATGACATTCGCGGTCCATCGCGTCGGGATCGACGCGCTGCTCGAGGTGATGGTATTTCCCGAATTTCACACCGGATCCCTGGTGGGACGGCAGCGCGTAGAAGCTGCCCTCGGCCGCGTGCATGTAAACGACGGGGAAGGTGGCGGGCTGAAAGTACTCAGGGCGCAGAGGCGCAACCCAGAGCATCACCTGGCGTTCAGGTGTCAGCATCGGCCTTAGATCTTTGAGCAGCTTTCCTGCCCACGCTCCGGCGGTGACAATCAGCTGCCGGCACGTGTACGTGGTGTGATCGGTGCGGACGTCAACGTGGCCGTCTCGTTCCGTCCAGTCAAGCACACGTTCATGCGTATTTACCACGGCGCCGGCGCGTTGAGCCGCGTCTACATGCGCATGGATACACCGCTCGGGTCCGAGAAATCCGCCATCGGGTTGATACAGAGCCGTGAAATCAGATGGCAATCGATAGCCGGGGAATACCGTCGTCAACGACGCGCCGTCGTACAACACGTGCGGCAGGCTGAACATGTCACACGCGCGCCGTGCGCCGAGAATGGCCGGTGAGTCGGCTGGTCCGGCGTCGATGCTTCCAGTGGTGATGAGCAGCGGCTCGCCGCTCGCGCGTTCCAGTTCGCGCCACAGCTCGTAGGCACGGCGAAGCAGCGGGACGTAGCTGGGATGCTCCCAGTAGGCGAGCCGAATCATGCGAGACAGGCCGTGCGAGGAACCCTTGTCGTGGGCGATGTCGAACTGTTCGAGGCCGAGTACCTGCGCGCCGCGCCGGGTCAGGTGGTAGAAGGCGGCGCTGCCCATGCCGCCGATCCCAACGACGATCGCGTCGTAGGTCGCGTCCGTGGCCGCCATCAGATTGCGCCGAGCGCGCCTTTGCGCCAGGCTGCCGGCGGCGATCCGGTCGCTCGCTTGAAGGCGCGATTGAACGCCGCTTCGGAATCGTAGCCAACTTTCGTCGCGACTTCCTGGATGTTGCGGGCGCCTTCTCGCATCATCTGTTTGGCCAGCTGCATCCGCCAGTTCGCGAGATATCGCATCGGCGCTTCACCGACCAGGTCCGTGAAGCGCTGCGCCAGCACCGATCGCGATACTGCAACCTCGCGCGCGAGTTCGTCGACCGTCCAATCATGAACGGGATTCGTGTGCATGAGCCGCAATGCCTTGCCGACGTAGGGGTCGTTCACTCCCGCGAGCCAGCCTCCCTGATCGGCGGGCAGGCGATGCATGTACTCGCGCAGGATCTCGACGAACATCAACTCGGTGAGCCGTCCGAGCATCGCGGAGTTGCCCGGACGAGCCGCTCGCGCTTCGTTGATCGTGAACTTCAACGTCGTACCCAGCCACGTTCCCGATCCCTCAGGCACTGCAGTGGGATGGCTGCCGCGAGTGTCGATGGCTTCGATCGCGGAATAGTCGTCGCGGCTGCGCACCAGCAGCATCGTTGGGAGACCTTCGACGAGAGGGCTGAATCGCTGGTCGCAATTCAGATAGCCGCACACGAACCGTGACGTTCTTCCCCCACCGCCGTACGCCAATTGCGGCGGCTCGTCGTGCTCGCCTGGCGAAAAGATCGAACCGAGAGGCGTTGGCCTGCCGGCACCGTGGCTGCGCATGGTGTGCTGGTCACCGCGCGGAAAGACGACGACGTCGCCGCTCTGCATCGTTGTGGTCGGGTGCCCCTTGCACTCCACCTCGCACTCGCCGTCGACAAGGATGTGAAAGAGCACCACACATTCGGCTTGCGGCATGACCGCCGCAGCAAGCATGTCGGGAATGGGTGATTCGATCCCCCACGGCGACGAGAAATCCGCCGTGAAGAACACTGCGCCGGACAAGCGCACGACGCGAAGCACGTCGGAAAGCACATCCATCTTGAACGGCCTTGCCTCTTCCACCTTCGCCGTAGGCGACGGTGGTCAGTGAAGCCCTCGCTCTACGTGAAACCCAAACGCTATCGCGGCTCTCGCCTGAGAGTCGCGGAGGAGCAGTCAAGGATTTCAGACGCTCAATCAAGGCGTCAAGCAAATCCGGAGTTGCGGGCAAGAGCGGCAGAGTCCCGGTCATAGAACGCAGGCGGCGGTCGATTCACCATCGGCTCGTGTGACAGAACACCACAACGAGGAGTGAAAGCCATGCCGCTACTGACACCCGACCCTACGTTCTATCCCTCGCCGACGATGGCCATGCAG
This sequence comes from Vicinamibacterales bacterium, assembly GCA_035649635.1. Taxonomy (GTDB): domain Bacteria; phylum Acidobacteriota; class Vicinamibacteria; order Vicinamibacterales; family UBA2999; genus Gp6-AA40. Next base: position 37,943 of record DASRJE010000064.1, on the reverse strand, counting down.
TCGCCCCAGGAAAGGCTCGCGTACGTGGCGCTCATCGATCCTCGACAGAACGGTGGCGCGGATTCGATCGGTGTTGTCGACGTCGACCCGGGTTCGCACCACTACGGTCGCGTGGTTGGCGCAACCGATATGCCGAACCGCGGGGATGAACTGCATCACTTCGGCTGGAACGCATGCAGTTCCTGTCTGTGTCCCTACGCGCCGCATCCGCACATGGAGCGGCGGTACCTCGTCGTTCCAGGGATCAATTCGTCGCGCATCCACATTCTCGACACCAAGCCGGATCCGCGCCAGCCGCGAATCGTGAAGGTGATCGAGCCGGAGACCGTTGCCGAGCGCACGGGGTACGCGGGGCCGCACACCGTCCATTGCGGACCGGATGGCATCTTCATGAGCGCGCTCGGCGCGCCTGACGGTAACGGCCCCGGAGGGACTTTCATCCTCGACCCGGAAACGTTCGACGTCCGCGGCCGGTGGGAGCTCGATCGCGGGCCGCAGACGCTCGCGTACGACATCTGGTGGCACCTCGGTCTCGACACGATGGTGACCAGTACGTGGGGCACGCCGAACATGGTGAAGAACGGCGTCAACCCCGAGCTGCTGCTCGCCGGGAAGTACGGAAGCAAGATCCACATCTGGGACCTGCGCACACGACGTCATGTTCAGGAACTCGACCTTGGCCCGGAGCAGCAAATGGTGCTCGAGCTGCGGCCGGCGCACGACCCGACACGCGCCTACGGGTTCGCGAGCGTCGTGGCGTCCCTCAAGGACCTGTCGTCGTCGGTCTGGATGTGGTACCGCGATCCGAACAAGAAGAGGACCAACGGGTCCGATGGTCAGTGGGCCGTGAAGAAAGTGATCGAAATTCCCGCGGAGCCCGCAGACCCGGAGAAACTGCCGCCGTTCCTCAAGGGGTTCAAGGCCGTGGCGCCGCTGGTGACCGATATCAATCTCTCGGTCGACGACCGCTACTTGTACGTATCGTGCTGGGGGACTGGAAAGTTCATTCAGTACGACGTCACCGATCCGTTCAATCCGAAAGAGGTCAGCTCCCTCAGGCTGGGTGGCATCGTCAGCCAGGCGGCACACCCCAGTAAGCCGCAGCAGCCGTTGAACGGCGGACCGCAGATGGTCGAAGTCAGCCGCGATGGACGACGCATCTACTTCACGAACAGTCTCTATACGCCATGGGACAGCCAGTTCTATCCCGCGGGCGTGCGTGGATGGATCGCAAAGGTCGATGTGCCGTCCGGTGGTGGCGCGATGACGCTCGACCCGAAGTTCTTCGTCGACACCGGTCACATGCGGCCACACCAGGTTCGGCTGCAAGGCGGCGACGCCTCGTCGGATTCGTACTGTTACGCGTAGATCGTAGAGCGCAGGCTTCAGCCTGTGCGGTCGTGCGACGCGGGGGCTTCCACTTCGCCGAAGGCTACGGTGGACGAGAATGCCCCCGGCTCTACGTCACTCTGGAAAATGCGAAGGCGAGGACGTCATGGAGTGGCAAGCGATGGTTCTTTTGGGGGCCTATCACGGCATCAATCCCGGTATGGGATGGCTGTTTGCGGTGGCGTTGGGCATGCAACACGGCAGCGCTCGTGGCGTATGGCGCGCGCTGCCGCCGATCGCGCTCGGTCATGCCGCGGCTGTCGGCGTGGTGCTCCTGGCTGCGACGATGGCCGGTTTGATCGTGCCGCTCGCCACGCTGAAGGTCATCGTCGCGCTGATGCTGATGATGTTCGGGCTCTACCGGCTGTGGCGTCACCGACATCCGCGTTACGGCGGAATGCAGGTTGGGTTTCGCGATCTGACGGCGTGGTCGTTTCTCATGGCATCGGCTCATGGCGCCGGATTCATGGTGGTCCCGTTTGTGATGCCCGCATCGATGTCGGCGTCGGCTGCGACCCATGAGCACGCGGCGCACATGGCTGCTGCTCACGCCAATCTCGCGACCGCGGCCGCCGCGGCGGCCGGCATTCACACGTTGGCGTACTTCGTGGTCATGGCAGTGGCCGCCTGGATCGTGTATCGCAAGCTTGGCCTGCGCTTGTTGCGGCAAGCCTGGATCAACGTGGACTGGGCGTGGGCCGGCGCGCTCGTGATCACGGGGGTGGTGGTGTTGTTGAAATCGTGAGGAACGTTTCCTTTTACGAAGGAGGGTGTCATGCGCGAGTCGCAGTCCCGGTTCATTCGCCAGCTGGGCTTTCCAGCCGCAGTCGCCAGCGATCGCCTGTATGCAGCGCTGATGTTTCAGCCGAGAGTCATCGGCGCCCTGGTTGCGATCGGAATCTTCTCTCAAAGCGCCTGGGTATTTCTGGCGCTATCCGCTGTACTCGTGTGGAGCACGCTGGTACCGACACGGAACCCGTTCGACGGCTTCTACAACCGATTCGTCGCACGGCCGCGCCGGCCATCGTTCGGGGTCGCACCTGCGCCACGACTCTTCGCGCAGGCAATGGCTGCCGCCGCTACGTTCGCAACTGGCGCCACGCTCGTGCTCGGCGCGACAAAGACCGCCTGGGTGCTCGAAGCACTGATGGCGATGTCGATAGTGGCCGTGCTCTTCAGAGACTTTTGTGGGCCAGCGTGCCTGTACCACCGCGTGCGAGGACTATTGTCGAGTAAGTATGCACTGGCCGCCAGTGCTGGACGCGTCTGCTGAAGCCCTATTTGGGGCGTGGCTTCAATGCGTCGCGCAGCTTGTCACCGAGCGATCCGAATCCCTCCGAGGAAGGGACGTCGGCGCGCTCGGTGTACTCGCGCACTTCATCGGCCTCGCGCATTTTCTGGACAGCCGTGACGCTGAGGCGAATGCGGCGCGCGCCGGGGTCGACATCGAGTATCACGACGTCAATGGCGTTGCCGATTTGAAAGGCTTTCTTGACGTCCCCGTCACGGGCCACGCCGCTCTCGCTCAATGGAATAAGACCTTCGATCCCCGGTTCCAACTCCACGAAGGCCCCGAAGTCCGCCACGCGCGTGATGCGGCCGCTGCGTAACTGGCCGGCGACGTAGGTGTCGCCCACTTTCAGCCAGGGATCGGCCATGAGCTGCTTCAGGCCAAGAGAAATCTTCTGTTTGTCGGCGTCAACGCGCAGGACCTTGACCGTGATCTCGTCACCGGGTTTGACCACCTGCAGCGAGTCCGATACGCGTGACCAGCCCATCTCCGACACGTGCAGCAGTCCCTGGACGCCGCCACCGAGATCGATGAAAGCGCCGAATTCACGCACCGACGCGACCCGGCCGGTCAGGATGGCGCCTTCGACGATCGACGCGCGGACTGCGGCGGCACTGACGCGCTGTGCTTCCTCGAGCAGCGCCCGCCGCGACACGACGACGTTCCGCGAATCCTTGAACTCGACGATGCGGAATTGATAGACGCGCCCTTCGTACTGCGCCGGATCCACATCCCGGACGATGTCGATCTGAGAGATCGGGCAGAAGGCGCGCTGGCGCGCGATGCGTACCTCGAATCCGCCCTTTACCGCTCGCTCGACCTTGCCCTCGATCGCCAGGCCGGCGCGGAATGCGTCCTCGAGCTGTTGCACGGTGGCGGCACCAAGCGCCAATCTGCGTGAGAGCCTCAACTCACCAGCCGTCGAGATGACGACTGCGCGAATTCGGTCGCCGTTCGACACCTCGAGCTTGCCGCTGTCGTCCTTCAGCTCATCGACATCGATGGTGGCCTCGCTCTTGCCGCCGACATCGACGAGTGCCACTTCCTCGCCGATCGCGACGATGGTGCCCTCGATGGTCTGACCCTTCTCGATGCGTCGCGCTTGCACCGACGCCTCGAACATCGTTTCGAAATCTTCCTCGGGCTCGCTCACCGGGTTCTCCCTCGTGACTCTGGTGCACGTTTCTGCCACGCGAGGATAACCGAGCGCATCCAGTACTTCACCGGGGTTCTCGCCAGGACACGATCGACACGATCGGCGGCTCTCATCAGGGCATTATCCGGGTTCGGGAACACGATGGAGCTCATCATGCCCGCCGGCACTGAGAACAGGTTGAAGAACAGGTGGCGCGAGCTGCCGAAGACCTCGTCGGCAAATCGAAGCTGCGCCGCAGACAACGGCATCTCGTCTTTCGTGCGCGCTCGCGGGGTCAGCACGCGCGCCAGCGCCAGCAGCGGATTCCCGCGCAACGGCTCGACGAACGCCGCAAGTCCGCCGGGTGCGAGCACTCGATGAATTTCGCGGATGGCGGTTTCGTAGTCGAGGTGGTGAATGATGGCGCGCCCAACCACGAGATCGAACGACTCCGTCGGCACGGCAAGTGAGTGGCCGTCCATCACTGAGTACTCGGCCGCGTTGCCAAATTCCGTTTTTACCGCCTCGATTTCCTTGATTGAGACGTCGACGACCAGGAGACGTCGCGGCTGTGCCGCGAGCACAGCCGGCATCAGCATGTCGCCGCGCACGCAGCCGTAGCTGAGCACCCGACGCCTGGCAGACTGCTGGCGCACGAGGTCGGCGAAGTGATGTTCGGCCGCGCGCGAGTTCGCTCCGGTGAAGACGTGCTCGAAACGTGCGTGCAGCTTCGCGCTTTCGACGAAGACCTCGCCCTCGTCGTACGACTCCCGTTCTCGCCGCACTCGATCGTCTAGCACCGTGGCCTCGAGTCGAATGATATCGCGGGCTGTCTCTTTAGACTTTGACTCCCAACTCCCAAAGGGCCAACTCCCAAAGTGCCACTCGATTACGACACGCGGAGGCTCCGAGACACTGAGGGATCAGACCCGCCGGTCAAGACCTTGGGAATTGGAGGTTGGGAATTGGGAGTTGACTCGATCTGCTATTGGGAGGGTTGATACAACTCGAACACGCCGTCTCGGTCGACGAAACTGAGTTGGAGCGCGCGCGTGGCGAAGTCGATCAATGCAGGCGACGAGCGGAGACGGTCGACGATCACGAAACCAAGATTGGCCTCGCGAACGAACGCGGGCCCCGCTGCGATGAGAGCTGCCTCGCGTTCTTCCGCGAGCCGTCCTCCTTCGCTCAGCACGATCAACGCGTCGAGCATGTCGATGCGACGAACGTCGGTGATGCTGCGGCTGCCGACGCGCGACAGGTAGCCTCCGATCAACGGCTTCTCGTGCATCGTCTGGAAATACTGCGACCGCGCGATGAAGTTGCCGACGCTCGACGTGCCGTCACGGATGCCGGTCGGCAACTCTAGCACCCGGACATCGCCTGGCGCCGCGGCGACGCGTTCGTAAAACCGCGGCACCGCCGCCGAATGCAGCGTCATTGGCGCAGGCAATAACTCCGCCAGGAGCAATACCCCAACGATCGTCAGGATGAGCGATCGGCGGCGCGGGTACGTGCGGCCCAGCCATGCGAGAGCGGCAGCAAAGAGCACGGCGACGGCGAGCATCATCACGACCGAGAAGCGCGACGGCATGCGCGTCAGCCCCAGGATCGGCACGAATCGGAGCAGTGCCCACGGCCCGGGAACGTAGGTATTGACGCCCCCGACGTGCAGGAATGGCCCGAGCGCCAGCGCACCGAATGTGATGGCCAGCGCCGTCCACCAGCGCGACGCCCGCCATCCCCTTCTCCACGCCACGCCCAGCGTGATGAGTGCGACGAAGGGGATAGAGACAACGGCCTCGAGGTAGCCGCCCTGAAACGTCATCAGCCAGTCGCCAACGACCTGCGGTGTCAGCGGATGGTTCGGATTCGGCAGCACGAGGGCAACCAGGTCAACTCCTCCGGGACTGCTGCGCCACAACACTCCCGGAGACTTGAGCTCGCCTGCCGTGAGTCGCTCGCTTACGGCGTAAAGGACCGGCGATAGCAGTGCCGCGGCAACTAACCCGGCGGCGACCGTCAGAAAGGCCAGTCGTCTGGCTTCCATTCCGGCACCGGGCCTCGGGGAAGCACGCAGTTGCCAACCCAACCTGAGGAACGCCAGCGCCGACATGATCAGCACCGGGGTGTAAAGGCCCCTGGCGGAAACGGGGAACCCGAAGATCGACGAGGTCCAGCCGCCGGTGATCGCGATGGCGCCAACCAGACCTGCGGCGCACAGGAACAATACGTCAACGGCCCATCGCGCGGCCCGGGCGCGGCCCGACTGCGGGCTGTTGTGAATCGCCACCACGCGGGCCACCAGAAAGACGGCGCCGATGAGCAGGCAGAAGACGGCGTAATAGGCGTCCGACGTCGCGGCCCATGCCACGACGACTCCGAGCGCGACGGCGTCGCGAAACCGCTCGTGCCCGTCGGCCTTCATTAACACGAGCAGGAAGATCGCGAGCGGAGCCGCTGCCACGAGGCTGAAATGTCCCATGCCTCGGGTCACCAGAAGCGGACTCCACGCGAACAGCAGCCCGGCAAGCCACGACTCTGCAAATCGCCCGGTCACGTGGCGCGCCAGCAGGAACGTCGAGTAGGCCGTGAGGATCGACATCAGCAGGAAAACGACGTTGAATGTCGCGACCACGCCGAGCACGCTCAACAACGGAAGCGCGAGAAGATTCTGAAACGCGGTGTAGTTGTGGAGGCTCAGGTTGGCCTCCGGTGTCATCGAGAAAATGGAGGTGGTGAAGAAGGGTAATTGTCGGTGGACGAGGATCTCGTGGCGGAAGACCCACTGGTTCCAGACGTACACACCCGTGTCACCATCGGGCGGGCCGGTCAAAAATGTGCTGAGGTGGAGGACCAGTGGCCATGAGAACGCCACGGCCATGACGGCGTACCCGAGCAATGCCGCCAAATCCTGGCGGAAGCCGCGCCAACTCATGTTCGAGGTTGACGGAGCATAGCAGAAAACTAGCGAGGCTGAAGTTTCGCCTCGCTAGTACAGCGTTGGCTTTGCCCCGCTTCGCGGGGCGAGCCGTCTTGACAGGGGAGAACTTGATTCATATGCCACCAGTCCAGGCTGACAAGACGGCTACGAACCGGCGGCCGCCATTCGCCGCACAGCCTCAGGCAATTCGCGCTCGTTGAGCCCTGCAAAGTTGAAGCGCGCGTAAGGCTTCGACCGGCGATCGAATGCATACCGCCGGCCGGTGTACCACGCGACTCCGCGACCGAGGCTGCGCTCGGCCCATGCTTCGATATCGACCGGCATGCGGAAATGGACCCACAACGCCATCCCTCCGCTCGGGATCGTGAACTCGACGTCTTCTCCGAACGCCTTCCTCAACAGGTGCGCGAGAAGCTCGCGGCGGCTCGCATAGATACGCCGCACGCGCGCGACGTGACGCTGTAGTTCGCCGTCCTCGATCAGCGTCGCGACGGCGGCCTCGGTGGCGAGGTCACCCTGGATGTCGAGGAGGGAGCGAATGGCTCCAACCGTTCGCAGCACCGCCTGGGGCGCAACGATGTAGCCGATGCGGAGGCCCGGAGCGAGGATTTTCGACAGTGTGCCGATGTACACGACAAGCCCCGCATGGTCGGCGCTCGCCAGCGGCAGCACGGGCCGGCCATCGTAATGGAACTCGTGGTCGTAGTCGTCTTCGATGATCGCGATCCGCCTGGCGCGCGCCAGGGCAAGAAGGGCCAGCCGTCGGGCGGCCTTTAACGTAACCGTCGTCGGATATTGATGGTGAGGCGTGACATACACCGCCCGCAGTGTCATGCGGTCGGCGAGTCGCGTCAACGCATCGACATCGAGGCCCTCGTGATCGAGCACGACCGGGACAACCGTTGCGCCGGCCGCACGGAATGCTTCCCACGCCGGTCGGTACCCGAACTGTTCGACCGCAACCGCGTCGCCGGGACGAAGCAGCGCCCGCGCCACGAGCGTCAACGCCATCTGACTTCCACGCGTGACGAGCACATCGTCGCCGCCGACCGACAGACCTCTGGTGCTCGAGAGCATCGACGCGAGCGCGCCACGAAGCGTGGCGTCTCCTTCCGGGTCGCCGTACCCGAGGACCTCGCCGCCTCGCGTCGCCAGGACACGACGATACGCACGCCCCAAGGATCGCGCCGGCACCAGTCGAAGATCGGGCGCACCGTGGCTCAAGTTGAGCGTGCCAGGCGGGAGGCAGGGAGGCCGGTACGCGGGCGGCGCCTCCGGCAGCGCGAAGGGCACCTGGGCCGGCACGTGTGCGCGCAGCGCGATCCGACGTGAGAACGGCCGGCCTCGGGCATTGACGATCGTGCGCGTGACAAACGTCCCGCGTCCCGGCGTCGTCTCGACCCATCCCTCGGCGATCAGTTCGGCTAAGGCCGCGAGGACGGTATTACGATGCACGCGAAAACTGGTCGCGAGCCGCCGGCTGCCGGGAAGTTGGTCCCCTGGCCGTAAACGGCCGCGCTGGATTTCCGCCGTCAACGCGTGCGCGATCTGTAGAAAGGGTGGAAGCGCCGCGGTGCGCTCGACGTCGATCACCAGATGCCAGGGACGTCGCATGTCTCGCTCGCGCCACGTATTGTACCGTCGTTGTAACCTGGACTGGTCTAACTGAAATTGCCAGAGTGGCCCTTGTCTGTTAGACCGGCCTGCGGTACCTACACTTGAACCGATGGTCAATTTCCTGTCGAGCCTTGTGCGGGACGTTCGCTACAGCCTGCGCACCCTTCGCAAGACGCCAGCTTTCACGGCAGGCGCTGTGATCACAATCGCTATGACCGTCGGAACAACGACGGCCATCTTCAGCGTCGTATACGGGGTGCTGCTGCGACAACTGCCGTACCGAAACGTGGAACAGGTGTTCTGGATCTGGTCGGATCAATCCGGTTCCGATCGAGCGCCGTTCAACGTGCCGGACTTCATCGACTATCGCCGCTCCACGCAGACGTTGGCCGGCTTTGCGGGATTCTTTGCCTACAGCGCGAACCTGAGCGACGAGTCGGCCGCCGAGCGTGTGCCGGGCATACGCGCCACCGGGAATCTGTTCGATGTCCTCGGTGCACGCGCGCGCATGGGCCGTCTGCTCGATTTGAATGACGAGCAGCCTGGCGCGGAGCAGGTGGTCGTGCTCGCAGAACCGTTCTGGGTCCGACGGTTTGGCGGCGATCGAGCCATTGTCGGCCGCACCATCCGACTGAACAGCGAGGAGTACACCGTCGTCGGTGTCATGGCGGCAGGTATCGCGATGCCGATACGCGACGTCGAGTTCGTCCTTCCATTCGCACCCGAGCAGGATCCCCGGCGTGGGGCGCGCAATTCACTGAACTTCATCATCGGCGTGGGCCGGCTCGGGCCCGAGGCATCTCAGGCGCAGGCGGTCAGCGAGCTGACGGGAATCGCGCGTCGGTTGCAGCAACAGTTTCCGGTCGAAAACGCGAGAAAGCGGGGCGTCCGCCTGATCCCCGTGATCGATGGCATCGTCGGTCCATTTCGGACGGCGCTGGTCACCGTGTTCGCCGCAGTTGCGGCCGTCCTGCTCATCGCCTGCGCGAATCTCGCGAACCTGATGCTGGCCCGCGCGACCGAACGTCGCAGGGACGCGGCCGTCCAACTGGCGCTGGGATCGTCACGCGCCAATGTCGTACGTCAGGTCCTTATCGAAGCGATGCTCGTGGGTATCACCGGGGGACTGCTCGGCCTGCTCATCGCTCGCTGGGGAGTACCCGCCATCGTGACGATGGCGCCGACGGCGCTGCCGCGATCGGATGAGATCCGAGTCGATGTCGCGGTCCTGGTATTTTCGCTTGCCGTGTCTTCGCTCACCCCCGTGCTTTTCGGCGTGATCCCTGCGCTAGCGTCCGCCAGCGTCGATGTCCGTGATGCGCTCGAGGGCAGCGGCCGTGGCACAACAGCCGGCGGCCGCCGGATTCGCGACGCGCTGGTCAGCTCGGAGGTCGCGCTCGCCCTGGTGCTGCTCATTGTCATGACCATGTTGGCCTCGAGCTTTGCGAACGTGCAGCGGGTTGCGCCCGGCTTCGACTCGACGCAAGTGCTCTCGGCGCGGGTGACGCTGCCGGCAAAGCGATTCGACAGCCGCGACGCGATCGTGACCTTCCAGCGAGCACTCGCTCAGGAGTTGTCGGCTCTGCCGGCCGTCACCAGCGCGGGCGCGATCTCGCTGCTCCCCCTGAGCGGCCTCGTGTCACGTGTGCCGTTCACGGTGGAGGGCAGAGCCATTGAACGAGAGCGCGTCCCGATCGCGCAGTTTCGCACGGTGTCACCGGGATATTTCGAAGCCGCGCGCATTCCGCTCAAGCGCGGTCGCACCTTTTCGGAGACCGACACGGAGAGGACGCGGGCAGTTGCCGTCGTCAACGAAGAGCTTGCGCGCCGGTGGCTCGATGGCCTCGAGCCAATTGGCGCTCGTCTCCTCGTCGACGACAACGACGGATCACCGCGCCCGGTGGAAATCATCGGGGTCATTGGAAACGTGCAACAGGTGGCGCTCGATGGCGAGCCGACGTGGGACCTGTATCTGACCTATCCTCAGATCCATCCCGACAACGTCGGTGCCGCAGCGTCGAACATGTTCTGGATCGTGCGCACGGCCGACGATCCGATGGCGCTGGCGAGCAGCCTTACCAGGGCCGTACGCCGGATAGACCCGGAGGTGGTTGCGGCGCCGATCCGGCCGCTCGACCAGTATCTGTCCGAGGCCATGGCCGCGCGTCGATTCAGTCTCTCGCTCATGTCCGCCTTCGCACTGGCGGCGCTGGCCTTAGCGCTGACCGGTATCTATGCCGTCGTCATGTACTCGGTCAGTCAGCGCGGGCGGGAGTTTGCTATTCGATCGGCCCTTGGCGCTCAGCGCAGTGACCTGATGCTCCTCGTCATGCGGCAGGGCGTTGCGCCTTCGCTGACGGGGATCGGGGTGGGGCTGGCGGTAGCATGGATCACGACTCGAACGCTTTCGAGCATGCTTTTCGGCCTGAGCGCGACCGATCCGGCGATCTTCGCGGCCGTGGCGCTGGCGCTGTTTGTCGTCGCCATGATCGCCTGCCTTGGCCCCGGCCTGAGAGCGTCTGGCAAGTCGTTCGTGCGTTAGAATGGCCGTGCAGCAGCCCAATCGAACGAGGAGCGACGCTCCATGGTCCATCGGATCTATTACACTCGCATTCTGCGCGACGGCGCCGCGCGCTCGCGCGCATTCGTACTCCTGACCGTCTGCGTCCTGGCGTTGCCGTCTGGCCTTGCCGTCGCGCAACAAGGACCCGTTTCGTCCATGTTCAGCGATGACCAGAAACGGGGCGAGACGATTGCATTGAGTTTCGCAACTGCGGAGATAGGACCCACCGCCACTGCGAGTTTTCCCACGCAGATTTATCTCACCGGCGGCGATCTCGAGCGCGCGTTCGACCAGGCTCGATTTCGACCGGACGCCGCGATCGTTCCGACGAACACAGACCTGCAGATTATGGCGTCATCCCCGGCCACACAGCGTGTGCTGATTGACCGCGTCCGGAAACAGCCGGCCGTCATGCGCGACCTGCAGGATCAAATCGCGGCGCGCCGAAAGCAGTCACCGGCGGCCCTGAACATTGGCATCGATTCGTTCGTGGCGCAGTTACCGCGGCAGGGAAGCAAGCAGAGTGGTGGCGCGTTTCCGAAGGTGGTTTGCCTGATTCCGACCGACTTCGCCGCTGGCGGCGCAATCGATCGCCGGGAGCTCTTTGCGCAGGACCGCATACGCAAAGGGATCGCTGAATGTCTCACCGCGCTGGACGGCGCGGGTGTTCAGTCGCTCGTCCTGCCACTCATGGGCGCAGCTTCGTCCGGTACTCTCGCGAAAGACGCGGCGTTCGAAGGGCAGCGCGTGCTGAAGGAGTGCCGTTTCCTGAACTCTGTGGCCGGAATCGCTCTGGGAATTCACGACTTCGCCCCCAGCCGTCGCAGCATCCGGGAGATCGGCATCATTCAATGGGATCAGGAACTCGAGGAGATGTTCAGCCTGCCCAAAGGAACTCGACTCGCGCAGACAGCGCAGAATGCGTATCGACTCTACGCCGACCAGATCAAACTCGCGATGAACAAGGGGCTGGCCGGAGAGAAGACGATGTCAAGTGACGTCGACGGCAGCTGCACTGCGATCCTCAACCCTCAATAGCTTCGTCTCGCGATTAGACCGCCAAGCCACACGCACGGCAAGGCGGTCAGCACCAGCAGGATCGGATACCATCGCGGACCAAATTCCGGTCCGGCATTCCACGTCGCCACCGTGCCGGCTGTCGCGGCGAGCGCGCCGATCGTGCCAAGGATCAAGACGTGCAGCATGGGTTGGCGGGGTGCCAGTCTCGCGGTCACGTACCCTCCAAGCACGGTGAACGCAATCCGGTAAGCCGCTGCCCACGCAAAAAGCCCGTCAGACATCGGTTCGCCCGATACCGGGAAGATGCCGGTTCTGTGCATCACGGCGTCGGTGCCCACGGAAAGCAACGCGGTGACGATGAAGCCGGCAGCGACGGCGCCTACGCTGCTTCCGCGACGTTGCGTCTGAATCGTCTCTTGTTGCATGCCTGAACATAACTTACGCCTTCGCGTCGTGAAAGATGATCCCGAGCGTATGGCGGTGCCCGGAACGCAGGCGGCTGACGCCGTGCCGCAGATTTACTCGATACGCTCCTCGAGTGCCTTGCACGGGCCGATGACGGACGGCAAAGGCCACGGCGTCTCCCCGTCGTAGAGGGACCACTTCCGCACGAGACTGCATCCTCGGGCGTTGCTCGGTCAGAACGAACTCGCCGCCGGTGAAGTCTCGTCCCGGCTCCGAGAGGAGAATCGCCACCTGCAGCGGAAACACATGTTCTCCGTACAGATCCTGATGAAGGCAGTTGTAGTCACCGGCGTCGTATTGAAGCAGCAGCGGCGTTGGCCGTGTCTGTCCGGCCTGATGACAGCGCGCGATGAAGTCGGCATGTTCGCCGGGAAAGCGAACCGCGATCCCCATCACGTCATTCCACTGATTCGCGACGGGCGCCAGCCGGCGATACAGCTCCGTTCGCAGAGCCTCGATGAGGCGCGGCAGAGGGTAACTGAAGTATTTGTACTCGCCGCGTCCGAATCCGTGCCGCGCCATCACGACGCGGCTGCGGAATCGCTGGTCGTCGGGATACAACCGCACGACCGCGTCGCACTCATCGCCAGTGAGTACACCTTCGAGCCGTGCGCAGCCGTACGCGTTGAGTTCATCGTGCATCTGCTGCCAGTCGAGCGACTGCACACGCGCAACTGCGTGTGTGGACTCGAAAGCCCCGGTCTCGGAACGGGCAGTCTCGTCAATCGTGGCGCGCGTCGTCATGCGCGCGCCTCCCGTTCGAGAAGCGCGCGCTTTCGTTCCACTCCCCACCGATAGCCGGAGAGAGAGCCGTCGTGCCTGATGACCCTGTGGCAGGGAATTGCCACCGCCAGCGCATTGGCCGCGCAGGCCTGCGCCACTGCCCGAATCGATTTGGGAGCGCCGATCTTCGCGGCGAGATCGGTGTAGGTGGTGGTCGACCCGGGCGGGATCTGCTGCAGCGCTCTCCAGACTCGCTGCTGAAACGAGGTGCCGCGAATGTCGAGCGGGAGATCCAGCCCGATACCAGGCTGCTCGACAAGACCTACGACTTTCGCGACGAGCTCCTGATAGCGGCGTTCGTCACCCACCAGGTTGGCCTTGGGAAAGCGATCCTGAAGATCCCGCACGAGCACCGCCGGATCATCGCCAATGAGAATTGCGCACACGCCTTTCTGGCTCTGCGCGACGAGAATCGAGCCGAGTGAACATTCTCCGATTGCGAAGAAGATGTCGGTGTTGGCTCCGCCGGCGCGGAACCGTGTCGGTGTCATGCCGAGAACCTGGTTGGCGTTCTCGTAGAAACGGCTGCTCGATGTGAAACCTGCGTCGTAGATCGCGTCAGTCACGGTGCTGCTCCTTTCGAGTGAGGCGCGCAGCCGGCGGCTGCGGTGCGCCGCCGCGTATTTCGCAGGCGTGAGACCAGTCACGGACTTGAAGGTCCGATGAAAGTGGTAGAGGCTCATGCCGGCGTGGGCCGCCAGGGTCTCGAGAGGAAGCCGTTTCTGAGCGCGCTCGATGAGGCGGCAGACGCGCGCGATTCGCATCGCATTCTGCTGGGCCGCTCCTGCCGCCAGGTTCGGCTTGCACCGTTTGCACGGACGGAAGCCGTCGAGTTCGGCGTCACGACAGGTGGAGTAGAACTGGACATTCTCCGGCCGTGCCCGGCGAGCCGCACACGAGGGCCGGCAGTACACGCCTGTCGTTCTGACGGAGTAGTAGAACCTGCCATCTGCAGAGGCATCACGAGCGACGACAGCGGCCCACCGTGGGTCATTTCTCGTCGCCTGCGCGAGCCTCACCGTTGACGCCTTGCTCATGCGGAATTCCTTCTCAATCATCCTGCACTGCATGCGTCAAAGGTAAGCCTGGGGCGGATTTCGCGCACTCCGATTCTTGCGATCGAATTCCACGCGTATTTCGTCGAGGCTCGGCTAGTTGACGAGCCGGCGAAGGGTGAGCCGGCCGAAGCTGACAAGCGGCCGCGGTGGCTTTTGTAGCGTGTGCAATGGTTGTAGCAACTGCAAACGCGCTTGTGCCGGTGACATGCCGCCGAAGCGGTTGTGAGATCGCCGTTCTGGAATCGGCGCTAAGCGGCGTGGCCTCGAGCGTTGCGAAGCTTGGTGAGCGCGCGCACTTCCAGCTGGCGGACGCGCTCGCGAGTGATCGACAAGCGGCGGCCAATCTCATCGAGCGTGTACTCGCGATCCGCCGACAGACCGTAGTGGAGGCGCAGGATCTCACGCTCGCGTTCGTCGAGTGATGACATCACGTGTTCGAGCTCGTCGGCCATTTGCCGCTGCATCACCATCTGCTCGGCCGAGGGCATCGCGGGATCGCGCACTAGATGGCCGAGCGGTGTATTCTCGGCAGCGTCGACCGGCGTATCGAGTGACATCGGCAGGCGCGCCGAATCGAGCAGCAACTCGACCTTCCCGAGCGGCACCTTCATGCGCTCGGAGAGCTCACCGGCGGTCGGTTCGCGACCGAGCTCGACGGACAGCGTGCGGCGATCGTGATTCAGTTTATTGAGCGATTCCACGATGTGTGCGGGCAGGCGGATGGTGCGGCCGTAGTCGGTCACTCCTCGCGTGACTGACTGACGAATCCACCAGGTCGCATACGTGGAGAATTTGAAACCGCGGCGAAACTGAAACCGATCGACCGCCTTCATCAGACCGATATTGCCCTCCTGAATCAAATCCAGAAGCGAGAGCCCGCGCCCGAGGTATCGCTTGGCGATGGACACCACGAGTCGGAGATTGGGCTCGAGCAGTTGTCGTTTCGCCTCGATCAGCGCCTCTTCCAACGCCGACACCCGCGCGACGCGAGCACGGAAGTCCTCTTTTGCCATACCCGCTCGATCCTCGAGCTGGCGTACGCGATCCGGGTCGGGCTGACGTTCGTGCTCGTCGAATTCGCGATCGTGGGCGTGAAGCGCACGCACAATCTCGTCAACGACCGACGGGCGGATCGGCAGGTCGCGAACCGTGGCGCGAATCTCTTCGTTGGCTTTGTCGACTTGCTTACGCGATGGCGTGCGCGGCGACGTCGGCCGGCGAAGACCGCGCTCGAGTTGCGTCACCCTCGCCTCGAGTGTGCGCACATGATCGAGGGCGGCGAGGACGGGTTCGATCTTCTCGGGTTTCAACTCTCCACCGTCGGGCAGAAGAATCAATTCGGCGGCGGACCCCGCCCCCCCACGCACGTGGTCGGCCAACGCCAGCAGCGTTCGACGGCCGCAGGGAATCGACATGACCTCTGCCAGTAGATCCCCTCGAGCGGTCTCAATACGACGGCCGATCTCCTGTTCCTCAGATGCCTTCAACAGACGCCGACGCGAGATGTGTTTGAGGTACAGGCGGACGAGATCGACGTCTGTCTCTGAGAGCCCATCGTCGACTGCGGCATCTGATTCTTCAGAGGCCGTTGCGCCGATGGGATCGACATCCTGGTCATCGGCAGCCTCCGGTTCCTCCTCCTCGATCAACCGCTCCACCGGAAGCGAGAGCGGGAGCTCGTCACCCACTTCGCCATCCTCGACCGGGGTGAGGCCGAACTCGTGAGCGCGTTGCCGCCAGTCCAGCAGGTGAGCGTTCTCGTTGGGATCGTTCCAGTCGATCAGCGCGTCAGACGAGGTTCTTCGTTTTTTGGCCATCGTCGCGCTGAGAAATGCAAGGCCATTGCCCAGTCTGAGGTGCCACCACGACAACGGTTCGTTCCCTCTCTTGGGAGACGTCTGATAAGGTGACGAACCGTGCCGAGAGTGTCCCTCACCCTTGTCGCGAAAATCCTTCCCGTGCTTGGGGGTGTTGCCATTGCCCTTTACATGAGCTGGTGCATCGCCATCTCAATGGTAGGCGGCACAATCCCGCTCGTCGGATGGACACTCGAAGGCGGGTTCTGGACGTTTGCTGAACTGGTATCGAAGCCGCAAACTGGTCAGCGCCTAGCCTGCGTGCGTCGTCGTTCCTCCGATTCCTCCTCGCTGCTAACGCTCTTCGGCTCTTGCCCCCGCCAGAATGTTGGCGAGGCCATAGTTGCCTTCGTGACATCCATACTCCATGACGAAGCCCTCGATCTTCGTCATCGGGACCTCGGCGCTCCAGGGCTTCGTCCACACGGTGGAATCGTTCACCGTAAAGCGGTAGGTGAGTACCTGGTCGTCCGTTAGGGTGAAGCGCTCGACGAGAAGTAGATTCTTGTCGATTAATCCCGGCAGTCCGAACGTGCCGCTACCGTTGTCAGTGAAGTTTCGCGTTTCAACCACCAGCGTGTTGCCTTCCCAGCGACCGCGGGAATCGCCGGCCCACAACCGAATGGCGTCACCGAGCCGTGCGCGTCCATCGAGCGGGACGATGCGCGCGTCGTGCACCATCTCGTTGACGATTACGACGTATCCCGGGCTTTGGAAGATCTGCACGAGATTGTTGTAGGGCCCCGGCACCATCGGTGGACCCGAGTTGAAACCCATGATGCAACGTTCGGCCAGCGGCAGATCGTTCGCAGCGTGGCGCCGCTCGCGCGCTTCATCTCGCGCTTTCTGGATCGCCTGCGCCTGGGGAGTCAGTGGTGGAATCCGGCCATCAGGCGGATCGACGACCAACGACGACCTTCTCGTGCGTACCAGCCTGCGCCCGTTCGGTTCCCACCACCACGCGAGGTTGTAAATGCCGGGATCTGACTCGGCCCGCGGCATACCGCCCAACGATCCCGGGGACGCGGCTTCGGTCTGATACCGCTGCTGATTGATCTGCCTCTCGAGCGCTGCCGCTTCACTCTCGGTGAGGAATTCTCGTCCGGCAAAAGCGGCCGGCCGCTCGAGTGAAGTGATCGTCGTGAAGTCCCAGGTTCCCTGGAGATCAGGATCACCCCACGGCGTGCGTGGCAGCGATTGAGCCGTGGCTGATACCTGCGCCAGCGTGACGAGGGTCGCGAGGGCCGCACCCCGGAGACCAATTCGCGACGCGATGGTGTGCATGCGCATCCGATCCCTCCTCACTACTCTGAAGCCGCGGCAGTGCGCGCCGTACTTCGACGGAATCCCACTTGTGCGATGCCAGTACCACGACGACATACGTTAGCGCAGAAGCAGTGAGTCAGAGCCGTACACAGCGATATCATTCCTGAAACACGGGCCGCGTCGCGAGTTGACACGATGACGGACGAGACTACGATAGCGTCGCGCGCGCAAGCGCGCGGATCCTTCAGTACCCTACGGCCGTGTTGGCCCCACGCTTCCTGCGGTTCAACGTGACATTCGATTTCTAGCCACGAAGGCTCTGACCATGAAGGCCACAGAGCATTTAAGCTACGAAGGTCACGAAGAACGGACAAATCGTGGACGTACAGGCGTATATAACGTCTCGTTCGCGACCCGGCTCGACGATCCGCGCGGATGGAGCGCGCCGCGCAAACGATGCACTACATCGAGTTTACGGACCGGTAAGATCCTGTCGGCACCACGGAGAGCGCCAGCCATGTTCACGCGTGCGGTGCGGGTCATCATTGTCAATGTGGTGGTGTTCTGCGTGCTGGCGGAGCTCGCGGGACTCGTCATTCATTACGCGCAGACCGGCGAGCTCTTCTATCTTCACCGTCCCAGCTATCCGTTGATTCCCGAGACCGCACAGGGCGAGATCACGGGAGACCGTTTGAATCCGTACTTCGGCCCGAGCCACAAGGCCGGCCTGCCGTTCGATTTTCCGGCGGAGCTCCGCGAGACCAACGCGCCAACGGCTTCGCAGACGAAGCCGTTGGCGACCAACAACTTTGGATTCGATTCGCCGTATCAGTTTCCGATCGTCAAAGGCAATCGCGAGTTCATCGTCGGCCTCTTCGGTGGGTCGGTGGGGGTGTTCTTCTGTCTGGCGGGGGCCGATCGCCTCGTAGAAGATCTGAAGCAGCACGAGTTCTTCAGAGATCGAACGATTGTCCCCCTGTGCATGGCCCACGAGGGCTACAAACAGCCCCAGCAGCTGCTCGTGCTCACCTACTTCCTCTCGATCGGCCAGACGTTCGATCTCGTGATCAACATCGATGGGTTCAACGAAGTGGCGCTCTCTCCCCTCAACAACGCGCAGGGGTTGGACATCTCGATGCCGAGCGTGTCCCACCTCTTGCCGCTCATCAACTTGATCGATCAGGGCACGCTGACCCCCGAGAAGCTGCAGTCGCTGGCGTCCATCAACCAATACAAGGAGAGGCTCAACCAGGTGACCGAAATCCTTCAGCGCAATCGGCTGGCGTCGATTGGCGTATTGCTCGGGAGCTATCGGGCAATGCTGGCCAGGCGCTACGGCGAGGAATCACGTCATTTCGCCACACTGCAGTCCCTGCGATCCGATCGTTCGCTGGTCAGCGCGATTCCGCCAACCGAACAGAGAACCGGCGCGACGTTGTACACCGACATCGCGCGAAACTGGGCCCAGGCTTCGTTGCTGATGCGCGACATGCTGGCGGCGCGCGGAACGCCGTACGTGCATGTTCTCCAACCCAATCAGTACAGCATGTCGAGGACCTTCACGCCGGAGGAAGCCAAGGTCGCGTTGAACGCCAGCTCTCCCTATAAGCCGGGCGTGGAGCAGGGCTACCCGGCGCTGCTGGCGGAGGCCGCCTCGCGCGGGATGACCCGGCAGTCAGGCTTCCTCGATGCGACACAGATTCTCGACAAGGAGCCTGGGCCGGTGTATGTCGACAACTGCTGTCACTACACGAGCGTCGGATATCGACTCCTGGCAGACGCGATCGCCAGCGCGGTGATGTCTCTCGATGGCCCGTGGGCGCACGCCCGTTAAACGCCCAGCTTCAGAATTCAATCCTCGGGATGAGAGAGAGAGAGATGGGCGTGTCAAATCCCAACTCCCAATTTCCAACTCCCAAATCAGGCGCGTTGGGAGTTGGGAGTTGGAGGTTGGGCGTTGATCCTTGTATCAGCACTCTGCGAGAGTGTCCCGCTCACATCCTAAAAAGATAGAGGCCCGCGCTTCGCAGGATCTGCATCGCCGACAGCACGATGACCAACACGGCCGATCGCCGGACCCACGACGCCCTGGAATGTTCCCGGCTGGCCAGGCCGATGGCGACTGCCACCAGCAGCAAGCCTGGCCCGAGTGCGTAACGATGGCTGGTTCCCATGTCGATGTTCGTCGCCGCGCACAACAGCCAATAGACGATGGCCAGCGCGAGCACCTCTCGCGCCTGCGACACGCGGCGCGCGGACACGGCCAGCACCGCCAACGCCCAGATCAGCGGCAGCCCATAGGTGCCGCCCCACTGTGTCATTTGCGGCCACAGCCTTCGAGTGAGCACACCGAGATCGAACAGACTGATGGCGAATCGCAGGATCGAGACGCCGGCGTCCGCCAGCCCGGTCGGGCGGCCGGTGATTGCCATGAGCGGCCCGAAGGCGCTTCCGTATGTGCGGAAGTTCTCGATCAACGTGAAGACGAACCCGCCCGCCAGCGCTCCGGCCGCGCCTCCCGCCGCGAGCGCCGATAGGGCGCGCGCGTCTCGTCGCCAGATCAGCGATCCTGCGACGAGCACGGACGCGAGCGGAAATGTGGTCAGCTTGATGGAGACCGCGATGCCGGCGAGCCATCCGGCCCAGAGAAACTCGTGAACAGGCGCCTTCCGCACGCGAGCCACCATCCAGGCGAGCACCACGGCGGCGGGCAATCCTCCGATCAGGTCGTTCTTGACGAGCACGAGCTGGTGGAAAACGAGAGGCAGCGAAAGCAGCATCACGCCGAGCCATCCAGGCGGCACCTGCAGCAGCGTCATCATCGCGCTGGCGGTCAGCGCATACATGATCAGGCCTGCGAGCCCGTGGTTGCGGACCAGCCGTTCGCCGATCGCGGGGATGTGTTTCATGTCGACGATCAGAAACTCGTACAGCCAATTCAGCGAGTTCAAGCGCGGGTCGTTTCGATCGACGGTTGGGTCGTAGGCGATCGAGCCCACCTGTGCGATGCGCTCGACACGCTCGAGGTGATACGGATCCACGGGCGTGAGCGGCATAACGTTATTGAGGAACAGCACAAGGATCGCCAGGGCGCACGTCGCCGGCAAGAGATAGCGCCAGTGACTACTGTCGACTTCGACGTCCGGAGCGATGTGACGCGGGCGCGCCGTCCACCAGAACAGAATCGCCGCAATGACCACATTGGGAAGGATCAGAGTACGAAACGTCCCTACACCCGCCCAGGTGATGACCTGAATTTCGAGCGAGACGAGCGAGATTGCCAGGAAGATGCGGGTCAGCGCCTCGAGCGGGCCTCCGCTCCACACGCGGAGTCCCGCCATCAGCAGCAGCACGTTCATGAAGAAACGCGTGATGCTACGGTAATCGAGCCGCGCAACCGTCGCACGGCGCAAACGGCGTCAGGAAGAAGTTGTTCGGGTCGGCCACGAGCGCACCCTTGAAATTCGGCGGAATCGGCACGGCCGTCCCCCCGTGTGAGACGATTGTGAGCCCGGCACTCTTCATCGCATCGACCACTGCCTCGACGTTCTGCGCGCGCAACTGAAGTCGAGCCGCTCCCCGATCCTGGATCCGCATGCGCAGCGGCGTGCGATCGACACCCTTGTACTCGACAAGTTCAATCCACAGCGACGACCCTGGCGCTTGCACCCGGCTGCGTCGCACCTCGGCCTTTGAGAGTCCGGTCAGCGATCGGGTTGGCGCGTCCGCGGCAAATGCGGTCTCACCTTCTACTTTGAATCCGAGGACCTCACGGTACACCTGCCGGGTGCGGTCCATGTCGTTGACCGCGAGCGACAGGCGGACGTCGACGATGTTGTTCGCCGCCGGCCCGGCGGGATCAAGTGGCGATGCTGGCTGCCTGATCTCGATGAAGCGATTGTCGATGTCGCGAATCAGCAACGCGAGGGTGCCATCGGCGAGGGTGACGGGCTTTTCGCCCGGTGTCACGATCGGCACATGGGCTGCGTTGAGTCGGCCGACAGTTGCCGCGATGTCTCGAACGACGAGCAGAAGGGTTGCGGCGCCGGGATCTTGTATCCGTAGCGGAATCGTGCGGTGGTCGACCTGCTGGATCTCCATCATCTCGATGCTCAGCCTGGTTCCCGCCACTCGCGCGGATTGATGTCGCTCCCTGGCCCCGGGGATGTCGAACATGGCAAACAGTTGGGGATTGGCCCGGTTGTACGGCCGTTCGCCGGACTCGGGGAGCGCTGGGACTTCCATGTCGAACACGTCATGGTAGAAGGCCAGAGACCGGTCCATGTTCTCGACGAATGATGTGAACGTGCCGGTGCCGATGATGGCGCCCGCGCCTTGACCAGTTGCCGCAGTTGTTCCGCACAGGAACAGACCACACACGGCGATTCCCTCGAGGCCGAATCTCACGAAACGAGGCATGTCTTCTCCCATCATCTCCCCGCGTCACATTACTGTCACTTGTCGGCCGACGGCACTCCCCATGGTCTGCCGTGTGGAGCATTGTAAGCACTTGGTCGTAGCCCCTTCGAACGGGCTGATCACGACATTTCGCGGCCGTCAGAACGCTGGTGTTGCCGGCCTTACTTAGGATCCTCCGCAAATGCTGCTGATAACACGAGATTGGCTACCTGGGCGTTACTCACCAGCCGTAGGACTCGAAGTTGCACCCTCGCATTTCCGAAGTGGCGCGCCCATGGCGAGCGCCGCTCCTAACAACCCATCGCCAGCGTCAGAAATTCGAGAGGTCGAATGCGAGTGCCTACATCTCGGTCATCATCGGCGGTTGATACGTCCAAAAGCAGGGTGTTCGTGAGCAGTTCGGTCCACGCGCGCCTTTCGTCCCATGATCTTTCCTCGTTGGCTCCAACTCCAGGCCGTGGTGGCGACAACCGGTTTGGACCGATGACACCAGCCGGCAGGGAAGCGGTGCGAACCCTCCCGAGCAAGGATGCCTTCCAGGTGCTTCAACTGGCGGTGGAGTCGCTGCCGCATGGCATGCTCGTCGTCAATCCCGACGGGGCGATCGTGCTCGTCAACCAGCAGGTCGAACGCCAGTTTGGCTACGGCCGGAGTGAATTGATCAACCAGTGTGTTGACGTCCTGCTGCCCCACTCGTTCCTCGGCGACTATGCAAAGCATAGCCAGGGTGTGGACGCGACGCCGGAGGCTCCCACTCTTGGTAACGATCAGACGCTGTACGGCCGTCGTCGAGACGGAAGCGAGTTCCCGGCCGAGATCACGCTGAACAGCATCCACATCGGTACGGGAATCTTTGTCGTCGCGTCGGTCGTTGACATCACCATGCGGCGTCAGCTCGAACAAGCCGCGAGTGTCGCGGTCGATCAGAAGCTGGAGTTCGGGCAACTCATCGCTGATTTGTCAGTGAAGTTCATCAACCTGCCAACGGATCAGGTGATCGAAGCCATTCGCGACGCCATTCGTCGCGCCGCGGAGATTCTTGATGTCGATTGCTGCACCTTCTTCAGGATTCCCGATGCTGAGGTCGCGGCAGGTCCGATCGCCTGGTGGGGCCGTCGCGGTGTCAGCGCGCCGCCGGTGATGTCGGTCAAAGAGCGATTCCCCTGGGTGAGGGACACGATCCTGGGTGGAAAAGAGATCTGCTTCTCGACTCTCGACGAGGTTCCCAACTCGGTCGACCGGCAGGGATACGAGGCCGGTGGAATTCGCGCCGCCGTGACAGTACCCATCTCGGTGTGCGGCCAGGTGGTCGGCGCGATCGCGTTCCTCATGGTCCAGGGCGAGCGAGCCTGGACGCCGGAAACGCTTAACACGATGCGCGTCCTTACTGCCGTGTTCGGCAACGTGCTCGCCCGCTGCGAGAACGACCAGACGTTGCGGCAGTCGATTCTGCAGCTGGAGCATCTGAAAGATCGCTTCCGCGTGGAGAACCTGTACCTCCGTCGCGAAGTCCAGGAGCGGGTCGACACAGGCATCATCATCGGGCAGAGCCAGGCGATCCGTAACGTGCTCGAGCAGGCGCGGCAGGTGGCCGGCACCGATTCGACCGTCCTGCTGCTGGGCGAAACCGGCACCGGCAAGGAACTCATTGCCACCCACATTCATGAACTGAGCGCGCGGCGCGGGCGGATCATGGTGCGGGTGAACTGTTCGGCGATCCCGAGCACGTTGATGGAGAGCGAGCTGTTCGGACGTGAGAAGGGGGCGTTCACGGGCGCGCTCGCGCGTCAGGTCGGGCGCTTCGAGCTGGCCGATCACTCCACGATCTTCCTTGATGAAATCGGCGAACTGCCTGCCGACGTGCAGATCAAGCTGCTGCGCGTCCTCGAGGAACGACAAATCGAGCGGCTCGGCAGCCCGAAGGGCGTTCACGTCGACGTGCGGATCATCGCGGCGACGCACCGGAATCTGGAAAAGCGGATTGGAGAAGGGACGTTCCGCGAGGACTTGTTCTACCGCCTCAACGTGTTTCCCATCACGGTTCCGCCGCTGCGGGATCGCGTCGAGGACATTCCGCTTCTCGTTTGGCGCTTCGTCGACGAATTCTCGAAGACGTTTGGCAAGCGGATCGAGACGATCTCCCGCGAGGACATGGCCGTACTGCAGCGGTATTCCTGGCCGGGCAACATTCGCGAGCTTCGCAACGTCGTCGAACGCGCGATGATCGTCAGCACAGGAACGCAGCTGGCGCTTCCGCTGCCATCGCTGTCGCGCCCGACCGAAAAACGCAGCCTCAAATTGAACGATGTCGAGAAGGAGCACATCCTCAGCGTGCTCGACAGTTCCGGCTGGCGGATTCGAGGGGCCTCTGGCGCAGCCGCCCTCCTGGGCCTGAAGCCGACGACGCTCGAGGCGCGTATGGTCAAGCTCGGTCTCGCGCGGCCGAAGCCGGCGATGCGGCCGCAGTAGGCAGAGCCAATTTTTCTCGGGATCCGGGATCCGGGATTCGGGATTCGGGACTCGGGACTCGAAGGACGTGAGTCTTGCGAGTCCCGCCCCGGACCCTCCCAAACCACGGGGTATTTGGGAGTTGGGAGTTCTTATCGGATCACGATCGCCGCGCCCACCGACCAGAAATTCGCCATCACGTTCTCAACCGTTCCCGCAGACCCCGTCAAGTCGCCTAACGCCGCCACGTGTTGGGCGCCGAAGAACTGCGTCCCGAAGTGTGGCGCGACGCGCCATTCCCATCCACCCCCGATCTCCAGTGCAAAGGCTTTCGACGTGAACGACTCGGACCCTGCGGCGCCTCTCACGATCCAATTTCGCACGAACGCCATTCCAGCGCTGGTGCGAACGAAAAACCCGGATGACCTCCACGGGTGGAACTGCAGTGTGCCCATGACATATGTCGTGCGAATCGGATCGCCAGTAGATGCGGTGACTGGTACCCACAATACCTCCAGGCCAGCGTCGGTCCGTGGCGTGAGCGACTTCCCAATGATGCCGAATGCGCCGCCCGAATGAAGATAGGTATCGGCCGGGCAGTCGGTACAGTCACCAAGCACTGACGTCGCCGAGCCACCAGCGACGATCCATGGCCACCCACCCGAAGACGGCGCGTTTTGAGCCGCGGCGTCAGACGAGAGGATGAGGAGGAGTAGCGCGTAGGTAGCCGAAGCCAGAAGACGCCGTGTCATGACAACGTCCATGTCAGAAAGACTCGATACTGCGGAAAGTGATACGTGGCTTCACCGGCATCGTTGGCATAGAACGTTCGACGTGTGAAGAACTCTCCAGACCCACCGACGCCGAGTGCCCCTTTCAGGGGCCAGGTGAGATCCACTCGGGCCCGTTGCAGCACGTGATTGGCCCGAACGCCGTCCAGCACGTGAAGGTGGTGGAGTTCCCAGGCCGCGGTCACAAACTGCTGGTTGTTCCGACGGAGACCGACGGTGGCCACGAGATTCGCCCCGGGCCCGTAGTCGTAATAGCGCGGTCCGGTCGAGACGCCCTGGCCGGCGTCCGGAGGTGGTTCGGGTTCCGGCGTAATCCCTTCGAGCGGAATCGAATCGACGGCACCGAGCACGGTCACGCCGCCTCCCGCAAATGTCAGCATCGAGAAGCGGGAGCCCAGCCGCTTCTCTCCACTCAATGTTGTTTCAAACGCCTGCGCGCCGAACCGATATGCCGGATTGCTGTTGAACTGATAGAGCTGCAGGATCGAAAAGGACATGCGGCGAAACGGCGCGCTGAAGAGCCGGCCGCGCACACGCGCCTCGCTGAACGCGCTGCCACCGCCAAAGCTCAGACGCACCGCGAAGGCGTCGTAAGGCGTGCGACTGGATTCCACGCTCGTGACGTCGCCGTAGAGCAGGTCCGTCTCGAAAAACCCGTATGTGTTCGGTTCGATCGCCTCGGTGTTCGAGCCGCGCCACAGCGTGCCGGCGTAGGCGACGGCGCGGAGGTCGGAGGGCACCATGTCGCTCGGCTTGTCCACGACTCGACCAGCGTCGCCGGACATGTACCGCATCAGGCCGCTCATCGGATCCAGCGCCGTAGCGCCGATCTCGCTCCACATGCGCGACCGGCCGGTGGCATGTGTGTTCCGGACGAGCCATGCCGTCCGGTGGAACATCTCGCCGAGGGCGATGCCGCCGAGCGTGGTGTTGACGAAATCGTTGAGCGATGCCTGGTTGGTCTCGCCAAAGTACTCCCAGGTGCCGCTGCCGAATGCCGTCAGCGCCGATGATTCCCAGAAGTTGAGACCGTTGGCGCGGCCGGTCGTGAAGTAGTTGTTGCCCTGGTAAGGATGTCCGATCTGATTCACGGCGAAGTCATCGAGGTCCCACTCCCACCCGCGCTTCATGTTGGTCCACCAGGTCTCCGGCGTGATCTTCGCGGTGTCTTGTCCGCGTATCAGGTTGGCGAGCTCGTAGAGGCCGTTGACGGCCGTGACCCAGAGCAGTGACGAGCCCACCCGTCGCGGAGGGCAGCCGTCGCACGCACGCTCCGGGGGTGGAGAGCCTGCCGGCAGTTGAAGCGTTATGGGTTCTTCGCGTGGCGCGGTCGACTCGTCGATCGGCGTTGAAAACTCCGCGGCCGCCGGTCCGCCCGGGGAATCGCCTTCGGTTGACGACTGTGCCAGGGTATCAGCACACGCCAGCAAGACGACGATGGCGGCGAGAGGAAGGATACGGGACCAGGCGACGACCATGCGCGACGCGGGATGCAGAGCGTGTGCCACGAAATATCGAGGGTTGGACTTGCTGAATACGTGGCCCATGGCGTCTTGAGTACTGCGAGATCGGAGACGCTGCTCCGAATGTGCGGAGGTGCTCCATTATCTCGGAGTAACGGCCTGCTCTCGAGCATGCCTTCCGTTGTCAGCGGTCACGCAGGAAAGTGACTTCGGTCACCGGCACTCACTAGGACCTCACTACAGGCGCGGTCGAATCGCGTGGGTCAGGCCGTCGCGCTCTGGATTCCTGCATTCACAGCTCTCCCGTCGTGGCACGCGACATGCTGTCGGAAGGACGTGCGCCGGGTGATGCCCGCAGTGTGCGGCACTCCAGCCGACGCCAATTCACTTCTGCGATCGAGTGGTTATTATTTAAACTGCCCGGAAGGAGAGAGTCATGAAGAGACTGTTATTGCTCCCGCTGGTGCTGTTCCTCGCCGGCACGAGCAGCGCCCTTGCCCAGGACGTGCGCTACAACTTCGCGAAGGAGGCGAACTTTACGTCGTTCAAGACGTACAAGTGGGTCTCGATTAAAAGCGCCCAACCGCTCAGCGATCTCGTCGACAGCCAGATCAAGAGTGCCGTCGATGCCGAGCTCGGAAAAAAGGGCCTGATGAAAACCGAGTCAGACAACGCCGACCTGTTCGTCGGTTATCAAGCCGCGATCAGCACGGAAAAACAGTACACGTCGTTCGACACCGGGTGGGGCTACGGTGGGGGCTGGTACGGAGGCGGGATGTACCGCGGCGGTGGAATGAGTACGACAACCGGAACGACCTCGACGATTTACGTCGGGCAGCTGGCCCTTGACATGTACACGCCGGGAACCAAAGCGCTCGTGTTCAGAAGCACGGCGAGCAAGACGCTCGACTCCAAGGCTAAGCCGGAAAAGCAACAGAAGAATCTGACCAAGGCCGTGACGAAGATGCTGAAGGATTACCCCCCAGGACAGAAGAAGTAGGGGTCCCAACTCCCAATTCCCAACGACCAATTTGGAACCCCCAAGAAGCTCGTTCCTTGGAAGTTGGGAGTTGGAGATTGGAAGTTGATCTGTTTCAGCAGCTAGAAGGTCCAGAAGAATGTGAACCGGAGAATCGAGTCCTGACGCCTCCCTGGATAGTTCACCGGATCCGGTTCGTTCGCGTATCTCACGGTCTCGAAGTTCGGACTCAAACGCACGGACGGGTGGAGGTACCATTCACCGCCAAAGATCCAGGTCGTAAACGGAGATTGACTGCTCAGGAGCCAGTAGTCGATTCCCTCTGCGCCTGGCAGCCCGGTTTCGACACCACCGAGATCGCCCGTCACGCTGTCTGCGCGAAGAAACAGGTTGGCTTTCTTCGGGAGGAACTCCCACACCCCGAAGCCTGACCAGACCGTAATCGTCTGATGAGGAGCTTCGTCAAGGCCCGATCTGCGCTGCTGCCACAGATACTGGCCGCCAACGCGGCCCACATCGTTGCGGAAGCCGGCGATGGCCTGCGCCGTCTGGCGATTCTCGTCGGCTGGCCGTGTGCCGAAGCTGTAAAAGCCTTCGAGCGCGAGCCCGGGATTTCGTTCGTAGCGACCTTCGAAGCGCAGGATCTTTCCGTCCTGGTTTTCCGATCCATTGCCCGACTCGTTGCCGAACTGGGCGGCATAGGAAAGGCCATCGATGGGAGTGGGTCCGTTGACGGAGATTCCGAAGTCGCGCGACGAATCCAGCCGGTAGAGATCGGCTGGTGTCTTCTCGATGTGGCGTAACCCCCAGAACCCGTCCAGCCAGTCGAAAGTCACGGTCGGCTGGATCCCGAGCGTCAGCTGCTGCTTTCCTGCGTAGGTCCATTTGAGGTACGCGTCCTTGACGTAGGGTGTGAGATCTCCGCCGGTGAACTCACCGTTGCTGTTCATCTCGAGCCGGAAGCGCGTGGTGAGCGAGTCGCTGTACGTGAAGTCGTAGCTGAAGTAGATGCGCCGGAACCAAAGGCCATGCTGCCCCTCGACGGGCGTTGGATCGTCGCTGCTGATCCCATCCCGGTGCCGCTCGTAGTACCAATAGTAATCTCCGAACATCAGCCCGCTGAACTTGCCGAACGGGAAGTCGGACTTCTCGCGTGCGGCAGGCCTCGAGAAAGACTCCCCCGGGAGTCCATGTTTGAAGTTGTACAGATTGATCGCATCCTCGCTGTCGAAGACGACTGTCTCGCCGTTCGGGCCATAGCCACTCCGCTCGATGACGGGACCGAGTTCGGCGCCGTTGCTCTTGATAAACGCGTCGTATCGCGATGCCGTCGCGAACACGTAGATGCGACCGTCCTTCGCCACCTCGTTGTAGAAGAACGTCTGCGCCTGGGCATCGGCAGCGAAGACGAGTGCCGCCAGGATCGAGGTGCCTAGAATCCATCGCAGGAAACGCACGGCCGGTGCCGTGCAAGATCGATGCTTGGCCCACGTTCATCGGGGAGGACCTCCGACATTTCGCGGTTGCTGACATCCATCCCCACGGCGCTCTCTTAATTACGCCTTGAAATTTGCACCAATTGGCACTTTCGTGGTGCGGCCGCGACGCGGTACGCCTCGTGCAC
This sequence comes from Vicinamibacterales bacterium, assembly GCA_035649635.1. Taxonomy (GTDB): domain Bacteria; phylum Acidobacteriota; class Vicinamibacteria; order Vicinamibacterales; family UBA2999; genus Gp6-AA40. Next base: position 8,832 of record DASRJE010000064.1, on the reverse strand, counting down.
TGAGCGTGCCCTCATGAAGGGCGCAAGACGATTGATTCTGTCGCTGTGGCTCCTCGCTGCCACATTGGTGGTACGCGCCAGTGATAAGGCGTTGTTGATAGAGATAGAGCCGCGAACACAACTGTTTCCTTCAGGCGTCAGTGCATCCGGCGCCGTCCTGGCAGGGAGCTTGGACGGGGGTGGTGGGTTCTACTGGATGCCGACGACGGGTGTCATTTTCAACGGCGGCAATGCGGCAGCGAATGTGAGCCGGGATGGCCGCACGATCGTGGGATCCGCCGTCGACTCCCGCGGCATCGTCCAGGCCGCCATCTGGCAGCGCGCTGCGGAATGGCAGTTGCTAGGCTCGTTTGGCCCGGGCGCTGCACCCTGTGACAGGTCTTTGAGTTCCGCCTCTGACACGAGCAGCGACGGGCGCGTGGTGGTGGGCCTCGCACAGAACGGCTGCACGCTGGCGCACGCGTTCCGATGGGAGGAGTCGACCGGCATAGTCGATCTCGGTAGTTCCGTCGCGGGCCGAGACAGTTCGGCCAGGGCCGTGTCGGGAGACGGCAGGGTGGTCGTCGGTTTCCAGGAGCGCAGCGACGGCACCAGACAGGGCGCGCGCTGGGTGGACGGGCGGCAGGAGTTGGTTCCAAGCCCGGCCGGTTCCGTGTCCGGTTTCGTCGGGGATGCGAACTCTACGAACCATGACGGCTCGATTGTGGTTGGCCGAATTTGCCGGTTTGGCAATCCGCTCGATCAGAGCGCCTGGGTGTGGACCCCTGGCGAGGGCATACGATGCCTGCCCGCGCCGGCCCTGCGGCCATCACCCGGTCCGGTGATCATCACCGACGCGAACGGGCTGAGCGATGACGGCCGAATCGTTGGCGGCAGGCAAGGAGTCGCATCATCAAACGATTCTGACGCCGTCATCTGGATCGATGGTACGCCCAGCTATTTGAAGGACTACCTCCGCGCGAACGGTATACCGGACGCATTCGAGCGATGGATCAATACCGGTACGATCACGGACGTCTCGCCGGACGGTCGCATCCTCGTGGGGTATGGAGCCGCCCTCGGTGGCTTCCGCGGTTACATCGTGATCCTCGGAGAACAGCCATGAGCCGCGTTGCCGCTTTCGCTGCAGCGATCGCGCTGTTGGTCGCCTCTGAGCCCGCGCGAGCGCAGTCATGGGAGGTGTCCGGTCTGGCGGCGTACACGCCGTCAGCGGGCCTCGATAATCAGGCGCCAGAACTGAGCAAACTCGACATCGCCGGCGGATTCACCTGGGGCATCCAGGGCGCGCGTCTCTTCGGCCCGCGATGGGGTGCAGAGGTGCTGTGGACGCACCAGTCGTCAGCGCTGACGATTGGAACTGAGGCCGGATCGGCCGATCTCTTCACGATGACGATTCGACAACTAAACGGTGACGTCGTCTATCACCTGGGCGCCGCAGACTCGAAGCTGCGGCCGTTCGTCTTCGGTGGACTCGGTGCCACTTTCTTCAGCGCCGACGATCTCGACTCCGAAACCAAGTTCTCCTTCGGGTTTGGCGCAGGCGTCAAATACTTCCGCTGGGATGGGATTGGAATCAGGGCGCACTTCCGCTACAAGCCCACGATGCTGAATGACGAAGACGCGGGCACGTTCTGCGATCCGTTCGGGTTCTGTCAGGGCACGCTCTCGCACATCGAATTCGCCGGGGGAGCCGTCTTGCGGTTCTGATAGATCTTTGAAACCTGTCAACTCCGAACTCCCAATCTCCAATTCCCAAAATCGAGCTGTTCGGGAGGTGGCATTTGGAATTTGGGAGTTGGAGGTTGGAAGTTGACATGGGTCATGGACTGACCGCGAGGAAGAGGTAGGCCGCGAGCAGCGCGAGGTGAACACCTGCTTGCAGGAGGGTCGCGCGGCCGGGAACGACCGTGAGCACGGTCACGACGATGGTCAAGGCCAGCAGCACGATGTGATTCCCGTCCAGCCCCAGGTGCAACGGCACCGGCAGCCAGATCGAGGCGACGGCGATCGTCGGAATAGTCAGTCCGATGCTGGCCATCGCCGAACCAAACGCCAGGTTGAGACTGATCTGCATTCGACCTCGCGCCGCAGCGCGTACTGCTGCAACCGTCTCGGGTGACAGGATCAGTATCGCGATAATCACCCCGACCACCGATAGTGGGAATCCAGCCGCGGCCACGGCGCGCTCGACCGTCGGCGATACCAACTTCGCGTTGCCGACAACAGCAATCAGCGCAACGAGCAGCATCGCGAGGCTTGTCAGTGCTTCACCGGTCGACGGCGGAGTCGCATGTTGTTCGGCCTCGATGACCTGGCCATCTGCGGTCACGGGCAGAAAGTAATCGCGGTGCCGACCCGTTTGAAGCATGACGAAGAGTCCGTACAGCGCAAGCGAGGTGATGGCGGCGAACGCGAGCTGTGCCGGCGAGAAGACTGGTCCGGGGCTCGAGGTCGTGAAGTTCGGAACGACCAGGCTGAGTGTCGCCAGGGTGGCCACAGTCGCAAGGGCGGCACCCGACCCCTCGGCGTTGAACGAGACGATGGGTTCGCGTCGTGCGCCGACCAGGATCGCCAACCCGACGATGCCATTGCTGGTGAGGATGACGGCTGCAAATACGGTATCTCGCGCGAGCGTTTCGGCCGCGCCGGCACCCGCAATCATCAGCGTGACGATGAGTGCCACTTCGATCACCGTCACCGCCACGGCGAGAACCAGCGAGCCGTACGGTTCGCCCACACGGTGAGCCACGACCTCTGCATGATGGACTGCGGCGAGCACCGCTCCAGCAAGGAGTATCGTGACGACGCCAACGATGAGCGGCGGAAGAGTCCGGCCCCATGCCACCGCCAGGACTGTGACGGCTATGACCGGGACTACCGAGGTCCAGGAAATAAGAGCGCTATGCTGCCGCGGCACGCTGGCGCACCTGCCAGACGTAGACGGGAATTCCCAGCATCAGTAGCATGAACCCGTAGAGCACCGGCGTCGGGCCGCAGCCGTAGAGCGTGAAGAGGGAAAAGACGAAGGCGATCCATTCGATCGCGCTGAGTTTCGGCACCGGGCCGCCGCCCGCCGCGCGGGCCGCGATCAGGCCTCCTGCCAGGGCGCAGAACGCGTAAGGCACGACCGCCGTCATTGTCGCGAGATTGACGACGAGGCTGTAGAAGGCCTGGAACCCTGACGATCCCGCGGCCTGGATCAGCAAGAGCGCCGTTGCCAGCACGGCCGAGAAGATGATGCCGATCGCGGGAACACCCCGCGACGAGACGCGACCGAAAAGCGATGGAAACAACTTGTCCTGTGCGGCCGCCATCGGTACCTGGCCCATGAGTAATGTCCACCCGTTGAGCGCGCCAAGCGACGAGATCATCACCGCCAGCCCGACGATCTCCTGCGCCCACCCGCCCCACATGATCCGGGCGGCGTCGGCAAACGGCGCCACCGACTTCACCAGTTCCTCACGCGGCACGACCCCCAGCACCACCGTCGTACCAAGCACGTAGAGCAACGCCGCGATCGACACGCCGAGAATGGTCGAACGGGGAATGGTCCGCGCGGGATCCGTCACGTCTCCGGCCGGCACCGTCGCCGACTCGAGACCCAGGTAGGCGAACATCGTCAGCGGCGCGAGCGTCGCGGCCGAGGCCAGCAGCGATTGACCGCTGGGGTTGAACTCGGACAGATTTTCTGGCCGGATGAACAGAAGCCCGATGATCGAGATCGCCACGAACGGGACCATCTTCGAGTAGGTGGTGATCTCGGCGACGATGCCTGCCTCCTTGACGCCGCGGAGGTTCGTGAGAACGACGAGCCAGATCGCGCCGAGCGTGATGATGACGGCCAGCGGCCGGCTCCCTTGAAAGATCGGAACGATCCTGAAGAGCGAGCCGGTAAAGGCCACGGCGATCGCGGGCAGCGACGCCCAGATCGAGATCCAGTAGCCCCAGGCGACGAGGAAGCCGGCGAAGTCGCCAAAGCCCATTCTCGAATAGGCGTACGGCCCACCGGTTGCCGGCGCCAGGCGCGCCAGGCGAGCGAACGTCAGCCCAAGGCAGATCGCGCCGCCGCCCATGACAACCCACGACAAGATGGCGAGGAGTCCGTAAGGCGCCAGCGCCGAGGGCGACAGGTAGAAGCCCGAACCGACCATGTTTCCAACGACAATGGCGGTACAGGCGGCGACGCCCAGACTCTTGTGCGCGGGGGCGGCGGCTGGAGGGGCCGGCGTCCCGTGGATGTACCCAGGCGGCAGCTTCTGAGTCTGAGGGATTACGTCAGGCATACGCGATGTCGCTTTCCTTCGCCGACACCGTCGTGCCGGCTTCGCCCGCGATGATCTTGTTCAGATCGGCCAGCGCGCCGATCGCCGCGCTCTTGCCGGTTGCCGCCGCGAACTTGCATGCGGCCATCACCTTCGGTCCCATCGAACCGGCGGCGAACGACATCTTCTCGAGCGCGGTCGGTGACGCCCGCCGGATCGCTTTCTGCGTCGGCTTTCCCCAGTCCATGTAGACGGCGTCGGCATCCGTCAACATCACGAACAGATCGGCGTTCAGCTCGCGCGCCAGCAGTTCGGATGCGAAGTCTTTGTCGATCACGCACTCGACACCGGTCAGCGTCCGGTCCTTGCCCTTCTCGTACATGGTCGGGATGCCGCCGCCGCCCGCCGCGATGACAACGGCGTTGTGCTCGAGCAGCCACTTGATGGGGCGCAGCTCGAAGATGCGCTTCGGCATCGGCGACGCGACGACGCGTCGCCACTTGTCACCGTCCTGCTTGAAGACCCAGTTCTTCTCCAGGGCAAGACGATCGGCTTCGGCCTTGTCGTAGACAGGCCCGATGAACTTCGTTGGATCCTTGAACGCGGGGTCGGCAGGATCGACCTCGATCATCGTAAGCAGCGTGGCGAACGGGCGCTCGAAGGGCAGCAGGTTGCCGAGCTCCTGCTCGATCATGTAGCCGATCATCCCTTCGGTCTGCGCACCGAGGACATCGAAGGGATACGTCTCCACCTTCTCGTACGCCGCGCCTTGCAGCGCAAGCAAGCCGACCTGCGGGCCGTTGCCGTGGCCAATCACGAGTTGATGCTGATTGGCCACTGGCGCGAGCGCTTCAGCGGCGATGCGAACGTTGCGACGTTGATTGTCGGCGGTCAGGGCCTCCCCGCGCTTGAGCAGAGCGTTGCCGCCAAGTGCTGTGACGACCAACATGACTCAATCTCCCAGCGTGGCGACCATGATCGCCTTGATGGTGTGCATGCGATTCTCGGCCTGTTCGAACGCGAGGTTGTACTCGGACTCGAAGACGTCGTTGGTGACTTCGAGACCGTTCTTCAACCCGTAATCCTGGGCAATCTGTTTTCCAAGGGTCGTCTCGGTGTCGTGGAACGCCGGCAGGCAGTGCATGAACTTGACCTGCGGGTTACAACTCGCCTTCATCAGGTCCATGTTGACTTGATACTTGAGCAGAAGATCGATGCGCTCTTTCCAGACTTCCTTCGCTTCGCCCATCGACACCCAGACATCGGTGTGGATGAAATCAACACCGTTGACGGCTTCCTGGGGATTTTCGGTGATGGTCAGCTTGGCACCCGACTGTGCCGCAAGGCTGCGGGCGATCGCGACGTAGTCGTCAGCAGGCCACAGCTTCTTCGGGCCGCCCAGGCGTACGTCCATGCCCGTGAGGCATCCGACGATCATCAGCGAATGGCCCATGTTGTTCCGCGTATCGCCCATGAATGCGTACTTGATCTCGTGGATCGGCTTGTCGCTGTGCTCGCGCATCGTCATCACGTCGGCGAGCATCTGCGTCGGGTGATACTCGGCGGTGAGGCCGTTGAAGACCGGCACGCCAGCGTACTTCGCCAGTTCTTCCACGCCGGTTTGACTGGCACCGCGGTACTCGATGGCGTCGTACATCCGTCCCAGCACACGCGCCGTGTCGCGGAACGATTCCTTGTGACCGATTTGCGAACCCGCCGGATCGAGATATGTCACGTGCGCGCCCTGGTCGTAGCAGGCGACTTCGAACGCGCAGCGCGTGCGCGTCGATGTCTTCTCGAAGATCAGGCAAATCTCTTTGCCGTCGAGATGCTTCTGCTCGGTGCGCGCGTATTTGGCGCGCTTGAGATCGCGCGCGAGGTCGAGCAGGTAGCGAAATTCCCGTGGCGTGTAATCCTGAACCGTCAGCAGCGAGCGGTTACGCAAATTGAAACTCATGATGTTCTCCTGAACTGGGCCGCGGGGGCTGAAGCCCCCGCTCTACGCTTCTTAACAAAATTGCTGGGTAGCTGGGTGGCTACGTGGGCTCGGTCGTTGCCCGCCTTACCCAGCTACGCAACTACCACCTGGCAACCTAGCCACCCAGCTACCTAGCTACGTAGCTACCTATCTCAGTAGGCCGGGTCACGTGAAATCGGACAAGTCATGCAGTGCCCGCCACCGCGTCCGCGACCGAGTTCCGACCCGCGCACCGTGATCACCTCGATCCCGGCCTTGCGCAGCAATGTGTTGGTGTGTGTGTTGCGGTCGTATCCGACGACCACACCGGGCGCGAGTGCCACGACGTTATTGCCGTCGTCCCACTGCTCCCGTTGTGCCTCCCAGACATCGCCGCCGGTTTCGACGACCCGAAGAGTCTTGAGCCCGAGGACCTCCTTGACCACGTCGAAGAGGTGCCGCTTGTCGACATGCATCTCCATGCCGCCCTTGCCATCGGGCGTTGCGCGGTAGCAGCGGACCTGGTCGGCGACTTCGCGGTACGAGGTGCACAGGTCGCGGTCGCAGAAGGTGAACACTGTGTCGAGGTGCATGGCGGCCCGGCTCTTCGGCATCAGGCAGCCGATGACCTCTGTGGCGCCGCCGTGTTTGAAAAGCTCAGAGGCGACCTGGAATACGGCCTGCCGCGTGGTACGCTCGCCCATGCCGATCAGGACACAGCCGTTGCCGATAGGCATCACGTCGCCGCCTTCGACCGTTGCGGCGCCGTACGAGTTGTCGCTGTCACCCCACCAGATCGTGAAGTCGGCGCCCTTGAACCGTGGGTGGAACTTGTAGACCGCTCGCTGGAGCAGCGTCTCCGGCTTGCGCGCGGGCCAGAACATCGGGTTGACCGTCACGCCCTTGTAGATCCAACACGAGGGGTCGCGCTGGAAGAGCGTGTTCGGGATCGGCGGGATGATGAAGTCGGCCCCCCCGAATGCCTCGGACATCATCGTGGCGCCCTCTGACTTCGGCAGATCGAGGATGGCTATACCGCCGATCAAGTACTCCGCGAGCTTCGCGGGTGGCAGTTCCTCGAGCCATGCGCGAACGACAGGTGCCAGGCCGAGCCCGACGTCGTTGTTGTTGATCCGGCGGTCGAGAATGAAGTCGCGACCTTCCTTGATCGCCACGGTTTCGGCGAGCAGGTCATGCAACTCGAGCACCTCGACGTCGCGTTCTTTCATCTTCAGCACGAAGTCGTAGTGGTCTTTTTGCGCCTCGTGGACCCAGAGGACGTCGTCGAACAGCAGGTCGGAGGCGTTGCCCGGCGTGAGCCGCTGATGTGCCAGCCCTGGACGGCACACCATCACGGTGCGCAACTTACCGACTTCGCTATGAACTCCAAATGTGGGCATCTTGTTCTCCGGTCAACACGGCGGGTCTTCAGACCGCCTTGAATGTCAAGCCGATACGCTCAGGGCCACGACGATGATCACGGCCAGGATCAGCACCAGGGGCATGGCGAACTGGAGCCAGCGGTTGTACGGCACGCGTCCGATCGCCAGACCTCCCATCACGACGGCGAATGTCGGATTCACGAGATTGAGCAGGCCACTCGCCGACTGATAGGCGGTCACGACCAGGTCGCGGCTCACGTTCGAGAAGTCGGCGAGCGGCGCCATGATCGGCATGGTCAGGACGGCGAGGCCTGACGACGAAGGCACGAAGAACGACAGGATCAGCTCGAGCAGGAACATCACGTTGATGAACGCGATCGTGCTCAAGCCTTTGACCGCGCCTTCAGACCAGAACAGGATGGTGTCGGTGATCTTGCCGGCATCCATGATGACGACGATGCCGCGTGCGATGCCGATCACGAGCGCGACGCCGAGCAGGTCGCGGGCGCCGTTGACGAACGTAGTCGTGAAGTCTTCTTCGCCCATGCGGGCGATGAGTGCCACGACGATCGATGCAGCCAGGAAGAGGGCCGACATCTGCGCCATCCACCAACCGGCGGCCGACACGCCCCAGATCATGACGGCGAAGCTCAGGCCGAAGAGCGCGAGGATGATCTTGCGCACGCCGGTCAGCGGCGGGGTGCCCGATTCATTCTGGGATTTCAGGAAGTGCTCGCGATTGCTCTTGGCCAGTTCCGCGACCATCGATTTCGACGGGTCCTTCTTCACGCGCTCGGCGTACCGCATCACGTAGACCACGCACGTGAGCCAGCCAAGACCCAGGATGAGAAATCGCAGCGGCATGCCGTTGGTGAATGGCACGCCGGCGGCGTTGGACGCGATGACGGTGGCGAAGGGATTGATCGTCGAGCCCAGCGTGCCGACGCCGGCGCCGAGCATGATGATGGCGACCGCCGTGAGCGAGTCGTAGCCGGCGGCGATCATCACCGGAATGATCAGCGCGTAGAACGCGAGCGATTCCTCAGCCATGCCGTAGATGGTTCCACCGGCGGCGAAGAGCGCCATCAGGATGGGAATCATCCATTTCTCGCGACCCTTGAGCGCTGACATGGCGCCGCCGATGCCGGCATCGATCGCGCCCGTCCTGGTGACGACGCCGAGGAAGCCGCCGATGATCAGCACGAACAGCGCGACGTCGATGGCTGCCGCC
>DASRJE010000063.1:0-18950 GCA_035649635.1 Vicinamibacterales bacterium | reverse complement strand
CCTGCCACGCGAGGAATGAGTGCCAATGACGGACGCGGACGGAAGGAGCAGCCCCCACTTATAGGGGTCCGTTCGGGTGAGATACTTTTGCTGGTATATCGTGGCGGGGTGGACGGGACTCGAACCCGCGGCCTCCGGCGTGACAGGCCGGCGTTCTAACCAACTGAACTACCACCCCAAGGGGAACTCTCTTCGCAGTGTGTCCACCTTCGCGCTGCGCGCTTCGGTGGACAACCTTCGCCCGGCGCGCCAACCGTAGCTCACTCGTGGCGCGCGTGAGCGAAGGTTGGTGGGCGGTGCAGGACTCGAACCTGCGACAGCCGGCGTGTAAAGCCGGTGCTCTACCACTGAGCTAACCGCCCGCCTTCGCGCGCTTGATCGCGCCCGCGCTTCGGCGGGCAAGCCCACCTGAACGCGTTTGGTCCGCGCTTCGACGAGGCCAGCCCTCGACCGACTGTTCCGCCTCCGCGCTCTGCACCGCGCATCGGCGTCACCGCAAAACACGATTATATTGGCGTCAAGACCCGTAAGGCAAGGAACGCAAAGCCAATCACAATCCCGATAACGGCGCGGTACTCCTTGTTGCGCCAGGCGCGCGCCAGGCTGAAGCGGCGGTTCATGTCCGCGCCTTCCGAACGTCGATAGTCCTCATACGCGCTGCCAAACCGGCCACGCAGGAATGCCTCTTCAGTCCGCACGGCCGCCGTCAGCGTGGAAACCATGTAGATCAGCGTCAGAACGAAGACGATGACGCTGTGCGCCGCGATGACGACCCCGAGCGCCAGCACGGACGAGCCCACATATAGCGGATGCCCCGTCCAGCGATACGGCCCCGACCGCGTCACTTCTCTTCCCTTCTCCAGGTGACCCGCGGCCCAGATACGAATCGCCTCGCCGATCAGCGCAACGAGCAGCCCGGCGCGCCAACTTCCCCAGGTCGGCGCCGCGAGAATCGCCGTGACGATTGCGGTGACGAATCCAAGCGGCACCCGCTTCTGTGCCAATACTCCAGCGATGCGGGATGGCCTCTGCGCGACGTCAGGCACAGAACGATGCGATGTATCAGCCACGCGCGGCGACCCGATGTTCGGCAGCGGCGACGACTTCATCGACGCCGATGTCCTCGATGCACGGTTGCAGCAGCCGACACTTGCGCTCGTAGTGACAGAAGCAGCGTGGCGCGCGCGAGATCGCGATGTCGCCACTCGACCACGGCCCGTTGCGTTCGGTGAAGGTTGGTCCAAAGAGCGCCACGACGGGCGCCCCGACCGCGGCGGCGATATGCAGCGGCCCGGTGTCGCCCGAGACCACGAGCTTCGCTCGTCGGACGATCGCGAACAGATCGACGATGTTGGTGCGCGGCGCGATCTCTGCCGCACCTCGCGATGCGGTGACGACGAGCGAGGCGATGTCCTCCTCGCCCGGACCCCAGAGCACGAGCGATCGCACGCCGATTCGCTCGCGGATCTCCCCGGCGAGGACACCGAATCGCTGCGGCGGCCAGCGCTTGTTGGGCCATGCCGCGCCGGGATTGATCACCGCGAAACCCTCAGGTTCGAAGCGCGCTGTGACCGCGTCGCTAGTAACCGTTCGCGGCAGCTTGAGCGGAAAAGTGATTCGCAGATCCTGTACGCCGAGCGCGCGTGTCAACATCAGGTTCTTGCGGATCACATGCGGATCGCGACCGGGGTCTGGCGTCTCGCTGTAGAAGATTCGCGCTACCGGCTCCCGCAGGTGCTCGCGCGGGAACCCAACGACGCGCTTCGCGCCTGCGGCTCGTGCCAGCAGCGCGGACTTCAACAGTCCCTGCAGGTCGATCACGGCGTCGTACTTCACGCGGCGCAACTGCGCGATCGCACGCAGCAACGTTCCGATTCCCGCTCGCGGATCGATCGGAATTCCGGAGTCCAGCCCATCGACGAGCTGCAGGACCGGCGTGTAGCGAGGATCGATCAGCCAGTCGATGCGGGCGCTCGGATGTCTGGTCCGCAGCGCCGCCACAGCCGGGATGGCGTGGATGACGTCGCCAAGCGATCCGAGGCGAACAATCAGCAACCGGGGCGAGTGGTCGATCACGGCTTGGTAGCCGACTCGGCCCGCTGTTCGCCAGACGCGATTCGCGCGAGCAAGTCGCGCGTCGAGTGGTTCTTCGGATCTCCGACGATGGCGATTCGTCCCCCGTAGGCGCGGACGATGTCGCGCTCGGGCACCGTTTCGGACGTGTAGTCGGTGCCCTTGCAATGGACATCAGGGCGCAGGAGCTCGAGCAGTGGACCCACCGTGGGCTCAGGAAACACTGTGACCAGGTCGACGAAGCGAAGCGCCGCCACCAGCTCGGCGCGATACTCCGCCGCCAGGACAGGGCGGCCCTCCCCCTTCAGGGCGCTGACCGATTGATCGTCGTTGATGGCAACCACGAGCAGATCGGCCTCCTGGGCGGCCGCCTCGAGATAGCGAACGTGACCGACGTGAAGCAAGTCGAAACAACCGTTGGCAAACGCAACCGTGCGGCCGGATTCATGCGCCCCCCTGACGCGAGCCGCCAGTGCCTCGCGCGAGACGACCTCACCCACGCGCGCGCCGCTTTCCGGGAACGTCATCGGCTGTATCGGAACGGACGGCGTGACGAATCTCCTCGGCGGATGCCGTCGCCGTGCCGCGCTTCATGACCACAATTCCACCGGCGTAGTTCGCCAGGCGTGCGGCAATCTCGAATGTCGTTCCCGCCGCCAGAGCAAGCGCCATCGTTGCCATCACCGTGTCGCCGGCGCCGGTGACGTCCGCGATTTCATCTGAACCGAAGATCGGGATATGCAGAGTGGGGGTATTGGGCACGAACAGCGCCATGCCCCGGCCGCCGCGAGTGATCAGCACCGCCTGCATACCCGTTCGCTGAAGCAACTCGCGCCCTCCCCGCTCGAGCACACCCAGGTCGTCATTGATGCGCACGCCGAGCGCATGCTCGACCTCCGATTCATTGGGCGTGCAGGCGGTCAAACCACGATACTCGAGCACACGATAACGGCTGTCGACGAGAATCGGGATAGGGCGTCCCGCTCGTTTGAGTGCAACACGCAGCGTGGACACCAGGGCCGGCGTGACGACGCCGAGGCCGTAGTCCGAAATGAGCACCGCGTCCGCCTTCAGCGCGACGGCGAGCATTCGCTGCTCGAACTGCGCGCGCGCAGCGCGCGCCGCAACGCCATTCACCGCGCGATCGATTCGAACGACTTGCTGCTTGGCGGAGTGAATCCCTCCCGCGAGGATTCGCGTCTTCACCGGGGTCGGGTGATTCGCGGCGCGCACGATCGCGCGATGATCGACGCGCGCGTTCAGCGAAGCCGTGAGACGACGTCCGTGCTCATCACGCCCGACGATACCCGCCAGGATGGCGCGGCCACCAAGGGCGGCCACATTGTTTGCCGCGTTGCCGCCTGCACCCGCCACCACCTCCGTCGAGTCGTATTCGAGGATGAGCACCGGCGCCTCGCGAGAGACCCGCGCCACGCGGCCGTACACGAACTCGTCGGCGACGATGTCGCCGATAATGGCGACCGTCCGCTCTTTCAGCGCGTCTACAACCGCGAGGAGTTGCGCAGAATCCATCCGACAGCTTCCATTGATGTTCGCCCGGGGGCACCTGACTCCCGAACCAGCTCCTGGCCTATCGGGCATCAGATCGCCGCGAGAGTTCGCGGAGAATCCACCCGACAGCCTCCATTAAATTGTTGAGGATAGCATCCGCGCGGATCCCATCCGGCGGTTCCGACCGATGCGGCCCCGAGCGCACGAGCACCGCATGCGTTTTTGCGGCGCGGCCGCACGCCACGTCCAACCATCGGTCGCCCACCATGACCGAACGCGATGGATCGAGGTCCATCTCACGGCAGGCCTGCTCGATCATGCCGGGGGCGGGCTTGCGGCATCCGCAGTGTTGCCGATAGCGCTCGATCTTGGACTCCGCGAAATGGGGACAGTAGTAATAGCGATCGATGCTCGCCCCGGTGCCTTCGAGGCGCCGATCGATCTCCCGGTGCACGGCGTGCACGAAGTCCTCGTCGATAATGCCGCGACCGACGGCGGCCTGGTTCGTGATGACGACGGTCGCAAACCCCGCTCGCTTCAACAGTCGCAGTGCGTCGACCGTCCACGGGAACAGCGTCAAGTGGTCGAGCCGATCCAGGTAGCCACACTCCTCGACGAGTGTGCCGTCGCGATCGAGAAAAACCGCGGCTCTACTCATCGCGTTCTCGCGATTCGGGATTCGCCCTTCGACTCACGCTCAGGGCGTCCCGAGCTTCGTCGAGGGACGGGGTTCGGGGTTCGGGGTTCGTCATCAAGTCAGTGATCGTCGCGAGCACTCGCTCCGAGGACAGCCGTTTCATGCACCGATGATCCAGGGGACACTCTCGCAGCATACATGGACGGCACCACACGTGGTTGATCATCACCTCGATCCGGCCACCCTTCCGCGACAAGGGAGCCGTTTCGCGCTCTCGTGTCGGGCCAAAGAGCGCAGCGAGCGGTACGCCGACCGCTCCCGCCAGATGCATGGCCCCCGAATCGTTGGAGACACACGCGCGGGCGATCGACAAGACTCCGGCCAGCGTTTCCAGTGTGGTCGAGCCCGCAAGATCGACAACGCTTCCCTGCCCATCGTCAGAAACGAGAGCGCGAACCCAGCGTGTCGTCGCCGCATCGGCCGTCGACCCTACCAGGACGCATTGCATGCCGTGCTCACGGGCGAGCCGTGTTGCCACGTCAGCGAAGTGTTCCGCCGGCCAACGTTTGGCGCCGCCGTAAGCGGCACCCGGCGCCATGACAATGAACGGACGATCCTCGACCCATCCGGCGGCGCGTAATGCGGCACGCGCCTGCTCCACCGCGCGGCCCGGAACCACGAGCTGTGGGTCGACGGGTCCGTTCTCGAAACCCAGCCCCTTGATTAGCCGACGGTAGTACTCCGCCTGATGCACGCGGATCACGGGGCGCGATACAGCCCGCGACAGCAGCCGCTGCCGCATGTCAGTGGCATATCCCCACCGCTCCGGGATGGCGGCGCTGCGAACGAGCCACGCCGAAGCGAACGAGTTCGGCAACAACACGCTTGCGTCGGCGCGAGCGGTGCGCAACGTCTCGATATCGGCGAGGCGTGCGCGTCGCGCCCATATTCGTCCTGACCACTGCATCGCGATGACTTCGTCTACGAGCGGCGACATCGTGAACAGACCCGCGATCGCGCGTCGAGCCGCCACGGTCAGTCGCGCACCGGGGAACGCGCGGCGGAGATCGGCAATGGATGGAAGCGCCATGATCGCGTCGCCCAACCAATTTGGCGAAACCACCAGCAGGTGCTCGATTCCAGCCGGCTTGACCGGCTCGATTGCTGGCAAATCAGTCAAGTCTTCCTCGGTCAAGACGGCTCGCCCCGCGAAGCGGGGCAAAGCCAACACAGTGACTAGCGAGGCGGTCTGAGGCACAGCCTCGCTAGTCATCACGACGCTGGTTCAGCAATGGTCTCGGCTTCGCGCCATCGCCGATGCATCCAGAGCCACAACTGCGGGTCCCGCCTGACGTACATCTCCAGGACGTCGGTGCAGCGCTGCGTGAACTCGCGAATCGCGTTGGGCCCCCGGTCGTGCGGCGGCGGCACGGGACAGTCGTAGATCAGACGGTAGCGGCCCCCGGGGAGCGGCAGCGCAAACACCGGGATGACGGGCGCGCCGGTTCGCAGCGCCAGCGCTGCCAGCGCCGATGTCGTCGCGGCGGGACGGTTGAAGAACTCGACGGACACCGCATCAGAGTGCAGGTGCTGATCGATCAACATCGCCACGCCACGGTTGCTTTGTAAATCGCGCAGCACTCGTCTGAGGCCGCCCTGCCGGTAGATCACGGTGTTGCCCGTGCAGGTTCGAATCTGCTCGAGCATCGCATGCAGGTAGGGATTGTCGAGTGGACGTGCCACGACAGAGATCGGCTCGGCATGCAGAGCAAACGCAATGGCTTGAATTTCCCAATATCCGAAGTGCCCGGTGAAGTACAGCACTCCTTTCCCCTGGCGGTACGCCTGTCGGACGTGCTCCTGGCCTTCGACCTCGACACGCGCGAGCATTTGCTCTCGTGTCAGGGAGCTGAACTGAATCAGTTCGAGCAGCAGCCGGCCGAAGTGCATGAACATGCCGCGGCACACCAACGCAAGCTCGCCGCTGGAGCGCGATGGAAACGCGCGCGTCAGGTTCTCCAGCGCGATCCGGCGGTGGAAGCGATCGACAACTGCCACGATTCCGCCGAGCGTACCTCCACACGAGCGAACGGCCGTCATCGGCATGAGGCGAAGGAATGCCTGCACCGCTCGCACGATGGCGAACTCGAATCGATACCTCACAACCGGTCCTCGAGCCACCGGGCGAACGGCGCGCGGGCGCGCGTGTCGGCTGGTTCGATCGCGGCCGTCATCGGCAACACCGTCCACGGTATTTGCCGCGGCAGACGCACCGCATCCTTCTCTGTGGTCGCAACGAGATCGGGACCAGTGGCGCGAACAGCCTCACTGACTTTTTCGAAATCGTTCTTCGTGTACCAGTGGTGATCGGGGAAAGAGAGCTCTCGAACAACCTCATATCCTTGCGCGCGCAACGCGTCGAAGAAGCGACCGGGACGGGCGATGCCGGCAACGGCAACAACCCGCGTACCCGGGCCAGCTTCAGGCGCGCCGTCCATGCGTCGCAATCGTTCGTAGTGATGCGACACGCGGACGACGGGCATGCGATCGAATGCGGCCGCTACCCGTGCGACATCGTCCGCCGACCCCGGCACCAGGATGCAGTCCGCCGACGATGCACAATCGAGCGGCTCCCGCAGTCGTCCGCTCGGCAAGACCGCTTCGTCGAGATCCGCTGCCGGCATGACCAGCAGGTCGACTTCTCGACCGAGTGGCAGATGTTGAAAGCCATCATCGAGGAGCACCACGTTGCAGCCGAACTTCCGCTCGGCCAGCCGTCCCGCCAGGTGGCGATCCGGACAGACAAGTACCGGTACTCCGGTGAGGGCGCGCGCAAGCATCTGTGGCTCATCACCAGAATGCTCAACTGGCTCGAGCACACGTCCGCCGTCACTGACGACAACGACCCCATCGGTCGCTTGGCGACGCGCGTATCCACGGCTCAGGACGGCGGGCCGCTTGCCCATCTCGAGGAGCAATCGGGCCAATGTCGCGACGATGGGTGTCTTGCCACTCCCGCCGACCGAGAGATTGCCGACACTGATGACCGGGCACTCAAGCGTTCGCTGCGCCTGCGGATGCCGCTCGTACCACGAGCGGCGCAGACGGGTCAGTTGTCCGTAGGACGCGCTCAGGACACTCAATGGATCACGCGGAAAGGTCGCACAACCGATCGTGGTTCGCGGGGCGGCACCAGATCGACGAGCACTTTTAATGTGGTGTCCTTGGCGCCACGATTGGCATCGACGAGGGCCCGCGCCGCGGCGCCCAACCGTGCGCGGCGCACGGGATCCGCCATCAACTCGACGACGACATCCTCGAGCTCGCGCGCGGTGCGGACCTCGACGGCCGCGCCGTTGGCCAGGAAGGCGCCCGCGATCTCCGCGAAGTTCTCCATGTGCGGGCCGAACACGATCGGCTTGCCATGGACAGCGGGCTCGAGAATGTTGTGCCCGCCCAGCGGCACCAGGCTCCCGCCGACGAAGACCGCCGTCGCGATCTGATAGAGCTGGGCGAGCTCTCCGATCGTGTCGAGAATGACGGCGTCCGCGCGAGGCTCCTTGTCGATCGGCAGGTCGCTGCGGCGAATGGTCGAGAGGCCCTCGCGCTGACACAACTTCTCAACTTCCCCAAAGCGTTCTGGATGTCTCGCCGCGAGAATCAGCAACGGGCTCCCCGGCGTGGCAGTCGTGCGGACGCGGTTGAACGCGCGAATCACGGCTTCCTCTTCGCCTTTCGACGTACTTCCCGCGACCAGCACGAGACGACTCGGCGCCACGCGAAAGAAGCGCAGAACTCGCTCGCGTCCGCGGCCTGGCGCAGTGGACGGATCGAGCGAGTCGAACTTCAGGCTGCCGGTCAAGGTGATGCGAGAAGGATCGGCGCCGAGCTGCCGGAGCCTCCTCGCCGTCTCCTCACTTTGCACGCACAACCGATCGATATCCGCGAGCACGCGACGAATGAAAGGACGCACGAGGCGATAGCGCGGAAACGAGCGCGATGAGATGCGGCCGTTCACGAGCGCCGTTCGAATGCCGCGGCGCCGGCATTCGCGCAGGAGATTCGGCCAGATCTCCGTTTCGACCATCACGAACAGCTTCGGCTTCACGACGTCGAGCGTGCGCCGGATCGTGAACGTCCAATCGAGCGGCAGATAGAACACGGCGTCCGCGTCGGGCACACGTCGACGCGCAACGTTCTGTCCCGACAGCGTCGTCGTCGACAGGAAAATGCGCAGCTCGGGATAACGCGCCCGCAGGCCGGAGACAATCGGGCGCGCCGCGAGTACCTCCCCGACCGATACGGCGTGCACCCAGATCGATTCCTCCGCGTCGAGGTTGAACGACACGGGCAGATAGCCGAGACGCTGACCGAGGCTGCCGACATACTTGTTGTAGCGAAGCGCCTGGTACAGCAAGTAGGGCGAGAGCACGACGAGCGCGAGCAACGTCGCAACGCTGTAAAGGAAGTACACCTAAGCAGCCGTGTAAGTCGCAGGAAATGTGGGTCTTACAATCATGAAAGTATAGCCGCGCGTTTGACCCTGTTCAAGGCGGCTCACTAAAATGCCACGAAGGCCATGAAGAAGTTGGCCACGAAGCTATTGGCCAAGAAGACCACGACGATCGCGAAGGACGGAGGCACGAGATGGCCATGAAGGTCGGCATCAATGGGTTTGGGCGCATCGGCCGCAACATCATGCGCGCGGCGTTGGGAGCGAAAGACATTGACTTTGTCGCGGTCAATGACCTCACCAATGCGGCAACTCTGGCGCACCTGTTGAAGTACGACTCCGTGCTTGGCAATCTGGACGCTGAGGTCAAGGCGACGGCCGAAGGCATCACGGTCGATGGAGATGAGTTCAAGGTGCTGTCGATCAAGGATCCGGCGCAGCTTCCCTGGAAGGACCTGGGCGTCGACGTCGTGTTCGAGTCGACCGGCATCTTCACGGCACGTGATGGCGCGGCGAAGCACCTGACCGCCGGCGCGAAGAAAGTCATCATCACGGCCCCGGCCAAGAGCCCGGACATCACCCTCGTGCTCGGCGTCAACGACGACAAGTACGACCCGGCGAAGCACCACGTCATTTCGAATGCCTCGTGCACGACCAATTGCCTCGCCCCTCTCGCCAAGGTGATTCACCAGTGTTACGGCATCCGCAAAGGCTGGATGACGACAGTGCATTCATATACGAATGATCAGCAACTGCTCGATCTTCCGCACAAGGATCTCCGCCGTGCGCGCGCGGCCGCGTTGTCGATGATCCCGACGACGACCGGCGCCGCATCCGCGGTTGGCGAAGTGCTGCCGGAACTCAAAGGCAAACTCGATGGATTCGCGATGCGCGTTCCGACGCCCAACGTGTCGGTCGTCGACCTCAACGTGCTGGTCGACAAGAAGACGAGTGGCGAGGAGGTGAACAGTGCGCTGCGCGACGCTGCGAAAGGCGCACTCAAGGGAATCCTGGCCGTGTGTGACGATCCACTCGTGTCGATCGATTTCCGCGGCAACGCGAACTCGTCCATCGTCGATAGCGCTTACACGAAGGTGATGGACGGCGACTTCATCAAGGTCCTATCCTGGTACGACAACGAGTGGGGCTATTCGAGCCGCTGCGTCGATCTCCTCCGCCAGCTTGTCGCGCGAGGCCTGTAGGGCGGCTCTGATCTGCGGGGGCTGAAGCCCCCGCTCTACGGCTATCGGATGGCAAAACGCACGATTCGCGACCTGAACCTGAAGGGTCGACGTGTCTTCATACGCGTCGACTTCAACGTGCCGCTGAAAAGCGGCGTCCTCGGTGACGACACGCGGATCCGCGAATCGCTGCCGACCATCAAATACGCGCTCGATGCCGGCGCGGGCCGCGTCATCCTGGCGTCACACCTTGGCCGCCCCAAGGGAAAGCCAAATCCGGAGATGAGCCTGCGTCCCGTGGCCACTCGCACGAGCGAGCTGCTCGGTCGCACCGTCGCGTTTGCGGAGGACTGTGTCGGCCCGGTCGCTGAAGGCGCCGTTCGTAACGCACCGCCAGGTAGTGTCGTGCTGCTCGAGAACCTGCGCTTTCACGCCGAAGAAGAGAAGAACGATCCGCAATTCGCGAAGGGTCTCGCGGCGTTGTGCGACGTGTACGTCAATGACGCGTTCGGCGCCGCGCATCGCGCGCACGCGTCGGTCGAGGCTATCGTTCGTCTTGTATCTGAAGCCGGCGCCGGTCTACTGATGGAGAAGGAACTGCGTTACCTCGGCGCCGCGATTGGCAATCCCGAGCGACCATTCGTTGCCATCCTGGGTGGCGCCAAGGTCTCGGACAAGATCGAGGTCATCGAAAACCTGCTC
Source organism: Vicinamibacterales bacterium (assembly GCA_035649635.1). GTDB lineage: Bacteria > Acidobacteriota > Vicinamibacteria > Vicinamibacterales > UBA2999 > Gp6-AA40. The sequence continues at coordinate 8,392 of DASRJE010000063.1, read as the reverse complement.
CCGCGCGTGGACCGCCTGCTCATCGGCGGCGCCATGGCGTACACCTTCTTCAAGGCGATGGGCAAACCGGTGGGCAAATCGCTGGTTGAAGACGACAAGCTCGATTCGGCGCGCGGCATCATGGCGCGCGCGAACGTCGTGTCCGGCCTTCTTGTCCGCCGCAGCGCGGAGCGCGAGGGTGGAGGCCGGACCCGGGTTGAACCTGGTGCTCAGCTGCTGCTTCCCGTCGACCACGTCGTCGCGCCAAAGCTCGAAGCGGGGGCACCCTCCGAGACGCTCAGCGTGGACGATGCCTCGATTGGCGATCGGATGGGACTGGACATCGGCCCGAAGACGGTCGAGGCGTACTCAGAGGCGCTCAGCGACGCAAAAACGGTCGTATGGAACGGACCAATGGGTGTTTTCGAGATCGACGCATTCGCCAAGGGCACGATTGGAGTGGCCGAGGCCGTCGCGCGCGTGAAGGGTACGACGATCGTTGGTGGAGGCGACTCGATCGCGGCGATCAAGAAGGCTGGCGTCAGCGGTCGCATCACGCACATCTCGACCGGCGGCGGCGCCTCACTCGAGTTCCTCGGGGGCCAGACATTACCCGGGGTTGCGGTATTACCCGACGCTGGCTAACACTTTGTCGTAGGTAGTGTCCGGCTTTCTTGTCCGCCGGAGCGCGGAGCGCGAAGGTGGAGGCCGGACCAAGGCAGACATACAGCCATGAAAATGCCGTTCGTCTGCGGGAACTGGAAGATGTACAAGACGGTGGCCGACGCCGTGAAGTACGTCAAGGAATTCCGCAGCCTGGTGAAGGACATCACGGACGTCGAGATCGTTCTCGCGCCGACGTTCACGGCCCTCCACGCCGCGTTTGAAGCCGCGCGCAACAGCAACGTCGCGATCGCGGCGCAGGACCTCTACTGGGAACGTGAGGGCGCATACACCGGCGAAGTCAGCGCGCCGATGATCCGAGAGGCGGGGGCTGAATACGTCATCGTCGGCCACTCCGAACGCCGCACTCTCTTCGGCGAGACAGACCCCGCCGTCAACCGTAAAGCCATCGCCGCTTATGCTGCCGGTTTGACGCCGATCGTCTGCATTGGCGAGACGCTCGATCAGCGCGAGCGCGGAGAGACATTCGACGTGCTCGACCGCCAGATCAAGGTCGGGCTCGATGGCCTGACGACGGAGCAGCTAGGTCTCCTGGTTCTCGCGTATGAGCCGGTCTGGGCGATTGGAACCGGACGGAACGCGACGCCGGTACAGGCGGCCGAGGCGCATGGCCATATCCGGCAGCGCCTGCGCCAGTGGTTCGGCGCCGAGGCAGCCACTCAGTGCCATGTCATCTACGGTGGCAGTGTGAAGCCGGACAACATCCACGACCTGGTCACGCAGCCCGACGTCGATGGGGCGCTCGTTGGCGGCGCAAGCCTCGACATCCGCGGGTTTTTCGAGATCGTGTCGCGCAGCCGGACCGCCGCTGTATAATTGAGTTTTCCTATTTCGAAAGATTTCGAAGGAATTCGATGTACTACGTAGTCGCGGCGCTCTTCGTCATCAACTGTTTCGTGCTGATGTTCGTCATCCTGCTCCAGCAGGGTAAGGGCGGCGACATTGCCAGTGCGTTCGGCGGCGGATCGAGCCAGGCGGCGTTCGGCGCGCGGAGCGGCGCGACCGTGCTGTCACGCGCTACCACCGTCTGCGCAGTGCTGTTCATCGTCGGTGCAATCGCGCTGGGGATTCTCGGCCAGCGGGGCCCAGGGTCGGTTATTGGTGGTCGTGCGCCACAGGCGCCGGCATCTGCACCCGCCGCTCCTGTACCAGCGCCAACTGCTCCGGCACCAGCACCCGCACCGGCGAAATAGATATTCGTAGTGTCCGGCTTTAACCGGACCCATCCCTCCTCGCGGAAGTGGCGGAATTGGCAGACGCACCAGCTTGAGGGGCTGGCGGTAGCAATACCGTGGGGGTTCGAGTCCCCCCTTCCGCACCACTCGACTCGGCCCTTCGGGCCTCGCTCGTGGCAGGCCCTGCAAGGGGCCGCGTCGAGTGGTGCCCTGAGCGAGCGAAGCGAGTCGAAGGGTCTCCCTCCCCTCTCAATCTCTACCAGAACGACTCTGACGTGACATCGTCGTCTGGTGCGGTACATCTACATCCTTCGCTGCGCCGACAAGAGCCTGTACGTCGGGCATACTGACAACCCAGAGGCGCGCAAGCGAGCGCATGACGCTGGAACCGCCTCGAGCCATACCGCGAAGCGCCGGCCACTCGAAATCGTCTACGTCGAGTCGTGCAACTCCTTGAAAGAAGCAGTAAAGCGAGAACGTCAGCTGAAACGCTGGAGTCATGCGAAAAAAGAGGCGCTCATCACCGGCGACACTGACGCCCTGCACGCGCTAGCAAACGACAACGCAGATAGCCTCCGCGGGTGGACGACCGTCGGCGATTCGCGCCTCGGTCTTCGGGAGCGAGTCCCCCTTCCGCACCAACCTTCGCTCATGAATGCAGGCGAAGGTTGTTCACCATAGCGGCAGCGTGAAGGTGCTTCAGCGACGGCGAAAGGGGGGCCAAGGTGACTCTCCAAGACGTCCGATCGTCGATCAGATCACTTTGACTTCGCGATGTGGTCTGGCCGTCACAAAAAACGACGCTGGATCTCGCCCCGTCTTGGGTGTAGATTCCGCGTATACCGCTCCCCGTTGAAGCGGCCGTTACCTCGCCAGGGAGAGCGACATGGACCCACGCGTGGATCGGCAAATCGATGAGGACCTTCGGAAGGGTGCTGTCGAAGCGGATGTCTGGGGCGACCCGCACGCGGATGAAGCCGAGTGGCACACCAATGCCGTCGCGCTCACCGAGGACGTGATGGGCGCCGACAGGCGGGACGTCAAGCACGCTGAAGAAGAACTCGGGGCGGACGAAGACGGGACGCCGGGCTGACCAGAGATTCGTTGGCGGATTCGAATTGTCAGCTCCAGGGCTACGCAGTTGCACGGCGCCTTTATCCTGTTGACATCGGCTCGTCCGCTTTGACGCCGGGCTGAAGCTGCGCAATCGGCTGCTCCACGGAGCCGTGGTCGTTCGGACGTCGTTTTCGACGCGAACCACCGCGCATTGTCGCGGTTGCTCTCGTGGCAGCAGCAGTTCGACTCGAGACGTTCGAGCCCTGACCAGTGGGTTCGAACTGGCTTCGGTCTGGTCCACCACACTCCAACACCATTGAGGTCTGCGACTTGGGGTCGCCTGCTGCGTCGAATAGCAGGACTTGACCTTGAGGACGCCAATCCGCTGAATGTGACTGTTCATTAGGACACAGCCACCGGATCGCCCCTCGTCCTAAGCTGAGAGGCAATGCTCGTCGAATCCGCTGAGGGTGCACTCGCATCCGAAGCCCAGGAGATACCGAGCGAGCTTGCCGAGGGGCCGGCGGACCGGATTCGCGGTCTCAGGGTGAGACGAACAGCCACTCACTTGTAAGCGAATAGATGATGGCGACTATGAGGATTCGCGCCGGATACGAGCTGATCTACGACTGTCCGCAACAAACGCCGATGGTGCTGATGTTGAACATCCATCACACGCGCGCCGGCGACCTCGTCGTACCCGATCGAATGGTCGCGAAGCCGTTCGTCCCCATGACGGCCTACAGGGATGGCTTCGGTAACTGGTGCACCCGGGTTCTTGCACCGGCCGGTCAGCTGCACCTGTCGACCACTGCATTGCTGAACGACTCGGGCGAGCCCGACGCGATCGTGAGATCGGAACATCCGCATGCGGTGCAAGACCTTCCCGCAGAGTCGCTCGTTTTCCTCCTCGGAAGCCGCTACTGCGAGACGGATCATTTGGCAGACATCGCGTGGAACCTCTTCGGACACACGCCAGCCGGCGCGCAGCGCATCTACCACATCTGCGACTACGTCCATCGCCACATCACCTTCAGCTACCAAGATGCCCGACCGACGAGAACGGCGTGGCAGGCGTTCCAGGAAGGCAAAGGCGTCTGTCGCGACTACGCGCATCTGGCGATCGCCTTCTGCCGCTGCATGAACATTCCGGCGCGCTACTGCACCGGCTATCTTGGCGACATCGGCATCCCTCCGGCTTATGGTCCGATGGATTTTGCCGCTTGGTTCGAGGCGTACATCGGCGGGCGCTGGCAGACGTTCGATGCGCGGAACAACATCCCGCGGATCGGCCGCGTGCTCATTGCCCGCGGACGCGATGCGACCGATGTGGCGATCAGCAACACGTTCGGCCCCACCACCCTCGTGGGTTTCAGGGTGTGGACGGACGAGGTCACGGACGCTGCCGATCAGGGCGGAGTCGGCTGCCTGCCTGATTGACATGCGCATTCTGACCGTGCGGCACGTCACAAGCTACACGTATTCCGAGCCGGTGAGATTCGGCGAGCATCGCATGATGTTTCGGCCACGGGAGAGTCACGATCTCCGGCTGCTCACCACCAAGCTGGACATCCTGCCGCCCCCGGCCGACGTTCGGTGGTTGCACGACGTCTTCGACAATTCGGTGGCCATTGCCACGTTCGACGAAGCGGCGTCTGAACTTCGTTTCGAGAGCACGGTCACCCTGGAGCACATAGAAACGGCGCTGCCCGACTACGCGCTCGACCTCGGGGCACGCACCTATCCCTTTCAGTATTCGGACGACGAACGGCCTGATCTCGTCGGCGCTCTGGCGCGTCACTATCCGTGCGACGACCTCGGCCAATGGACGGCGCGCTTCCTGCCGTTGTCCGGACCGACTACCACGATGACCCTGCTCCACTCGATGACGCGCGCCATCAAGGACGAGTTCGCCTATGTGCGGCGGAGTGAGAAGGGGGTCCAGAGTCCGGGCGAGACGCTTCGTCGCAGCAGCGGGAGCTGTCGGGATTTCGCCGTGCTCATGATGGAGGCCGTTCGGTCACTCGGACTCGCGGCTCGCTTCGTCAGCGGTTATATCTTCCTGCCAGAGGTGAACTCAGGCGCCCCCGTCAGTGGGGGCGCGACGCACGGCTGGATGCAGACGTATTTGCCGGGCGCGGGATGGGTCGACTTCGACCCCACCAACAGCATCGTGGGAAACCGCAGCCTTATTCGTGTGGCGGTGGCCTGGGACCAACGGAACGCGTTGCCCCTGTGGGGCACGTTCATCGGACCGGCTTCGTCATTCCGCGGAATGCGTGTCGAGGTGAGCGTTGTCGAAGGGACCGGCATCCAGTAGGTGTGCCGGTCTTATCGAGCGCCTTGACGTCGTACGCGGCTTCCTTCTCGCGGAGCGCTCGCGATACGTGGCTGCGTTGATTCAGGTGCTGCGGACGAAGGCGTGTGGCCCCAGTGCGAGGCGCACAACGAACGGGGCGCGCCGTTCAAATGGGTGAAGACAGCTGACGAGATCCTCGACAGCATGTGGCGATTCGGTCTTCGCGTTCAGCAGGTGCACGGTCAATGACTCCACTTATCCTAGGAATCATGGATCCAGGGGACTCTAGTTCTTTGAGGCTGCGTCCCGCAGCAACGCGCGAATCTCGGCTGCAGTCTCGGGGGTGACGGCTCCGACAGCGCCGCCGCGAATTCCGGCTCCGCGCCCCGCAGTATCAGGCACTGCCGCACCGGGCGCCGGAACTCCGCCTCGGCCTCGTGCTCCGCCGGCGCTGCCCCCAGCAGCCTCGATATCGAGCAGATCGATCGGCTTCTTGCCGTTGGCATCGACGAGTTCGGGCGTGGCTCCCTTCTCCAGAAGGTACCGAACCAGGTCCGTGCGGCCCGCCTGGACGGCTCCGTGAAGAGCCGACATCCCTTCTTTGTTTGGAGGCGGATTATAGGAAATCCGCCTGGAGTAGGACCTCGTGCCGGTGACCTGAGTATTCACATTGGCGCCGTGTTGGATCATCAAATCCAGAAGCGTGGTGTCGGGCGCAGTGCTGCCTCCACCAGCACCCGGCGCAACGCCTGCCGCCACCAGGAATGGCGTGAAGCCCATGTCGTTGATGTTCGGGTTGGCGCCCTTGGCCAGCAGCGATCGAATGACGTCCATGTCGCCGCCCTCGGTTGCGCGATAGAGCGCCGTGCATCCCGTGCCCAATTGCCGGTCGGCAAAGCGTCCGCTGTTGCCGCCGCGGCTGGGGCGATGCATGTTCAGCTCGGCATTCACGTCGACATCTGCGGCCAGCAGCCTGTTGATGATGTCCATGTGAGCACCAGCCGGACCCGAGCCGCGAGGGGTTGCGGCCGCTCCGCGCCCACCTCGCCCACCACCGCTCAGGGCTTCCTTTCTATCGATGACGATCCAGAGCGCTGTGCGTCCCCACCAATCCGCGACATGCGGATTCGCGCCACGATCCAACAGCAGTGTGGCCACGTCGTTGTGATCGTTATCGAGGCTGACCATCAGCGGCGTGACGCCTTCCGGCGTCGGCACATTGACGTCGGCGCCGGCGCCGATGAGCGCCGTCACGCAGTCAGCGCAGCCATTGCGAGAGGCATACAGCAGGGCTGTCAGTCCGCCGACGGGACGGTACTGACCGCGAGGTTCCGACGACAGCTGGTTCGGCCAGTCCGTATATAGAGCGCGAGCCTTGACGTTGGCGCCTTTGGACAGCAGCAGCTTCGTCATCTCGGCCGGGTGTTTCGATGCGGTGACAGCCCACATCAACGGCGTCTGGTGTTGAAACTCCTCGACCGCATTGACGTTGGCGCCGGCTTTGACCAGCATCTCGACGATGGGCAGCTCCTCCGTTTTGATCGCCAGCATCAAAGCGGTCTGGCCGTTCTCATCCGCACGATCGACTCCCGCGCCGGCATCAAGCAGCATCTTCACCATCCGGGCGTCGGCCAGCTTGACCGCTTCGGCAAGCGGGGTGGAACCGAACTCATTGACGACGTCTACCGTCGCCTTCTTCGCGCTCAACGCCGCGATCAGCTCGTAGTCCACCTTATAGACCGCCCAGTGGATTGGGCGAGTGCCGTCTGGCTGCGCTTCGTTGACGTCCGCTCCGGTGCGGATCCTGTCGAGCGCCGCCTTCCGGTTTCCGGCTTGAATGAGATCGGCAAGGGAACTCGTGGACTGACCAAGGGCCGGCCCAACGGCAGCAAGCATGCAGAAACAAGCGAGGGCGAAACGCTTCACGCTGTCTCTCCTACACGACATTGGGGCCCAGCTTGTCGTGGTGCGCCCACAAACCCTTGGCCGCGTCATACAGGAACTTGTAGGGATCGTTCCAGGTGCGCGCGAGGCCCTTCAGAACGCCACGCTCCAGCATGTTTTTGGGGCTGTCGCCTTCCCGAACCTGATCGAACAGGCGCTTCCGAACCTCTTCCATCACGTCCCGCTCCGCCTTGAATTCCGCCTTCGACAGGACGGGCCCGTATGCCGGCACGATTCGCGTCTGCTCATTCGCGAGCGTCAGGAGGGAATCCATCGCATCCACGCGGCCTCCGATCCACGCTCCGGTCACGTAGTCGAGCGCGGGATCGCGCAGCGGCGACGCCACGTCGCCCACCGCAAGAACGTTCGCATTCCTGAAGTGCACGTAGATATCGCCGTTTGTGTGGGCCAGGGGCAGGTAGCCGAAGTCGATCTGCTCGCCTCCCGTTTTCAGCGAATCAGTGGTGAGAAACGTCTCCGTGGGACGGGCCCCTTTCGGGCGGGCCTTTTCATAGCGATCGTCAGCCTGAATCCAATGGTCGGCCGACATCCACTCCAGGGTGCGCTTGTGCGAAATGATCGCCGTTCTACCGGAACGCCTTAGCGGCGTTCCTTGGGCCCCCGTCGAGAACATTTCATTGTTGCCGGTCTGATCGACGTGATGGTGAGTGTTGAAGAGCGTGTTGACCTTGGCGTTCGCGCCAAGCGACGCCATGATCGTGTCGAACGACTTCGGCGCGCCGCCGTCCACCAGCACAACGCCTTCACCGGTGAAGAAAGCCAGGACGTTGCTTCCGCCTCCATCCACCACCGTCATCTGGTCCGTCAAGCGACGAACGCCCCCGAATGCCTGTTGCGCGCAGAGAACACGGGAGGACGTCCACGTGGCGAACACGCCAAGAGCGCCCTTCAACACATCCCTGCGACTCAGCGACACCGCCATCACCTTCAGACGTCCGCGATCGTGCCCGTGCTGTCGCCGAACGTGTCGCGTTCCACGCCGACCTTCTGAAGCAGCGTCAGGTGGAGATTCGCGATCGGCGTGCGCTCCGGCAGCACGAGATGCTGGCCGCCGAGCCTCATCTTGCCGTTGCCGCCGCCGACCACGATGTTCGGCTCCGGGTAGTTGTCGTGTCGATCGCTGTTGCTCATGTTCGATCCGTACATGAAGATCGAGTGATCGAGCAGCGATCCCTGACCGTCTGGCGTCTCCGCCATCTTCTTGACGAAGCCCGCAAACTGCTCGAGATGCCAG
>DASRJE010000062.1:0-27136 GCA_035649635.1 Vicinamibacterales bacterium | reverse complement strand
ATTCAAGTCATTGGGCAGCGGCGGATCGTGCGCGATCAGGTGCGCCAGGAAGTCGAGCAGCTGTAACTCGGTCAGGACCACCGAAGGGGGCTCATCGACCCGCCCGTACAAGTGAAAGAGCAGCGGGGCGTCGACCGATGCTTCCGGAAGCAGTTCCTCGTTCCTGCCGCGGTAATGATAGCGTTCGACCGACGGCGTCTTGCCAGCGCGTCGCAGCGCAGTTTCCATCAGCGGGTCGAGTCCGCACGTGACAATCAGCCGCAAGGGCAGCTCGGCGAGCGCGTCGTGGAGGGTTGACGGTCGTTCCAGCCATTCACGGTGCCACTCGCCGAGATGCATTTCCAGCGCGAGCTCGTCTTCGCGAACAACAAACCGCTGGGCGATCCAGGCCAAATCGCTGGATGCCGGATCGAGGCCGCTCGGTCCGTCATCGCTCAGCGCTTCGAGCAATCGAGCGGCGAGTGACTGGGCGGGAACCTGTCGCGGAGCACCAGGGGCGTCGACAGGAAGGTCCGGGCCCAGGAAGAGGATGCACTCGCCTCGTTCGATTCCGTAGAGAAGCTTGTTCCAATTCGCGAAGGGCATAAGAAGCGAATTATGCGTCAGGCCTGTTCTCCGTGGAGCCTGTCACATTCCTTCGCCAAGCGGCACCACTTGAATAGCCGCGTCGCGCACTTCTTCGAGGAAGCGGTTGAGTGTGGAGCCCTTGAGCAGGATCTCCCACCGGCTGCGCGCAGTTTGGCCGAAGATCACGTGTGTGATTCCTTCCCGCTTGGCGAACTCGATCAGCCCATCAGGCGTGCGATCGGCCTTGACGCGGACGACAGTGGCGCCGAGGCTTTCGGCCAACGCGATGTTGCGCTGCAGCGCGTCTCGATCGGCGGGTGTGATCCTGCCGGGCGCCTCGCGCGGCGTTTCGACGTAGACCGCATACCAGCGCGCGCCGAGGCGGCCAGCGATGCGCGCGCCGATGCGAATCACGCGCGGAGCATCGGCGTTCGAGCTCATACAGACCATCACGCGTTCGGGAATGAGCGCCGGCTCCAGTCCTTCACGCTGCCGGTGTGAGGCCGCCTTCTCGCCGACTTCATCAGCGACGGCGCGCAATGCCAGTTCACGAAGAGTGGAGAGATTCGTTTCGCGAAAGAAGTTGCTGAGGGCCTGTTCGATCTTCTCGGGCTTGTAGACTTTGCCCTGCCGCAACCGGCTTTGCAGTTCCTGCACCGTCACGTCGACGTTCACGACTTCATCGGCACGATCGAGAAACGTGTCGGGAACGGTTTCGCGGACTCTGACGCCGGTGACGCGACCGACGGCATCGTTGAGCGTCTCGAGATGCTGGATGTTGACAGCCGTGAGTACACCGATGCCGGCATCGAGAATGGCGAGCACGTCCTGGTAGCGCTTCTCGTGTTTGCTTCCGGGGACGTTGGTGTGCGCGAGTTCGTCCACGACGCACAACTGCGGACGGCGTTTCACGATGGCATCGAGATCCATCTCTTCGAGCACGACGCCGCGGTATTCGATTCGTCGTCGCGGCACGATTTCGAGATCGCCGATCTTGGCATCGGTGTCGGCGCGGCCGTAGGTCTCGACGAATCCGACTACGACGTCGACGCCTTCACGCCGAAACGCGTGCGCGTCTTCCAGCATCGAGTAGGTCTTGCCGACTCCGGGTGCGGCGCCGATGTAGATGCGGAGGCGCACTTTCGAATCGGCGTGCAGCTTTGCGAGCAGCTGCTCTCCGCTCGGCCGAGCTCTCGGCGGCATCACCTCATCCTACGCGCGATAGTTGAAGCGCGGCGACGACCTTACGAACTCTTTATGACTTTTTGCCGAGTCCTTTAGCCGTTCGGCCGGTAACGTTGAATCGGGGGTGAGGAAAGATGGCTCAGGATGCAAACAGCGATCTCCACGGGCCGTACCTTCACGCTCCGGTGTGGCCGTGGTTCCTCGCTGGCTGGATCATCGGGGCGCTGTTTGCCCTCATGTTCGTCTTTGCCAGCATGAGCGGGTGAAGCCGCCCCTGCGAGGTGTCACGTGCTCGATGTGATCTTCGTTGGTCTGACCATCGTCTTCTTCGCCTTGGGCATTGGCTACGTCGCCGTGTGCGAACGGCTGATGGAGTGAGCGGCCACGTGGGCGCCGATTCCATCATGGGTTTGATTGCCAGCATCCTGCTGCTTGGCTACCTGGTCGTGGCGTTGTTGAGGCCGGAGAAGTTCTGACATGACTCTCAACGGCTGGCTGCAGATTCTGTTTTTCCTGCTCGCAGTGTTTCTCGTGACGATGCCGCTCGGCAGCTACATGGCATGCGTCTTCACCCGGCGCCGGACGTGGCTGGATCCTGTGATGCGGCCGCTCGAGCGGCTTGTCTACCGATTGACGGGCGTGACCGAGACGCACGAGATGCGCTGGACGGAGTACGCCGTCTCGAGTCTGCTGTTCAGCGTGGTCTCGATGCTGGTGCTGTATGTCATGCAACGACTGCAGGCAGCGTTGCCATTCAACCCGCAGGGATTTGCCGGCGTTGCGCCGGACCTTGCGTTCAACACGTCCGCCTCCTTCACGACCAACACGAACTGGCAGGCCTACAGCGGTGAGTCCACCATGAGTTATCTCACGCAGATGGCGGGCCTTGGCTACCAGAACTTCGTGTCGGCCGCAGCGGGTATTGCCGTGGCCATCGCGTTCATCCGCGGCATCGCGCAGAAGGAGAAAGAGACCATCGGCAATTTCTGGGTGGACATGGTGCGCGCGACGCTCTGGGTCTTGCTGCCGATTGCGATCGCGGGTGCACTCTTCCTCGTGTCGCAGGGCGTGGTTCAGAACCTGAAGCCGTACGACACCGCGCAGACGATCGAAGGCGCGAAGCAGCTGATCGCACAGGGCCCAGTGGCCTCGCAGGAGGTCATCAAGCAGTTCGGCACCAATGGCGGAGGCTTCTTCAACGCGAACAGTGCGCATCCGTTCGAAAACCCGACGCCGCTATCGAACTTCTTCGCGATGTTCGGCATCTTCGCGATCTCGTCGGGTCTGACCTATACGCTTGGCTCGCTGACCGGTTCGCGGCGGCACGGGTGGGCAGTGTGGGCGGCGATGGCGTTCCTCTTTCTCTGCGGCGTGACGGTGGCGTACTGGGCCGAAGCGCGTGGCAATCCCATGCTGACCAAAGCCGGAGCCGATCAGGTGGCGAACGAGTTGGCGCCCGGCGGAAACATGGAAGGGAAGGAGGTCCGATTCGGGATCGCTAACACCGCCCTGTTCGCGACCGTCACGACAGATGCGAGTTGTGGGGCGGTCAATGGATGGCACGACTCGTTCACACCGCTCGGAGGTCTGGTACCGCTGGCTAACATCCAGTTGAGCGAGGTCGTCTTTGGCGGCGTCGGAGCCGGGATGTACGGAATTCTCGTCTACATCATCCTCGCGGTGTTCATCGCCGGTTTGATGGTTGGTCGCACGCCGGAGTACCTCGGGAAGAAGATCCAGGCCTTCGAAGTGCAGATGGCCATGCTCACGGTGTTGATCTTCTCGCTCATGATTCTGACGTTCACGGCGATCTCGTCGGTCTCGCCTGACTTCGGCACGTCGAGCATTGCCAATCACGGTCCGCACGGTTTGTCGGAGATGCTCTACGCCTATTCCTCGGCGGCCGCGAACAATGGCTCGGCATTCGGCGGCATCAACGTCGACACGAAGTGGTACAACACGACGCTCGGCCTGACCATGCTGTTCGGCCGCTTCTTCATGCTCATTCCGCCGCTGGCAATCGCTGGCAGCCTCAGTCGTAAGAAGCTGATTCCACCCTCGGTCGGGACGTTCCCGGTCACCACGCCGCTCTTCTCGAGCCTGCTGGTGGGCGTGATCGTCATCGTCGGCGCGCTGACATTCTTTCCGGCACTGAGCCTCGGCCCGATCGTCGAACACTTCCTGATGAGCAACGGGCTGGTCTTCTAATGACTCAAGGTCCTGCGAACGCGGTCTCCATCTGGAATCCGCAGATCGTGCGCCGCGCACTATGGGATTCGTTGCGGAAGCTGCATCCGCGGACGATGGCGAGAAATCCTGTGATGTTCGTCGTCGAGGTCGGCAGCGTGCTGACGACGTGGCGGTTGCTGCAGGACGCGACCGCAGGGCGCTCGGGCCTTGCTTTTGAGTTCCAGATCACGCTTTGGCTCTGGTTGACCGTCCTCTTTGCGAATTTTGCCGAGGCTATGGCCGAAGGGCGCGGCAAAGCGCAGGCCGACACCCTGCGCAAAGCGAAGACAGAAACGGTGGCGAGGCGCGAGCGCCCAGGCGGTGGGTATGACACTGTGCCGGCGCCAGCGCTGAGAAAAGGAGACACCGTCCAGGTGGTCGCCGGCGAAGTAATTCCAGCTGATGGCGAGATCGTCGAGGGCGTCGCCTCGGTGGATGAGAGTGCAATCACGGGAGAGTCTGCACCAGTCATTCGCGAATCGGGAGGCGATCGATCGGCCGTCACGGGGGGCACGCGCGTGCTGACGGACTGGATCCGCGTCCAGGTGACGGCGAATCCTGGTGAGACCTTTCTCGACCGGATGATTGCCCTGGTCGAGGGCGCCAAGCGCCAGAAGACCCCGAATGAGATCGCGCTGAATATCCTGCTCGCCGGGCTGACGATTGTCTTCCTCATCGCGGTGGGGACGCTTCAGCCGTTCGCCATGTATTCGGGGTCGCCGCAGTCGCTGTTCGTTTTGATCTCGCTCCTGGTGTGCCTCATTCCAACGACGATCGGCGGATTGTTGTCTGCCATCGGGATTGCCGGGATGGATCGTCTCGTTCAGCACAACGTGCTGGCGATGTCGGGCCGTGCCGTAGAGGCGGCGGGTGACGTGCACACGTTACTACTCGACAAGACGGGCACGATAACTCTGGGCAATCGGCAGGCGACGGCATTCGTGCCGCTGCCGGGCGTGAGTGAGCCGACGTTCGCCGACGCGGCGCAACTCGCCTCACTGCCTGACGAAACGCCCGAGGGGCGATCGATCGTCGTGTTCGCCAAGGAGAAGTACCGCCTTCGAGCCCGCGATCTCTCGGAGCTGCAGGCGACTTTCGTCCCGTTTACCGCGCAGACCCGGATGTCGGGTGTGGACCTCCTGGCGGCGAAGCCAGCGCTCGTCGCCGCGGGCGGCAGATCGGGACGGTTCGTTGCCGATGTCCGCGAGATTCGCAAGGGCGCTGCTGACGCGATCGAGAAGTGGGTCGTGTCGAAGGGTGGCACGATCCCGGACGCATTGGCCCCGATGGTCCAGCGAATTTCGCGCGCGGGCGGTACGCCGCTGGTGGTAGCGGAGGGCCGGCAGATCCTCGGCGTGATCCACTTGAAAGACATCGTCAAGGGCGGGATCCGCGATCGGTTCGCTCATCTGCGCGCCATGGGCATCAAGACCGTGATGATTACCGGCGACAACCCTCTTACGGCAGCCGCGATCGCTTCCGAGGCGGGTGTTGATGACTTCCTCGCGCAGGCGACCCCGGAAGACAAGATGGCGCTGATCAAGCGTGAGCAGGCCGACGGCAAACTCGTGGCCATGACGGGCGACGGTACCAACGACGCGCCGGCGCTGGCTCAGGCGGATGTCGGTGTGGCCATGAACACCGGCACGCAGGCCGCGAAGGAAGCGGGCAACATGGTCGATCTCGACTCGAACCCAACGAAGCTCATCGAGATCGTCGAGATTGGCAAACAGTTACTCATCACGCGCGGAGCCTTGACGACGTTTTCGATCGCCAACGACGTGGCGAAGTACTTCGCGATCATTCCGGCCATGTTCGTGGCGACGTTTCCGATGCTGAACGCGTTGAACGTCATGGGGTTGAAGACGCCGCAATCGGCGATTCTGTCGGCCGTAATCTTCAACGCGATCATCATCGTCGTCCTCGTGCCACTGGCGCTGCGCGGCATCAAATATCGCCCGATTGGCGCGGCCGCGTTACTGCGGAGCAACCTACTGATCTACGGGGTGGGGGGCATCATCGTGCCGTTCATCGGTATCAAGGCCATTGACGTGGTGATCACTGCTCTGGGATTGACCTGACAAACGCCCAACCGCCAACTCCGAAAGAGGGCCCATGAACCTTACGCACAATCTCGTCGTCGCGACCTTGATGACGATCGTGACCACCGTCATTCTTGGACTGATCTATCCGTTAGTGGTCACCGGCCTCGCGCAGGTGCTGTTCCCTGATCAGGCCAACGGGCAGTTGATCGAGCGTGACGGCAGGATCGTGGGCTCACGGATCATCGGCCAGGGGTTCTCATCAGAGGGCTATTTCCGATCGCGTCCCTCGGCGACTGCCGTGCCATATGACGCATCGAACTCCGGGGGGAGTCAGTACGGCCCCACGAACAAGAAGTTGATCGACGCCGTGACCGCGAATGTCGAAGCAGCGCGAAAGGAAAATCCGACCGCTCCAGTGCCGATCGATCTCGTGACCGCGTCGGCCTCGGGATTCGATCCACATTTGTCCCCAGCGGCCGCCGACTTCCAGGTCCCGCGCGTGGCGCGGGAGCGCGGGATGTCGGAAGCCGATCTGCGGCAGCTCGTGAGGACGCACACTGAAGGGCGTCAACTTGGCTTTCTCGGGGAAGCACGCGTCAACGTGCTCGAGCTGAACCTCGCCCTCGATCGCGAACGGCCGATGAAAAAGTAAGGCTACACGTCTGCGAAGCGATAACCGACCCACGGCTCAGTGAGGATGTACTTCGGCGCCGACGGATTCGGCTCGATCTTCTTGCGCAGCGAACCGATCAGCACCCGTAGATGTTCCGGTTGGCTGGCGGCGTGTGGCCCCCAGATCGCTTTGAGAATTACGCGGTGCGTGAGCACGCGACCGGGATGCTGAGCGAGGTAGATGAGTAACTCGAATTCCTTGGGCGTCAGCCGAACTTCCTCCCCGTCTCGAAGGACCCGGAAGCGTTCGCGGTCGATCACCAGGCCACCGCGCACGATCGGTTCCGTGGAAGGAGACGGACTGTCGACTCGCCTGAGCGCTGCGCGAATGCGGGCGAGCAACTCTTCAGCGCCAAACGGCTTGGTGACGTAGTCATCGGCACCGGCATCGAGCGCTTTGACCTTGTCACCCTCGGCTCCTCGAGCGGACAGCACCACGATTGGCACAGCGGTCGACTGCCGCATCTCCCGGCAAACGTCGACACCATCCATGTCGGGCAGGCCCAGGTCGAGGACGATCAAGTCCGGTTTATCGCGATCCACCGCATCCAGCCCGGCTCGTCCGCTCATGGCGGACAAGACGTCATATCCACGCGCGCGCAGCAGCGGGGCTACCGTGCCGAGGATGTTCGGCTCGTCGTCCACGATCAAGATACGGGAGGCCATTATTGCGGCACTGGTGCCGGGCGGACACCGCCGGGCACCACGATCGAGAATCGTGCGCCGCCTGCGGGGACGTTTTCCGCCCACACACGGCCGCCGGCCGCAGCCAGCAGTCCACGAGTGATCGAGAGTCCCATGCCGGTCCCGAACGTCGTCTGACGTGCGGTGTGTCCGCGGTAGAAGCGCTCAAATAAATGCTCGAGCTCACCGGAGTCGAGACCAGGGCCGTGATCGGTGACGGACACGTGCAGGCCGTCGTGCTCCACGCGCGCCTCCACTACGATCTCGCGGTCCGAGGGCGAGTACTGCGCTGCGTTCTCGAGGATGTGCGAGAGCGCTCCTGACGCCAGCCGCGGATCGATTTCAACTTCCAAATCGCTCGGCGCCTCCACGCGTATGGACCGTTCCTCGAGCAGATGTCGGACGTGCGCGATCGCGGCGTCGACGACATCCTCTGCCGTGACCCAATCGCGGTCGATACGGATGGCGGCGGCATCGATCCTGGCCATGTCGAGAATGTCCTGGAACAGGAGGGTGAGCCTGCCGAGCTCCGAGGTGGCTGCGCGAGCCTGCTCGCGGCGATCGTCAGGCGACAGGTCGCCGCGCAGGTTCTCGACGGCGACCCGGATCGCGGTGAGCGGCGTGCGCAGATCGTGACTGAGCGACGCCAGCAGCGTGGCGGCCAGATCCGCTTTCTGCTTCACGAGCTCCGCGGCGTCCCGCTCTGCGAGGAATTGCGCGCGTTCAATCGCAATCGCCACCACGCCGGCGACCGCATCGAGTGCCCCGATATCGAGCGTCGATGACGAAGCGGCGAGTAACCCGACGGCTTTCGTTCCATGACGCAGGGGGACAATCGACACATCCTCTTCTGGTCCCACACGCATGTGCCCGCCGTACGCGCGTTGTCGGGCATCGAATTCGACGACGCCACGTGCCTTGGCGAGCGCTATGTTCAAGGCGTCATCGTCGATGGCGACGTCTTCGCTGCCGCCCTGGTGCTTGCGCCAGCCCTGGTCAACCGGGAGGCAGATGGCCACTTGCGATAGCTCGAATCGACGGGCCACGTGTCGTGCCAGTGCCTCGATGGCCCCGGTGGTTTCCGTTGTCAGAAGCACGTCCCGCGTCAGATCGAAAAGTCGAGTGACTTCATTGCGGCGGGCGATCGCCTCGCGCGCGCGGGCTTGCACCGCCGCCGAGAGATTGCTGCCAATGACAGCGACGACCAGGAACGCGAAGAGCGCGATCCAGTTCTGCGCGTCGGCAATCGTCAACGTGCCAAGCGGTGGCAGGAAGAAGAAGTTGAACGCGACCGTGGCGGTGATTGCTGTGACCGTGGCAATCCACAAGCGTCCGAAGGTTGCTGTCGCCAGCACCACCAGCAGCAGCGCCAACGCTATCGTGGTGGGACTGACCTCAGGAAGCGCTCGTAACCCGATGACGACTACACCTATCGCGGCCACGCCGCCGAGCAGGACAGCGAAGGCGCGAGTCGGAAGCGGCCGAACCCTCGGCATGCTGATCCATTGTGCCATTCCGCACCTGCCGCGGACGGCCGCCATGAGTTTCTTATGGACTCTTTACGCCTTCTTTAGCGGACGCGGCGCTACGGTCATGTTAGTTATGCAATTCATTCCGAGCGACGTTTCCGCAGAACAGCTCAGCGCAATCATGGCGGAGCGTCTGACGCTCGAGCAGGTGCGCGTCTTCCGGCAACTCCTCGTCGTCCGCTGCGGCGTCGTTGCACTTGGAATTGCTGTGACTGGCCTGATTCTCGGGTTGCTGCATTCGCTCGGCTATTGGTTCAGCATGGTCATTTTTCTTGCAGCCCCGGCGTGCACCTGGGTCGTGGAACGCCGGCGTGAGCGTCAGCTCGGACGCAGGCTGGAACACTTCTTCCGCGCACCCACGGACGTGGTTGCCATCGCGCCTCGTAGAAAGTCGTAAAAAGTTCATAAGTACAGGCCCTGCCTGTCGTTGGCGAGGCGAACGTCGCCCGATAATGCAGATAGTTGCCCAATTCGTTATCCGCTTCGGCGCCCACGGACTCACGGTTCACCGCTCACGCCTCCGGCTCTCGCAGCCGCCTGTTGCCCCTGACGTTGACAGCGCTGGGTGTCGTCTATGGCGACATCGGAACGAGCCCGTTGTACGCGATGCGCGAATGCTTCTTCGGGTCGCATCCGGTTCCTCCCACGCATGAGAACGTCCTCGGCGTGCTGTCGCTGATCATTTACGCGCTGGTCCTGGTCATCTCGGTCAAGTACGTTGTCATCGTGATGCGCGCCGACAACCAGGGCGAAGGAGGCATCCTCGCTCTCACCGCCCTGGTTCCAGGGTTGAAAGGAGAGCGCGGCCTCTCTGCCAGGCTCGCGGTCGGCCGCCCGGTCCTCATTGCGTTGGGCATCTTTGGCACGGCGCTGCTGTATGGCGATGGGATGATCACGCCGGCCATTTCAGTGCTCAGCGCGGTCGAGGGACTCGAGGTAGCGACGCCGCTGTTTCGCCCGTACGTCGTGCCCGTCACGGTGCTGATCCTCGTCGGTTTGTTCGTCATCCAGAAGTACGGCACACACCGTGTCGGGGGTCTCTTCGGTCCCATTGTCATCGTCTGGTTCATGACGATCGCGATGCTCGGGATCGGTTGGATCGTGCGTGAGCCGGTCGTGTTGACCGCGTTCGATCCGCGTCATGCCGTCACGTTCTTCAGCGCCAATGGCCTGACAGGTTTTGCGGTACTTGGAGCGGTTTTCCTCGTGGTTACCGGTGGCGAGGCGCTGTATGCCGACATGGGGCACTTCGGGAAGGAGCCAATTCGACTGGCGTGGTTCACGTTGGTGCTCCCGTCATTGTTGTTGAACTACCTCGGGCAAGGCGCACTGCTCCTGCTGAACGACAAGACACGGCATCCGTTCTTTGAGCTCGCTCCGACGTGGGCGCTCTTGCCGCTGGTCGTCATCGCCACGGTGGCCGCGATCATCGCTTCTCAGGCGCTCATCTCCGGAGCGTTCTCGATTACCCGGCAAGCGATACAGCTTGGATTGGCGCCGCGGCTCGATGTCGAACACACCTCAGCGCAGGACATTGGTCAGATCTACGTGCCGCAGGTGAACTGGGCCCTGATGTTCGCCTGCGTGTTCATCGTGATCGGTTTCGGCTCCTCGAGCGATCTTGCTGCGGCCTACGGGATTGCCGTGACTCTCACGATGGTCATCACGGTGTTGCTGCTGTATGTCGTGATGACCGAGCGCTGGCTCTGGCCAAAGGCGACGGCCTTGTCGGTCATGGCTCTCTTCCTCGCGGTCGACCTCGCATTCTTCGGCGCCAACGCGTTGAAGGTTCTTCAGGGCGGCTGGGTGACGCTGGCGGTTGCGAGCGCTGTCTTCATCCTGATGACGACGTGGAAGACCGGGCGGCGGCTGATGGCCGAAAGACTGACAGCGCGGGCGATTCCTCTCGAGGAATTCATGGCCACTGTCGACGCGGTCCAGCCTGTTCGCGTTCCGGGAACAGCCGTTTTCATGACGGCGCAACCGACCGGCACGCCGCCGGCACTCGCACACAATCTCCGCTATAACAAAGTTCTTCACGACCATGTGGTCGTCTTGACCGTCGCCACTGCGCAGGTCCCACACGTGCCTGTCTCGCAGCGCGTCTCGGTCCAGCCACTGGCTTACTCGATGTTCAATGTCCGTGTGCTGTATGGATTCATGGACGATCCGAACGTGCCGGATGCGCTCTTGCTGGCGCGGCAACAAGGCCTCCACATCGATCTCGACGATGTGACGTTCTTCCTTGGGCGCGAGACGATCATCGTCACCGCGAAGCAAGGTATGGCAACGTGGCGGGAGAAACTCTTTGTGCTGATGGCGCGCAACGCCGTGCGCGCCACGGCGTTCTTCCGTCTGCCACCGGAACGCGTCGTGGAACTGGGTGTCCAGGTGGAGATGTAGAGCTTGGGGTCAGACCCCTTGATACTGGGGGACTCAAGGGGTCTGACCCCTCACGCTACGCTGCGCGCTCCTCGTGAGCTCCGAGCGGGGTGGGGCTTTCGATCACCACTGACTGCACCGGTGAAGAGGTGATCTGCCTGGCGCCGAGGCCGAATTCCACGCGAAGACCGACGAGGATCCAGCCGACCTTCAACGTGCTGCCTCCGAACGTCGCCCCCGAGACTCGCACCACGGTCGGCTCCAGAAAGATCCCGCCCTCCGCGAGCACCAACTGCCGCGCGCTATCGAGCACAACGAGTCGGTAGGATGAACGGCGGGTTTTCACGGTCAGAGCGACGCCCGCGTCGAGCGTCTGAAGGGCTATTCCGTCCCTCTCGTTCGACTTACGTGCGAACCCATCGAGTGTGCGGCAGCTAGGTAACATTGCGTCCTCCGCTTGAGAGATGGGCAATTCCGCTGCCACCCTCACCAGGCCTGCGCAATTCCAAATCTGCGTGGATTTTTGAGGAATTCCGCCCAGGATCGTGTTTGAGGTGGGAAGTTTTCCGCGCCTGTGGGAACTCGTCCCACCTCAGCCTTTGGAGTCACTCGCGATATACCGTCGCGAATGACCTGGGAAAACTGCTCTACGTCGTACCGAACGCAGGGGCTGAAGCCGTTTAAGCTGGCTGATTGATCAAGGCGGGTCTAAAAACCCGCCTCTACGCAATTGCGAACGGCGCTAGCTCCAACAGATTTCCAGTTCGCTGTGGGCGTCACAGGGGGTTCCTTCGACGACCGGCGGTTGCTCGGGCGCACACGTTTCGGACTCGTCGACCCCGTATCCCGGCTCCGCCCACTCGGGTGGAAATGCCGCTTCGAGGATGTCGAAGACGAAATGGATCTCAGGGTCAAGAAGAATCAGATCACGGCCAGCGACTCGATACTCGAGTTCCGTCGGCAATTCAGGAAGTGCCATCAACACCGCCGGCCACCTGACGGCCGCCGGCGTGCCCGCACTGCGGCCTGCGAACTCGATCTCACGACGGAAGTAGGCGGCCACAAGAGGCGTGAAGACGTGACCGCGTTGCACGGTGCCGTGAGCTTCCAGGATCGCGCCACGATGCGCGCGCCGCGCCCGTGCTGCTTGTTCCGGTTCGGCCCACAGCGTCAGCCTGGACATAGGACTTTCGAGCAACCGGCGAAGTTCGGCGTACTGTCTCACGGCTGTCGTGAAGTCGGCGACGGCTTGCTGGTCGGCGATGTCTTGTCGGTGAGGAGTGAAGATGTACGGTCGCGCGTCGGCGAGGCTGACTGTAAGCGCCAATGCCGGGAGAACCAACAGTATCGAAGCAGCCATGATGACCTCCGATATGCGCAGAGGGAGCATCTTCGATGCCAGGCTGAGCCGCGCGCGGTGTGCCACTCTCACAAGGAAAATCGCCTCGCGCTCGAGTGCATCGGCCGTTCTGCCGCTAGGTCATGGGAATAATCCCGCGTTTGCCGTGAAGCAATTCGCGGTGCGCACGTGCACGGCCACGCAGTGCAACCGCGGCTGTTGAGGAGATGGCCCGGCAGTAGCGGTGCGCCGGTTGATGCTTCGGCATTCGTTTTGGAAGAGAAGTGAGGGCTCGAGTCGAGGGCAGCCATGATCACCGACGACCAGGCGGCAGTCATCGATTTCCTCAGCGCACCGTCCACGCACGGTGGACTGATGGTCGACCGGATCGAGACGCACACGGCGCTCGTGTTTTTGGCCGGTACGCGAGCCTGGAAACTGAAGCGCGCGGTCAGATTCGATTACCTCGATTTTTCGACGACGGTACGTCGTAAAGCGATGTGCGAGGCGGAAGTGCGCCTCAATCGAAGAACGGCTCCGTCTGTTTATCGGGGCGTTGTGCCAATCACGCGGCAAGCAGACGGCTCGCTTGCCTTGAATGGCCCGGGGACGCCGGTGGAGTGGGTCATCGAGATGGAGCGCTTCGACCAGGAGGCGCTTTTCGATCGATTGGCGGGCAGTGGGCGCTTGGGCCTCGAGCTGATGACGCCTCTCGCCGCCACGATCGCCGAGTTCCATCGCGCGGCAGAACACCATCGTGACCGCGGCGGCAAAGTTGCAATGATCAGTATCATCCAGGGGATTGCCGACGGCCTTCGCGAGTACGGAGCGGGCCTCCTCGACCCGTTCGCGTGCGATAGATGGACGTCGGCGGCGTCCGCGGAGGCCGATCAACGCGGTTCGTTACTCGATGATCGTCGCGAAAAGGGGCATGTCCGACAGTGTCACGGTGATCTCCACCTTCGCAACATCGTGTTGCTCGACGGCCAACCGACCTTGTTCGACGCGATCGAGTTCAACGACGGCCTCGCCTGCATCGACGTGCTGTACGACTTGGCCTTCCTGCTCATGGATCTATGGCGGCGTGACCTGCCTCGACATGCCAACGCGCTATGGAACGACTATCTGACTGCAACCCATGACCTGGATGGGGTTGCGCTGATGCCGCTGTTCCTGTCGTGCCGGGCCGCAGTTCGAGCCATGACCAGCGCCACGGCGAGCCGCGTTCAGTCCGACCCGGCGCGCATCGAAGAATCTCGGCGGATGGCGCGGGAGTACCTGGCGATGGCCGAGCGGCTGCTGCAAACGCCGAGGCCATCGCTGATTGCCGTCGGAGGGCTGTCGGGTTCAGGTAAATCGGTGCTGGCAATGTCGCTCGCCCCGACGCTCGGCGCGGTGCCGGGTGCCGTCGTTCTTCGCAGCGACGAGATCCGCAAGGAGGTGTGTGGTGTCCCGCGGTTGCAACACCTGGGACCCGACGGCTACACGCCGGAGATCTCCCAGCGCGTGTACCTGACGCTCGCCGAGCGTGCGCGGCAGGCCATTCGCGGCGGCTACGGCGTTGTCGCTGATGCTGTCTTTGCGCGACGGGCCGATCGTGAAGCGATTCAACGCATAGCTTTCGATCTCTCGGTGCCATTTACCGGGGTCTGGCTCGATGCCTCGTACGCGACGTTGATCGAGCGAATCCAGTCGCGCCACACGGATCCTTCTGATGCAGACGAGGCTGTCGTGCGCAGACAGCGCGACCAGGATCCTGGAGTGATCGATTGGCACCACGTGGACGCGTCTCGCCCCGCCGACGCCGTGCTGCGAACGGTTGCGGCGTTCAACCCGTGACGATGGCGGACGCGATGTGGTCGTGGGCTCGGTTGGCAGGCGTTGGCGTGGGAGGCAACGCCAACACGAGCGCCTGAGTGCGACACAGCACGCGATACGTGACCGAACCCATGCGAGGGCCAAGGATCCCGGAGGAATGCAGGCCCATCACGATCATCTTGGCCTGACGCGCCTCGGCGAGCGTGATGATTTCTTCGGATGGGTCACCGGTTACGACAATCGGTTCCACCTTTACACGAGATCTGATCGTCGCCGTGATGCGTGAGACTTTCTCTTCGGCATCGACGCGTCGTGCGGCTTCCGCCCCTGGCAGGATCAGACGGACACTGTACGGGACGAACAGCGGCTCCAGAACATGCGTCACGATGAGCGGGACGGACAATGCCTCCGCCAGGCCTGCGGCCACTGTCAATTGATGCGCTGAGGCGGGCGTCAAATCGACGGGCGTGAGGACGCGGTTGATGTGACTGGCGATTGCACTCAATGACGCGACTGGTGGCTTCGCGTCCGGGGCGATGAAGACGGGCACCGAGGTTTCGCGCAGAACGCGCTCTGTGGTCGATCCGAAGAACATCTTCCGCATGCCGCTACGCCCGTGCGAACTCATCACGATCAGTTCGGCATGTGACTCTGTGGCCTCGCGCAGGATCTCGGTTGCCGGCTTTCCGGTCCTGACCTTGAACTCGACTCTCTTTGGTCCGGTCTCGCAGGCGCTGAGAGTCTCGCGGCAAAAGCGCTTCAACTCCTGGAGCGTGGCGTCAGCGAGCGACGTCGCTTGTCCAGAACTGGTGGCCACTTCGGCAAGCAGTGGGTCATCCACCGAGAGCACGGTCAGTCGGGCGCCGAAATGGTCGGCAATCGCGGCGGCGTAGCACAGCGCCGATCGCGACGGCTCGGAGAAGTCGATGGGGCAGAGCAGGGAGGGCCAGGCAGTTGTCATGACAGACCTCGCGTTATCACTTGACAAAGCTCTCGCCAGCAACGTCGATACCAATGGCTTTCCCAACGCAGCCGCCGGTTATGGGTGGTGGCCTTCCGTGCGGCTGAATCGAGGTGTGAACTGTTTCGCGGGCCGCGCATGAATCGGCGGCGGGTTGTGGGGCAGGTTGTCCGCGCTGTTCGCCGGGTTCCATCTGTCACCATCTGTCACATCACGCGCGCCCGGCGCATGACGGGTTCCGCTTTCTGTCGAATCTCTCGCGCGATCTCGTACGGATCGCCTTGCTGGAAGCGGGGCAGGAACAATTCAACCGACAACGGACCGGCATATCCTTTTTCCGACAGCTTGCGCAGCATCGTGTTGAGTGGAGCGATGCCCTCGCCCGGAATCAGCCGGGTCGTGTTGTCGAGCAACTCGCGCGGCATGTTGGGCACGTCCTGGAAGTGCACGTGTCCGATCTCGCCTGGTCTGATTAGATCGAGATCCTCGAGCTTATTGGGTCCCGACCAGAAGTGATAGAAATCGAGCAGCGGCGCCACGTTGGGATGCGCGGCTTCTCTCATCATGTTGAGCATCGTCGGCAGACTGGCGATGAAGGTCGATGCCCGGACGGCCTCGGCCATCACGGTCATCCCGAACTGCTTCGCGACATCCCCGTTCTCGCGCATGTTCGCGACGCCGCGCGTGTAATCGTCAGGCGTGAATTTCTCGGTGGTCGGCGTGGGTGAGTAGATTCGCGTCAGCCCGAGGGCGGCGAATTGTTCGCAACGTTTCTTGAAGGCATCAAGGGCCGCCGCGCGCTTGGGATTGGGTTCCCATAGCCCGAACACACCGCATGCAGACGAGACGGGCGTGAGCCCAAGGTCGGTCAGCACGCGGCGGGCAGCTTGAAGGGAATCGGACTTGAGGAATTCGTCAAGCAGCGCATTTGTCAGTTCGACGTGCTTGATGCCTGCGCGGGCCCAGCCTTCGAGTGAGCCGCGATAACCAGCGGCAGCGGATGTGTTCTGGTGAATGGCCAGCGTCATTTTTCCAGCTCCGAGCGCAGCACGCGCGGCGAAGAGCGCCACCGGGGTCAGGAGAACCGCTCGTCGTGACAGCATGCGGGATTGTAGATCCGGGACCCGGGATTCGGGGCTCGGCATTCGCTAGCCGGACCTGTAGTTCGAATTCGAGTCCGCCGCAGCACTTCGAGCGGCGGGAACCGCGAGCCGAGGCAGGGACCGGATTAGCCGTGCGATATTTCTAACATTAGTGCGATACAAATAACATCAGGCTCATGAGTGGTTCAGGCCTGGTTTCAGGCTTGTTCTTCGAGCAAAGACGCGATGAACTCCTGTATCCGTGCCCAGGCACCGCGGTGTTGCCATTTCCGAAGCTCGATGTGTTCGCAGACCGCCATGTCGTCCAGGAAGATCTTCTCGAGTTGTGTGGCCAGGGCGCGATCGAAGACGCAGACGTTGCTCTCCTCGTTGTGCGCGAACGAGCGATTGTCGAAGTTCGTGGTCCCGATGGTCAGCCACACCCCGTCAACGACCATCGTCTTGTGGTGCAGCATCGTGCGGTCGTATTCGTAGATCTCGATGCCGGCTTTCAAGAGAGGGCCGAAGAGCCGGACGCTGTTCTGCCGCGCAAGCCAGTTGTCGTTGCGGTCGCCGGACACCATGATGCGAACGTCGATGCCGCGCTTCCTTGCGTCGATCAGGGTCTCGATCGCAACGGCATCCGGGATGAAATAGGGGTTCGCAATGTAGATCGACTTCCGCGCGCAGACGATCGACAGGTAGTACATGATGCGAACCGTCGAACCGCCCGACTCGGGTGAGCTCATGAGCGTCTGTGCGCTCAGTCGCCCGCACGGCTCGATCGACGGGTAGTAGATCGCCCCGCTGAGCAGCTCACCCGTTGTCTGCTGCCAGTTGTGGGCAAACCCCGCCTGCAGGGGAGTAACCGCAGGACCCTCGACGCGAACCTGCATGTCGCGCCACTCGTGTGGACCCCGCGCATTGCCTTTCCAATGATCCGCGATGCCGGCACCTCCGGTGAACGCGACGCGCCCGTCGACGATCAGCGACTTACGGTGCGTGCGATTGTTGAAGCGGCCGAGCGTGTACCAGTGAATCGGGTTATACCAGGCGACCTGGCACCCGCCGTCTTCGAGCGTCTTCAGGATCTCGCCACCAATGCTCGCAGACCCGATCGCATCGAGCAGGATCTTGACAGTCACCCCGTCCTGAGCGCGCGCGGCGAGTGCGCGAGCGAAACGAAGCCCGACTTCACCTGCCCAATAGATGTAGGCCTCGATGGTGATGGAAACCTCGGCGCCCTCGATGGCCTCGAGCATCCTTGGATAAAAAGCGTCGCCGTTATTCAACAGCTCGACCGAGTTGCCGGCGACGAATGGTGCGCTGCTGGCGCCGGCGATCGTGTCGAGGAACTCGTCCGACTGGATGTCGAACTGGTGGGACAGACCGTAGCGCGGCGGCAGAGCCACTGGCGTCGTGAGATAGGTCACGAGCGCGCCTGCCCCCGTGCCGATGGCCCACCACCACCGGTCGTAAATGAGCGCCCACACACTAATGAGCGCCCACGGCCACCACGACCACAGGAGACGGCGCAGACGAGTTCCTACAGTGAGAGCGCCTTTCGGCTTGCGTGTGCGTGCGTCGGCGGTCGGAAGACGCCAGCCGCGTGTCGGCTGACGACGAGCCCAGGAGACAGGGCGACTGCGAGGGCGCAAGGGATGGGTTGTCTGCAGCACTCTGCCGTGCGATGTGACCATAAACCGTACCGAATGTCTCTTTACGAAGTACGTAGTGTCCGGCTTTAGCCGGACCGTCCGCCTTCATCCGGACCGTCTACTGCTTTCGAAACAATTCGAGCAGAGCCGTAGTCTCGGCGCGGATGGCGGCTTTCAGGGTTGGCTCGCGCTCGGGCGCCCACTCGGGAGAGTGCGGCGCGGGCACCGGGATGCCGCTCTGACGCGCGGCGGCGAGCTTCGACGGATGCACGGCGCCGACATGTAACAGGGCTGAGGGCACGCCGGCGAGACCGTACTCGGAGAAATCTTCCGACGTCATCTTTGCGGGCATCTCGACGACAGCCGCCTCGCCGAGCCCGTTCTTCAACGCGCCAGCCAGTCGCAGCGTCAGCGCCGGATCGTTGTAGACCGGCGGATTCGCGCGCGCCGGCGTTTCGACCAGCGGCTCGCGTGGTGCTCCGGCCGCTGTCGCTTCGCCGCTTGCGATTCGTCGAATCGCCGCAAACGTGCGTGCCCGCACTTCGTTCGTGTAGGTGCGCACCGAGAGCTGCAGCCGCACTTCATCGGGGATCACGTTGGCCTGCGTGCCGCCGTGAATCGATCCAACCGTGATGACGACCGGATCGATCGGGTTGTTTTCGCGTGAGACGATCGTCTGCAGCGAAAGCACGATGCGCGACGCGAGGACGATTGGATCGACGGTATTGTGCGGCATCGCGCCATGACCGCCGCGACCGTACACAGTGATGGTCACGCCGTCCGACATCGCCCGGAAGAATCCGGGATGGTAGCCAATCGTTCCCGCCGCCATCGTGTCGTCGTCATGCAGTGACAACGCGAAGTCTGGTCGCGGGAACCGAGTGAACAGTCCCTCGCTCAACATCTGACGCGCGCCACCGAGGCCTTCTTCAGCCGGCTGGCCGACCATGATGAGCGTGCCACTCCAGCGGTCGCGGTGCTCCGCCATCAGCCGCGCGGTCCCGGCCCACGCGGCCATATGCAGGTCGTGACCGCACGCGTGCATGACAGGAGTCGACTGTCCGGCGGCATTCTTGACGACGACCGTGCTGGCAAACGGCAGTCCAGTCTTCTCTTCAACCGGTAGCGCATCGAGTTCCGTGCGCAGCATCACGGTCGGTCCCGCTCCGTTTCTGAGCAGGGCGACGATGCCCGTCTTCGCGACGCCGGTAGTGACATCGAACCCGAGTGCCTTCATGCGTGCGGCGAGTTTCGCCGCGGTCTGCACTTCCTGAAACGCCAGCTCGGGATTGCGATGGAGATCGATATAGAGCGCATCGACGTCGGGATAGATTTGGTTGATTTCCTGTTCGCTCGGAGTGCTCCAGCCCGTTGTACCCGTTTGGGCGGCGAGCGTGCCGCTTGTCGCGAGTGCGACAAGCAAAGCTCGCAGAACCGTCAATCCGTAACGCGGCACCGGCATCGAAAGTGGTGCTATTGTGGCATACCGCTACCGGCGCTGGAGAGAACGATGACACGCTGCCTTGCGACACTGATCGTTGCGTGTGCGATGGGTACGCCCGCTGCCGCTCAATGGTTGAAGGAACCGACCAAGGGGATGCCGCGCACAGCGGATGGGAAGCCGGATCTCTCAGCGCCCGCGCCTCGCACGGCGGACGGCCACCCCGACTTTTCCGGGCTCTGGCGCATCGATAGCGGCGCGTATGCGGGCAACCTTCTTGCCGATCTGAAGCCGGGTGATATCACGACCGCCGCTGACGCCGTCTACAAGCAACGCATGGAGGATCTCGGAAAAGACGATCCGTCCACGTTCAAGTGCCTGCCGCAGGGTCATCGCGTCATTTACGGTGCCGGGGGTATGGCCCGCATCATCCAGAGTTCCACTGTCATGGCCATCCTGTACGAGAATCTGAGCTATCGACAGATCTTTCTGGACGGCAGAACTCTTCCGGCCGATCCGCATCCCAGCTTCATGGGTTATTCGATCGGCCGGTGGGAAGGCGACACGCTGGTTGTTGAAACGGCAGGATTCAAGGACGCGACGTGGCTCGATTTCGGTGGCCACCCGCACACCGAAGCGCTGCGTGTGGTGGAACGATACCGCCGCACCTCGTTTGGGAAGATCGACTTGAAGGCCACATTCGAAGACCCGACTGTGTTCAACAAGCCAGTGACGATCGATGTGAAGGTCGACTTCGCGGCCGATACCGACATGCTCGAGTACGTCTGCAATGAGAACGAGAAGTCGCACGCGCGCATGGTCGGAAAGGCATCCGATGACAAAAAGAATGCGGTGAAGGTGGCGCGAGAAGTGCTGTCCAGATACGTCGGGGCCTACGACTTTCGCTCAACGGAAGACCCGAGCGTCGTTATCACCGTCAACGTGACGCTGTCGCAGGACGAGCTTTTCGTCGATGTCGGTGGCAAAGATCCGCAGCCGATGATTCCTCTCTCCAACACGACGTTTGGCACCTCCGGCGGCCGGCTCGAATTCGTGGTCGACCAGAGAGGACAGGTCGATCACGCAATCTTCCGCATCGTGGAAGGCGACCTGAAAGGCGTTCGGAAATGAACCACCGTAGTGTCTGACCGTAGTGTCCGGCTTTAGCCGGACCCCGGTCTCAGCGGCCGACGATGACCGACCAGGTCCGCTCGGCCTGCTGGACGACGCCCTCCACATCGTCCTGGAGCACGAAGCGCTCGCGCACGAGGTCGGTGGCGACACGCCGTACGCGTTGCAGATATTCCTGGCGGCTCGCATAGCGCTCTTCGATCGACGGGCGTGAATCACCAGACTGCTCGCGCTCGGCTTTCGTCCTGGCAAACGGTTGGAACGATCCGACCAGGCCCGCGAGGTAACGCAGCCCACTCAGTTGAAACGTGGATACATTCCACCCCGTGTGCGTACCGAGCGGGACCGCCACTTCAGGCGACGGGATGCCGCCCTCGTCATTGCCATCGGCGTTCACTTGAGGCACGAGTACGGGGTACGGCTCGCCGAGTGACGGCGGCTCCCTGGTGATCACTCTGGTCGTGGCGTACTCGACTCCGTAGTCCATGCGCCACACGCCCGGCATGTACTCCGCAAACGGCAACGATGGGACCTTCGGGAAACGAACGGATTCCCGCGGCACGAGCTGACGCCGGGCGATGGTCGGATAGCGTGAGGGCGGCGGGTCAGTGCCGGTGAGCCACTTGTCGAGATCGATGAGCAGTGCACGTAGGACCCAGCGCTGCTGCGCGAAGTTGAGCGAGTAGCGTGTTTGTTGCGGCGCCGGGGGGAGACCGCCCGATGCGTGCGGCGTTCCACTCAGAAAATAGAGTCGCGAGGTCGGCGCCAGCGGCACATCTGCCGTGCCGGTTTCATTTGTGTGCGTCAACGAACCTGCCCGCGCCCAGTACTCAGTCGAGGAGAACGTGTAGAAGATACGGGGGACGACCGACGCCGCGGTTGCTTTGGCCAGCAGGCCGTCATCGTTGAACGGAGGAAGGTCCACTGGTCGAAAGATCGAGAGGACTGAGTTGCCGGCCTGGCCCGGGCTGGCGAAGCGATGATTGAAGCTGCCGCCGCCGGCACCAGCGGACGCAATCATCAGACCGTCGAACGCGGCGCGCCCGCGCTCGTCCTGATTGAAGCCATCGCGCACGAACTCGCGGAGGAAGCGTCCGCTTTGCGAGTAGCCGAAGCCGATGACTCGCCGCATCAGGGCCGGGTTCTCCCGTAGTGTCGTGACCGCGCCTCCATGTTTCAGGTAGGAGGCGAAGTCGCGTACGGCCGCGAGTCCGAGACCTGCCACGGGCGATCCGGTAGCGCGATAGATGACTTCGTTGAGGCCGGCATCGAAACCGGCGGGCCGTCGTACCGAGCAGCCGTCGGGAGCGAATTGCCAGCTCTCGCGCGCCAACACTGTCGGCTGGGCGACGATGACGGATCGGAACGTGAGCGTGGCGTCGGGCTGCGAGGCATCCGATGCGCAGTAGGAAAGGCCGAGCCATCCGCCAGGCCCGCTTCGACTCACCGTCACGGCGCTTGCCCGAACCACGCCGTTCACTGGTGCCGTCGGCACACTGAGCGTTAGACCGTCGCCCGCCTGCACATCGAACTGCCATCCGAGAAACGCGACGGTGAATCCCTGTTCCAGGAGAAAGCGGTCGCCAAGATTCCAGTTCTCCGGCGCAAGATCGCGTTGCCGCGCCTCGCTCATCAGGCCGAGCGACTGGTCGCGGCCTCTGTTGACCACTTCGAGGAAGACGGTGCCGCGGGCGTTGGCAGATGGTTTCGGGAGAAAGATCAGCAGGTCGCCGGCGAATTCCACTGTGCCGGCGGCGTTGCGCGGGGCGGCTGCGAGATCCGTGACCGCCTGATTCTGGGGCAACTTTGGATCGACGGCGTAATGAACGCGTCCGATGACGCGTTCATGTGTCCCAAAGTCCTCGCGCGAGCGCACGTCGATCCGGACGACTTCAGCCGATGCCACCTGCGCGATAAAGAGTAGAGCACAGGCGACTCGTGTCTTGAGGCCACACACGACGCCACACTATATCAACGCGACCGCGAGGCGCAGCAAACCCCAGCGAATTCCCAGAGTTCCCCCAAGACTCGGACAAGTCGTCTCGCCATTCTTACGTTCGCGCGTCAAGGGGGCGATATATGCAGCGACTGGTTCGTGTGTTGGCGTTCAGTGCAATCTGTGCGACGGCCGTGGCCTGGGGAATCCGTCCGGCAGCGGCCCAGCGTCCAGCGTGCGGGCGGCGAAGCCGATGCGCGCAGTGATATCTGATAATCCGAAGTCGAGCAGCTTCGCGCCCTGCTTCGTCAGCATCACGTTGCTGGGCTTCAGGTCTCTATGGACAAGCCCACGTCGATGGGCGTGATCGAGGGCGTCGGCCAATTCGGCCGCGTAGCGCATGACGTCGGCGATCGGAAGCGGACCGGTCGAAAGCCGATCGCTGATGGTCTCTCCGTCGATGTGCTCCATGACAAGAAACAGGCGTGACTGCCCGGTGCGCGGATCGGGGCTTTCGCCAACGTCGTGCAGCGCGCAGATGTGGGGATGATTGAGGGTGGCGACGGCGCGCGCCTCGCGTTCAAACCGTGCACGTCGATCGGCGTCGGCGACGAACCCGTCGGACAGGACCTTGATCGCGACAGTGCGGTCGAGACGCGTGTCTCGGGCTCGATACACATCGCCCATGCCCCCCGCGCCGATCAGCCGGAGAACCTCATAGGAACCGAGGCGCGCGCCGGGCGCGAGCGACATGTGGTGGCTGGTGGCAGGATTATACGTAACCCATCCGAAACGAACTGTCGAAGACGAGATCCCACTCGATGGTACGGGCACGTTCGGCCAATCTAGGTAACACGCAATTCCCAACTCCCAAAGACCAACTCCCAAAGCCCAACTCGCAACTCTCAACCTGCTTTTGGGAATCGGGAATTGGGAGTTAGTAGTTGATCCGCTTCTAGCCAGTTTGCAAAACCTTCAAGACGCTACGTAAGAGCTTCAAGCAGAGATGGCGACGAGCCCCCGCGCGCCACTTTTGTGCTCACAACTCCCCAAAACTCAAGCAATTTCGCGGGAATTGCTGAGCGCGATTCTTGCACTCCGCTGCGTGCCCTGTGATTCAATACCAATTCTCGTTTCCCAGTTTCCAGCGGGAGCTTCTCGATGCGGACTCAAAGTCCCGTTTCGTCTTCCTCGTCTGCCTTGACGCCGACTCACACAGAGCTGTCGGAACTGCTTCGCGTCCTACAAGCGGTGCGAGACGGCGACTTCTCGGTCCGCCTGCCCGGTGATTGGACCGGCCTCGAAGGCAAGATTGCAGACACGTTCAACGAGATCGTCGCGTCGAATGCCCGCATGGCCAGTGAGCTCGAACGGGTCGGGACGGTCGTAGGAAAGCAAGGTCAAACCAGGCAACGCGTGAAGTTCGGACGTCCGACCGGCTCGTGGGGCGAGATGGAAGCGTCGGTCAACACGCTGATCGACGACCTGCTCTGGCCGACAACCGAGGTGACGCGCGCGCTTGCCGCCGTGGCCAAGGGTGATCTGCTCCAGACGGTGAGGCTCGATGTCGACGGCCGGCCGCTCGAAGGGGAGTTCCTCCGCTCCGCGACCATCGTCAACAAGATGATCGAGCAATTGGGCGTGTTCACGTCCGAGGTGACGCGCGTCGCTCGCGAGGTCGGAACCGACGGGAAGCTGGGTGGTCAGGCGCAGGTTCGCGACGTCAGCGGTGTCTGGAAGGACCTGACTGACAGCGTCAACTCGATGGCGAGCAACCTGACCGCGCAAGTCCGCAACATCTCCGAAGTCACGATCGCCGTCGCCAGCGGCGACCTGTCGCGCAAGATCACGGTCGACGTTCGCGGCGAGATCCTGCAGCTCAAAGAAGCCATCAACACGATGGTCGATCAGTTGCGGTCGTTTGCATCGGAGGTGACGCGCGTCGCCCAGGAAGTCGGCACGGAAGGACGGCTCGGTGGCCAGGCCGTGGTGCCTGGTGTGGCAGGCACGTGGAAGGACCTGACCGACTCGGTGAACGCGATGGCGCGCAACCTGACCGACCAGGTCCGCAACATCGCGGAAGTCACGACGGCGGTGGCGCGCGGTGATCTGTCCCGCAAGATCACGGTCGATGTGCGGGGCGAGATTCTCGAGTTGAAAAACACCATCAACACGATGGTCGATCAGCTCAACGCATTCGCCGGTGAAGTGACGCGTGTCGCGCGCGAGGTCGGCACCGACGGCAAGCTCGGTGGCCAGGCGCAGGTCTCGGGCGTGGCCGGCACATGGAAGGACCTGACCGACAACGTCAACTTCATGGCCAGCAACCTGACCGCCCAGGTGCGCAACATCGCGGAGGTGGCAACCGCGATCGCCGGCGGCGACCTGTCCAAGAAGATCACGGTCAACGTGAGCGGTGAAATCCTGCTGCTCAAGGAAACCATCAACACGATGGTCGACCAGCTCAACGCGTTCGCCGGCGAAGTGACTCGCGTGGCGCGCGAGGTCGGCACCGAAGGACGGCTGGGCGGCCAGGCCAACGTGCTCGGTGTCGCGGGCACGTGGAAGGACCTGACCGACAGCGTCAACTCGATGGCGAACAACCTGACCGCCCAGGTGCGCAACATCGCGGAAGTGGCAACCGCGATCGCCGGCGGCGACCTGTCCAAGAAGATCACGGTCGACGTCAGCGGTGAGATTCTGCAGTTGAAGCAGACGTTGAACACGATGGTCGACCAGCTCAACGCCTTCGCCGGCGAAGTGACCCGCGTGGCGCGCGAGGTCGGCACCGAAGGCAAGCTGGGCGGACAGGCCGAAGTGCCGGGCGTCGCCGGCACATGGAAAGACCTTACAGATAACGTCAACCTGCTCGCCGCCAATCTCACCACGCAAGTCCGGAACATTGCCGAAGTGACGACGGCCGTGGCTCGTGGCGACCTGTCACGAAAGATCACCGTCGACGTCAAAGGCGAGATCCTCGAGCTGAAGAACACCATCAACACGATGGTCGACCAGCTCAACGCGTTCGCCGCGGAAGTCACGCGCGTGGCGCGCGAGGTCGGCACGGAAGGAAAGCTGGGCGGTCAGGCGCAGGTGTCCGGTGTCGCCGGCACGTGGAAAGACCTCACGGACTCGGTGAACGCGATGGCTGGCAACCTCACCGTACAGCTCCGCGACGTGTCCAAGGTCGCGACGTCGATCGCCAAGGGCGACCTGTCGCAGAAGATCACGGTCGACGTCCGCGGCGAGATCCTGCAGATCAAAGACACCATCAACACGATGGTGGACCAGCTCAACGCGTTCGCCGGCGAAGTGACGCGCGTGGCGCGCGAGGTTGGATCGGAAGGCCGTCTCGGAGGTCAGGCCAACGTGCTCGGCGTCGCCGGCACCTGGAAAGACCTCACCGACAGCGTCAACTCGATGGCTAACAACCTCACGGCGCAGGTCCGCAACATCGCGGACGTGGCCACCGCCATCGCGCGCGGCGACCTCTCCCGCAAGATCACGGTCGACGTCAAGGGGGAAATCCTCGAGCTGAAAAACACCGTCAACACGATGGTCGATCAGCTCAACGCCTTTGCCGCGGAAGTCACGCGCGTGGCGCGCGAGGTCGGCACGGAAGGGAAGTTGGGCGGGCAGGCGCAGGTGCCCGGCGTGGCGGGCACATGGAAAGATCTGACCGACAATGTCAACTTCATGGCCAGCAACCTGACTGCGCAGGTCCGCAACATCAACGAGGTTGCGATCGCCATCGCCAGCGGCGACCTCTCCAAGAAGATCACCGTCGACGTGCGCGGCGAGATTCTCCTGTTGAAGGAGACGCTCAACACGATGGTCGAGCAGTTGCGATCGTTCGCCGCCGAAGTGACGCGCGTGGCGCGCGAGGTCGGCACGGACGGTCGTCTTGGCGGTCAGGCCGTGGTGCCCGGCGTCGGCGGCACGTGGAAGGACTTGACTGATAACGTCAACCTGCTCGCGGCCAACCTCACGACCCAGGTCCGCAACATCGCCGAGGTCACCACCGCCGTCGCCCGCGGCGACCTCTCGCGCAAGATCACCGTCGACGTCAAGGGCGAGGTACTCGAGCTCAAGGAGACCATCAACACGATGGTCGACCAGCTCCGCTCGCTCACGTCCGAGGTCACGCGCGTCGCGCGCGAGGTCGGCACCGAAGGCAAGCTCGGCGGCCAGGCCCAGGTCCCCGGCGTCGCCGGCACCTGGAAGGACCTCACCGACAACGTCAATTCCATGGCCGGCAACCTGACGGGGCAGGTCCGCAACATCGCCGAAGTCGCCACCGCCATCGCCAACGGCGACCTGTCGCGCAAGATAACCGTGGACGTGCGCGGCGAAATCTTGCAGCTCAAAGACACGCTGAACACGATGGTCGATCAGCTCAACCGCTTCGCGTCGGAAGTGACGCGCGTGGCCCGCGAAGTCGGCACCGAAGGCAAGCTCGGCGGCCAGGCCCAGGTCC
>DASRJE010000061.1:0-4198 GCA_035649635.1 Vicinamibacterales bacterium | reverse complement strand
CGCCGAGGGGACAAAGATGACAAGAGTGACACACGCGGTACTCGTCGCCACCCTGCTCACGGTACCGGCGCTCGTCGAACGCGCCTATGCGCACCACGGCGCCGGCCTCTACGACATGAGGAAGAACGTGGAGCTCGAGGGCAAGCTGACACGCGTCGACTTCGTCAACCCGCATACGTATATCTATTTCGATGTCGTCGGTGCCGACGGTAAGGTCACCGCGATGAAATGCGAGACGCGGGGGGCCACGGTGCTCCGGCGCTCGGGCTGGTCACCGGAGATGTTCGTGCGGGGCACGTCTATCAAGGTTGCGGGCCACCCGCATCGCGAGGATCCGACTGCATGCACCGTGGAGACGATGACGCTTGGCAGTGCGCCGACGCTCGAGCGCTATCAGCAGCTGAGCGACGCGAAATCCGTCGATCGCACGAAACGACCTTTCCGGCTGCCCAACGGCAAGCCGAACCTCGCCGGCGACTGGGCGCAGGAGCAACAGGTCCTGGCAAGGCCGCCCGGCGGGCGCGCCGGGCTCGTGCCGATCAGCCAGGCCGCCGCGATCAATGCCGGCAAACTGCCGATGCCGGCCGGACCCGCCGGCTGGTTCCCGCCGCCCGTAAAGTTGACCGCAGCGGGACAGGCGGCAGCAGATGCGCTGCGCAAGCGGCCGACGTCGGAGAACCCGCGGCTCTCCTGCCAGATCACGAGCATCCTGTTCGACTGGGTGTTCGATGGCGCGATTAGCCGCATCACGCAGAGCGCGACCGTCATCAAGATGGAATATGGCGTCGGCCTGACTCGGACCGTGCATCTGAACATGACCGCGCACCCGGCTGACATCAAGCCGAGCCGCGCCGGTCATTCGATCGGCCGCTGGGACGGCGATACGCTCGTCGTCGACACTGTCGGCTTCGAGCCCGGCAGTCTGGCAGGTTCACTTCCCCACAGCAACAAACTGCACGTCGTCGAGCGCTTCACGCTGAATCCCGCAACGCTCGAGCTCACCCGCGGCATCGTCGCCGAAGATCCCGTCTACTTCGCGGACAAGTACGTGGATTCAGATAGTGTCCTGCCGGCGGATGCGCCGTTCAGGGTCGAGGCCTGCAAGGAGCTCGCGCCGGAGTATCAGCAAACCGGGCGGAAGTAGGGCGGGGTGTCGCTGAGAAAAGTCGAGAGGAATAACAACATGCGACAGTTCTTTCGGATCGTGAGCACGATCTTGGGTCTCGCCGTGTTCGCGGACTTTGCGCATGCGCATCACAGTCAGGCGGGTATCTTCGATTCGACAAAAACAATCGAAGTCACCGGCGTCGTCAAGTCCGTGTCGTGGCGCAACCCGCATGGCCAGATTCTGCTGTCTGTGAGGAATGAGAAAGGGGTGGAGACCATTTGGGATGCTGAAACAGCGTCGATCAGCATTCTGCGGAATCGCGGCGTAGACGGAAGCTCAATTCGCGTCGGCGATCGTGTGACGATCGCGGGCTCGCCTTCGATACGCAACCGACGCGAGATTCTCGCGCGCAGCGTGCTGCTGCCGAACGGCAACGAGTTCACCTTCGGGTCGCCCAACCCCTACTTCGCAGCCGGGAAAGCCGGGCGTCTGGTCGGGGGTGTCAAGGTCGCCGGCGATGTCGCGGCCGCGAAAGCCAAGGCCGACGGTCTGTTCCGCGTCTGGTCGACGATCATGAGCGACCCCGCCGCGTTTCCGATGTTCAAGGGCGGCTATCCGCTGACCGCCGCCGGGAAGGCCGGGCTTGCGAAATGGAATCCGCGCAACAACGTCCTCCTGAAGTGCGGCACCAAGGGCACGCCGCTCATCATGATTTCTCCGCTGCCGATGGATTTCAGCCGGGAGGGTGACAAGATCATCATGCGGCTCGAAGAGTACGACTCGGTGCGCACGATCCACATGAATCCGAAGGCGGTGGCGCCCGCGACGCACACATTGTTCGGCTTTTCGCGCGGACGTTGGGAAGGCACGACGTTGGTGGTCGAGACCGATCACATTGCGGCTGGCTACTTCGATCACGAGGGCACGCCACAGAGCGATCAGATCAAGACGGTCGAGCGCTTCATCCCGAATGCGGATTACAGCCGTCTCGACTACACCCTGACGACAACAGATCCCGTCAACTTCACAAGGTCCTTCGACCTCAAGCGGTACTTCGTGTGGAAGCCTGAGAATCGGGTCCACCCGTATGAATGCCTCGATCGCTTCGAGCCCGGTAAGTGATCGCGCGCGAGAAGCGCCGAGCACTCACGGCGCTAGCCCACCGCAGGAGGCAGTTTCTCTTTCGTCATCGTGTGAAATGGTGAATAAGTTCGCTGCAGCTTTGCTTCGAGCGCAGCCCGTCCGGTCGCCGGTGCTGCCGCAATCCGCGCCCGCAGCTTGTTCCGCTTTTTCGCCCGATGTTGACGCAGATGTATGTCGGTGGGGTGATGGCTCGCACTCATGATCATGCTCCTCTGAGCAAGCGTATCTCGCCGATGTTCCCGTCAGCTGCTCACAAGTGCACACTGAGCCGACCGATTACAGGGTGGAGAGTCGTCCGGAGCCGCGAGCCGCATTCAATGCACGATGCACGACGATGAACTCGTCGATGAGGCGATCCATGTCGGCACCCTTGACGAAGAACCCCGCCGCTCCGGCCTCTTCGATTGCATGCGGTCCCTGTGTCCGCGCGTCGACGGAAATCCCATAAATCTGTACCGACGGCAATTCGGCGTGGATGCGTCGGGTCGCTTCCACGCCGTTCATGATCGGCATCGATACGTCCATCAGGATCACGTCGGGCCGAAGCGCGCGGGCGCGTGAAATGGCCTCGAGTCCATTGGAGGCGTCGCCGATCACCCTCAGCTCGGGGTGCTCGTGCAGGATTTCGCGAAGCGCGTTGATCACCTCTGCGTGATCGTCAACCAGGAGAATTCGAAGCGAGGGAGTAGCGAGCAGGTCCGGTCTGTCAGGATTGGATCCAGTACGGACCGATACCTCCTGCCGGGCGCCGACCGACAGCTCCAATGGAACCGTTCTCCCGGGGAGTTGCGCGCCGTCTCCGGGCACCAGCAGGCGAAAGCTCGTTCCGTGTCCCGGGGCGCTTTCGATCTCGAAACGGCCCCCTAACAACGACACACGTTCGCGAATGCTGAAGAGGCCCCAGCCCACCTGCCTCGTTCCTGCCTGCTCTGCCAACCGTGCGACCTCGAAGCCAATCCCTTCGTCGCGTACCGTGATGCACAGCATCTCGTCCGAATTGACGGTCAGATCGACCATCACCCGATTGACCTGCGCGTGCTTGACCGCATTGAACAGCAGCTCGCGGACGGACTCGAACAGCAGCGTGCGAACGTCGTCGCGTGACGTATTGGCGCGAGGATCGACGGTGACGACGACCTCGAGCGAGTACTTCTGGCGCGCCCAGCTCGCCAGCCATCCCAACGCGGCCGCCAATCCCGAGTGTCGCAGAACCGGCGGCACCAGCTCGTAGCTCAGTGATCGTGCCACGGTCGTTGCTTGGTCGAGATGCGCTTTCACCTGCTCAAGCAGATCGTCGGTTCCGGCGCCGTGCTGAGAGTCCCGGCGAATGCGGCGATCGAGGGTGAGCGTTGCGCTGACCAGCAACTGCTGAAGGCCGTCGTGCAGCGTCTTGGCGATTTGCTCGCGCGCGTGATGCTCCGCGAGCGTCAAGTCCGACGCCAGCCGGCTCAATTGGGCCGTGCGGTGTTCCAGCTCCAACGTGCGTTGCTGACGTTCGGTGATATCCGTGACGAACGCGAACGCGTGCCCACCCACCTGATTCAGGCTGACTTCGATCGGAAACGTCGATCCGTCCTTGCGCTCGCCGACAAGATGCAGGCCTCCCCCCATGAGGCGCGGCCGCGGTGCGCTGACATAGTTCGTCCGGTGCCGCTCGTGGATCTGACGAAACGCGGGTGGCAGGAGGCGCTCCAGGCGCTGTCCGATCAGTTCGCCCGATTGCCAACCGAACATGGTTTCCAGCGCTCGATTGGCCATGACAATCGTGCCCCTGGCATCCACCGACAGAATGCCCTGGGTGGCGGTTTCGAGGAGGACCTTCAGATCACGGCTCTGGGCTTCATGTCGTGCGGTGACGTCCAGTTCAAGCCCGGCGAGCCGTCTGATGCCGCCGCCGGCATCGCGCTCAACGCGGCCGACGCTTTGAATCCAGGCGA
The DNA here is from genome assembly GCA_035649635.1 of Vicinamibacterales bacterium. Taxonomy (GTDB): domain Bacteria; phylum Acidobacteriota; class Vicinamibacteria; order Vicinamibacterales; family UBA2999; genus Gp6-AA40. Next base: position 10 of record DASRJE010000061.1, on the reverse strand, counting down.
CGGTTCCGTC
>DASRJE010000060.1:0-4087 GCA_035649635.1 Vicinamibacterales bacterium | reverse complement strand
ACGACGAACGAACTGTTCGACGGCCGGGACCAACCCGAGATCGAGCTCGGGAGGACGCAATTCCGTGGCCACGAGGTGCAGACGCCGATCCAGATGCTCGACCATCTGCTGCACCGATCGGAGTTGTGGCGCGGCTGTTGGACCCGCGGCTCGAATGGCGCTCTCGAACATCATCCGAATGGCGGTGAGCTGCTGGCCGACATCGTCATGCAGATTCCTGGCGATGCGCTGACGTTCTTCGTCGATCGCGGCAAGCAGACGGTTCGCGAGCGCCGAATGTTCTCTGGCCGTTCGCGCTCGTTCGCGTTCGATCTCTTTACGTTCAGTGACGTCGATGATCGACGTGAAGTACTCGCTTTGATCCTGGCGCCGAGGCCGACAGACGAAGTTGACGTCGCGGCGACCATCACTCGTCTGCAGCGTGAGTTCGACGCACACCTCGGCACCATCGCCCGCGCGGCAGCGCCGCAAGAAGTCCATGTACTGGCCTCGCGACTGACGAAGGATGAAGCCAAGTAACGGCAACCCGTAGAGTGTTTGTCGCGAACGGCCGAGGAATGCCGAGGCGGTGAGATTGCACCGGCGGATGACACCCTCCGGATCCAGTGTGAGGTAGCCGGTCGGCGCGAAGTCGTACAGCTCGACGAACTGGTCGTGCGTCTCTTCGAGCGCCGACTGCGCGTGTCGCAGTGCATCGTTCTGTGCGAGCAGCTCGTCCTGATACACGGAGATCTCGTGCACCAGCGACCCGTGGTCATGCTCGTCGAGCTTCTGCTTCTTCACGCGTTCGATCTCAACGTCTGGCCGCGACCGTCGGGCGCTACCCATACGACATCCTTGCTACCTTTCCCCCAACGCGGTCGGTCTGCCGGTCGCGTGGGCTACGACGACTCCGCGACGTCGCCGGCCAATGTGCCGTCCGTGAGCAGGACGAGCCGTCCGGAGCTGCCATCGTACGCGGGAAATACATGGGCGTTCAGCGCAATCGGCGACGACTGTTCCGCCGGTCGCACGGTGAGATCGAACTGACTGAGCGGTTCGCCCTCACTGCCGATGGCAGCTTCGAACTGATCGACCCCGGAGACCAGACGCACGTTCTCGGTCAAGAGGCGACCTTCAATGCCATCCCCACGGAGTCGCAACAACTCGACGAATTTCTCGTTGGCCGACACAATGCGCCACGCGGAATCGACGAGAGCCATCGCCGCGGGTGAGCCGCGCAAGATGGTCTGTGCCAGCGCGGTTGCCGATCGGACGGAGGCCTCGTATCGCTTGGGCGCATCGATGTCGAACAACGCCAGCACCGCTCCGTCGATCTTGTTGTCGAGGCTCCGATACGGCCGGACGCGCAGGGCGTACCAACGGCCCTGCCGATCCTGCACCTCCCGCTCGACCATGGAAATGGTGTCGATACATTCGGCAATGAGCTGCTCGAGACTGGCCCCCTCGATATTGGGGTTGATGTGACCGATGAAGCGATCGACATCACCCGGAATGAGGTTGAGCACCCGCTCCGCCATCGGTGTGAACCGCCTGATGCGCATATCCGACCCGACGATGACGATCGCAATCTGAACGCTGGCCAGCAGATTGAGGAGGTCGCCGTTGACGCGGCTCAATTCGTCGTTCCGGCCCTGGAGCTCTTCGTTGACGGTATTCAGCTCTTCGTTCGTCGACTGCAATTCTTCCTTCGCCGTGTCGAGTTCCTCATTCGTACTCTGCAGCTCCTCGTTGCTGGAGAGGATCTCCTCGTTCGCCGATTGCAGTTCCCCGTTTGCCGCCTCGAGCTCCTGTATCACCGACTGCAGATACTCGCGGCTCGCCGCGAGTTCACGCTGGAGCGAGTGCACCTGTGACTTGCCTCTCTTACCGGCCTCAGCGGACGCCGAGACGTCCTGGCTGGGCTGAACCACGCGCAGTCCGTGCTGGTCGAACAGCACGAGATAGTGGATCCGACTGGGCGAGGCGAGCGGGATCACCTCGAGATCAACCCGCAGCCAACGCTTGCCCGATCGCACTCGTAAGCCAGATCTCCGCACCGTACTCCGCGACTTGCGCGCCGCAGTGACCGCCGAACGCAACCCGTAGAGCAGGCCTTCCTTGGCCATCTTCAGCAGGCTCAGGCTGGCCTGGCCCGGCGCCGGCTCGAGGAATGCGCCGGTCTGGCCCCTGAACTGCACAATCTGCATGTCCGCATCGATGACCACCGCCGGCGGGGCGTATCTGTCGTTGATGACGCGATTGACTTCGGTTTGCAGCACCCGCTCGACGGTCGGCAGATCGGCCGGTGCTTTCTTCACCGTGGCCCTCAACGCGGTGTGATCCACAGGAAACGCCGCCGCCGGGGCGGCCGCGTTCGGACGTTTGCGATGAACGCGATATTTCTTGTCCACCAGAGAAAACAGCGTGGCCTGTGCTCCGACGGTCTCGGCCTGGCCGAGCACAAGGAAGCCGTTCGGGTTCAGCGCGTAATGGAACACCGAGAGGAGCTTTTTCTGCAGCGGCAGATCCATGTAGATGAGGACGTTGCGGCACAGGATCAGGTCGAGGCGCGAGAACGGCGGGTCTTTGGTCAAGTCCTGGCGAGCGAAGATGCACATATCGCGAATCATCTTCGTGACGCGGTAGCCGCCGTCGTGCTTGGAGAAGAAGCGGCGCAAGCGGTCGGGTGTAACATCGGTCTCAATAGCTTGCTGATACACGCCGGTCCGAGCGTGTTCGATGGCCCCCTCACTCACATCGGTGGCGAAGATCTGGACGCGAACGTCCGCCCGTTGTCTGGCCAGAAACTCCACCAGAAGAATCGCCACTGAATAGGCCTCTTCGCCGGTGGCACAACCCGATACCCAGACGCGAAGCGGCCGATCTCGCAGCCGTCGCTCCACGAGAGCCGGGAACACGTCTCGCGCGATGGCCTCGAACGACTCGGGTTCACGAAAGAACCGGGTGACATGAATCAGCAGATCGCGATACAAGTTCCGCACTTCCGTACCATCTGACCGGAGCAGGCGGATATAGTCATCGACGTCCCGCAATCGACGGAGCGTCAACCGCCGAAACAGTCGTCGCTTGATCGTCGGCAGTTTGTAATGCCGAAAATCGATGCCACAGGCGGGACGAAGGACGTCGAATATCTCCTCCAGCTGCTCGTCGGTGATCTCGAGGTCCGGTGGACTCACGTGAACCGGATCGACCCTCGCGGTTCGCGTCGCGAGGTGCGAGAGCTTCGCTCCGATTTCTTCGGGCGTGAGTACCAGGTCGATCGCACCGGTGGCAATGGCGGCCCGTGGCATGCCGTCGTACTTCGCCGAGTCCGGCGACTGCGCGATGGTGATGCCGCCGGCTTCCTTGATTTTGTTGATGCCGATCGAGCCATCCGAGGCTGTGCCCGACAAGACGACCCCGATCGAACGGCGTCCCGACATCGCGAGCGAACTGAAGAACGCGTCGATCGGGGTGTACTGAGAGCGGTCGGTCGGTCGTGGGCCGATCCGCAGCTCGAGGCCGGAGATGAGCAGCTGCGTGTTCGGCGGAATCACATACACGTGATTTCGTTCGACCAACAGGCCTTCCGTCACCTGCACGACCGGCATGGTGGTGTGCGCCGACAGCAGGTCGACCAATGCGCTTTCGTGCTGTGGCGCCAGATGCTGCACGAAGACGATGGCGATGCCGGGATCAGGGGCCAGCGCGCGCAGCAGTCCGGTAAAGGCTTCCAGTCCTCCTGCCGATGCGCCGACCCCGACGATCGCAAAATCGCTCGCCTTGCTCGCCTTGCTCGCCGACGCGGGCGGCACGCGAGCGGACGCCTGCGTCGCTTCGGCCGGCCGCCGCGCACGGCGCGTCGGTCGCGGCGGTTTCCGAGTGCGAGGCGTCTTTGAAGATTTCTTCGTCATCGCGTGCCTGCGCGCGTTGTTTCGACACTCGCGGGCAGCGAGGCCGGCAAGTGCTGGACCGCAACGCCCTAGTCTATGCGCGTGCCGGCGCTGACGCGAGCGGGGCTCGCGGAGCACTGAGGTCAGGTTTTGCCGCAACGTGAGCTCTTCAGGGCACTGGGATAACAATCACCTCATGTCCACACCGACCG
>DASRJE010000059.1:0-91112 GCA_035649635.1 Vicinamibacterales bacterium | reverse complement strand
TTCGACGAGCGGTCGAAGATTCTCCTGCATCTGAAAGTGCATCCTTTTTTCGATCCCTTGCGAAACGACCCGCGTTATGCAGCCCTGCACCGGCGCATGAATTTCGCGGAGTGATCGCGGGGTCAGCGATGAGTGTGCGCGGTCGTTGCCCCTTGGCGGCACGCCGAGCAGGTCTCCGCGCTCGCGGGCCTGCAGCTGACTTCCATCGTTGGCGTGCAATCGGCGCAGCTCGCCGCCAAAGCGGTTACTTCATCGTCGACCTGATCAACCCTGGCCGGCTCCGCTTGTTTATTGCCGGCGTGGCGACGATGTTACGGATCTCACGCGCGAAGCGGGACTTGATTTCTCGAGCAGCCGAGGGCGACGGTCAAGAAAACCGCCGCCTTCCTCCAGTTCCCCTCCGTTTTCTGAGAGACGACAAGAAAAAACACGGCGCGTGTGCCCAAGAGTGTGCCTAGACCAATGTGCCCCCGCGAGCGGTCACGACAACCAGGTAACTCGCTCTTGTTGCGTGCACTTGGCGTCGAAAGGCAGCGGCTTGAATGCGAGCCGGCTTCACCACTTCGCAAGCGGGTCACTTCCTGTAAGTATCTGTATCACGTATACTTGAACGTCTGCGGTGAGGTGGCCGAGAGGCTGAAGGCGGCGGTTTGCTAAACCGTTGTACGGGCTTAAACCTGTACCCAGGGTTCGAATCCCTGCCTCACCGCCAGCTATCGCGTTCTAACCATGGACGTTACCTCCCGCCTCAGATCGCGTCTCCAATTTTTCTCCACGACTGGGCGGGCACTGAAATTCCAACAACCTGATCGCGTCGGTCCAGTGCTGCCGGACTGAGCTGCATGTAGCGTTGCGTCGTGCCCAGTTCTTGGTGTCCGGCGAGGTGGGCATCGCTGCTGATAGTGGGGCGACCACGAAGAATCAACCCGGAGTCTCCACACTCAAAGGGGGTCGCAATGGCGACATTCATTCTGGTCCACGGTGCTTGGCACGGGAGTTGGTGTTGGAAGCGCGTTCGAAAGGCACTGCGGTCACAGGGACATGAGGTTTTCACACCCACGTTGACGGGTGTTGGCGAGCGCTCGCACCTGTTGTCACCGCAGGTGAATCTGGACACCCACATTCTCGACGTTGAAAACCTAATCCGCTGGGAGGATCTTCGGGATGTGGTTTTGTGCGGCCACTCCTATGGCGGCTGTGTGGTCGGTGGCGTGGCCGACCGCGTGCCGGAGCGTATACGAGCACTCGTGTATTTGGATGCGTTTGTCCTCGAATCAGGTGAGAACCTTGTCCAGCATCTTCCGGAACCTCAATACCAGCAGATGCTGGAAGAGGTGCAGGCTGTTGGCGAGGGCTGGAAGGTGCCACCTATTCCAGCCGCGGTCTTCAATGTGAACGCGACTGACCGTGAATGGGTCGATCAGCAATGCACCATGCAATCGCTGGAAACGTTCGAACAGCGCATTCGGCTATTGGGAGGTGCTCGGAAGGTCGCGAATGTCACGTTCGTTCTCGCCAACGGATTTCTCGAAGGCTCTCCCTTTCCACCCTTCTACGAGAAAGCAAAAGCGAAGGGTTGGAGAACGATCACGATTCCATGTGGTCACGACGCGATGCTGGATCTTCCCGATGAACTTACGAGAATCATGGTGGACGTGTCCAAGGAGATGCCCTCACCTGTTTGATGCGACGGTCGTCTAACACTGCGCTTGAAGCTGCAGTTTAGTCTCCATGAGCGCCGTAGTAGCAGGGCCCGAGCCGAGAGGTAGGGTCCCGATGGGTGATACCGCGCCGGGATGACCCCTCAGCTTCGCATCAGCATCAAAGTTCATTCGATTCGTGCTTAATCGGTGGCTGCTCGCAATGATTTGCGTGCAAACCATCTCATCAAAGCATAACGAATAGTCCGACTTACAATTTCTACGGTTCCTCCCAGCTGACGAAACCGACGCTCGTCTAACTGCCGGTCTGTGCGGCGGTGTCGATGCGAAACTCGGCGATGCGAAGCGTGAGGGTCACGTTTGAGGTGACGCCGGAATGCCGGTAGGTCAGATGGCAGAGCGGTTCGGCGACGTCAACGCCAGCCTTCGCGGCACTCAGCGCCACGTGTGTGAGCAGTTCGATGAGACGGTGATCGGTATCGTCCAACTCGATCCGAATGCTCCGACCTGAAGGCGACGATCCGAGTTCGGCGGGACAGCCAAGGCCATGGGCAAAGTCGTGGACGAGACGCAGCACCAGATCGTGCTGGCTGACGAGCCTCACGGATACGGTCATAAGGCCACCAAGTCTACTGCCTTTATTTTGCTCTTTCGTGCCGTGGTGTGATCTCTACCCGGATGTAAATACAGGACGGGGTGGGAGTGCCAGGACCTGGGACATCTGGGACAGTCAACCCCTTTCGTGGGTCACCCAAGAGAAGGAATCAGGCCTCCGCCGCGGCCGCTCAGTTGGGAGGCGACAAACCTGCGTCGGGTCTTCCGCTGCCTCTTGGAACCCACTACCGCGCTGACGAGGGCACCTTTGGGATGATGTCGAAGTATCTGTTGTTCTCGCACACCCAATCGAGCAGTTCGGTATCGGCTACGAACTCCCAGGAGAACCGCGCAGTCCACGGGTTCTTATACGCCTTCGCGTCCTCTATGGTGACTTGAACGTCCATGCGCCCGAAGTTCAGCCTTTGGAAGCGTTCGATGATCCGAAGGGCATCACTATGCGGATGGCCGGAATCATCCAGCCATGTCTTCTCGTTCACACCTACTGTCTCCACGACCAATGTGTCGCGCTCCCACTTTCCGACCGAATACCCGAACCATGAGGGTTCTCGAGGCTGTGGTGGCAAGGGGCGACCATCAGTGTGGATTTGCCGATAGGAGCGATAACTCTCAAATAGCATCACGACCAGTCCGGGAAGCTGGAGGACTTTTCTTGGAGTGAAATGCGCGTCGAAATCCGTCACGCTGTGTGGGAGACATGCGGCCGATGGTCGATCCCGCCCCTCATTCGCGAGTCGCTGTTTGTATAGTTGCTCGGCCCATGGGTGCATCAGAACCTCCACACCATCGGCGGCGAGGTTCTCCAAATACTTCTGAGTGGGTGTTCGCCATATTCCAGAGAGATCGGGCTTTCCGTCAGCGGCTCGCGGAGCGGGCGCATTCAGATCGGGCTTGCCGTCTGGCAGACGCGGAATGCCGGGCGTCGGATAGTTGAGCCACTGTGCGTCCGCGATGGTCGCGAGCAGCACCGTCGCCGTCATCACAGAGGCAATCGCTAATTGCGGCATACCGCCTCCAATCGAACTTCGCTGTGCAGATACCGTGCGGGACGGGCAGGATTATATTCAGGCGGGGCGAGCAGGCGATACCGACCAGCGATGGCCTTGACGACTGTGGGCAGCAATCGTGTCTTGGCGTTTATGCTGCGACCCGTGCCGGATGCCCCGTAACGACACGCCGCGTCGTAAAGGCACATCTTCGATTCGGCCACGAGCGAAAAGAGGTTCGATGTTTATTGGACATCACGCCGCTGGCTTTGCGGCCAAGCGTTTCGCGCCTCGTGTTTCTCTCGGCACACTGCAAATCGCCGCAGTGTTTCCGGATCTACTCGTGTTCGCCCTTCTGATCTTCGGAATCGAACACATCAGAATCACCCCAGGCATCACCGCGTTCTCGTGGCTCGACGCGCAGGACATCGCGATCAGCCATAGCTTAGCGATGGATGTGATCTGGTCGGCATTGTTGGGCGGGGGCTACTTTCTTCGCCGTCGTGATGCGCGGGGCGCTTGGGTGATCTGTGCCTTGGTGCTAAGTCACTGGGTGTTTGACTTCCTGAGTCATCGGCCGGACATGCCTCTCGCCCCTGGAGTCGATTTACGTCTGGGACTGGGATTGTGGTATTCGCTTCCTGCGACGTTCGTAGTGGAGGGCGCACTATGGATCGCGGGCCTTGCCCTCTACATTCGAACGACAACGCCCAAGACGAGATTGGGGACCGTCGCTTTCTGTGTGTTGGTGGGGCTTCTTACGATGGCGTTCATCACGATGCCATTCCGTTCGGCACCTCCCAGCGTGATGAGAGCCGTGGTTATGGCGGGTGTGCCCCTGTCCCTGGTGCTGGCGCTGTCGTTTGGTGTCGACCGTCTTCGCGCGATCCGAACGACGGTCAGGCCGCCGTTCGCTGTGAGTGCATCCATTCCTGATTAGCGACCATTTACGAGCCGTGGAGTCGTGCTGTCCGAGCCGATTTGCAGCTGACGCTCGTGTTTGATCTGTGTTGTGACGCACGGTCTTGAGTGAGCGTGTTTGGCGTTATTCGCCGGTGCTTCGCGGCAGCTTCAGGATGCGATCTCGACACCCACAAAGGACGGCGCCACGACGCTCGTTGACTTTCGGGACGTGGTTGTTGTGGGTGCCGAACATTCAACATTGAACCGTGCAGTCGTGTTAGCGGCAGAGGCGAGGGGACTCGAAATCACTCGCTCATCACGAGGAGCGACCATTATTCGTTCGTCAAGCAAGGTGTGCCTGCGCTCTTTGCGTCGGTCCGTTCGACGAGATGTTCAGCAAACGCCGGTAGCAGAGAAATGGGGCCAGGGTAGACCCTCGGTGCTTGAATCGCATTCCAAAATGATGTCTCCACGACGGGGGCGGAATGAGGGGAAGTCGTGAGGACCGGCATCACTTCGCTCGTGATTGCACGCGAAGGACGAGCTTCGGATGGCAGGCCAGCCTTCGCTCATGCATGCAGGCGAAGGCTGTCGCCGTCGCGATGTCAGTCGCGGAGGCGGACTGTCTACTTACCTGAGCTGCGCCGTCGCGCTCATCAGATTCAGCGATACTTCGACGACCACGCATGCTCGAGATCCTCGAATCCGGACTGGTGACGTTCGCCGCACTGCTGCCGATCGTCAACCCTCTTGGCGCGGCGCCCATCTTTCTCGCCATGTCGGCCGACCTCCCGGCGCAGGCACGCCGGCACCTCGCGAGCGTGGTCGCACGCAACGCGTTCGTGCTCCTTGCCGCCGCGATGGTGGTGGGATCGTACGTGCTGGCCTTCTTCGGCATCTCCCTGCCGGTCGTGCGTGTCGCGGGCGGGCTGGTGCTGCTCGCGTCGGGCTGGCGCCTGCTGCACGCCCGTGACGAGCGCGAAACACCGCCGCCGACGGCGGTCGTGGATGCCTGGCACCGCGAGATCGGTCGCCGCGGCTTCTATCCGCTGACGTTCCCGTTGACGGTTGGTCCTGGCTCGATCTCGATTGCCATCACGCTCGGCGCCCGCGACGGAGAGCGCCTCTTTGTGGCCGGCCGCGTGATCGCCGACATGGTCAGCATTGCGATCGTCGCTGGAACCGTCTATTTGAGTTTTCGTTTTGCGTCGCGGTTGATCGCATGGCTCGGCGAGACGGGCACCAGCGTGTTTCTCCGCCTTTCAGCGTTCATTCTTCTTTGTGTAGCGATCTCTATTCTCTGGGGCGGCATCGTCGGCTTGATCGAGTCATCGGGACTGCGCAATTGAGGACGTCGACGGCGGGTCTAAAGACCCGCCGCTACTCAATCAATCAATCAATCGATCGTCCAGAGTGTCAGCGACGAGATGTCCTTGACGAAGATCCGATTGCCTGAAATGACAGGCTGCGTCCAGGTGTCGCTAGTCGCGACCTTGTAACGCGCGACGGCGTCGAACTTCTCGCGGTTGAGGCGCACGACCACGAGCTCGCTGTCGTCCTCGAGCGAGAAGATCGTATTTCCCGAGCGCGCGATGGCGGCATGATTCGCCTGCCGCGGATCGCTCTTCCACAGCACCTTGCCGGAATCGAGATCGAGCGCGAAATACTGTCCACTGTTCAGATGAGAGAGGCCGAAGAGCACGTTGTCCACGGCGATGGCGTCGCTCATGTGCGATGACACTTCCTTGATGTTCCACGTGTCGGCTGTGGCCCACTCGCCGCTGCCAGGCTTCACGCGAAACGCGATCACGCCGTTGTCGCGCCCCATCTGGATCACGCTGTCCTGGTAAAGAATCGGCGTCTGACTGGTGGTCGAACTCGGCGTGGTAAATGGGCGACGCCACAGCAGCTTGCCATCCTCGAGCGAGACGCCGACGAAATTCTTCTGCGTGAACGTCACGACCTGCGGCGTGCCCGCGAGGTCGAACAACATCGGGGATCCGTAAGCCGGCCCATCACCCTTCCAGCTCCAGCGGACTTTCCCCGTCGCCACATCGAAGGCCGTTAACGCGCCGTTATCGTGTCCACCGACGTGGAGGATCATCTGGTTGCCAACGACCAGTGGAGACATCGCCGTGTGATACAGCGGCTCGACTGGATCTGCAGGCCTTTGCCAGAGTTGTTTCCCGCTCGTCGCGTCAAAAGCGGTCACGATGCCGCTGATGCCGAGCGTGAACAGCCGGTTCGCGGCGAACGTCGGTGTTGATTTCGGTCCCGGCCCGTGTGGCGCCGTCGCGGGGTTCATCTTGAACGGCGCCGGATAACTCGTCCGCCAGATGACCTTGGCCGAGGCCGCGTCGAGTGCCGTCATGACCTCGTTGTCGCCCTGTCGCGTGAATACGTAAATTCGGTCGCCGACGACGAGCGGCGTGGCGTAGCCGGTTCCGACATCGATGTTCCACCGCTTGGTCAGCGTCATCGGCCACGACGCCGGCTCACGAAATCCCCGAATCACGCCGTCACGGGCGGCGCCGCGCCACTGCGGCCAATCCTGCGCGGCAACAGGCGCCAACGCGACAACAAACAGAACGAAAGCGACCAACCTGGTGTGAGTCATGCCTCTAAACAATAACCTCAGGTGAGCATCCGATCGCGGGAGATCCGGGAGGAATTTTGCTCCCTTGATTATCTAGGGGAGATGGCGTATGCTGCGCCCTAGATAATCTAGGGAGCCTGCGTCATGGAGAAAGAGCTGCTGCACGGAACGCTCGAGGTTCTCATTCTCAAGACGCTCAGCTGGGGGCCGATGCATGGCTTTGGCATCGGCCGCTGGATTGAGCAGTTGAGCGGCAACGAGTTGCGGATCGAAGAGGGCTCGCTCTACCCGGCGCTGTATCGGATCGAGAAGAAGGGGTGGGTCGAGGCCTCCTGGGGCGTGTCAGACAACCAGCGTCGCGCGAAGTACTACCGCCTCACCACCGAAGGGCGCCGGCAACTGCACAAGAACGCCGACACCTGGTCCAATTTCGCCCACGCGGTGGCGCGCGTGCTCGGCGCCAAACAGCAGCCGGCGTCATGAGCGCGACGCCGTTGTGGCGTCGCTATCTCCGGTTCTGGGGGTCTGACCCTGGCGCTGACGTTGACGACGAGTTCGCGTTTCACGTGGAGACACGCGTCGACGAGCTGGTGGCACAAGGGTTTTCGCCGAAGGCGGCACGCGAAGAGGCACTGCGCGGCTTCGGTGATATCCAGCAGGTCAAAGCCATCTGCCGAACACTCGCAGAAGAGCGGGAGAGGACGATGCAACGAACACAATGGTGGGCTGACTGGCGTCACGATCTCCGGTTTGCGCTGCGGCAGTTGATCGTCAGTCCGGTACTGACGGCCGTGCTCATGATCACCATTGCGCTTGGGATCGGCGCAACTGTTGCCATCTTCAGCGTGCTGAACGCAGTCCTGCTGCGTCCGCTCCCCTGGGCTGACAGCGATCGCCTGGTGTTTGTGTACGAAACGTGGCGGCAGTTCCGGCAGGGAAGCGCGTCGGTCGGCCACTTCCACGACTGGACCGAACAAGGCGACGTGTTCGAGCACACTGCCGCGCTGACGCGTGCAACATTCAATCTCTCCGACGGCGAACCGGAGCGTATCAGTGGAGTACGAGTCACACCGGGTTATTTCCGCGCGCTGCAGATCCCGCCTGTTCTTGGCGCGTATTTCTCGGAAGCGGATGTCGCGCGCGACGCCCGGCTGGTCGTGCTCGGTGACGGCTTGTGGCGGCGGCGCTTCGCCGGCGACCCGTCGATTGTCGGTCGAACGATTCGTCTCAACGGTCAGGCGCATACCGTCGTCGGCATTGCCCCACCCGAGACGAATCTGACGCGGTTGGCTCCGGAGGTCCTTGCGCCGCTTGTCTTCTCCCCGCAGCAGCGCGCCAACTACGGGGCGCATTCGTTTACCGTGATCGCCAAGCTCAAGGCCGGTGTAAGCCGCAATGCGGCGCAGGCCGACATGGAGCGCGTCACGCGTGGGATCGCGCAACGCGAGCCGAAGAACATGGAAGGACGGGGTGTAAACGTCCGGTCTTACAGCGACGTGATGTTCGGTGATTTCCGCACACCGCTGTATGTCGTCCTGGGATCGGTGATTTTCGTGTTGCTAATCGGGTGCGTCAACGTGGCCAACCTGTTGCTCGCACGCGCCACCACACGTCGACGGGAGATCGCGATTCGCTCTGCCATCGGCGGCGGCCGGTGGCGCATCGTCCGGCAACTCCTGACCGAGAGCGTGGTGCTCGCGTTGGCCGGCGGCATCGCTGGTGTCGGACTGGCGTATCTCGGTATCCGGCTGTTCGTGAGCTTTGGGCCGCGGACCGTACCCCGCCTGCACAACGCAGGTCTTCAGCCGGAGGTATTGCTCTTCGCTCTTGGCATCACGCTGCTCACCGGCCTGGTGTTTGGCCTCGCGCCCGCGCTGCGCGCCGCGCGCGAGAACCTGCTGATGTCACTGCGCGATGGCTCCCGGAGTTCGCTCCGCGCCTCCGGACGCGACACACTTCGCGGTGTGCTCGTGGTTGGGGAGATAGCGGTCGCTGTCGTGCTCCTTGTTGGTGCCGGGCTGTTCATCCGTAGTGCGTGGCGTCTTCAGCAAGTACCTCTCGGCTTTGACGTCCGCGGAGTGCTGAGCGCTCGTCTGGCGTTGCCGCCGGAACGATACGCCGTCGACGACTCGGTGGCGGATGCCTATCGGCGCATCCTCGAACAAACGCGAGCGGTGCCAGGAATCCAGCGCGCGGGTGCATCCACGGGCATTCCGCTCATGGGAGGAGGCCCCGATGCATCCGTACAGATCGAGGGTCAACCGTTCTCGCCAGGTTCAGCTGTGAGCCCGGCCATCCGCCTGATCACCGAAGACTACGTGGAAGCGATCGGCATGGTGCTCGTGCGTGGCCGCGCGATGACGGCGGCCGACATGGCGGTTGGAGCACCACCGGTCGTCGTCATCAACGAACGATTGGCCAGTCTCGCCTGGCCCGGCGAAGACCCGATCGGGAAACGCCTTTCGACATGGACGCGAGAAGCCGACAAGCCTGAGTGGCGGGAGGTGGTCGGCGTGGTCGGGGACGTTCGAAGCTTCGGTCCCGACACGCCGCCGAGGCCCGAGCTTTTCCTTCCGTACACGCAAGCGCCGGTCATGGCGTGGAATGCCTTCCAACGCAGCATGGCAATCGTCGTGCGCAGCGCCGATGATCCGGCCGTTCATGCCTCGTCCCTCCGCGCGGCGCTCCGAGCGATAGATTCGTCGCTGCCTCTCTACGACGTAGCCACGATGAGAGAGGCGCTCGGTGCCGAAGCGGCCGGCACGCGATTCATTACCGGGCTGCTGACGTTGCTGGCAGCCGCCGGTCTGGTTCTCGCGGCGGTCGGGATTTACGGCGTCATCGCGTACTTCGTGACTCACCGCACGCCAGAGATCGGATTACGCCTCGCGCTGGGTGCAACGCCACGGTCCGTGCTGGTGATGGTGGTGCGACATGGTGCGGTGCTGGCGGTAATCGGGATTGCGATCGGGCTGATTGCGGCATTGGCAGCGACGCGCGCGGTGGCGACGCTTCTGTTCGAGATCAGCGCAACCGATCCGCCAACGTATGCGGCTGGAGCGGCCGCCTTGTTTTCGATTGCTCTGCTCGCGTGCGCTGTGCCTGCGTTCCGCGCCGTTCGCGTCAGCCCGATGCAGTCGCTGGCAGAACCCTGAACGTGGGGCGTGGACGCTTGCTAGCGCTCAGGAAACAACTGGACCAACGGGATTTTTAGCTCGGCCAGCAGCGGCGTGGTGAGCACGTCATGCTGTTCGCGTGACAACTCGGCGACGCGTGGGAAAGAGCCATCCGCCTGGCGCCGCCAGACAATGATGTGATCGCGCTCGGGTTCGACGAGCCAGTACTCCCGTACGCCGCCTCGATCGAAGAGCCGCTGTTTGATTCCTTCATCCCGCTTGCGCGTCCCGCGCGACATGATCTCGACGACGAGCGCCGGTGGCCCCTGGACGTTCTTGTCGGTGAGAATTGCGGTCTGGTCGCCGGCGATAAAGAGAAGGTCCGGTTCGACGATATCCCAGCGCGTGAAAAGCACGTCGAGCGGCGAGAGAAACACCTGCCCTGCCTGCGGATGCTGTCTGAGCCACGATTCGATTTCGAAATGGAGTCGGCCGATCAGCATCTGGTGACGCGGGTTGGGACTCGGCGTCACGTAATGCTCTCCGTCGATGATTTCGTGCCGCATCCCGTCGTCCGGGAAGAGCACGAAGTCGTCGTAGGTAAGCCGCGTGTCGCGCGAAGCCGGCCGTTCCACGAATCTGTCCTCCGTGCGCTCATCGTACATCGTCCTCTCCTGCCGGCGATCAAGTGCGAGACGCATGCCGTCAAGAAATACGATGAGTTCCAACATTCGTGTTTCGAAACGTGCAGATTCTGCGGTCACAATTGGACGAGAACGATGGAAGAACTGCGCCGGAAGGTCGAGAACAAAAATGACCCGACCGTTGCCGTCACGCCTGCGTCAGGGTTTCTCGAGCGAGGCCTTGGCCGCCTTGAGAGCCGCTTCCATGCCCTTTTGTGCTTCGTCCCGTACCTTGGCGCGAATAACGGGACCCAGATAGCCGCTCAAGCCATCCGAGCGGCTCTGATTGATGCTAGCGAACCAGAATCCCGGACCCCGTGCGGAATCGGGGACCAGCAACCGGAGCTCGATGGCAGTCCAGAAATAATGATTGGCATAGAGCATCTTCGTCGCCACTGCCGCTCCTTCGGGTGGCTGGGTGATGACGACGTGGTTGATGCGAAGCGTAGGCTTCAACCCGAACTTCGCCGACTGCCAATAGAAGAACGACTCGGCATCTGGAAGCGACGCCTTGGGGTACCCGAGCAGATACGTCTTCAGCCGCGGCAGATAATCGGTCAGCAGCGGAATCTGATCGATCATCGTCTTGAATTCCTGCGCGACGAACGTTGGCCTGTTCATGTCTCGATAAGCGGCGAGCGCCTCGTCACCTGCCTGCTGGTAGCGGGTGACGTATTCGAAAGCCATGGTTCTGAACAGCGTCTCTACCTGTGATGTCACCTGCGGCAACGGCTTCGACCAATCAACTTCCTTCTGCATTCGGAGCAGCGCGTCCTCGCCGAGTTTCAGTTCGCAATCTCCGACCTTGCAGCTTTTCAAGTCTCTGATGTCTTCAGCCGGCAAGGTGAGCCGGGCGAAGTCTTCCGACCGGGGCGGATCGCTGATTCGCTTGGTGACCAGGAAATTCGGACCCTTTTCGAGTTGCTCGATGTCTTTCACGGCCGCGATATACGCGGAGACTGGCGCCTTGATCCAGACAGCGCCGAAGATTGCAACCTCTGTTGATGCGTCACTCGGCAACAGCTTGGTAACCGGCTCTCCCCGCAACAGCCGCTGGTGAGTGTCCGCGGTCAAGTTGACGTGCCTGGTCACGTACTCACCGAGGCGGCCAGGCAACCCGCTCGTCTGCTGCCCGCTAACCGGAAGAGCGGACCACATCCAGCCGCCCAGGACCATGACGAACGCGATCGAACTTGCAATTGGAGAGGGTTTCATAGTCCCCCGCTTTGTACGAGCACTCTGCCATTTCTGGAGCCGCGACTCGTTGCAGAGTGGACCAAGCACATCTCGCGCCGACGGACGCCGGTCTTCCGGCTGCTCAGAGGCCCGCTCGGGCCTGTTTGGAATGTAACGCTGAGTTTTCGTTGTTGGACTGAGCCGCGACCGACGTCGATTTCAGTGCCGAATAGCGAGGCAGGAACAGCATGAGCACCGCGACGGCGAAGGTAGCGAGCGCGAGTTGTACAAGCAGCGCCTGGTACGATCCCGTTACGTCGAATGCCTTGCCCATCAGAATCGGACCGATCGCTCCCGCGACGGCATAGAACGTCCACGTGAGACCGTAGAGCATCGAGAACGACTTGAGCCCGAAATAGCGCGAGAGGAGATACGGCGTGACGTCGGCTTCACCGCCCATGCCGAGCCCGATCAGCACTGCTGCGACGACTCCCATCGCCAGCGAATCTGCTCCCGCCAGCAGGTATGTTCCAAGCGCCGCCATCGCCAGCAACACGAACGAGACGCGGGCGGCGAAGAATCGATCGAGTATCCATCCGGTCGCGAGCCGGCCGACGAGACTTGCACCTCCCATTGCTGACAAGGCGAGCGCGCCGCCAGAGGCCGCGACACCGCGATCCGTCAGCAGCGCCGAAAGATGGGTGAGCGCGCCGTTCTGCGCGATGGAACTGCAGAACAACACGGTGACGAATGTCCAGAATGCGCGTGTCGACAGTGCCTCCCGCACCGTCGAACCAGTTGCTCCGGTGTGATTGGATGTGGGAGTCGCCGGTCGTTGGTGAATGCAAGCCGCCACTGTCGGGACACCGAAAACGAGGACCATCGACCCCAGCACGAGAAACGCGCCCCGCCAGCCGATCTGGTCGATCAGGGCTTCAGCAAGCGCTGGAAGCACCATGGCGCCGAGCGCGCCGCCCGACATGACAAGGGCCAATGCTGCTCCGCGGCGCCGATCGAACCAGCTCGAGACGGCCCGTGAATAGGCCATCTGGGCGGTTCCGTTGCCGACGATGCCCAGGACCAGGAACACGGCGTAGAAGTGCCAGAGGTGCGGCGTGAGGAGCGCCAGCGAGGCGAATGCGCCACCGAAGATCGTCAGGCAGGGCACGATGATCCTGCGTGGGTTGAAGCGATCGAGCAGATAACCGAGCAGGGGCGAACACACCGCGACAGTCATCGCGGCGATGCCGAACGCAGCCGACACGGACTCGCGCGACCAGCCGAACTCTTCGGTCAGCGGTTTCAGGAAGATGCCGAACGTGTAGACGAGCAGCGAGGCGAAGCTGACGAAGACGCCAACGCCCGAAGCGACGGCGACCAGCCAGCCCTCATAACGTGTGCTGGTTTCTTCGATAGCCTCGCCCGTCAAAATGCTCGACCTCCGGCATTACGCGCCGGCTTAAGCCTGCGCTCTACGGCAAAATGAAATGGCGCTAGAAGATCAGCTTCATCCCGAACTGCATCAGACGGGGCGAGCCGGCCGAAAGAATTCGACCAAAGGATGGCGAATTCAGATCGGCGACCGGCAAACCGAAGTTGACCTGATTGAGCGCGTTGAAGATCTCCGCGCGGAATTGGAGGCGCGTCTGTCGGGCTAGATCGAAGTCACGTACGAACGACACGTCGATGGTGCCAAACGACGGTCCGCGCGCGATGTTGCGACCGGCGTTGCCAAACTGACCTGCCTGCGTCTGCAAGTTGAGTCGCTCGAATGCCGACCGGCTGATCCATTCATCAACGGTGTGTGGCCCGGCATTCGGGTCTCCGATGACGTTCGGACGGCTGGCGGGGAAGCCAGAGATCGGCGGGCTGTTCGCCTGCAACGCCACGTTGGCCGAATCCGAGACGGTGAACGGCGTCCCGGAGTTGAAAGCTGCGATTCCGTTCAGTTGCCATCGATCGAACAGCACTCGTAGCGCGGTTGGCGCATCGGATGGCACCTGCGGCATCCAACTCGCGCTGGCAACGAGGCGATGGCGCGCGTCGAAGAGGGACGGTCCCCACTCCGCCTCGAGATCGAACGGATTCTGTGCGAGGTCGTTTTCACCCGCGAGCGGCTTCGCCGCTGCGCCGGAAAGATTCATCGCCGACAGGTGGTCCATCGACTTGGACAACCAGTACGACACATTGAACCCGACCTCATCACCGAAGCGGCGCGACAGACTGAACTGGCCGGCGTCGTATCGCGACCTCGCCACGCTTGTCAGCATCGCGATCGTGGAGAAGTCACACGCGCTGCCATCGGCGGGACAGTTGGCATAGATGCGACGGCGGTCGGCATTCTGCGCTGTAGCGCCAGGGCCGTAGACAGCGGGATTTGCTTCGACGTTGCGCGGCAGATGTTTCGCTGCGGCACCGACGTAGCGCGCTTCGATGACGTACTTGTCGAAGAGCGATCGCTGCACGCCGACATTCCAGTTCTGGACTGACGGCGGCTTGGCATCGACGTCCATCACGAACTGCGTCGAGGGGCGGACGAACGAATCGGGCTGTGGATAAGGACGGCCAAGGAATGGATTCTGGAAGTTCAATCCTGGACCGCTGAACTGGACGAACTGTGCGGCTGGCGTCGCGCTGATCGCGACCTGCGACGCAGTTCCCGCTCCATTCTGGAACTGGTCGTAGAAGAGTCCGTAGCTCCCTCGCACGGCCCAGGCGCCTGTTCCCGTTGGATCCCAGGCAACGCCGACGCGCGGCATGAAGGCATTCACGCTCTTGGCAATCCCACGGGGGAGGCCTTGATCGCTGGGGAAGAGCAGACCGACAGGAGCGTCCGGTCTGACCTGCGATTTGGCGCCGGGCACGAATGCATTCAAGCGATCGTCGACCTCGGTGAACGGGTTGATGCGCTCGTAGCGCAACCCGTAGTTGAACGTCACGCGAGGCGTCATGCGCCACTCATCCTGCGCGTATGCACCGAATCCCCACGTGTCGATTTCCCGCTCGAAGTTGCCGAGGCCCTGGTAGAAGACCACGGGCGCACCCAGCAGGAGATTGGCGATGGAGTTGTTCGTCGGGAAGGTGCTGGCAAAGACGTAGAACGCATTCGGCGCAATGGCCTGCGCCATGTCGATACCGGTACGCCTGAACTCACCGCCGATCTTCAGCAGGTGCGCGCGGTTCGTCCAGGTCACGGCGTCCTGAATCTCGAAGGTGTCCTGCGTCGTGTTGCGTGGACCCGTAATGGCGCCGCCGATCGGCGAGTAGCCGGCCGTGTTGAAGAACGGCGGCCCCTGGCCGAAGTCGTTCGATGAGGAATACGCGAAACCGAACGCACCTGGCGGCGTCTGATTCAGCCGCTGGTCGAAGAAGAACTTGTGCCTCAGATATGTCGCCCTCATCGAGTTGGTCATGGACGAGGACAGGATGTGTGTGTTGGCGAGAGTGGCGATATGCGTCGAGAGGTCATCTCGAGTCGGAAAACCGGGCGCATCGGTCCCGCGCACGGACACCGGGTTGATGTTGTGCCCACCGGAATACGCGTAACGCGCGAAGAACTGATTCTCCGGCGAGGCATTGAAATCCACGCGTCCGCCAACTTGATCGAGGACGTTCGTGACGAGCACCGTCTCGCGATAGAGCGTCGGCGAGATGTTGGCGCGCGGATACATGTTCAGGACGTTCAGCGCGACCGGATTCTGCATCGCAGGCGGAATCGTGTTTCCCGGAACGGGCACGCCGCCAGCAGCGAAATTGATCAAGGGCGTTCCCATATCCGAGAAGTCACCCGCTCGCTGCAAGTCGCTCGGCACCGTGGCCGTCGTCGTGTATCCCTGCTTGTTGCGGAAGCCTTCGTAGTAGCCGAAAAACAGCAGCCGGTTCTGCGCGATCGGCCCTCCGATGGTGGCGCCGAACTGGTTCTGCTTGAGTGGCTCGACCTCCTCGGAGAAGAAGTTCCGCGCGTCTAAGGCATCGTTGCGGAGGAACTCGTAGAGATTGCCGTGGAACTGATTGCTGCCCGAGCGGGTCACCACGCTCGTCGTGGCGCCGCCAGTGCCGCCATATTCCGGCGGAGCACTCTGGGTGAGGATCCGGAACTCGGCGATCGCCTCCACCGGGAGCTTGAGCGCGTAGCCACCATCCATCCGGTTGACGTTCTGTCCACCATCGACCAGGTACATGTTCGATTCCGGCCGCATGCCGTTCACCGCGTATGCTTGCCCTTGGCGAAGGCTGCCGCCCGCGGCTGCGACACCAGCGGTCAAAGGCGCGACGCCAGTCTGCAGCAGACCAAGCTGCGTGAAGTTGCGTCCATTGAGCGGAAGATCCACGAGCTCACGACCGGTGACGACGCGGCCGAGCGCGTTGGTGCTGGTGTCGACGAGCTGCGCGCCGCCAGAGACCGTGACGGTCTCAGCGATCGTGGGTAACGCCAGCTGCGCGTTGACGCGCACCGTTTGACCGAGATTGACCTCGATGGCTTCACGAATCAGTGTGGCGAACTTCGGCGCCTCCACCGTGATGGTATAGTGGCCGACCGGCAAGAGGAGCAGCCGGTAGAAGCCGTCACTCGCCGTGATCGCTTCCTTCGTGAAGCCGGTTTCGAGGTTGATTGCCACGACGCGCGCGCCAACCAGCGCGCTGGCGGTCTGGTCGGTCACCGCGCCCTCGACGGCGCCAGTGGTTTCTTGCGCACCCAGACCGCTCGTCATGAGCCCGAGGCATCCGACCAGGGCAACGATAAACCGCGTCATAGCTACGTTCCTTGAAGAGTCGAAGCGGCGTAGCCATGACGCGCGACGATGGCTGCGCGCTGGCGGTAGAAGTCCGGATCGTCGGGTGCCCACGTGGCGAGCCCATCGACGTAGCGATTGCACATACAGAACACGGCAGCGATGAGCACCGTGTCGTGGATCTCCAGGTCAGTGGCCCCTTGCTCGCGGGCGCGCGCGATGTCGTCGGCGGTGACGGCTTTCCCGCTCTCCGCGGTCTTGCCGGCGATGACGAGCAGCGCCTTGAGCTTGTCCGAAATCGGCGCTTGTTCCGGATCGGTTTTGACTTTGACCACCACGTCTTCGTTGCCGTGGAGATGGTGGGCGGCGATGGCGCCATGAATCGTCTGACAGTAGCGGCAGTCGTTCTGCGTGGAGACGTAGGTCGCGATGAGCTCGCGTTCGGCCTGTGTCAGGATGTGGGGGCCCCGCAGCAAGACATCGACGAGGTCGTTGAGCGGCTTGGCGGTCTCCGGCCGGAACGCCATCGGGCCCCGGATACCAGGCAGCCCTTCAGGAAGCGTGATGTGTGCCATGTGTTTGATTAGTCCCGGATGTAGCCGCGTGAGGCGAGCGCTTTGCCTTGCGCGCGATGCCCCTCGACGGACATTACTGGCACCCCGGACGCGGTGATCCAGCGGTTGTAGAAGTTGAAGAGCGCACACGTCGTGATGGCGTAGTAAATCGCCTCGTCGTCCCAGCCGACGCGGCGCAGGGTCTCGACGTCGTCGGCGTTGACTGCCGGCAATGTGCGCGTCACTTTGCCGGCAAATCGGAGGATGTGTCGGGTCTTCTCGTCGAGCGGCGCTTGTTCAACGTTACGCAGCGCATCCCACACAAGCGACTCGTTGCCGAGCAGCTCGCTGGCAGCCGCAGCGTGCGCCTGCATACAGAACCCGCACTCGTTCTGATAGGAGGTGTATGCAGCAATCAGCTCTCGAAGGCCAGGACTGATCGTCGCAGGCTGGCGGAGGACGCCCTGCGTGAAACGCGCCAGGTGGATGGTGAACTCCTGCTGAAACGCGAACAGATCCCAGATCTTCGAGTACTCGAGATCGCGGTCGCGGGCCGCTGCGATCAGATCGCGATAGACGCCCGGCTGGTGATTGGCTTCGACGTCTGGTAAGTAGAGCGAGGGCGAGTTACCCATTGCGCCGGACATACCCTTCGCTGGCCATGCGCCGGCCCATGTGGTCGTAGGCCTGCTCGTCGCGCGGCGTGAATGTCGCCAGGCCGTCGACGTAACGGTTGAACATGCAGAAAGCGGCCGCGATCAGCACGGCGTCATGGATCTCGACGTCGGTGGCGCCGGCGGCGCGCGCCTGCTCGATGTCGGACGTGGCGACCTGTTGGCCGCTCTCCTGCACCTTGGCGGCGATTGCCATGAGCGCCTTCAGCTTCGGGGAGACAGGGGCCGTGTGGAAGTCGCGCTTGACGGCGTCCACGACCTCGTAGTTGCCGCCGAGATGATGTGCGGCGGCGGCTCGGTGACTCGCCTGACAAAAGTGGCAGTCGTTGCGGTCCGAGACGAGCGTCGCGATCATCTCGCGCTCGGCGCTGCTCAGCGTGTTGCCGCCGCGGAGTAGCACTTCGGCCAGCTCGCGCATCGGCTTGGCTGTTTCAGGGCGGAATGCAAAACCGCTGGTAATACCGGGAAGGCCTTCGGGCAATGAGATATGTGGCATCGGGTCTGGGCTCGGTAGCTGGCGATTGTAAGAAGCGCGTCCGTGCGCGCTCAATACTGTGAAGGCACTAGGTCGGTGGAAGCGTTGGACCATGCTTGGTGGTTCAAGCGCATGGGCCTATGCTGAGAGGGTTGAGGCAACCACCGTTCGATTCCGTCCTCGTCATCTCGTTCGGGGGGCCGCAAGGGTCTGACGACATTCGGCCGTTCCTGGCCAATGTCCTTCGCGGCCGGCGGGTCAGTCCCGAGCGCGTCGAGGAAGTCGCGCACCACTACGAGCTGTTCGGCGGCGTATCGCCCATCACCTCTATTACCCGACAGCAGGCTGAAGGGCTGCGGGTTCGCTTAGAGGCGGCCGGCCGTCCATTGCCAGTCTTTGTCGGAATGCGCAACTGGCATCCGCTTCTCCCCGACACAATGCACGAGATGCACGCGGCCGGATTACGCCACGCCATCGGGTTCATTGCAGCGGCCCAGCACTCGTACTCGAGTTGCCAGCAGTATCGCGAGAACGTCGCTTCCGCCCGGGCGGACATCCGCAAAGAGGGGAAAGACGTCGACGTCACATTTGTCGACAGCTGGTTCGATCATCCGTCCTTCATCGCCGCGAATGCCGCACATGTCAGAGCGGCGTTGGCCCGGCTCCCCGAGGACGCGCGCGCCGGGGCTCGACTGGTGTTCACGGCACACAGCATTCCGGCACCGATGGCGGCGGCCTCGAGGTACGAAGCGCAGCTGCAGGAGTCGGCGCGACTCGTCGCCGACGAAGCGGGCATGCGCGAGTGGGTGGTCGTCTATCAGAGTCGAAGCGGCAGGCCGACGGATCCGTGGCTCGAGCCGGACATCCGCGATTACCTTCGGCAGCAGCGCGCGGCTGGTCTCGAAGCCGCCGTCATCTGTCCGATCGGATTCGTGTGCGATCACATCGAGGTACTGTACGACCTCGATCGTGAAGCGGCAGACGTGAGTCGTGAAATCGGCTTGCCGATGGTACGCGCCGAAGCGGTCAACGACGATCCGCTGTTTCTCGACATGATGTCCGACGTCGTCTTGCGCACAATCGCGAGATACGAGCACGGGCGGCCGCTGCCGTTCGCGCCGCTTGTTTCTGCTCGACCGTAGGGCCGTTTGAGCCGATCTCGCCCCGTTCACTGGCGAACGCGTTCGCTGACGAACGGCGACATCCCGGAATCGGACGTCGCCGAAACGGACGTGCTCGCGTCGGGTCCAAATCGTGGTCCTGATTGTGGTACAGAGTTGGCTAATCTGACATCGACTCGCCGACCATGATCGCGTTTTCGCGTTTGACTCAGGATTTGCGCCACGCGCTGGACATCTTCTGGAAGCAACCGGCTTTCGCTGCGTCCACTGTCCTGACCCTCGCACTGGGGATCGGAGCGACGGCGGCGATTTTCAGCGTGATCTATTCGGTCATGCTGCGCCCGCTGCCGTTCGCGGACAGCGGCCGATTCGTACATATCTGGTCGAAGGATGCGAGTGCGGTCAGGCAATCGGTCTCGTATCCCGATTTTCTCGATTGGCGCAGGCAGAGCCAGACACTGGGGCGTCTGTCGGCATGGACCGAGATCGACGGGATGCCGATCGCGATCGGCGGCGAAGCGGAACGAGTCGAGGCGGTGACTGCCTTCGGCGACTTCTTTCCGATCCTGGGCGTCGCGCCGCTGCTGGGCACGACCCTCGCGGCTGAGAGTGCATCTCGCGAGTCGTCGATCGTCCTGAGCCATTCGTACTGGCAACGGCGCTTCGGCTCCGATCCGAGCGTGCTTGGACGAAGCATCGCGATCTACGGAACGACCGTCAGCGTAGTCGGCGTCATGCCCGAGGGATTTCAGTTTCCCGTGCAGAGACGGCCAATCGATCTCTGGGTCACGCTCGGCGCTCTAATCGCACCAGATTCCCAGTACCTGAAACGCAATTTTCGCGGCTTCCAGGTCATGGGACTGTTGAAGCCTGGGACGACGATCGAGCAGGCGCGATCCGAAATGGACGTGATCGCGTCGACCCTGGCCGCGCAGTATCCGGAAAACAAGGGCTTTGGAGTTCAGTTGGTGCCGGAACTCGAAAACCTGGTCGGCGACGTCAGCCGGCCGCTCCTGCTTCTGTTTGTTGCGGTCGGCGCGCTGCTGCTGATTGCCTGCGTCAACGTCGCGAATCTCCTGCTCACGAAGGCGGCGGGCCGACAGCACGAGATGGCGCTTCGTGCGGCGCTCGGTGCGACGCGAGGCCGCCTGTGCGCCCATCTGGTCATCGAAAGCCTTGTGCTCTCGGTCGCTGCGAGTGCCGTTGGGATCGTCCTGGCGGTGTTCGCGCTGGACTCCTTGGTTGCCCTGATTCCCGGCGATTTGCCGCGCGCCAACGAGATCGCGCTTGACCTCCCGGTCCTGGCCTTCTCTCTCGTCGTGGCTGTGAGTGCTGGTGTCACGTTCGGCGCCGCTCCCGCGTGGTATGCCTCGCGGAAGGATCTCATCGGCGGTCTGCAGGAGCGCTCGCGCACCGTGTCTGACACGTCGACCGGGCGACGCCTGCGGAGCTCGTTCGTGGTCGCCGAGATCGCGCTGGCGCTCGTCCTCCTGACGGGTGCGGGTCTCCTGATGAACAGCTTCTGGCGCCTGGCCCGGCTGAATCCGGGCATCGACACGACCAACGTCGTGATGTTCATGATGAATCTGCCGTTCAGCGAGCCAGCTCGCCTCGCCGCGTTCTCCCAGCAGCTGCAGGACAAGGTGCAGAGCGTTCCCGGCGTCCGCAGCGCGAGTGTGCTCGGAGCGCGCCCATCCGTTTTTGGTACGTCCTTCGACTTCGACGGCCGCCCGCAGCGTGCCGACGTGTTTACGGTGCAAGCCGGATACATGAAGACGCTCGGCGTTACGCTCGTCGCCGGCCGTGACTTCGCTCCAACGGATGACGATGGGGCGCCCGAGGTGGCGATCATCAACCAGACGTTGGCCGATCGGTATTTCCGGGGTGAGAACCCGATCGGCAAGATGCTGCAGGTTCGCGTGCAGATGACCGGTCGCGTGTTCCCGAAGAAAGAGATCGTCGGCGTCGTCGGCGACACGCGAATCGGAACACTGGGAGCCCTGGAGCGCGACGCGCAGCCGCAGATCTACTTTCCTGCGGCGCAGGATCCCCTCGTCCTGAACTATTTCGGCGTGCTCGTCAAGACCGAGAGTGATCCGCTGGCGGTCGTCCCGCGCCTGCGGAGCGCGGTGTTGGAGTTGAACAAGGAGACGCCGATCTATCAGGTCATCACGTTGAAGGAGCAACTCGGTCAATCGATTGCGCAAGACCGATTCAACACACTGCTCCTGGGTATCTTCTCTTGTGTCGCGCTGGTGCTCGCCGTCGTCGGCCTCTATGGCGTGATGTCGTATGCGGTGGCACAACGCACGAACGAGATCGGCGTCCGCGTCGCGATGGGAGCAAACCCACGCGCCGTGCTCGCGCTGGTGATGCGACAGGGGTGGACGTTGATCCTTGCCGGAATCGTTGTCGGAGCGACGGCGTCGATGGCGCTGACGCAACTGATCGAAGGCGTACTGTTTGGCGTCACGGCCACCGATCCAATGACCTTCGGTGTGGCGATTGCCGCGCTGGCCCTTGCGGCGTCCCTGGCCTGTTGGATTCCCGCCCGGCGGGCGACCAAGGTCGATCCGATCGTCGCCCTGCGCTTCCAGTAGTCCCGCGCCTGGCTGCTACGGAGTCCCGAAGATCTCCGGCTACACTTCGGCTCTGGTGATCGCCATCGACGTTGCCATCCTGCCGCCACCCGAAGTCGCGACGCGCGCGATCGAGCTGAGCGCGACGCTCCCGCGGAACGAGTCCTTGGGCCTGCTGTTAGGTGGCGATGTGTTGCCACATATCACGCTCACGCAGCAGTTCGTGCCGGCCGAACGCCTCGACGATGCGCTCGATCGCATTGGCACGATGCTGACGAGCGTTGCGGCATTGCCGCTGACCGTCACCGGCCCTGGCCGGAGCACCGCTATCTGGATGTCAATCGAGCTGACGCCAGCCCTGACAGACCTCCACTGTCGTTTGATGGACACGCTGGCGCCATTCGAGCGACCTGACGGTACGGTGGACGCGTTCTTCGGCGGCATTGCCCGAGACGGCGACGTCGCCTGGGTCTCGGGCTTTCGTCGCACCTCGAGCTACGCCGCTTTCACACCGCACATCACGTTGGGACACGCGGCGAGATTGCCCGCTGTCGAACGAATGACCTTCGAGGCGACCACGATCGCGGCGTGTCACCTGGGGAAGTTCTGCACGTGCCGACACGTATTAAGGCAATGGAAACTCTAGGGGGTGCGAAGGGGCGAACGAGAATGCTAGCATCGCCCATGGCTCACCGGCTTACGGTGGTCGCGTTCCTGCTGTTCCTTCTCTGGCAACCGGCCGTTCATACGCAGACCCCGGTGGCCTACGTCCTCTCATTTCCCGAAGCGGCACACCACCTGATGCAGGTAGAGGCGACGTTTACGACCGTGCCGCCTGGTCCGCTCGAATTGCGCATGAGCCGCTCGTCGCCGGGCCGATACGCGCTTCACGAGTTTGCGAAGAACGTGTTCGACGTCCGCATCACGGACGAAGCGGGTCAGCCACTCACCGTGTCGCGTTCCAACCCACACGAATGGGATGTGACCAACCACTCGGGCACGGTGCGTGTGACCTATCGCGTGTTTGGCGATCGCCTGGACGGCACCTATCTCGCTGTCGACTCGTCGCACGCGCATATCAACATGCCCGCGGCAATCATGTGGGCGCGCGGCTTCGAGCGCCGGCCGATGACCGTCCGCTTCGAACGTCCGACCGGGACATCGTGGCGGGTCGCGACGCAGCTCTCACCAGGCAGCGACGGGCTGTCGTTCACCGCTCCCAACCTGCAATACCTGATGGACAGCCCATCGGAGTTCAGCCAGTTCACGCTGCGGTCCTTTACCGTGCCGGACGATCGGCGAACGCCGGTCTTTCGAGTCGCGGTGCATCACCAGGGCACCGACGCCGACGTGGACGGTCTGGTGCGAGGCGTCGAGGCCATCGTGAGAGAAGCCCGGCACGTATTCGGTGAGTACCCGCCGTTCGAAGGGAACACCTATACCTTCATCGCCGACTACCTGCCGTGGGCACACGGAGACGGCATGGAGCATCGCAACAGCACCGTGCTCACATCCGCGTCCGCGATTCAAATCAGCCGGCTCAACCTGCTCGACACCGTCGCGCACGAGTTCTTCCATACCTGGAACGTGGAGCGCATCAGGCCGAAGTCGCTCGAGCCTTTCAACCTGGAAGAGACGAACATGTCTGGCGAGCTCTGGTTCGCCGAGGGCTTCACCAGTTATTACGGCCCGCTCACGATGAAGCGTACCGGCCTGACGACTCTCCGTGCCTTCACTCGCGACATGGGTGACGCGATCGAGAAGATCACGACCAGCCCTGCGCGTCAGATTCGTTCGGCCGTCGAGATGAGCCGGATGGCGCCCTTCGTGGATTCCGCGGCGTCGATCGACCAGACCAATTTCTCGAACACCTACATTTCGTATTACACGTGGGGCACGGCGCTCGGGCTTGGCCTCGATCTGTCGTTGCGCGATCGGACCGACGGCAAGGTGACGCTCGACCATTTCATGCGAGCGCTCTGGGAGAAGTTCGGCCGACCTGGAACGAACGTCCCTGGATATGTCGAGACGCCGTACACGATCGACGACTTGAAGTCCGTGCTGGGCACCATCGCGGGTGACGCGGCGTTTGCACTGGATTTCTTTGCCCGGTATGTCGAGGGGCATGAGGTCCTCGATTACGCGCGTCTGCTGGGACGAGCGGGCATCCTGGTGAAGACCAACTCTGGGCGCGCCTTCGCCGGGGAGCTGACGTTGCAAGACGACCCGGCTGGTGTTCGCATCGCGGCTGACGTCCCGTATGGGTCGCCGGCGTATCAGGCGGGGCTCGAGCGCGAGGACGTACTGGTGTCAGTCGGGGGAACGAAAGTGACGCGTTCGGCCGACGTTGACAAGCTTGTCGCCGCGCGCAAACCGAGCGAGCCTCTGCCCGTCATCTATGAGCGTCGCGGCGCCCGAATATCGACGGCGCTGAAGCTGGGAGATGATCCCCGACTGGAGCTCGTGCCGATAGAAGAAGCAGGGCAGGGGCTCACCGAGGCACAGCGGCGTTTCCGTGAGGCATGGTTGAGCTCGTTGGCAAGGAATTCGTTCTGAAAATCGGTGAGGTAGCGATGAAGCGTGTGAGTGGCGGAATCGTAGCGTTGCTGTGCCTCGTTCTGTCGGCCACGACACGAGCGCAGGACGTCGGCTTCGCGAATGCGTGGCCTGAGTTGACGCCGGCGGATCAGGAGCAGGTGCAGAAGTTTGGCGAGGACGTGAAGACGTTCCTGGGTCAGGCGAAGTCCGAGATGCTCTTCGTGCGCGGCGCGACACAATTTGCCGAAACCAACGGATTCCGGAAGTGGGATTTCGGAACGACAGCGGGCGCGATGAAGCCGGGCACCCGGTGGTATGCCATCAATCGCGATCGGACGATGGTGTTGTGGGTCGTTGGCACCGAACCCCTCGAAAACGGCCTGCGCATCGTCAATACGCACATCGACTCGCCGCGGATCGAGTTCAAGACCAAGCCTTTTCGCGAGAGCCAGCAGGCCGTGCTGATCGACACTCAGGTGCACGGCGGCATCAAGAACTATCAGTGGGTCAATGTGCCACTGGCGATCACGGGGCGAGTCGACAAGGCCGATGGCACCACGGCGTGGATAGACATTGGCAACTCCGCTGGCGATCCGGTGCTGCTCATCACCGATCTGGCGCCTCACGTCGATCGCGATTTCCGAAACCGGCTGCAGCCTGACGTGATTCGAACCGAGGAGCTCGACCCGCTGATCGGCTCGATGCCTCCCGACGCCGCCGCCGGTCAGCGGACCGCGACCGATCGCGTGCTCGGCTTGCTGCATCAGAAGTACGGGATCACGGCGCGTGATTTTCTATCAGCCGATTTGCAGATCGTGCCCGCGACCATGCCGCGTGACGTGGGTCTCGATCGGGCGCTCATCGGTGCATACGGTCAGGACGACAGAGTCACCGCGTACGTCAGCCTTCGCGCGATCGCGGACGTCAAGACGCCGCGTTACACATCCGTAGCGTATGCCGTCAACAACGAAGAGGTCAGCTCGTGGAATACGGGCGTCAACTCTGAGTGGTTCAGCACACTCGTGTCCGAGATGCTGATGGCGCAGCAGGGCAAAGACTTCAACCCGCTCTCGCTGCGGCGTACTTACGCGAAGACGAACGTGCTCGTGTCGGACTGCACCACGGCGATCAACCCGCTGTTCCCGCAGCCGCAGAATCCGGCCCTGACCTCGCGTCTCGGCTACGGCCTGGTCGTGAAGGAGTACGGCGCGGGTCGTGAGACCAACTCGGAATACTTTGCGAAGGTACGTGGGTTCTTCGACCGCGAGAAGGTGCGCTGGCAGACACACTCGTACGACGCTGGTTATGGCGGAGGGACGATTGCCGCGTGGTTCGCCGGGCAGAACATGGAAGTCATGGACGTCGGCGTCGGACTCGTCAGCATGCACTCGCCATTCGAGGTGTCGTCGAAGGTTGATCTGTGGCACCTGCGGCGTGGGTTCTCGGCGTTCTTTGGATCGTAATCGTAGGGCGGGTCTTGGTTTGTAGACCCGCCAGAAAACGGCGGGTCCAAAGAACAAGACCCGGCGGGTCTCAAAAGCAAGACCCACCCTACGGGGGGAACAACACGCCGGGCGCGAGCTTGCACTCCGGGTCGAGCGCCCGCTTGACGGCGCGCATCTGGTCGATTCCCTCGGCCCCGTACAGCTCGCGCAGCAACTGCTGTTTCAGCGCGCTTCGGCCGACGCCATGTTCGGCAAGTGGCGCGCCTCCCATTGCGACAACACGGCGGGCCATTTCGAGGATTGCCTCGCGGCCTCGGCGTACATCCTCGAAGCTGTGTGGTACGACGTTCGGGTGAAGGTTCCCGTCAGACACGTGGCCCCAGATCGCGTAATCGATGCCGCGACTCTCGAAGGTCGTCCGATACAACTCGATCGACTCCGCCAGGCGATCGAATGGCACGATCATGTCCCCCGCCGTCTTCTCGACGTCGGGATGTGCCTGTTTCGTGGCGGCGACAATGGCGTTGACGCTCGCCGGAACAGACTCGCGCAGATTGAATAATCTGTCGGCGCCGCGGTCGTCGCCAGCGAGGGCAAGATAAGGGTCGTCTTCGATTCCAGCCGACGTCAACACTGAGTGCAGGCGGCCGAGCGCGGATTCCTCATCCGCCCCGATTTCGATCTGCACGAGGAGCATCACCGATTGTCCGGACGGACGGGTCACGCCCGCCCGAGCGAATGCATCGTCGGGCACGGCGCGAAGGGCTCTTGTGTCCATGTACTCGATCGCGGCAACGTCGAGGGGGCCCTCGTTCTTCCACGCTGATGACGCGTTGTCTCGAAGCGCCGCGGTCAACGCGACGGCTTGCCCATCGTTGGCGCAGCGGATGAGCGCCGCCATGCGACGCGGCCGCGCGACGACCCTGAGCGCCGCCTCGATTACGACGCCGAGCGTTCCTTCCGATCCGATGAAGAGGTCGATCAGATCCATCCCGGGCTTCGCGTAGTAGCCCGCCGAAAGCTTGGAGACTTCGGGCATGGTGTAACGAGGCACCGGGACACGTCGAACCTCGCCAGTTGTGAGCTCGATCTCGAACCAACCATCCGTGCTCGCGCGCGTGTCGCCGCGCGCCACGTCCAGGATGTCGCCGCTCGCCAGGACGATGGTTGCCGCTTCGATCCATCGACGCGTGGAGCCGTGTTTGAAGGTGGCGGCTCCGGCGGCGTTGGTCGCGATGGTGCCACCAACGAATGCGCCGTCAAACGTGGGGACTGGCGGGTAGTACAGCGCCTCCGCCGCAAGGGAGCGTTGAAGCACGTTGAGGGCAACGCCTGCGCCGGCGCGAATGCATCCCTTCGAGGGCTTGCCGAGCGTCGTCAGCGCACGCGTGCTGAGAACGACGTCGCCGCGCGGCGTCGCGCCGCCCGTGAGCGAGGACTGTGCGCCCACGGGCAACACACGCGTGGCGTGAGCGACGAGCGACGCGGCTTCGGCTTCATCTCGAGGGAACGCGACACCGTCGGCAAATCCGCCAGGCACATGCGCCGCGTCGCTCAGAAACGACGACACGATCGCCTGATCGCGCTCAATCTGAGGCGGCAGTGCAGCGGCGGCTCGCCGGGCCTTGATCCGATGGGACATCGCGCGCTCTTCAGTATGCTAGTTCGGGATCCGGGACTCGGGAACGGGACTCGGGATCCGGGGCTCGGGATCCGGATCGTTCCTGGAATCGTATCCAGTACTCGCAGCCCATTGCCTGTAGCCCGCAGCCATGAACCCGATTCGATACACCCTGAGTTTCCCCGCGCCGCACACGCACTACGTCGAAGTACGAACAGAGGTCCCCTCTGCCGGGAGCGACCAGGTAGAGCTGATGATGGCGATCTGGACTCCGGGGTCGTATCTGATTCGAGAGTACGAGCGTCACGTGGAGAACCTCGCTGCGACCGGGACGGACGGTGCGGGGTTGCTCATCCGCAAGACCGGCAAGAATCGGTGGACGATCTCAACCGGCGGCGCCGAAACGGTGGTCGTGACCTATCGCGTGTACGGCCGAGAGATGTCGGTTCGAACGAACTGGATCGAATCAGGATTTGCCTTGATCAACGGCGCCCCGACGTTCCTCACGTTGGCTGAATCGAATGAACGGCCGCATGAAATCACCGTGCTCATGCCGTCGACGTGGAGCCGCTCGATCACCTCGCTGCCGGTTATCGCTGGTGCAGAACACCGCTATTCCGCGGCGACCTACGACGTGCTGGTCGACTCGCCCATTCTCGCGGGAAATCCAGTCGTCTACGAATTCGCGATCGACGGCAAACCGCATCGGCTGGTCGACGAGGGCGAAGAGGGTGTGTTCGACGGCGCACGTGCCGCGCGCGATCTCGAGATCATTGCGCAGGAGCATCATCGCTTCTGGGGCACGGTCCCCTACGACAGCTACACCTGCATCAACATGATTACGGAAGGAGGCGGTGGTCTCGAGCATTCCAGCTCCGCGGTGTTGATGACCAGCAGATGGGCGACGCGTACGCGGCGGGCGTACCTTGGTTGGCTCGAGCTCGCCAGCCATGAACTCTTTCACGTCTGGAGCGGCAAACGCCTGCGACCAATTGAGCTCGGACCATTCGATTACGAGCGTGAAGTGCACACTTGTAGTCTCTGGGTCGTCGAGGGCATCACCGACTACTACGGCGACTTGCTTCTCCACCGTGCGGGACTGTCCACGCGCGAGGAATTTCTGGCTTCGCTCTCGGACAAAATCGACGCGCTGCAGACGACTCCGGGACGCGGCGTGCAATCGCTGACGAACGCCTCGTTCGACGCATGGATCAAACACTATCGCCCGGACGAAAACTCTCCCAACACCTCGATGAGTTATTACATCAAGGGTGCGGTGGTCGCGTTTCTTCTCGACATGAGAATTCGCCATGTCTCGCGCGGACAACGAAGCCTGGACGATGTGATGAGGACAGCGTACGTGAGGTATTCGGGCTCACGCGGATACAGCGAGCCCGAGTTTCGCGCACTGGTGGAAGACGTCGCCGGCGCGACGCTCGAGACGTTCTGGGAGTCGGCGCTGGAAGGGACGGGCGAACTCGATTTCTCTGAAGCGCTCGACGTGCTCGGCTTGCGCTTCAAGACACCAGAGCCGCTCAGTGGAAGACTGCCAGGGAAAGCCACGCTTGGTGCCGTCACGCGGATCGACAACGGCCGGTTGCTCGTATCGCAGGTGAGGCGAGGGACGGCGGCATACGAGGCTGGTCTGAACGTCGACGATGAGATCGTGGCCATCGACGAGTTCAGGATACGAGCCGACCAACTCGATGCGCGAATGGAGCAGTATGTGGCCGGCGACCCAGTGGCGATCCTCGTGGCGCGCCGCGATCGACTCATGCGTCTCAACGCCTTGTTGGGAACCGAACCGTTGAAAGCGTGGCAGCTCGAAATCGATCCCAGAGCTTCGACGGCACAACGCACGATCTTGGACTTCTGGCTCGCTCAAAGCGGAAATCCAGCTGTCTCAGGTTGAACCTCGCGCCGCCGAATTGGCTGAAATCCTCACAGTATGCCACCTATTTCGTGCGCACCTTTCGGTATCACTCTTGCACATCCTCACACGCCGGAGAATGGACCGTGGGGATGTCAGCAGGCGCGTCGGTCGTCGATTTTGAGATAACCCGAAAACTGAGTGATTTGGCGCTGCCGGAAGGCCCATCCGCCCTTGTCCTCTTCCGGCTGCACGGACGTCCACTCGGCTGGGGAGCCGGTCGGGTAACGGACGGCCGTCTCGACGGGGCCGCGTTGGTTCGTCAATTCCTGCATCAGCATGCCTGGACCTGTGCGCTGCCGCTCGCGGAGCGTGCCATCCAGGGTGGCCGCCCGCTGCGGACGATCGACGCGACAGCGCTCCTGCAGTCTCCACCGCCTTCGATCTCGTCCGGGCCGCTCGTCACGGTTGCCGTACGTAACCGGACGCTCGCGAGTCGACTTCAACCGTGCCTCGATTCGCTATTGCGTCTCGCTTACCCCTCTCTCGACCTCGTGTTGATAGATGCGTCCGACGATCGCAAAAACGTCGAGGCGCTGATCGGTGAGCGGTACCCCCAAATCAGGTACTGCAGCTCGCCTGGTGTTGGAATGGCGTCCCGTCGCGCCATCGCCGAGTGTCGTGGAGACATTCTCGCCGTGACCGATGGCGACGCCATCGTCGACCGGAACTGGGTTTCTACACTGGTGAACGTCTTTCTCTCGGATCCGGAGGTCATGACGGTCAGCGGTCTTGCCCTTCCACGGTCGCTGCGTCGTCCTTTCCGGCCCACCCTGCCCGCGGGCGCGCCGTTCTGCCGGCAATGGTGGCGTGTCCGCCCAGACTACGAATCGATCGATGGCGCCACTCAGCGTGCGTTGGAGCGTGCCAGTTGCAACGTCGCGTACTGGCGTCCAGGTGGGGCATTGCCTGCACGATACACACGAGTGTGGGAGCCAGCCGCCCTGGTGCGAACCCCCGCGGTCGCACCGGCACCGCACCCATCAGCGCGCCGTGGCCTGGTGCGGACGCTCGATCGCCATATTGACCTGCGAGACGGTGTCGTCCCAATTTCGGACGCGGCCGGCTATGACGCTGTCCGCCTGCGTATCACCTGGTTTGGTGAGCCCATCGGCACAGTGCGACTTGCCCATCACGGAGCCGTCGTCAGCCGACTTTGGATCGAGGACGCAATTGCGCAGCAATTGACGGCCTCTGTGCTCGATGCCGGCCTCCACCTGGGCCCGCAAGTCTCGCAAGCCCTGCTGACCGCCGACCTGGCGCGCTATATCGTCTCCCGGTGGGAACCCGTTATGCAGGGACCAACCGTTCCCTCAACGGTCCGGACGGCCGCGGCGTAGCGCCTGATCTGGCTGCGACCTACAGTTAAACCGAGATCGCTCGACGCTCGTCTTATGCTGCTGTGGAGAAGCGTGTTCTCTAGGCTCGTGCAGGCACTTGCCGTCGTGATTGCCGGGGGCCTCTTTGCGCCGGCCCTCGCTCAGGGACCGGCCGCCGAGATGACGGCGGTTTCGGTTCACGAAGGCACGCTTCCGATCGTCCTCGATGGCGACCTCAGTGACCCTGCGTGGGCGCAGGCCACTCCCATTAGCTCATTCGTGCAGCGCGAGCCACGCGAAGGCGCCCCGGCGACTATGCGCACCGAGGCGCGGGTCGCATTCGATGCCACCGCCATCTATGTGGCGGTGCGGGCGTTCGATAGCGAACCGGATCGCATCGTCGGCTTTCTGACGCGGCGGGACGTGGGTTCCTCGTCCGACTGGGTCCGCGTGTTGATTGACTCGTACCACGATCGGCGTACGGCATATCAGTTCGGCGTGAATCCCGTCGGCGTGAAGCAGGACTCATATTGGTTCAACGATTCGAACAGCGACGACAGTTGGGACGCCGTATGGGACGTTGTCGCACGCCGGGACCCGGACGGATGGTGCGCCGAGTTCCGGATCCCGTTTTCGCAGCTTCGTTTCAGTGCGGGTGGTGACGGTCGACTTGGATTTGCCGTGATGCGAAACGTCGCGCGTCTGAACGAGACGACGAGCTGGCCGCTGCTGTCCAAGAATGTGAGTGGCTTCGTCTCGTCGTTCGGCGATTTGACGGGCGTCACGAGAGGGCAGGCGGCGAAGCGACTCGAGCTCGTTCCGTATGTCGTTGGCGAGATCGGGACCACGCCTCTGGACGCTGGCAATCCGCTGCAGAACAGCCCCGACCACGACATCGCGGTGGGTCTTGATCTCAAGTACGCCGTCACTCCCGCCTTGAACCTGACGGGAACCGTCAATCCTGACTTCGGTCAGGTCGAGGCCGATCCGGCGGTGGTGAACCTGAGCGCGTTCGAGACGTTCTTCCCGGAGAAGCGCCCGTTCTTCGTCGAAGGCTCCGGCACATATCAGTTCCAGTGCCGCGACTGCAGCCTGTTCTATTCACGACGGATCGGACGGTCTCCGCGCGGCGCCCCCACGCTCGGCTCGGAGGAGCATTCCATCCAGCCTCTTCAGGCGACGATTCTTGGCGCCACCAAGCTGACGGGGCGCGTCCGGAAGTTTTCGGTCGGGGTGCTGGCGGCGGCGACACAGGAGGAGAACGCCGAGATTGCGTTCGGCTCCGCGCGCCGCAGCGAAGTCGTCGAACCCGGCACGTTCTACTCGGTGTCGCGCGCGCGGCGCGAATTCACCGATCAGTCGTCTCTTGGTTTCATCTTCACGACCACGCATCGCAACATCGTTGAAGGTGTGGAATTCCTGCCGGACAGCGCGATCACTGGAGGCGTCGACTACGACTGGCGAATCGGCAACCGATGGGGCCTGAATGGCTATTGGGCGGGCAGCAGCGTGAAGGGCTCGACCGAGGCGATCGAGCAACTTCAACTGAACAACGTGCACAGCTTTCAACGGCCCGACGCGACTCACCTGGAGCTCGATCCGTTCGCCGACACGCTGCGCGGCCATTCCGGGATGGCCTCCTTTGGAAAGATCGCCGGCGAGCGAACACGGATGAACGTCAGTGTCGCGTACAAGTCACCGGGCTTCGAGGTCAACGACCTCGGATTCCAGCAGCGGGCTGACGTCACGACGCAATACAGTTTTTTTCAGCTCAGGAGACAGACCCCCGGTAAGTACACGAGAAGCAGGTTCATCAACTTCAACCAGTGGACGGCGTTCAACTTTGCTGGTGATCGCCTGGAACTGGGCGGCAATATCAACGCCAATTGGGAATTTCAAAACTTGTGGCGAGCGGGTGGCGGCGTGAATGTCAACGCCACCAACTTCGACGATCGGTTGACACGTGGCGGCCCTGGCGGTCTGAACGAGGGCGGTCGAAGCATCTGGCAGTGGTTCAACACGAACGACCGCCGTGTCGTGAGCTTCAACTGGAACTCCGCATTCGGCGGCGATGGTTACGGTCGCTTCTTCGAGCTTGGCCCGACGGTTGTTTTCCGCCCGGTCTCGTCTTTCTCGACCGAGATCGGCACCTACTACAGCAACAACATCAACGATGCGCAGTGGGTCGCGGAAGTTGTCGACCCGGATCGGTCGCACTACGTGTTTGGACGCCTCGAGCAGAAGACGCATTCCCTCACGCTGCGCGTCAACTACACGATGACGCCGAATCTCTCTCTTCAGATCTACGGCCAGCCCTTCATCAGCACGGGACACTACGTCAGCTACAAAGAGCTCGTGAACGGCCGCGCCGAACGATACGAGGATCGCTACGCGCCATACGCCTATACCGGCAATGCGGACTTCAACGTGCTCTCGTTCCGTACGACCAATGTGCTGCGTTGGGAATATCGTCCGGGCTCGACTGTCTTTGTCGTGTGGCAGCAGGGCCGGGAAGGACAAGGGGAGCCAGGGCGCTTTGCCTTGGGGAAAGACTACTCGGGGCTCTTCTCTACGCCATCGTCCAACCTGCTGCTCGTCAAATTCGCATACTGGATGAATCCATAGACTGCGGGACTCGGTGCTCGGAACGGGCCTCGGGATTCGGGTGCGGGCCGCGGGCTATACTGCGCTCGAATGAGGTTCGACCCGGAGTACGTGTCTCAGGTCCTCAACGAGAACTTCGAGGACGCGAAGGCACTCTTCCTGTCGCCGCTGATGGCGATTCATTATGCCCACCTGGTCATGCTCGCGGACCGGGGCATCGTCGAGCCGCTTCACGCACAAGCGCTGCGCAACGCGCTCGATTCGATTTCTGTCAGCGCCATACGCAAGACGCCGTACGACGGAACCTGCGAGGACCTCTTCTCGTACGTCGAGCGCGTCCTCGTCGACGCGTGTGGGGACGATGTTGCCGGGCGATTGCACACGGCGCGTAGTCGCAATGACATCGACATGACGATGTACCGGCTGCGGCAGCGGGAGTTTATTGCCGGCCTCATCGAGGCCAGCGTAGATCTGAGGGCGGTGCTCATCGATCTCGCCAACAGACATCGAGAGACGTTGTTCGCCGCGCATACTCACACGCAGCCGGCGCAACCGACGACGCTCGCCCACTATCTGCTTGGCGTGATCGAGCAGCTCGAGCGAGATGTCGCGCGGCTTCGTGCGGCGTACGCATCAACCAACCGCTGCCCTCTTGGATCGTGCGCCATCACGGGAACCGGATTTCCGATCGATCGTCAGTTAACGAGCGATCTGCTCGGCTTCGACGAACCGACTGGCAACACATACGGAAGCATCGCGACCGTCGATTACCTGCTGGAAAGCGCCTCGGCCGCCGCAGTGCTGACCGCTGGTCTCGGCCGGTTCGTCCAGGATCTGCTGCTCTGGTGCACGGTGGAGTTTGGATATCTGCGGCTGGCGGAAGGCTTCGTGCAATCCAGCACCATCATGCCGCAGAAGCGCAACCCGGTGGCGCTCGAACACGCGCGTGCGATTGGCAGCAAGGCGCTCGGCCAAGTCTCGGCCATTATGCTGAGCGTTCACAACACACCATTCGGCGACATCGTCGACACCGAAGACGATCTGCAGCCGCTTGTCGCCGCCATGTTTCGCGACGCAACCCGGGCGGTGACACTGGTGGCTGCGTCGATGCGCGAGGCGGAGTTCGACGTGGCGCGCATGGCGGCTCGTGCCGGCGCGGGAGGCACGACGTTGACCGAGCTTGCCGATCATCTCGTTCGCGAGCACGATGTGGCGTTCAGAACGGCGCACGCGATCGCAGGCCGACTGAGCGCATCGTGCCAGGTGAACGATCCGGCGGCGCTCGCGGCGATGCTGCGGGACGCCGCGCGAGATGCCCTCGGCGCGCCCGTGGAAATCACCGGGGCGGAACTGGCGGAGATCCTGAGCCCGCGGCATTTCATAGACGTTCGTCGAACGCTGGGAGGCCCTTCACCCATCGAAACCTCGCGCGCTACAGAGGCGGCCAACGCTGTTCTCGACGCCGATCGCGCCTGGCTGGCACGAACCCGCGCCGCGACTGCTGCTGCCGATGAACGCCTGCGCGCGAGGAGCACGAATCTGTGACACAGATCCAACGCCAATACGTCCGCGTCGTCATTGTCTGGGTTGGCGTGCTCGTGGCGCTCTACATCTTCCAGGAACTGTTCTCGTGACGTGGGTCGATTGGGCAATCGTCGCGATCTACCTGATCTGGATCGTCTGGGACGGGCTCCGTCTCACCAAGAGGAGCAACGAGATCGAGGGTTACTTCCTCGGCGGCCGCAGCCTGCCGTGGTGGGCGGTTGGCCTGTCCGTCATGGCGACGCAACTCAGCGCGATCACGATGGTCGGGACGACGGGGCAGGGATACGGCGATGGCATGCGCTTCCTGCAGTTCTACTTCGCCCTGCCGATCGCGATGATCGTGCTCTCGGTCACGCTGGTGCCGTTCTTCCACAACGCGAGGGTCTACACCGCGTACGAGTATCTCGAACGGCGTTTCGACGCCAAGACGCGCGCGTTCACCAGTTTTCTGTTCTTGCTGTCGCGCAGCATGTCGCTGGGCGTCGTGATCTCGGCCCCCGCCGTCGTGTTCTCTGTCGTTCTGGGGCTCGACCTGACGACGACGGCGCTGCTGATTGGAGTGCCGACGGTGATCTACACCATGTTCGGCGGCGTGCAGGCAGTGACCTGGACCGACGTCAAGCAGATGGTGCTCATCGTCGTCGGGCTGATCGCGGCCGTTGTCGTCCTGATCATGGGACTGCCGAACGATGTTGGTCTGGCGCAGGCACTGCGCATCGCCGGCGCCGCCGGCCGGCTTCAGACGTTCGACTTCTCGTTCGATCTGACCAACCCATACACGTTCTGGTCGGGCACGATTGCGGCGCTGTTTCTGTTCTGCTCCTACTTCGGGACCGATCAGAGTCAGGTTCAGCGGTTTCTGACCACCCCCTCGGTCGATGCGGCACGCGAGTCGTTGCTCATGAGCGCGTACTGGAAGATTCCGCTGCAGGCCCTCGTGCTCCTCGTTGGCGTACTGATGTTCCTGTTCTTTCTCTACACGCCGTCGCCGATGCTGTTCAACCAGGTGCACGAGCGCGCGATGCAGGAGGGACCGGCGGCGACCGAGTATCGCGCGCTCGAGTCACGTTTTGAGGCGGCCACCGCGTCGCGATCGGCCGCCGCCCGGGTAATGACGCGAGCGGAAGCGGCCGGGGATTCCCGCAATCTCGGAATCGCACGAGCGGAATTTCGACGGCAGGACGAGGTAGCGCGCGCGGTTCGGAACGAGGCGATCGCGCTCGTCCGGCAGACGACCGGGGATCCTTCCTACAGCGATGTGAACTACGTCTTCCCGACCTTCATTACCCGTCACATGCCGATCGGGTTGCCCGGCTTGCTGGTGGCGGCGATCCTGGCAGCGGCGATGTCGACGATCTCGGGTGAGCTTTCCGCGCTGTCGACGGCGACGGTCATCGACTTCTATCGGCGATTCGTCCGCGCCGAGGCGAGCGACGCGCACTATCTCCGCGTGTCGCGCCTGGCAACAGGGTTCTGGGGGCTGTTCGCGAGCATCGTCGCGGTGTGGG
The DNA here is from genome assembly GCA_035649635.1 of Vicinamibacterales bacterium. Lineage (GTDB taxonomy): Bacteria > Acidobacteriota > Vicinamibacteria > Vicinamibacterales > UBA2999 > Gp6-AA40. Next base: position 54,730 of record DASRJE010000059.1, on the reverse strand, counting down.
CGGCCGAACTGGGTTCGCTCATCGAGGTGGTCAACCGGTTCGGGTCATTTTTTTACGGGTCGATCCTCGGTGTGTTCATCCTTGCGGCGGGATTCCCACGGGCCACGGCGAATGGAGCGTTCGTCGGCCTCGTCGCCGGCATGGGCGCCGTCGCCTGGGCGGCCAGCGCGACCAACGTTGCGTTTCTGTGGCACAACGTGATTGGGGCAGTGACCGTGGTCATCGTCGGCCTCGCGGTCAGCGTCCTTGCGAAGCGGTAGTCGGCATGCTGCGCGTGTTCGTCACCGGCGGGACCTTCGACAAAACCTACGACGAGATTCACGGGCAGTTATCTTTCGGCGACACGCACGTGCCGGAGATGCTGCGGCTGGGACGCTCGCGGGTCGAACTGACGATCGAGACACTGATGATGATCGACAGCCTCGACATGACCGACATCGATCGCGAGCGCATCGTCGCCAGGTGTGTCGAATGCCTGGAGCGGCACATCGTCGTCACGCACGGCACCGACACAATGGTGGAGACGGCGCGTGTGGTGGCTGAGAGCATCAGCGACAAGACGATTGTGCTGACCGGCGCGATGATCCCCTACGCCTTTGGCAGCTCGGACGGACTGTTCAACCTTGGCAGCGCTCTCTCATTCGCCCAGGTATTGCCTCCCGGTGTCTACATCGCGATGAACGGTCAGTGCTTTGTTTGGGATCGTGTGCAGAAGAACACCCAAACCGGAGTGTTCGAATCGACGTAGTGTCCGCCTTTAGGCGGACGGTGTTGGTGCAGGGCGCCTTTAGGCGGACCGTACCCGTGCTCTCAGTCCATGGTCTCGGTTTCAGGAGCGTAGAAGAAATCATGCTCGCCCGGCGGCTCGTGGCCGGCCAAGCGCGCGGCGTAAGCGATCTGGGCGAGATGACGGATCTCGTGGAGCAGGATGTGGGATGCGAGCTTGCGGCGCGTCATCGTAAACGTGCCGCTCGGGACCGTGAACGTCATCCACTGCCCCGCGGTCTGATCGGTAAGTCCGCCGAGATATCCCCGCAGATCGGCCCTGGCGGCGTCGGCATAGGCCAGGAGGGCGTGCCAGTCTCCGGCCGCGACGCCGGTCTTCTCCGGCAGTTCACCGCCCTGCATCCTCGTGAGATGACGGCGCTCGACCAGGAATACGTGATCGAGCACGCTGCCGACCGTCGGGAAGCGGCCGCCGCGTTGAAAAGGGATCGAAAGGCGTGTCGGATCCGCTTCAATCCACGATCGCCACTTGCTGCGTTCCTGATCCGAGTAGGTCATCAACGCCGCCAGCTCCAACGCCACGCTCATTCGCCCAACGCCTCCTGGATCGAGATCGTACGCACCATGCCGAGATTCAGCGCACGGATGCCCGGTTCGATCACTTTGCCGTCGCCGACCACCACGACGAGAAACTTCTGCGGCTGGATGTAGGTGGCTGACGCCTTCAGCACAGCGTCGGCCGTGACAGCCTGCAGATTCCTGACGTAGTCGGCGTAGTAAGTATCCGGCAAGCCATAGACGATCAGTTGCTCGAGTTGGGCTGAGAGGTCACCGATCGTTTCGAAGTTGCTGGGGAAGCCAAACGCCACGTAGTTCTTGGCCTTTGTCAGTTCGTCGGCGGCAACCGGCTTGCCAATCGCGGTCAGCTCGTTGAAGAACTCGCGAATCGACTCTGCGGTCTTGTCGGTTTGAACACCCGCACCGGCAAAGAAGGGACCGGCAGACAAACGCATGTCGAAGCGAGAGCTGGCGCCATATGAGTAGCCGTGTTCTTCGCGAAGATTCTGGTTGAGCCGGGATGTAAACGATCCACCCAGGATCGTGTTGAGCACCTGCAGCGTGAAGTAGTCCTGTGTGGATCTGGCGACACCTACCCAGCCGATGCGGACTTGTGACTGTTCCGCACCCGGCATATCGACGATCGTGATCTGACGTTGCGCAGGTTGGGACGCATTCGGTACAGCCGCGTGGCGAGCCGCCGTGCTTCCGGCGCGCCACGAGCCGAAGTGTTTTTCGAGCTGCGGCACAACACTATCGGCGGTGATATCGCCCACCGCAATCAACGTGGCGTTCCCCGGCTGGAATGCGGCGGCGTGAAACGCCTTGAGATCCGCCGTCGTGAAAGCCTTGAGCGTCGCCGCCGTTCCGATCGCGCCAGTGCCGTACCGATGCGTTGGCCCGAACAGCAATCGTGCGAAAGCCATTGGAGCCACTGAAGCCGCATCGTCGCGGGCTTGGATCAGGTCGGTCAATCGCTCCTGACGCACGCGCTCGAGCTCGGCGTCCGGAAAGGTCGGTCGCAGCGCGACGTCGGCCATGACGGCCAGCGCAGGGCCGAGACGCGCCACCGGGACACCCAGCCTGACGGCGGAGGCATCGAACAAACTGCTGGTCGTGAGATCGGCGCCGAGGAACTCGATCTCGTCGGCGATTTCAAGCGCCGATCGCGCCCCGGCGCCCTCGTCCAACATCGCAGCGGTCAGGCTGGCCAACCCGAACTTCCCGCTCGGATCGTCGCTGCCGCCCGACTTCAAGAGCAGCGTGACCCGCACGAGCGGGACCTCGCGTTGCTCGACCAGCCACACGGGGACGCCGTTTGACAGCGTGCGCTTCTGGATCGCAGGCAGCTTCAGCTGCGGCGTGGGGCCCAGCGAAGGGGGCTTGGATCGATCCGGCTGGCTCTGCGCTCGCACTGTAAGAGCCGGCGCGACCATGACCGCCAGCACCAAACTCCCAACTCCCAACTTCACAACTCCCAACGCCGTCATCGCTTCTCCTCCGGCTCGACGACGAGCTCGACGCGACGATCTGCGGGCAGCCATTGCACCGCGGCGGATTGAATATCGGCGGGGCTGAGCGAGGTATATCGCGCGAGATCTTCTGCGAAGTAATCCGGGCCGCCGCCGGCAAACTTGTACGCGTTCAGTTGATCGGCTTTGCCGCCGAAACTGCCAACGCGTTCCATCCGCTGGTAAAACGACGCCTCCATCTGGTTGATGGCGCGCTGCACCTCGCGCGGCTCGGGACCGTCGCGACGCAGCCGATCGAGCTCCTCGTCGATCACCTTCTGGAGCTCCGCGGCGGTATGTCCGCTGCGCGCCGTGGCAACGATCTGAAACTGGCTTCCGAGCGCCCCCGACTGCTGGAACGCCGAGACGTCCTGCGCGATTTGCATGTCGTAGACGAGACGTTTGTAGAGGCGGGAATTCTTGCCGCCGGCCAGCACGGAGGACGCGACGTCGAGCGCCGAGTCGCCAGGCGCGTAGAATCGCGGCGTCAGCCACGCAAGATACACGCGCGGAAGAGCGACCTTGTCGGTCAGCGTCTTCTTCTTCACGCTGGTCAGGATCGCGGCCGGCGGCGCGACCGGCTCAACCACCGAGCCGCGCGGAATCTCTCCGAACCATTTCTCGACCAGCGCGCGTGTGCGATCGAAATCGATGTCGCCTGCGATTACGAGGCTCGCGTTGTTGGGCGCGTAGTACTTTTTGAAGAACTCGACGACGTCCTCGTAACTGGCCGCCGTCAGGTCTTCCATGTAGCCGATCGTCGGCCAGCTATACGGGTGCGTGGGAGGCCACAGCAGTTTGTCCATCTCGATCGACGCCATGCCGTACGGGCGGTTCTCGTAACTCTGCCGACGCTCGTTCTTCACGACATCGCGCTGACCGTCGACGCGTTGAGGCGACATCGTGTCGAGCAGGTAGCCCATGCGATCGGACTCGAGGAAGAGCGCGAGCTCGAGGGCATTCGAGGGGACGTCGATGATGTAGTTGGTTCGATCGTTCGACGTCGATCCGTTGTTGTCGCCGCCAGACCCTTCGAGCAGGATGTCGAACTGCCCTTCGGGAACGTGCTTCGATCCTTCGAACATCAAGTGTTCGAAGAGATGCGCGAATCCCGTTCGTCCTGGTTTCTCGTTGGCCGAGCCGACGTAGTACCACATGTTGACGGCAACGACCGGGATGCTGGTGTCGCGATGGAGGATGACGTTCAATCCATTCGCGAGCGTGAATTGCCGGTACGGGACCTGAAGGGGAGCCGGTGACTGCGCGCTGAGCGGAACGGTCAACAGCGCGAACACCACCAGCAGGATGCGACGACGCATGGGGCCTCCTGTCACTCAATTCTCTACCAATTACCCCTCTAGAGCAGACCGAAGGACGCGGGCAGGAAGACTTATAAATCATTGAGGAATCAATGAGTTTTCCGCCTGCAACCCCTCGGGGACGAGGCTAGGATCCGCGTCCCGGCTGAGCTTGTCCACGCCGGCTTCGGCGGCGATCATCAATGTAGTTCCGTCGGCGGAGAGCGTGATGGTGGGCGACACGTTCAGTGTTGGCATCTACGTCGACGACGTCGCTGACCTGCTCGCGTTTCAGATCAGCATTGGCTTCACCAGCCTTTCCGAGCATCGACTATCTGCAAGACTCGGGAGGAGGCGAAGGCCTTCCGTCGGACATACAGGTGACTCAGGTGACGAACGGCGCAGTGACTGTATAGCCACAGCCGACGACCGTGCCGGAGCCGGGCACGCTGCTGCTGCTCTCGACAGGCTTTGCCGCGAGCGTCGTCGCGTCGCGCCGGCGCCAGCGCCGGGCCACGTCGCGGCATTAATCGCGGTCCCTGCCAGGCCTCAATCCCATCGTGCGGCGGCAGCCAACCTGACGCATAATCCCTCTCGCACAGGAGGGCCTTATGCCGCGTTTCGTCTTGGCTGTCGCCGTTGTGCTCGCCGCCGTCTCGCCGGCACAGGCTCAGCAGCCAGCCGCGTCCAAATCATCTCCCGCGCTCGACTTCGATTACTTCCGCACGCGCATTCAGCCGATCTTCACGACCAAGCGTGACGGCAACGCGCGTTGTGTCTCCTGCCACACCTTTGGTACGCCCATGCGCCTGCAGAAGCTGCCCGAGGGGGCGGCAACGTGGAACGAGGAGGACTCGCGCAAGAACTTCGAGCTCGTCAAGTCGCGGGTCGTCCCCGGCAACCCTGCGGCCAGCCGATTGCTGCTGCATCCGCTGGCCGAGAGCGCTGGCGGCGACGATCATCACGACGGCGGTAAGCATTGGACGTCGAAAGACGATCCCGAATGGCAGACGATGGCGGCGTGGGTGCGTGGTGACACGCTGCATAGCCCGTCAGCGATCAAGGGCAAGGTCCGCATCATTCAGACCAACAGCGCCGGCGACAACGTGCACATCATCGATCCGGCCACGAACAAGGTCGTTGGTGAGATCACAGGGATCGAAGTGGGACACGGTGCGGCGGGCGCGCCCGATGGCAGTCGCATCTATGTGAGCAACGAGGCGGACAGCACGCTCGATGTCGTCGACGCCCGGACGCTGCGCGTCACCAGCCAGATTCAGCTGAGCGGTCATCCCAATAACATCTCGATCGGCAAGGACGGAAAGCGCGTCTATGTGGCCATTCGGGAGGAACCTGGTATGGTGGATGTGATTGATACCGCCTCCCTGACGAAGGCAAAGAGCATCCCGATCAAGGGTGCCGTCCACAACACATACGTGACTCCAGACGGTCGCTACGTCGTGGCCGGCAGCATTGCGGGCAAGACGGCTACGGCGATTGATGCCAGGACCGAAGAGGTCGCGTGGGTCATGGAGTTCGACCTCGGTGTGCGCCCCATGGCATTCGATACCAACACCGATGGGTCGACCAAGCGCATGTTCGTTCAGCTCTCGGATCTCAACGGCTTTGCCGTAGTCGATTTCGCGACGCACAAAGAGGTCAGGCGGATCGACCTGCCCAAGCTCGGTCCGGGGAAGAAGCCGGTGTTGACCGGCGGTAATGCGTCCCACGGTATGGCGGTCACGGCGGACGGGAAGAGGCTCGTGGTCGACAGCCGCCTGAACAGCGCGGTCTACGTGTACTCGCTGCCAGATCTCATGCTGCTCGGTGGCGTGGATGTCGGCAGGTCGCCGGACTGGGTCACGCTGACGCCGGACAGCAAGTTCGCGTACGTCGCCAATGCAGGGTCGAACAACGTGTCGGTCGTGGACCTCGTCGCTCTCAAAGAGGTGACACGCATTCCGGTCGGACAAGTCCCGAAGCGAAACATTACCGCGATGCTTCCGTAATTGGGTCCGGCTAAAGTAATTCGATCGCGTCGTAGGCCGGGTCTTGCTCTTCAGACCCGGCCTCCCCGGCGGGTCCATAAAGCAGGACCCGCCCTACGAGTAAGGAGAACCTCATGGCAAAAGGACTATGCCTGGCGCTCGCGTTCGTGATGGCCGCGTGCAGCTCACCGAGAGATGCCGCGAGTGTGCTGCGCGATGCCCAGCAGGCAATGGGCTCGGTGAATTCAATCCAGTACTCAGGCACGGGAATGAATGCGTTCTTCGGGCAGGCGCTCACGGCCGGGCAAGAATGGCCTCGCCGCGAGATGTCGAGCTACACGCGCTCGATTAACTACGAGCAGCGCTCCGCCCGCGACGAGATGAACTTCGCGCAGCCCACGTTCGGTGGCCAGCAGCAGAACACCCAGGTCAATGGCGACAAGGCCTGGAACGTCGGGCCCAATGGACCGGCGCCGCAGCTGGCAACCGCCGAGGAGCGGCAACTGTTCATTTGGCTGACACCCCACGGCTTCTTGAAAGCTGCTGCCGCGGCGGGCAATGCGACCCTGTCTGAAACGGAGGGCGCCAGCGAGCTGTCGTTCACGACCCTCGGCAAATACAAGGTCGATGGCACGATCGACGCTCAGAACCATGTGACAAGGGTCGCAACGAAAGTCCCCAACCCGGTCATGGGTGACACCGATGTGGTCGCCACCTACTCCGACTACAAGGACTTCAGCGGCGTTCAGTTCCCGACAAAGATCCTGATTGAACAGGGAGGCTTTCCTCTCTGGGATCTGAACATTACCAGCGTCATGCCCAACGCCTCTGCCGACCTTCCCGTACCGGAAGCCGTCGCGAGCGCCACGGTGCCGGCCGTGCAAACGATGAGCGCCAAACTGGCCAATGGCGTCTGGCACGTTACCGGCGGCTCCCATCACAGCGTGGTTGTGGAATTCAACGACCACGTTGCCGTGATCGAAGCGCCGCTCGACGAAGCGCGCTCGCTGGCGGTGATCGCCGAAGCCAAGAAGCTCGTGCCGAACAAGCCTCTGAAATACGTCCTGACCACGCATCACCACTTCGATCACAGCGGTGGTCTGCGTACGTACGTGGCAGAGGGTGCAACCGTCGTCACGCATCAATCCAACGTGCCCTACTTCGAGAAGACACTGGTTGCGCCGGCGACGCTCAGCCCCGATGCTCAGAGCAAGGCTGCAAAGGCGCCGATGCTGCAAGGTGTCACCGGCAAGGACATTCTCACTGACGGCAAACAGACGATCGAGATCTACGCGACGGCAGGCGATACGCACACCAACGAATACACGTTGATCTATCTGCCGGGTCCGAGGATCGTCGTCGAGGCGGACGCCTACAGCCCGGGTCCTGCGAACGCGCCGGTTCCGCCAATGCCTCCGCCCAACGCCGTCGCGTTGTACGACGAGTTGCAGAAGTTGAAGTTGAACGTGGCGACGATTGCGCCGATTCACGGTCGCGGCGCGGTGCCGTTCGCGGAGTTCCGGAAATTCGTCGGGAAGTAGAGGGGGGCTTCGCTGTCAACTCCCAACCCCCAACCTCCAACTTCCAAGACAACCAGGTGCTTGGGAGTTGGGTCTTGGGTGTTGATTTGTTTCAGCGCTTTTTACGAGTTCATCCCATCGATGATGGCGTTGAGCGTCGCGCTCGGGCGCATCGCTCGCGCCGTCTGCGCCCGATCAGGGTGGTAGTAGCCGCCTATCTGCACGGGCTTCCGCTGGACGCCATTCAATTCGCCGACGATCTTCGCCTCGTTGCCCTCGAGCTCGCTCGCGACACGGCCGAAGCGCACCCGGAGCTCGGGATCCGTCGACTGATCCGCAAGCGCGCGTGCCCAATACATGGCGAGATAGAAGTGGCTGCCGCGGTTGTCCAGCTCGCCGACCTTGCGCTGCGGTGACTTGTCGTTGTCGAGGATCTTCGCGTTCGCTCGATCGAGCGCGTCGGCAACGACGAGGGCCTTTGGATTTCCCGTCTTGGTTCCGAGATCCTCGATCGACACGGCCAGCGCCAGAAACTCTCCCAGCGAATCCCAGCGCAGGTAGTTTTCCTGCAGGAACTGCTGCACGTGTTTGGGCGCCGAACCACCGGCGCCCGTCTCGTACAGCCCGCCGCCATCGAGGAGCGGCACGATGGAGAGCATCTTCGCGCTGGTCCCGAGCTCGAGAATCGGAAACAGATCGGTGAGATAGTCGCGCAGCACGTTTCCAGTCACCGAAATCGTATCGAGGCCGGCGCGGATACGTTTCAGCGTCGCCCGGACTGCCTCGATCGGCGACAGGATCTGGATGTCGAGGCCCGCGGTGTCGTGATCCTTCAGGTAACGTCGCGCCTTCTCGATGACGTTGCGGTCGTAAGCCCTGTTCTCGTCAAGCCAGAAGATCGCCGCGTGGCCGGTCGCCCGCGCGCGCGTCACGGCGAGCTTCACCCAGTCTCTGATTGGCAAGTCTCTCGTCTGGCACATGCGCCAGATGTCGCCTTCCTCGACGGCGTGCTCGAAGAGCGTCTGCCCGTTCGCATCGGAGACTCGAACGGTTCCCTGTGCGGGAATCTCGAACGTCTTGTCGTGCGAGCCGTATTCCTCGGCGCTCTGCGCCATGAGGCCGACGTTGGAGACGGTTCCCATGGACGTGACGTCGAACGCGCCGTGCTGCTTGCAGTCGTCGATCGTCGCCTGGTAGATGCCGGCGTAACTGCGGTCGGGAATCATGGCCTTCATGTCATGCAGCTTGCCGTCGGGCCCCCACATCTGTCCCGACGCCCGGATCGCGGCGGGCATCGACGCGTCGATGATGACGTCGCTCGGCACGTGCAGGTTGGTGATGCCCTTGCCCGAATCGACCATCGCAAGTGCCGGCCGATTGGCAGAGGCCGCTTTCAGGTCCGCCTCGATGGCGGCGCGCTGCTCTGCGGGAAGTGCCTGGATCTTCTTGTAGACGTCGCCGATTCCGTTGTCGGGATCCACCCCAAGCGATTCAAAGACGGCAGCGTGCTTGTCGAACACGTCGTGGTAGTACGCGCTGACGGCGTGCCCGAACATGATCGGATCGGACACCTTCATCATCGTTGCCTTCAGGTGCAGCGACAGCAACACGCCTTTGGATTTCGCGTCGGCGATTTCCTTGGCGAAAAATTCCTCGAGCGCCCGCCGGCTCATCATCGATACGCCGATCACATCGCCTTCGGTAACCGCGACGCCCTCCTTGAGAACGGTGACCTTCCCGTTGCCGTCAGTGAGCTCGATCTTGAGCTTGCCGGCCTGGGTTATCACGGCCGACTTCTCATTCGCGTAGAAGTCACCGCCAGTCATGCTGGAGACGTGCGACCTGGAGTTGCTGCTCCAGGGACCCATCGAATGCGGATGTGACTTCGCGTACTGCTTTACCGATGTGGCCACGCGGCGATCTGAATTTCCCTCACGCAACACCGGGTTGACGGCGCTGCCAAGAACCTTCGCGTACCTGGACTTGGCCTTCTTCTCCTCATCGTTTTGCGGATCCTCGGGGTAATTGGGGACCGCGTAGCCCTGCTGCTGAAGCTCCTTGATCGCGTCTTTCAGTTGTGGGATCGATGCGCTGATGTTCGGCAGCTTGATGATGTTGGCGTGCGGCGTCTTGGCGAGCTCACCGAGTTCCGCGAGATCGTCCGGCTGTCGCCGTTCAGCTGTCAGGCTCTCCGGGAAGGCGGCCAGGATGCGGCCAGCGAGGGAAATGTCGCGCGTCTCGACAACGATGCCTGCGGCCCGAGTAAAGGCCTGAACGATCGGGAGCAGCGAATACGTGGCGAGGGCGGGCGCTTCATCTGTGTGTGTGTAAATGATCTTTGCTGTGCTCATGTGTCTCCGGAATGCCGATGGGAAGTTTCATTGTCTATCAATTCAGGTAACATTGCCGATTTGTGAGTGAACCACTTGTTGCCGTCATCATGGGTTCGTCCTCCGATTGGGAGACGATGCAGCATGCCGTCGATGTGTTGGAGCGTTTCGACGTTCCCTATGAAAAGCACATTGTCTCGGCGCATCGCACCCCGGTGTGGATGGCTGAATTTGCGTCGGGTGCCGAGGCCCGTGGAATCGAAGTGTTGATCGCGGGGGCTGGAGGTGCTGCGCATTTGCCAGGCATGGTGGCCGCTCACTCCGTCGTCCCGGTGCTGGGCGTGCCGGTGCAAAGCGCGGCGCTGCAAGGTCTCGATTCGCTGCTCTCGATCGTCCAGATGCCGGGGGGAGTGCCGGTCGGAACGCTGGCGATCGGGAAGCCAGGCGCCACGAACGCAGGCTTGCTGGCGGTCTCTATCCTTTCGAATTCGCGTCCTGAGTTGCGCGAGAAGTTGCGTGCGTTTCGCGTCGAGCAGACGGAGAAAGTTCGCCAGGATCGATTGCCATGATGCCGTCTTCAACCCAGCCTGACGCCGCGTCGCCAGCGCGGATCATTGCGCCGGGCGCGACGCTGGGCGTGCTCGGAAGCGGCCAGCTCGGGCGGATGTTCACGATTGCCGCCCGGCGCATGGGGTACCGTGTCCACACGTTCTCGCCCGATCAGGACACGCCGACGGGGCAGGTGGCCGATCGTGAAATTACGGCGTCCTACGAAGATTTGGACGCGCTGCGCACGTTCGCGAAGGACGTCGCTGTGGTGACCTTCGAGTTCGAGAACGTGCCGAGCGCCGCCGTGCATGCGCTCGATGACCTGGTGCCGGTACGACCCTCGGGCGCCGCGCTCTACACCGCGCAACAGCGCGGACGCGAGAAGACGTTTCTATCGGAGCGCCGGTTTCCTACCGTGCCGTTCGCGCGTGCCTCGACGTTGGCGGAGCTGCGAGACGGAATCGAGAGGATTGGACTGCCGGCTGTGATCAAGTCGGCGGCGTTCGGATACGACGGCAAGGGCCAGCACAAGATCACGCGTTCGAGTGAGATTGAGCGCGTATGGAACGCGCTCGAGAGGCGCGAAGTCCTGATCGAGAAGTTCGTGTCGCTGCAAGCGGAAATCTCGGTGATCGCGGCACGCGGTCTCGACGGCATCGTCGTCGAGTATCCACCGTTCGAGAACCGCCACAGTAATCACATCCTCGACGTCACCACCGCGCCGGCGCTCATTCCAGCGCCTGTCGCGACGCGGGCACGTGAGATCGCCCGGGCAATCCTGGAGGCGATGGACTACGTCGGCGTGCTGTGCGTGGAGTTCTTCGTCACGACAGACGGTGAACTGCTCGTCAACGAGCTGGCGCCGCGGCCGCACAACTCCGGACACCTGACGTTCGACGCCGCCGTGACCAGTCAATTCGAGCAACAGGTGCGGGCCATCTGTGGCCTGCCACTCGGCTCGACGGAGTTGCTGAAGCCGGCAGCCATGGCCAATTTGCTCGGGGATCTCTGGGCAGGGGGCGAGCCCAATTGGGCAGCGGCCTGTCGGTTTCCGGATGTGAAGCTGCACTTGTACGGCAAGACGCAGCCGCGACCGGGCCGGAAGATGGGCCACCTGACAGCGACAGCGCGTACCGTCCAGGAGGCACAGGACATGGTCATAGCTGCGCGGGATGCACTTCTTTCTTAGAGGTGGACTTATGCGATTCGTTCTGGGCCTCTGCATGCTGCTCGGCGTTGTCGCGGTCTCGGCTCAGGATCAGCCGTTGTCGCTGCAGCAGGGGACGCTGCGCGACTGGACGATGCAGAAGGACACGATGATGAAGATCTCGGCGGCGATGCCCGAGGAGAAGTTCACCTTCAAGCCGACCCCGCCGCAACGGAATTTCGGTGAACAGGTGCTGCACGTTGTCGAAGCTAACGTGAATCAGATCAACCGTCTCGGTTCCAAAGTGCCGCCGCCCGCCTACAACATGAAGGAAACGAGGAAGGCGGCGATCCTGAAGATGCTCGAGGCCTCGTTCGATTTCGGGACCACGGTGTTGCAGTCGATGAGCGACAACGACCTCCTCGCTCCCGCCGTGTCAGGGCGAGGTGACCGGTTCATGGGTGGGTCGAATCGCGTCCGCGTCGTCTACTTCGATATGGGACACACCTGGGATATCTACGGCCAGATGGTCGTCTATCTCCGGCTCAACGGGATTACGCCGCCGGCGAGCCAGCGGCCGTAATTCATTGTTGATCTTTGATCTGTGATTATCGAAGCGTTGTTGATTGAAGATTGTTGATTCGTGATTGGTCGCGGGTTTGTATCGATGGCGATCGCTAAATCGACAAGCGGCCGTTCGATCAGAAATCGACAATCAACAATCAACAATCAACAAGGAATCAACAATCAAAGATCATGAAATCTTCAATGTTTATTGAACGTCCTTGGGCACCGCCGGCAGTTTCTCTTCGCCCGGATTGCTCTGGACTCCGAGAATATTCAGCGCCATCGAGACCATCCGGTAATTGGCCGACGTGATCGTCGCGTCGATCATCAATCGATCGTCATACTGCTGCTTCAGAGCGTCCCACGTCCGGTCCGAGACGATCGAATCGCGATACATCTCGTCCACGAACCTGAGCAGGTGGGCCTCGAACGAATCCCAGCCTGGCGCATCCGGACCCATCGTGATGCGCTCGACCGGCAGACCCATCTTGCGTGCCCCGCCCACTGGTCCGACATGCTCCGACCACTCGTACTCGGATTGGGAGTTCCATCCGACACGCAGGATCAGCAGCTCGCGGTGGCGCGCTCGACCTGTCTTGCCGAGCATCGAGATCTGATTCACGTATCCGGACCCGTTTCGCGCCGCGGCGAGATTTGAACACAGGTTGAATGTGCGTGGGTTGTTGGCGCCCGGACCGGGAAGGGGCACTGCTCTCGGCGCCTTCAGCGTGATCGCTTCGCGCGAGGGCACGTCGACTCGGTAGTCGATGTCCATTGGCATCCGATCGGCCGCGGGAACATCATCGGGCTGGACGCCGAGTGTGTTGTACAGGAGCGCGAGCGACGCAACATCGGCCACCGTCATCCCCGCGTCCATCACGTTGCACGTGTCGTAGCGCGCGGCCATCATCGTGTAGACCGAGTCGTTGACGAACGAATTTCGAAACAACTGGTCGGCCATTTGGAGCAGGTTGGCCTCGAACGCGTCCCAACCGGCGGCGTTCGGACCCTGCGCGATCTTCCGGATCTCGTCGCTCGTCAGCCCGGCCTTGCGCGCGAACGGCACCCGCTCGCGCCAGATGACGTCGCTGCCGTGCAGCCATGCCGTGCGCAGGATCAGCAGCTCGCGGATCCGCGGCGGCAGGCTCGACCCCTGCGTCACGTAGTTGTAGAGCGTCATCGTCCGGTCGACCAGGTCCGGGACGTTCAGAAGCGTCCGGAAGCTGTTCCCCGGGCGAGTGCCAGGGGGCAGGAACTTCGCGATTCGTTGTTTGTGCTCGCCGGTCCATTGCGCTTCCGGCAATGGCAAGATCCTCGGCTTCGTCGGCGGGACTGGCCGCAATCCTCCAGGTCGATCCGGCAATGGCTGACCGCCCAGCCGCACCGGCGCGAGGACGAGTAGTATGAGGCACACGCGAATGAGCGGCCCGGTGTGCGAAATGTGCCGGAAAGTGAGGCGCATGACCACCGCTCCTTGAAGGCGATATCGTGGCGCCGTTCATCATCGGGCCGATTGACCGGAGGATCAAGAACGGGAGGAGACATGAGAGCCTGGGCAAGGAAAGAGACCATTGCGGCGATCGGTCTTGGACTTCCGCTTCTGGCGACCGGAGCCATGGTGACCGCTCAAGGCGGCGGGCGTGGTGAACGGATCGCTGACGCCAAGCCAGGCGACGTTCGAGTGCTGGCAACCGCGGCCATTCGCATTCCGCTCGACGCCGTTCGTGCGGAAGCGGCGAAGGCGATTGGCCACCCGCTGGTGATTGAGTACGGGTCTGCGCGCGGCAATCTGAAGGATTCGGTCATGGCGGGGAACGCCTTTGAAGTCGCGCTGCTGCTTCCCGACGTGGATGAACAATTGTTGAAGGCGTCGAAGATCACGTCTCCAGGTGTCGTCATTGCGAAGACAGACGTCGCGATCGGGCTGCGGGGCGACGCGACGCCCGATCTGAGCACGCCGGCGAAGGTCAAGGCCGCGATGCTGAACGCCAGGTCGTTGCGCTGGGCGGACACCGGCGCCGCGCTCTTCACGGTGAACAAGATCCTCGACACACTCGAGATCCGCGACGCTGTGAAAGCGAAACACGACATGTCGGCCCCGGCGCCGTCGCTCGGGCCGGGTGAGTACGAGATCAATATCTATCCGCTCAGCGAGATCATGCCGAACAAGGCCCTTCGTAACATGGGGCCGGTGATCCCTGAGCTGCAGGTGCCCGCCGTGGTGACTGCGACGATTTCAACGAACACGCCGAATGCGGCAGCGGCCCAGGCGTTGGTGAAGTTCCTGCAGGGCCCGGCGATCGAGCCGGCTCTCAAAGGAAATGGTTTCAAACGGTGAACAGTGCCGCAGGACGGTCGACTTGAAAGGAGTGTTTATGCTGACTCGAAAGACTCTGTCGGCGCTGCTCGTCCTGGTGACCTCGGGCTGGATCTACACAGCGTATGGCATCGGGGCCACATCGGCCGCTGGCAAGCTGACGACGCAGGACTATATCGACATCGAGCAGAACTACGCGAAGTACTATCACACGATCGATGCCGGTGACCCGGAGGGCTGGGCCGATACGTTCACCGACGACGGCAACTTCAACGGGACGATCGGGCGTGCGGCGCTGATGGAGTCGCGGCGACGTGCGGGCCCGTCGAAGACACGCCACGTCGTTTCCAATCTGGTGATCACTCCGACCGCCGAAGGCGCCAACGGCTCGCTCTACGTGTTTATCGTCGATCCGCAGGAAGTGCCCGTGAAGATCAACTCGTATTCCCGCTACGATGACACGCTGGTGAAAACGTCGAAGGGCTGGCGCTTCAAGACCAAGATGCGATCGTCGGACACGACGATTCGGTCGAGAACGCAGCAGTAGGATTCGAGTCGCAACGCCATGCGCGCGTGCGCACGCAGCGACCGCTAAAGACTCGCCTCTACGCCTTCCTGAAAACGAGTCTCTACTGCTACTTTGTCACTTTGCCGATTGCGGGCGAAAACACGCTGCTCCACGAACCGCTCGACGGCGCGGAAAAACGTCGCTCCGAGGCCTTCGTCTGCCGGTGCTCGGCGTGGGTCCCAGTCACCCACGCCTCGGTCACCCCTCTGCGCAACGTTTTTCGCACTGACGCCGCTCGCGCCGCTCGCAAGGTTCGTTTCCGCAGCATGTTTCCGCCCGGTATCTGAGCGCAAAGTGACAAAGTAGGGCTCTCGACCTTGATCCTCACTCGTGACGAAGCGCCACTAACGGGTCAACTCGCGTGGCCCGCCCTGCTGGCACGAAGCAAGCCGCAAGAGCAATCACGACCAGGAAGGCGGTTAGTCCCGCCAACGCGACCGGGTCGCGCGTCGGCAGCGTCGGGATCGCGGCTGCCAGCACTCTTGCCACGGCGACTGCTCCGGCGCTCCCGATGAGGGCGCCCACCGCGATCACGCCGGCGCCGGTCGACAGAATCAGCCAGAGCACGTCACGCGTCCGTGCACCGAGCGCCATGCGGATGCCCAGTTCGCTCGTGCGCTGCGCAACGGAGTACGAAGTAACTCCATAGATGCCGATCGCCGCAAGGGCGAGACCGAGGGCGGCGAACGCTCCGAGCAGCGTGCCGAGCAGCGAGACATTCCCCAGGCCCTCGTCTACCAGGCTGCGCGCAGTGCGAACACGATGGAGCGCCAGCGTGGGATCGAGATCGGCGAGCGCCCGTCGCATCGGCTGAGCGAGATCGTCTGGCGCCCCCGTTGTCCGTACTGTGACGTTGACGAACGCATTGGGACCCTGCGCGATCGGACGGAACGCCTGCAACCGCGTATACGGCTCGGCAAGGCTTGCGGGGAAGCTGACGTCGCTGACGACGCCAATCACTTCCGTCCAGGGGCGGTTGGCAGTACGGCCGATGCGCTTTCCCAGAGGATTCTCGTTTGGCCAGAAACGACGCGCCATCGTGTCGTTGATGATCACGACCTCCGTGTTGCCCGCGATGTCAGTTGCGTTGAACGTACGACCGGCAATCAGTCGTAAACCGATCGTCTCGAAATAGTCGCGGCTCACCTGCTCGAAGAAGACCTCCGGCCACCTGCCTTGCTCGGGCTCGGGCTGACCCTCGATCCGGACGCCGCCGCTGCTGTTGAATCCCCACACTGGCATCGAGTTGGACAGCGCGACGCGCTGCACTCCGGGAATGGAGCGCAGTCGTTCCTCCAATTGCTGGTAAAAGGTCAAGCGCTGCTCTGGTGTCCGGTATCGTTCGCCTTGCAGGGCGAGCTGACCGGTGAGCAACCCGTCCGGGCGCCACCCGTGATCGAGGCTCTCGAATCGCTGCAAGCCGCGCAGAAAAAGTCCCGCGCCAGTGAGAAGGATCACCGCAAACGCAACCTCGCCCACGATCAACACGTAGCGAAGCCGATGATGTGAGCCGCTCGTCGATCCGCGAGGGCTTTCCTTGAGCGCCAGATTCACGTCGGCACGCGAGGCCAGCCACGCCGGCACAGTTCCAAACAGGGCGCCGGTCAGCAACGAAATGAGGAATGCGAATGCGAAGACCGTGATGTCCACCGTGACTGATGCCCCCGGCAGGGAAGCAAAGAGCCGGCTGTTGATGAAACCGATAGCACCGTAGGCGAGGAGCAGGCTCAAAGCGCCCCCGAGACAAGCGATGAGGAGGCTCTCTGTCATCGATTGACGCAGGAGCCGCAATCGCTTTGCGCCAAGCGCAGCGCGGACGCTCTGCTCTCGGATTCGTGCGGTGGTGCGAACGAGCTGGAGATTTGCGAGGTTGGCACAGGCGATCAGCAGCACGAAACCGGCCAGGCCGAACGTGAACCACATCACCGTTCGCGATACTTCATTCGACGCCGAGAGCTGAAGCGGTGCCAACCGCAGGCTTTCGTTCTGATTCGCCGAGGCCTCGCGAGACAGATTTGCCGCAAGCATCTGCATCGACTGCTGCGCGTCGTTGATATCGATGCCGGGCTTCAGACGTGCAAACGCCCGCAGGTAGTTGTTGCCGCGATTGCCGCGCTGTTCCGGTGAGAAGGCGATCGGGCGCCAGAAGTCGACAGTGTTCCAGAGAATCGGATGCTCGAAGTCAGCCGGCATGACGCCGATCACCTGCACGCTCTGGCCGTCGATCTGCAACGTGCGCCCGACGAGGCTCGGATCCGCGCCGAAACGATTTCTCCACACCCGTTCGCTCAGCACGATCACGTTGTCCGCACCAGGGCGGTCCTCTTCGTTAGAGAAGACACGACCGAGCGTCGGAGGTACACCGAGCGCCGCGAAGAAGTTGCCGGAGACCAGCAAGCCCTGGAGACGCTCGGCCGGTTGTCCGTCGCGGATCAAAACCGGCGACGATCCATTGAACGTGACCATCTCGCTGAAGACCTCGTTGCGCTCGCGGAAAGTGATGAAGTTGGCGGCCGAGTGCGGCCAGCTGTCGGAGAAAATCGACGTGCGGAACACCTGGACCAGTCGTTCCGGCTGCAGATACGGGAGTGGACGGAAGAGGTAGGCGTTGAGCACGCTGAACATCGCCGTGTTGGCCCCGATGCCGAGTGCCAAGGTGACGATGGCCACGGCAGCGAATCCTGGAGCGCGGCGGAGCGACCGCGCCGCATAGCGCAGATCCTGGAGGAAATCGTCGACCATAGTGATCGAGTTGGACGGGGTTCGACCATGAAACGTTGGTAAACTCCGCGTCATGAATTGCCTTCGTGCTGTCCTCGCGGCGGCCGTCATGAGCATGGCAGCGATCGTGGTGACCCAGGGCGCTGCGCTCGCGCGGCAACAAGCGCAGCCGCCTGCCGATCCGCCCATGCCTGGGGTCCTGAAGAATTACCGGCCGGTCACGGCAGAGCGCCTCAAGAATCCGAACGATGAAGACTGGCTGATGATCAGGCGGACCTACGACGGCTGGGGTTTCAGCCCTCTCACCGACATCACTCCTGCCAACGTCCAGCACCTGCGTCCGGCGTGGGTGTTCTCGACGGCCGAGCCGCGCGTGCATCAGGCCGCGCCGCTCGTCAACGGCGGCGTGATGTTCGTGACGAGTCCAAACAATCAGGTGATTGCGATCGACGTGAAGAGCGGGAATCTGCTCTGGCGCTATCGACGGCCGCTCGAAGCGGGCATGAACGTGCCGCACCAGACCAACCGTGGCGTCGCGTTGTACGGCGACAAGGTGTTCTTCGCCGCAGGTGAAGCCGTGCTGGTGGCGCTCGATGCCAGGACAGGCCGCGAAGTATGGACGGCGGTTGTTGCCGACAACAAATCCGGGTACTACACGACGCTCGCGCCGTTGGTGGCTGGTGGTGTGGTGATGGTTGGTGCGTCAGGAGGAGAGTTCGGCATCCGCGGCTTCGTTGCCGGCTTCGACGTCGAAAGCGGCAAGGAGGAATGGCGCACCTATACGGTTCCGGCGCCAGGAGAGCCGGGCAGTGAGACATGGCCCAAAGGCGATCACTGGAAGACGGGCGGCGCGCCGGTGTGGGTGACGGGCAACTACGATCCGGAAACGAACCTCGCGTACTGGGGCACCGGCAACGGCGGACCAACGATCGGCGATCAACGTCCGGGCGATAACCTCTACGTGACATCGACGCTGGCGCTCGACGTCGCCACCGGCGCTATCAAGGGTTACCACCAATACCATCCTAACGACTCGTGGGACTGGGATGAGGTGTCGCCGCCGATTCTCGTCGACTACCAGCGCAACGGCCGCACGATCAAGGGCCTCATCGACGTGGCGCGTGACGGCTACATCTGGTTCCTGGAACGCAGTGCCGGCCCGATCAAGTTCGTTGAGGGCAAGCCGTTCGTGTATCAGGATGTCTTTCGCAGTCTCGACCCCGTCACCGGGCGGCCCGACGTCGATCCGGAGAAGAAGCCGAAGACGGGTGTGCGTGCCGACTTCTGTCCTGGCGTCCACGGTGGGAAGAACTGGCCGCCGATCGCCTTCAGCCCGCGCACGCGGATGATCTACATCCCGGCCAACAACAACCTGTGTGGATCGAACATGGGCACGCAGCCGACATACACGCCGGGCAGGCCGTTCGTCGGCATCGGTGGCAGCCGTCCGTTCATCCGGCCAGGTGCGAACCACGTTGGAGAAGTGCAGGCGTGGAATGTCGATACTGGCCAGATGGTGTGGACGCACGTCTACGACAAGTCACCGAACTGGGGTGGCATGCTGGTCACGGCGGGCGGGCTCGTCTTCAGCGGGGGTACCAGCGATCGCAAGTTCCACGCATTCGATGCCTCCACTGGAAAACTGCTCTGGGAGTTTCCGACGAATTCCGGCATTCTTGCGCCGCCCACGACGTTCAAGGTCGATGGTAAACAGTACGTTGCCGTGGAATCGGGTTGGGGTGGTGACTCACGCGGGATGCAGGCCACGCTCAATCGACTATTCCCCGGTGAGTATCCTGAGGTGCCAGAGGGTGGGGCTGTCTGGGTATTTGCGACCGAGTAGGTCAAAGGAACAATCAAATCGCGTACGAGGTTGAAAGTATGAGGAGACCGCAAATCGCTGCGCTCAGTTTGTGCTTGATCGCAACTGCAGCGGTCGCGTTCGCGCAGCCGAGTCCACCGCCTGACCCGAACAAGATTCAGGTGCTCATCATCACCGGGCAGCACGTGCATGACTGGCGTGGCACGACGCCGATCCTGAAGCAGATTCTCGAGAGCACCGGCAAATTCGAAGTCCGCATCAATGAGGAGTTCCGCGGTGCCGGACCCGAGACGCTCGCGCCCTACAATCTCGTCGTCGTCAACTACTACAACCGCGGTGATAAGGACCGCTGGGGCGAGCGCGCGAACGCCGCGCTCGAGGAGTTCGTCCGCTCCGGCAAGGGCCTCGTCCTCTATCACCTCGCGCTCGGTGCATTCGACGGCTGGACGGAATACGAGAAGATGAGCGGCGGCAACTGGCGACCCAGTAACGGTCACCACTCGGCGCGGCACGACTTCACTGTCGACATCACGGACGCCGATCATCCGATTACGCGTGGGCTGAAATCGTTTCCGATGACGACCGACGAGCTGTACGCCAATCTGCGTTGGCAGCCGGAAGGCAGCTATCACGTGCTCGCCACCGCCTACGACGACCATGCGCTGTACCAAGGTAAGGCGCGCCAACCGATTCCAGGTGCCGGCATTCATCAGCCGATGCTGTGGACGACGCAGTACGGAATGGGACGAGTGTTCGTGACGACGCTCGGGCACAGTCCGACTGAGGTCAAGGAAATCGGCTTCGGCACGACGTTCGCGCGCGGCGCAGAGTGGGCGGCGACCGGTAAAGTCACCCTGCCGATCCCGACCGAGTTGGCAGCGAAGTAGCCAAGGGGCTCTGCCTTTGAATGGAGCGTTCGAGCGCGCTTCACGGGCAAATCAGCGTTCACATCATTGCCATGGGCAAGCACTAAGAAGGTCAAACGGAGGAGACCATGCACCAGGGATCTCAGGCGGCTTTCCGGCTCCTTGCCGTCATTGGCGTGTCAACGTGGCTGCTCGGCCCGACGGACGCGGCGGCGCAGCACCCGGACTTTACCGGCGTCTGGACCACTTACAACGAACCCGGACAGGCATCGGGCGGCCGCGGTGCGGCGCCGGCGTTGCCTTTGAACGCGGAAGCCAAGCAGAAAGTTGCCCGATACCAGGCGCTCGTCGCACCGACAGGGGACACGCCCGGGGGGTATTGCCTGGGAACGGGCATGCCAGGATCGATGCTGGGATCCGGCGGTTATCCAATGGAGATCCATCAGCGACCGGAACAGATCATCATCGTCTACGAAGCGCACAGCGAAATTCGACGTGTGTACCTGGGCAACCGCATCGTCCCGGATTCCGATCGGCTGCCAGGGCGGAATGGACACTCGAGTGGCCGATGGGAAGGGAACACTCTGGTCGTCGAAACCACTAACCTGGTCGAGCAGGTGGACCAGCGGTATCCGCACAGCGATCGGGCGCGGATCGTCGAACGCTATCACCTCGAGAAAGGGAAGGGCGGTGAGTCGGTGCTGGTGGCAGAGCTGACGATGACCGATCCCGTCTTCTACACGGGACCCTTCACGACTGTGAAGAAGTGGGCGCAGGTGCCGAATGGACACTTGCTGCCCTATGAATGCGCCGAAGAAAACTGGCTCAAACGTCTGGAAGAGCTCGAGGCGCAGGCTTCAAAGAAGTAGGGCAAACAGCACTCACGGAGCGTAAGTCATGAGACAGCTAGCATTCATCTCGGTGATGGTGGCCCTCTTCAGTGCGAACAGCCTGGCCCACCACTCGGCCGTTCAGTTCGACTTCACCAGAAGCGAGACCGTCACCGGTGTCGTCAAGAAATTCCGTGCCATCAACCCTCACATGCAGCTCGTGCTTCATGTGAAGGACGACAAGGGCGAGCGCGACGTCGTGTTCGAGGGTCACAGCACGAACAACATGTATCGCGCCGGTTACCGCGACAACATGATCAAGGTGGGAGACACAATCACGGTGTACATCGCCCCTCTCAGGGATGGCAGCGGCGGGGGTTATGTCACGGCCGCGGTGACGGCCAGCGGTGTGAGATTTGGCGCGCTCTCCCGCGCGGAGCAAGCCCGGGAGCGCGAGAAAGCAGAAGGACGGTGACGGTCCTATGAAACGCCTCTCTGGATTCGTCGCAGCGTGCGGCATCGCTCTGTGCGCGTCGGTCGCGGCCGAGCACGGAGCCGAGCAGCGCGATATGGCGCTCGTTGGTCACGACGATCTTCAGGCGCGCAGCGCCTACCAACCGACGATTCAGCGCCAGGGGAACCGCTGGATCGCCTACATCGGCCATCACGGCGGCAGCAGGCGAAACCCGCTCACGGGCAAGGACGAACAGAACGGCACGTCCATCGTCGACGTCACCGATCCGAAGAAGCCGCGCTACCTCGCTCATATTCCAGGCGAAGCAGGAGAAGGGGAGAACGGCGGCGCGCAGATGGTGCGCGTCTGCAGCGGAAGCACGTTGCCGCGAGCGGACAAGAGCAAGGTGTATCTGCTGCGATCGTTCGGCAACTCCGGTCACGAGATCTGGGAGGTGACGGATCCGGCGAAGCCGACTCGGGTCGTTGTGGTGGTTGACGGGCTCGTGAACACGCACAAGAACTTCTGGGAGTGCGACACCGGCATCGCATACGTCATCTCGGGACCGAAGGACTGGCGCACCCGCCGGATGACCAAGATTTACGATCTGAGCGATCCGGCGAACCCGAAATTCGTTCGTGACTTCGGCCTCCCCGGACAACAGCCAGGGTCGACCGTGATGCCGATTCCCACCGAGTTGCACGGGCCGATCTCTCTCGGTCCCAAAGGCAACCGTGTGTACTTCGGCTACGGCACCAGTCGCGCCGGTGTCGTCCAGATCGTCGATCGGCAGAAGCTGCTCAACGGACCGAAAGAGCCCACCGATGCGAATCTGCTCTACCCGCAAATCTCGCGCGTCGATCTTCCCCCTGACGCGGGAGCGCACACCGTATTTCCGTTGCTTGGCCTGACGCTCAGCGAGTTCGCCAAACAGAGACTGCCGGCGAATGCGCCCGTGCCGGGCGGAGGTCACGACCACGGTGACGCAGTACCAATCCCGACGCCTCAGGCGCACCGCGATTTCATCGCTGTCGTCAGTGAATCGTTGGCCAACGAATGCCTGGAACCGAGGCAGATGGTCCGCATGATCGACATCACCTTCGAATCGACACCGCTCGGGGCGTCGACCTGGACGGTGCCGGAGGGGAGCGGCAACTTCTGCAGCCGTGGCGGCCGATTTGGTTCCCATTCCTCACAGGAGAACTTCACGCCGATTTACTACGGCCGCGTGCTGTTCGTCACGTTCTTCAACGCCGGCGTGCGCGCGTTGGACGTTCGCGATCCGTTCAACGTGAAAGAGATCGGCTTCTACATTCCCGCGACGACGGCGAATACCGACCAGCGATGTGTCGGCGAAGGTGCCAACCAACAGTGCAAGGTCGCGATCCAGTCCAACAACGTGGAGGTCGACGATCGCGGCTACGTCTACGTCGCCGATCGCGCCAACACAGGGCTCCACATTCTCGAGCTCACGGGCGCGGCCCGTAAGGTCGCGAATTTTTCATCTCAGTAACGCCGGGTCTGAAAGAACAAGACCCGGCCTTCGCCCGCCGCGAGGGCGTCACAAAGACTTCAGGAATTCGACGAGATCTGCTTTCTGATCGTCGGTGAGACCTAATACGAAGTGCTCGTCGTAGTGCTCCACGACGGCCGGAAGATCGCGTGCGCTTCCATCGTGGAAGTAGGGCGCGTGCTGCCAGAGTGCACGCAGCGGCGTCGTGCGGTATTGGCGCGTTGCGCTTCTATCTGCGTAGGCCCGATCCATTCCCGTCTCCAACGGGTCGTGCAGGAAGGGGACGTCCTTCAGCGGACCGCTCAACACGTCCGTGTATTGCGGTCTCGAGTGACACCTGCCACAACCGGCTTCGTTGAAGAACAACTGCATGCCGCGCGCCCTCGCCCGTCGATCGAAGCTGCCGTCCGGTGGAGCGGGTGCTCGCAGACTCAGTTGGTAATCGAGTAGAGCTTTCAGCTTCGGTGTCACGAGGTCGGGAGGCGTCTGATCGATAGAGAGGCGAATCCGTGAATCGCTGAAGTCTCCGTGGCCGCCCATTTGACCGACGCCGACGTAGCTGTTCCAGTACGAGATCGGACCGTCCGCGGTGTAGGTCTCGAAGCCCACGCCCTTGAGCCCGTATATTGCGGGCGTGACCACAGGTACCGACAGCTCCCCGGGGTGCAACTCGAGGACATTCACGCCGTTAAACGCGTGGTGCCGTGGGTCGTACATCCCCGGCCCCCACTTGTCGAATTCGGTCTTGAACGCCGGAGGCAGCCCGGGAGCGCTGCCCGCAATCTTGCCGACGTCGAGATCGTGATTCGCCCACCCGTCGAGCCGCTTGCCGATACCTGCCGTCACTGAGTCATCGACGTTCGAGTGGCACAGCGCGCACGTGATGCCGATGCTTGTCAGCTGACCTGACTCATCCACCTTGCCCATCACCCCGACCACGGCATTCAGCTGGAGCAGTGCAATGGTCACCGCGGGATCTGTCAGATCGACTCCCTCCTCTGCTCGCAACGCATCGACGATCTCTGGTGGGAGCGCGTCAACATCCACCTTCAGGCCGAGCGACAATGCGTCCACCGGACGAAGGTTCTGTACTGCTTCGTGCAACCGCAGAACGTCGGTCCACAACTGCTCGTCGCCGAATGTGTCGAAGCGGAAGATTTCCCGACCATCGAGACGCTGATGGCTGTCTTGACGAGCCGACACTGACGTCAAAGTCAGCGCGAGGACAAGCGCGATCGAAGCCACGCCGATGAGTCGCATCACGGTCACTCTCCTTCCGGCCGGCCCGACGGGTCCATCGTGGCGCTCGCGCGCCGCTCGACGGTCGTCGTCAAGCAAGCCTGTGACCGATAGAGTGAGATCGGCGCGATCGGTTACGAATGCACGAGTCCCGGAAAAATGGGCAGGTTATCCGATGCGCGCGAGAACGGCGCGCACGACGCGATCGCATCTCGGCCGGAGGAAGCGGAACGTTTGCGATTCGGCAAGGCCGGCGTGCTCGAACAATTCACGACGTAGCGCGGCGCGCGCGCGCGACAGGCGTGTTTTGACGACGGCCTCGCTGACGCTGAGTGTCTCCGCCACTTCGTCCGTTCGCATCCCCTCGAGCTGCCTGAGCACGAAAACTTCGCGAGTACCGTCAGGCAGACGATCGATCGCCGACTCCAGGAAAGTGCCGAGCTCACGCGCGATCGCCAGCCGCTCGGGATCGGGTGTCGCATCGACGCTCATTGGGAACTGGTGAGGGTTTGGGTTATCGGGATCCATGGTCGTGTATCGGCCCCGCCGCCGAGCCCGCGCGAGCGCTTCGTGCACGGCGATGCGCGTGAGCCACGTCGAGAATTTCGATCGTCCGTCGAATTGACGCAGGTGGCTGTACGCATTGACGTACGCCTGCTGCATGACGTCTTCGGCCTCGTTCTCGTCCCTGAGAATCGCTCGCGCCGTCCGGTAGAGCCGCTCGTTGTGCCGTCGCATCAGTACCTCGAACAACGCGGTCTGACCGGCGAGAACACGGGTAACCACCTGCTCATCCGACAGCAGGCTCCACCCTTCCAGAACTGGCGCGCTTACGACGTGCATCATCCCTCTGCAGTTTCTTATACCAATAGAGTCAGAGCCCTAGCAAAGGTGACACCCGTGACGGCCCGGCTGAAGCCGGACCCTACGAGTGAAGAACTGTGAAGGAGTCTGACCCCTTCACATTATTGCCGGGGGCCGTAATGAGGCGCGGGCCGGCCGGCCTCGTAGGCACCAAGATCGGGTGCCCGCCCTGTGAAATCGTCGTTGATACCTGGGAGCCGGACGCCAGCATCAATCGCCGCTGAGCCGGGTCGAAGTTGGAAGTCGAAGTCCGCTGGTTTGTAGAGGGTGCGTGGATCAGGTCCTGGCGCCGCTACTTTGACAAAGACATCGTAATCGACGAGCACGCTGTGCGCGTCCTGTCCGGTCGCTTCGCTGAACTCCTTCAGCGTCTTGAAGCGTTGTCTCTCCCGCGCCGATGCCTCGAGCTTCGTCTGCTCCTGGACACTCAGCTTGGCCGGTTCGCCGGGAAAGTTCGCGCGAAGCGAGCGCGAAGGCGAACTCCATTCGAAAGAGAACTCGGCTCCCTCGTTCGGGTGGAAGCCGTTGTAATCGGAGCTCGAGTAATTGGTGTTGGTCTCGACGGCAAACGTCTCGAGCGTCTCGCTCTTGCCAAGGATTAGATTGTTCCGATACTGCACGTTCGACGCGGCCAGCAGCATCGGTTTCACCGGGGCAATCAGGGTGTTGTGCAGCACGACGATGCCGGAGGACGACGCCGTGAACTTCACGGCTCCGCCCTCGGGCGCGTGATAGACGACGTTCCGGATGAAATAGACCGGGCCGCCAAAGGCGGGTTGCACACTGAGCGCGCGATGACCATGGTTGAAGCACCGATTGCGGAAGACGCGAATGTTGTGGGCTCCGCCATCGGCTTCGATGCAGTTGTCTTCGACGTTCGAGATGTCGTTCCCGTAAAAGTCGATCGACACCGGAAGTCGATCTCGCACCGGTGTGGGGCTGCCGTCCGGATTGCCGTACGTCGCCACGTCGACGCCGTCGTGAAAATTCGCGATCGAGTTGTATGCGACGACGTGACCCGAGCCGTATACCTTGACGGCGTATTCCGAGACGAGTTTGGGGTTGAACTCCGGCAGGTTCTGCCAGGTGCGACCGGTGAATCCCATGAGGAAGTTCGGATTGAAGCGGCCGATCATGACGTTATCGGCGATGTAGTAATCCTTGGATCCCGACCAGTCGGTATAGATCGCGCGGCCGACGTTCTCGAATCGGCTTCGTTTGATCGTCAAGCCGCTCGACCCGGCGATGTTTTTCAGCCCCGCCTGGAAGGCCAGGTCGGTGTTTCGAATCGTGAGGCCTTCGAAGTAGTTGTAGTTCGCGGCCATCACGTTGAACAGGTTGTAAGCGCCGTCGCCGTCGAAAATCACCTCGCCATCACCGGCAGCCTTGATCGCGATGGGCCGGTCGGCTGTCCCGCTCTGGGTCAGGAAGTAGGTACCGCTCGACACTGTGCCGAGGCCGCCGCCATACCGGAGACGATCGTCCTTGTAGACACCGGCGTGCACGAGGATCGTGTCGCCTGGCTGCACGCGCGGTGGGTACGTGTTGAAGTTGTCAGAGTGTGACGAGCCCGTGTAGTAGGCAGCCAGAAGTCCGGTGAAGGCAGGCTCCTGCTTTTGCCCGTTATAGCTCGGAGGGTAGACGTGGTAGACCTTGCCGCCGGCCGCAGGCATCGGTTCGGCGCGAGTGCGCACGGTCACCATCCGCTCGGCGCGACCATCGACGCCGTCAGGATCCGACAAGACGAATCGCGCCTCGTAGGACGTCGCGGGCTCGAGATCGAACACGCTGCCGGCGAACCCGTTGGGGGTCATGTATTGCAGGGCGTTCTCATTGATTCGCTCGTCGCCGATTCGCAGCAGCGGTGGCCCGGCCTTCCACATCGGCTCTCCCTGTTTCCTGTAGCTGACCTCGACCCGCGCGTTGCGATTGTCGTCGCCGTCGATACGCCACTCGAATCCAAATGAGACAAGCGTGGCCGGCTCCGTGATGAACTCGCCCGGAGTCGATCTGTCGGCTGCCGCACCTGGCGATGCGACGAAGCACAACAGGAACAGGAGGAGCGTGGCCGTGATGCGCACGCGCGCATTATGCCCGGTCGCGGTACCTGCGCAGCGGTCTGAATGCCGCAAGCATCGCGTCGAAGGAGTAATGGACCCGCGCATCGCTCAACGCTTCCGCGTGTCTCGTTCGTTCTCGAGACAGATGAATTCCATCAGTTGTGTGTCAGGCAGCAAGCCCAATTCGACCGCGACAGTCCATGGGTGTGTGTATGCCTTGGGATCATCGATGGTGATCTGAAGATCCATGTGTCCGAAGTCCCTGCGTCTGAAGCGCGTCGTCACGTGGAGCGCCTCGGTGGACGGCTTGCCCAGCTGATCGAGCCACAGTTTCCCGTTGAAGCCACGGCTGTCGACGACAAGTGTGTCGCCCTCCCACGTGGCGGTCGAATAGCCATGCCACGTTGGGGAGACGTCCGAGTGAGGCGCGAACTGCCTTCCGTCAACGAACGCCTGCCACCAGAGGTTGAAGGCCTCGTGAACGAAGAACACCACGGCAGGCGTCTGAAGAATTCTCCAGGGTGCTGGAGCCAGGAGGAGCCTGGGCAGACCCTGCGGAAGGCAACTTGCGGGAGGGTCCTCCTTCCAATGGAGTCCGGCCGCACGTTCGTCATAGGTCGCCTTCGCCCACGGCTGGAAGGGGACCTCGGCCAAGCCACGCGCGAGATTTGCTACGGCGCCGGCCGGCGGATTCCAGATGCCCGACAAGTCCGGCTTGCCATCGGGCAGCCGCGGCGCCGGTGCAGACATATCCGGCTTTCCATCCGACGCTAGAGGGATGGCCGGTGGGGGAACATTCGCCCACTGCGCGAATGCAGGCGACGAGACAAGCGCTACGAACGCCAGCGGCAACAGTCTTCTCACATTTGCCTCCGCGCGATAAGCGATCAGAAGGCTGATCGAGAGCGGCTATCGGGATTATGCCCGTTCGCTGTGCTTGCGCAGCGAGGTGAATGCCGCCAGCATCGCGTCGAACGAGTAATGAGCGTTCCGGCCGCTCGTATTCGGCAACACGAAGACACGGCTCTCACCCAGTCGCTGTTGTTGAAGTCCTATCGTCACCGGCCCCTTCAGCTCTGGAAACAGGGCGCGATACACCGTGATGCCGACGAAAGCGACAATCTCGGGCTTGTATCGCTGCACTTTGCCGCGCAGGCGCGCCCTGCCCGCCGCGTACTCCTCGGGCCGCAACTCGTCAATTCCGCGAGTGGCGCGCGTGACCACATTGGTAATGCCGTATCTCCATTCAGGCAGGCGATCGTCGTCCAGATAAGTCACCGGCTCAAGGACCAAACCGGACCGAAAGAGCAGCTTCCAGAATCGATTCGAGAAACCAGCGAAGTGATGACCGGTGATCGCGGAACGTACGCCGGGGTTAATGCCGACGAAGAGTATGCGAACTCCGGGCCTAATCCTGTCACGCAGGCGGGGTAACGTTTTACTTACCGCCAGGCGACATACCCTTGAACGTCAGCTTTTGCAGACCCATTGTGGTCTGCGCGACGTAGATGTTTCCTTTCGAGTCGGTCGCGATCTGATGACCGCCGTTCTTCAGCCCCGTTGGTTTGATTGAGCCGACGATCGTCAGGGCTTTGCGATCGACGATCACGATGTCATCGCCGTTTCCGACGTACAGGAACTGCTGATCGCGGTCAGGAGACAACGCGACGTTGCGTGCGAACTGTGTGTCGGCCTTGACGAGTTGCTTGACGAACTTGCCATCCGATGTGAATGACTGGATCCGACGATTCTCGCGATCGGCCACGTACACCATGCCATCGCGCGCGACGCGAAGTGCATGGACGATGCTGAAGTTGCGCGGGCCTGGATCTTCAAATGTCTTTGGCGTCACCACCTCGCAGTGATCGTCATCCATGGGCCGCTCGGCGAACGCTCCCCACATCCGCTTGAAGGCGCCGGTGTCGGCATCGAGCACGATCACCCGGTGATTGCCGTACCCGTCGGCTACGAACACTTCGTTGGTGGGCGCGTGCACCCAGGCGTCGGCCGGGCGATGCAGGTTCCGCGTGTCAGCATTCCCCTTACTCTGATTGCTCTTCCCGACTTGCATGACGAGCTTGCCGTCGCTCGTGAACTTCAACAACTGATCGTCGGCGACTGGCTTGAGCCCGCGGATGCCGTTGGTCGGACAGTTATTGCCCCCGAGCCAGACGAACCCCTTCGCGTCGACGTGGATGCCATGCTCGCGCTCGGGCCATTCGTATCCGTTTCCAGCGCCACCCCACGCCTTGATGAACTTGCCGGAGGAATCGAACACCATGACCGGCGGAGCCGCCATCGACGCTTGCTCGGGCGGAAGCGTCCGCGGCCGGTGCAGCAGCCAGACGTTGTCCTGAGCGTCGATCGCGAAGCTGGACGGATCGCCGAGCTTCCATTTCGCGGGAACCTGGGGCCAGGCGGCGTCGGCCTCGAAGGTCGGCAGGCTGCGTGGCTGCGGGCCTTGGGCGAGGGACATTGAACCGAGCAATAACGTCAGGCAAACGGCAACGCCCCCGACGACAGCCACCTTTGACCTTTGACCTTGGAACGTTGACTTTGAGTGTGCCATGGCAAGCTCCTCGAATGTCTGGAGGAGAATACTCCCGAATCCGACTCTCATGGCTCACTACTCGTTCGGAAACTTCGTCGTCGACGCCGATACCCGCCGCGTCACACGGGAAGGGGAAATCCTGCAGGTTTCCGACCGCCATGTCGGGGTTCTCCTGGAACTGCTCGCTCGCCACGGCTCAATCGTTTCCAAGGATGCGCTCATCGAGGCGGTCTGGCAGGACGTCGCCGTCACCGACAACAGCCTCGAACAGGCGGTCTCGGCATTACGCCGCAGGCTCGGCGCAGGGCCGGACGGACAGCCGTATATCCAGACGGTGCCGCGGCAGGGCTATCGCTTCATCGGCGCCGTCAGCCAGGTCGCGGCGCGCGCCAGCGACGAGGCGCTCGACGAGTTGCTGGCGCCGCATCGCGCGTGGATCGAGGGACGCGCCGCGCTGGAAACGCTCGAGCGAGGTCAGATCGTTCGCGCTCGCCACGTCTTCGAGGGCGTGCTCGAACGCGCGTCGGATCACGCGCCCGCTCATATCGGTCTGGCCAATGCCTGCATCATGCAATTCGAAATGACCCGCGCTGACGCGCAGCCGGACGTGGCGGCACTCGAGGCGGCGACGCGACACTCACGTGAAGCCTGTCGCCTTGCACCAGACTACGGTGAGGCGTGGGCAACACTCGGATTCGTCCTCGATCGCACCGGGCGCCACGTGGACGCGTTGGCGGCGTCCCGCCGCGCCGTCACGCTCGAACCGGATAACTGGCGGCATCACTTCCGTCTCGCCTACGTTGGCTGGGGAGAGGAGCGTCTTCGCGCGGCACGGCGCACCCTCGGGCTGCTTCCTGGATTCGCGCTGGCTCACTGGCTGATCGCCACCGTCCACGTGGCCCGACATGGGCTCGACGAAGCCGAGCGCGAACTCACGATCGGCATCGCGAGTCAGTCGGGGGCGTCGGGAGCGCCATTACGGTTCAGCGCCGTCGCGCTGCACTGGTTGCGAGGCCTCATTCATCTCGCACGCGATGAACAGCAGGCGGCGCTCGAAGCCTTCGAGCGCGAGCTCGCCTTCGAAGACCGCGGGCATCTGTATGGTCGCGAGTGCTGCGCGAACACGTGGTACGCGATCGGGGCGTTGCGATTTCGCCAGGGCGATCGCGAAGCGGCGGCGACCGCCTTTCAACAAGCGATCAAGCGCATCGCCCAGCACCCCCTCGCGCGTCTCGGACTGGCGGCTCTCGATACATCCGATCGCGGAATCACGATTCCGGCCGATGACGCTCTATCGGTTGATGCGGCGATTGGACGTGCTATCGTGCTCGTGCTCGCCGCGAAGCACGTCGAGGCCGCGGCGCTGGTCGAACAGGCCCTGACTGCCGCTCCACAAGGCAACGCCGGTTGGACCCTGCCGATCGAGCCACTGCTTCACGTGTCGGCGCATGCCGGCATCTGGGCTCCCGCTTTGGCGAGGCTACGAACGCGCGCCGCATAATGTGCGCTGTGAACGTAGTGTCCGGCTTCAGCCGGACTTCCCCCTTTCAGAACTTTTCAGCAGTGCCGTCAAGACATTGATTACCGCCGGCGCCGACCATGAGTGTCATGGAGGTGCCTATGCGCGCTGCTGTATTGATGCTGTTTTGTGTGAGCGTTGCCGTTCCCGTTGGTGCCCAGACCCAAACGCCGGACGTCACAATCCCGCCGCCACCGCTCAAGACCGTCAGCCTCTCGGGCCCGCGCTTCGGAATCACGGCGCTCAGTCAGGGCATTGTCGACAAGCTCCACGAGCGATCGATTGATGTGCGTCCGATGATTACGCAATTTGGTTGGCAGTTCGAGAAGGAGTTCTACAGCCGGGGAGGCGGGGTGGCCGCCATGAATGAATTCGTGTTCCTCCTCGGCGGACTCGAGCAGGGTGAGGCGCTCCCGAGTCTGAGCTGGATGGCGGGGCTGCGATCGCCGAGTGGCGCGGAGTTCGGAATCGGGCCAAATGTCACGCCCGCGGGCGTCGCGTTGGCGGTCGCCGGTGGCGTCACGTTTCGGTCGGGCGCGTTGAACGTGCCGATGACCTTCGCCCTCGTTCCGTCGAAGGCCGGCACTCGGATCAGCATGCTGACCGGCTTTAACTTGCGCGGTCGGAGGTGAACTCCGGCGGCAATCGATCAATTGTTGATTGGGTGATCTTTGATTTTTGATTCCTTGTTGGTTGTCGATTTGTGATTGTTGATCTTCCAAATCACACGATAAATCGTCAATCAACAACCAAGAATCATCAACGAATCAACGATCAAAGATCGCCGAATCTTCAATCGTAGGTTCACGGCGTGAGCGTCAACGTATAGACCGTTGGTCCGGGCAGAAATGGCGTCGGTTCGCCATTGACCCATGCCGGATGTGAGTTCGAGTAAAACGGTGAGAGTGGGTGGCCGCTCTGGCCTGTTGGCATGTGCATGATCCCTTCGCTCTCGTGACCGGGAGACACGATCATCCGCTCCGACGAGGCCGACGCGTTCCAGTGCATGTTGGGAGTGTAGAGATCGCCAGGCAGCGGCTGCAGAGGCATGTCGAGCCATCTGCCCACGAACGGCAAGCCGGCTGACAATGGATGCCGATAGACCGTGATGTTCCACGTCGACCACGGCTCTGCGAGTCCGCCCTCGCGTTCGGCGCGCACGACGACGTTGGTCGCGGCATTCAGGAGCAGCGCATCCCAGCTCGGGTACTGTGGATCGAGGAGGTGCATCGGCTTTTCCGAGACGAGTTTCCAGATTGGTCCTTCGCGCCGGCGCACGTTCCTGTAGTCGAATGTCGGATCGGCCGCATTGCACTCCATGAGCACGAACGCGATGATGGCTTCCGAGACCTCTTCGCGAAACATGCGGGTCAGCCGATAGCCCGCCGACCCCGGCGAGGCGCGTCCGTCCCAATCCCCTTCAACAATCTCTCGCAGCCGGATGCGGGGCTGGTCGGTCACCGTCTTCAGCGACTGCAGCAGCAGCGTTCGCCATCGGCTCAGAAACTCAGCGCTGGTGTCCAGTTGGATGTTCAACAGGTCTGCCGGTGTGAAGTGGTCCTGCATGGCAAGACGCTCGCGGATGATGCGAGCACGCGATCCGATCTCGTAGTTGCCATCTCCAATCCGAGTCAGCATGTCGCCGTCGACGACACGGGCGTTGGCGGTCCAGATCCGGCCGCTCTCGGGATTCAGCACACGCGGGTACTCGTTGGGATTGAGCCAGCCACTCCACCCGCGTGTGCCGTCGGCCCACGACACGGGAAGACGACCGTCGAAGCCGACACGGCGAGCCATCGAGCCGTAAATCGTCCAACCGATCCGGCCCTTGTTGTCGACGACGACAAAGTTCTGCCCGGGAGCCCCGAGACCGTTGACCGCGTCAAAAGCCTCCTCGATGGACTGCGCCGCTTCCAGAGCCGTAATCGACGCGGCAAGACGCGCCGGATCGTGGGCCACCCAACGTAGGGCGCGCAGACGTCCCTTGTGATCGGGATCCATGACGGGGCCCCAGATCGTCCACCGGATCGACTGCTGTCGCGGTTCATCCTCTCCCGCGACCTCGATCATCTCGTCATGCCGCTCGAAGGTCCGCCAACCCTCCGGCGTGCGGTATCGATTCGAGTCCGTAGGATCGATCTCGAGCAGGACGATGTCGCTCCAGTCGCCCTGCGAGTTGGTGAAGCCCCACGCCACGTGCGTGTTGCTGCCAACGACCACGGCAGGAACGCCGGGCAGCGTCACCCCCATCAAACGATGTGGCGTGGCGTTGGGCCCATCCTGCCATTCGAGAGAGGCGCGGTACCACGTGTTGGGGACGCGCACGGTGAGATGCATGTCGTTGGCGATGAGGGCGCGGCCGTCCGCGGTGAGGCGGCCAGAGATCGCCCAGTTGTTGCTTCCTATAGCTCCCTCTTTGTCAACTCCCAATTCCCACCCCTCGACGCGGCTCGCCCCTCGACCCTGCTCGGGGCGACCCAGAGCTTGTCGAAGGGTCGGGGTGGCCTGAGCGATAGTCGAAGGCCAACTTCCAACTCCCAAGTGCCAATTCCCGACTCCCAAAGTTCTGTTCGTCGCTTCCTGTTCGATGGGACGAAGAAGACGAGTGGGAGGTCGCGGAGCTGGAAGCCTGCGAGAGGGTTGTCCGCTCAGCTTCGAGCGCAGGTCGTACACCTCGGGACCGGGAGTCTGTGGGACATCGAGCGCGTGGCCCACGATTGGCGAGTCCCACTCGGTGCCAATCGGCGCCAGGAAGTTTGCCATCGCTTCGGGAAGCACGTCATGCATCGTCGCCAGCGTCGCTTCGTACGAGCCGTCCGGATCTTGAAGCGTGATGAACATGGACAGCACCACGAGCATGCTGTCTTCGACCAGCCACTTCTGGGGCTCTTGTCGAAGTAGCACATATTCGAAGGGCGGCTTGCGCAGTTGACTCAAACCGCTGTTCACCCCCGACGTGTAGGCCTCGATGATCGCGCGCCATGCCGGGTCCATCGCGGCGACTGCCCGTTGGGCTTCGGCGCGAAAGCGATGCATGCGGATCTGCCTGTCTGCCACGATCGCCCGCGCGCCAACCAGGGCAGAGAGTTCCCCGGCCGCCCGGCGCCGCGCCAAATCCATCTGGAAGAATCGATCCTGCGCGTGCAGGAAGCCGGTCGCGCGCGCCACATCTTCGCGCGAGGCGCCTCTCACGGTCGGGATGCCGAGGGCGTCGCGTGTGACGATGACCGGTGCCGAGAGGCCCTCCAACCGCATGTCGCCGCCCAGGAGGGGCAGGCTGCCTCGGAGCTGTGCACGCACCCAGACGCCAGCCGCGGCTACGCCCAGGGCTAGCAAAATCGCGATCGCGAGCCCTCCCTTCCACAGTCGACGGCGCATGGTAGTGATTAACTGATTATGGGGTCATACCACTGTTTTAAGATGATCCAGAATTCACATTCTGTCAGCCTTTGCAGACGCGCCCGCCGGCGCCGATGCACGGCCGGCATTGGTGAAGTGGATCGCGGGATGACGTCCTGATGCGTACACGTTACGGAATCTCACCATGGATCGATACCTTTCCCCGTTCTCGCCGGCCAGACCATCCACGATTTCGCGGCGAATTCGCGACTGACATTGTCATCGTCGGGGGCGGCCTGACCGGGTGCGCCACGGCTTACGCCTGCGCGGTTGCCGGCCTCAAACCGGTCCTCGTCGAAGCCGATCGGCTCGGCCAGGGAAGCTCGGGACGGAGCGCGGGCTTGCTGCTGCCTGAGCCGGGGCCGTCGTTCCGTGATGTCGCTGCGCGTTATGGCCTTCGCGCCGCACGACGGATCTTCGAGAGCTGGCGGCGCGCATCGCTCGATGCGGCAGCGCTCATCCGGCGCTTGAAGATCCAGTGTGGGCTGGAGGCGTGCGAACACATCGTGGTTGCGTCGAGAGATGACGCGAAAGGGCTCCGCCGGGAATTCGAGGCACGGAGCGCGGCGGGCCTCGACTGTAATTGGCTATCCCCGGCGAACGTCAGGAAGTCGACGGCGCTCGAAGCGGCCGGCGCGATGCGACTGGACGCATCGTTCACGCTCGACCCTTATCGCGCCTGCCTGGGGTTGGCGGCAGCGGCGAAGTCGCGGGGCGGGATCTTTTTCGAGAAGTCGCGCGTCACCAAGGTTCGAGCGGGCGCCAAGAACGTGGAGATCACCCTCGAGGGCGGAGTTATCCGTGCTCGAGCGGTCATCGTATGCACGGGAATGGCTACGGCTGAATTCAAGCCGCTTCGTCGTCATTTCAAGCCGCGGGAGCAGTACTTTGTGGTGACCGAGCCGGTGGGGGCGGCCATTCGGAAGCAGCTTGCCAGTCGCGACCTCACGATCGCTGACAGCGCATCGCCGCCTCATCAGGTTCGGTGGACCCGCGACGATCGGCTGCTCGTAACCGGTGCCACCCAGGACGTCACGCCAACGCGAAAGCGGGACGCGGTCCTGGTTCAACGTACCGGGCAACTGATGTACGAGTTGCTGATGATGAATCCAGCGATTTCGGGACTGCAGCCGGAATATGGCTGGGACGCGTCGTATGGCGAAACGGCTGATGGGATCATGTATATCGGTCCGCATCGAAACTACCCACGCCATCTGTTCGGTCTCGGCGGTCAGTCGCTCTCTGGAGCCTTCCTTGCAGCACGCGTGCTTGCACGCGCAGCGAACGGGGAGTCGGATAAGCACGACGACGTATTCGGCTGGACACGCTAGGACCCCGGGGTGATTTCCGCCCGGATGGACTGGAGAATCACCCCCGGGGTCTTTACAAGGCTATGGCATGAAAACACCTCTGTCGCCCGTCGATGTGCTGGCAATCGGTCCTCATCCGGACGATATCGAGATTGGCATCGGCGGTCTCGTTGCCAAGCACGTTGCCCTCGGGCACCAGGTCGGGCTGTGCGATCTGACCGCTGGCGAGATGGGTAGCAACGGGACCGTCACCGAACGGCTGGCCGAAGCCGATGCCTCCTGTGACGTGCTCGGCGCCGCATGGCGCGTGAATCTACGCCTACCGGATCGGGCGCTCGGCGGTGACACTGATCAGATGCGCGCCGTCGCCAGCCTTGTCCGCCGCGCCCAGCCGCGCGTGATCGCGGTCCCCTACTGGTCCGATCGCCATCCCGATCATGTCGCTGCCAGTCATCTGCTGACCGAGGCAATCTTCAACGCCGGTCTCCGAAGATATGAAGCCGAGGGCGAGGCCTGGAAGCCGCAGGCGGTGTGCTACTACTTCATCAACGATGCCGTCGCGCCTTCGTTCGTCGTGGACGTGAGCGAGCACTACCCCACCAAGCGCCGGGCCCTGGCCTGCTTCGTGAGCCAGTTCCGCCCCCTGCAGCCGGACGCGGTTCCTACACGACTCACATCGTCCGGATTTGCGCAGTTGATCGAAAGTCGCGACTCTCACTTCGGCGCGCTGGCGGGCGTCACTTTTGCTGAAGGAATCGTCGTGAAACAGCCTGTTCTTCGGCCGCATCTCCTGTCTTGATCACTCGTCCACTGAACGTCGGCATCGTCTGCTACGCCTCGGTCGGCGGAAGCGGGATCGTGGCTACGGAGCTGGGGAAGGCGTTGGCGCTTCGCGGCCACCAGGCGCACTTCATCAGCACGGAGACCCCCTTCCGGCTCGGAGACTTCCAGGAAGGGTTGTTCTTCCACCAGGTCCTGACGCCGACCTACCCGTTGTTTCGAGAGCCACAGTACCTGTTGTCGCTTGCCAATCGCATCGTACAGGTCGCGCGCGAGTCAAGGCTGGACATCATCCATGCGCACTACGCGGTGCCCCATGCCACGGCGGCATTTCTCTCGCGACAGATCCTGAGCGCTGACGGGCAGGGGCCGCGCGTCGTTACGACGCTTCATGGAACCGACATCACTCTCGTCGGCAGCGACCCGTCGTACTCGCGGATCGTGGCGTTCTCGATCGAGCAATCCGATGCGGTGACGGCCGTGTCGAGCAGCCTACGTGCCTCGACCTACGCCGAGCTCGGGGTGAAGCATCCGATCGCAGTCATTCCCAACTTCCTCGACTGTGCGATCCACCGGCGTCGACCCCGTCCCGACCTTCGAAGGCGATTCTCTGGTGGAAGCGACGCGACAAAGGTGATTGTGCACGTTTCGAACTTCCGTCCCGTGAAGCGCGTCGATGCCGTCGTCGCGATCTTCGATCGGATCCGGAAGCAGACACCGGCGCGGCTGTTGCTGGTTGGTGACGGTCCAGACCTGGCGATGGCGCAGCAGATGGCGCGCGATCTCGGCATCGGTGCGCTCGTCGACGCGGTGGGTGCGCAGGAGGAAGTGGTGCCACTGTTGTCGATCGCGGATCTGTTTCTCTTACCGTCGGCGCAGGAAAGCTTCGGCCTTGCGGCGCTCGAAGCGATGGCGTGCGAAGTGCCCGTCATTGCCTCGCGTGTCGGTGGGCTGCCGGAAGTCATCGAGCATGGTGTCAGTGGGTTCCTGCATCCGCTCGACGCGATCGACGAGATGGTCGCGAGCGGCGTCGCGTTGCTGACGGATCCGTCGCTGCATCGAAGCATCGCGCGGGCTGCGTGCCGGCGGGTGCGGAGCGAGTTCTGCGTCGAGAAAGTGGTCCCGATGTACGAGGCCTGTTATCGGGAGATGCTGCCTTAGGCAGCGGGCGACAGGCCTCCCTGATACTCACGCGATTTCAATCTCGAGGTCACCTTCTTCGGTGCGTGCTTTCTCTGCCTGCTCGCCGCTCTGCTGCAGCAACTTGGCGACGAGCCCGGTCCAGCCGGTCTGGTGGCTTGCCCCGACGCCGCGCCCGTTATCGCCGTGGAAGTACTCGTAAAAAAGGACGAGATCGCGCCAGTGCGGATCGTTCTGGAATCGCGCGTCGCCACCGTGGACGGGGCGACGCCCCGTGGCATCTTTCAGGAACGGTCGGGCGAGCCGGCGAGACAATTCAGAGGCGACTTCACTGAGACTCATCAGCTGACCCGAGCCGGTCGGGCACTCCACCTTGAAATCGTCGCCGAGGTAGTAGTGAAAACGCTGCAGCGACTCGACCAGCAGAAGGTTGGGCGGGAACCAGATTGGACCGCGCCAGTTCGAGTTGCCGCCGAATAGCCCCGTCGTCGACTCGCCCGGCTCGTAGCTGACTTTGTGCACCTCCCCGCCAATCTCCACCATGTAAGGCTTCTCGCGGTGCGCGCGCGACAGCGCGCGGATGCCGAACGGTGAGAAGAACTCGTTCTCGTCGAGCATGACCTTCAGCACCCGGCGCAGCCGATCCTGGTTCACGATCGACAACAGTCGACGCGCTTCGTTGCCAGGTGTACGCATGCACGCGGTATGCGCGGTGAGGTCGGGACGATTGTCGATGAACCATTCGAGCCGCTTCTTGAAACCGGGCAGCTTGTCGAGCACTTCCGGCTCGAGCGTCTCGACAGCGAAGAGCGGAATGAGACCCACCATCGATCGCACTTTCAGCGGGAACTGATCGCCGTTCTCCTCGTGGAGCACGTCGTAGTAGAAGCTGTCTGCTTCGTCCCAGAGCGACACACCGTCCTGACCGAGGTTGTTCATCGCCGCCGCGATGTAGAGAAAGTGCTCCCAGAACTTGCTGGCGACGTCCTCATACGTCGAGTCGTCGCGAGCGAGCTCCATCGCGATAGCGAGCATGTTCAGCGCGTACATCCCCATCCAGCTCGTGCCATCCGACTGCTCCAGATGTCCGCCGGTTGGAAGAGTCGCGTTGCGATCGAACACGCCGATGTTGTCCAGACCGAGGAAGCCGCCCTGGAAGACGTTCAACCCTTCCGCATCTTTGCGATTCACCCACCACGTGAAGTTGATCAGTAACTTGTGGAAGACGCGCTCGAGGAACTGACGGTCGCCGGCGCCACGACGGCGTTTCTCGATCTTGTAGACGCGCCAAGCGGCCCACGCATGCACGGGTGGATTGGCGTCGCCAAGCGCCCACTCGTATGCCGGCAATTGCCCGTTCGGATGCATGTACCACTCACGCAGCAGCAGTATCAGCTGCTCCTTGGCGAAGTCGGCGTCAACCAGCGCGAGCGCGACACAATGGAACGCGAGGTCCCACGCCGCATACCACGGGTATTCCCATTTGTCCGGCATCGAGATGACGTCGGAGTTGTAGAGGTGCATCCATACCGCGTTCCTGCCGCGGCGACGTGACGCGGGTGGAACAGGCTGACCGGGATCGCCATTCAACCAGTCACGCACGACGTAGTAGTAGAACTGCTTCGACCAAAGCATCCCACCCAGCGCCTGGCGCATGACATTGGCGGCGTCGGCCGAAAGTGTGTCGGGGATGACGGTCGCATAGAACTGGTTGGCTTCGTCCTGTCGTGTCGCAAATACCTGTTCGAAGTCGGCACCCACACCGCTGGGATCGTCGGCGACGACGCCGTCAGTCAGTCGCAGACGCACCGTGACAGACTGACCTGCATCGACCACCATGCTGTAGTGCCCGGCCGCCTTGGTGCCGCGCTGTGCAGGATTCACGGCACCTTGTGCCGCATTCACGACGTAACTGTCGATGCTGTCCTTGACAAAGGGGGAGGCGCTGTCGGTGTTGAAGAGGCGCCGGATGTTCGTCTCGTTCTCGGTAAAGAGCAGCTCCGGCGCGCCCTCGAAGTGCAACGTGTAGCGGCCCGCCTCCGCGTGTGAGAGCGCCACCTTTGCTTTCGTTCCATCTACTCGCTGCAACTCCGGCCGTGGAGTCCCGTAGCCCCACGACCAGGTATTGCGGAACCAGATCGTCGGCAGCAGGCGGAGCGGCGCGCCGACGTCGGCTCGATTGGTGACGGTGATGCGAATCAGGATGTCGTTGCTCGAGACTTTCGCGTACTCGACAAAGACATCAAAGTACCGGTTGTCGTCGAAGACTCCGGTGTCGGCGAGTTCGAACTCAGAGTCCTGGCGACTCCGGCGGCGATTCTCGTCGGCAAGCTGTGCGTAGGGAAACGCACGCTGCGGATACTTGTACAGAAACTTCATGTACGAGTGCGTCGGCGTGCTGTCGAGATAGAAGTAGGACTCCTTGACGTCCTCGCCGTGATTGCCTTCGTTGCCGGCCAATCCGAACAGACGTTCTTTGAGGATGGGATCCTGCTCGTTCCACAACGCCAGCGCGAAGCACACGTATTGATGGCGATCGCTGATGCCGGCGATTCCGTCCTCGTTCCAGCGATAGGCGCGCGATCGTGCGTGGTCGTGTGGGAAGTACTCCCAGGCGTTTCCGTCGGGGCTGTAATCCTCACGGACCGTTCCCCACGCACGATCGCTGAGGTAGGGTCCCCATCGCTTCCAGTTGCTGCGCCGGTCACGCGTTTCATCGAGACGTTGTTCTTCGGCCGTCATTACTCAATCACCTTTACGATCCGAAACCTTCGGCGGACGCTCCGTGAGCGCCGAAAGCATTTTCGGATCTGCCTTCAACTTATCCCACGCCAGCACGTCTGGTGTTACGGTCGCACCCGCACCGACCAGTTGCGCGACAACGGCGTAATAGCCGTCCCCGGCCGTTGCGCCCTTTCTGCCCCACCCGGTGAGCGCCCACACCAACGGCGGCGTACCCCATGTCTTGTCGATGACGTCAACGCGTGCGCCATGACGCACGAGCGTTTTCACGACCTCGACCTGCCCATGAAACGCGGCCAGGTGCAGGCCCGTGTGTCCGTCTCCGTGCCCTCGGAGTTCAGAGTCCACGTCCACGCCGTGCTCCAAGAGAAAGTCGACGACGTTCGCGCGGCCGTATCCACATGCCATCCAGAAGGCCTCCAGTAATCGGGCCTGTGATTGCCTCGGAGTGGGGTCGCTTCCACTGCTGAAGAACGTGTTCACAACATCGAGCCGGCCCAGACCCGCCGCGGCTGCAAGATCGAGCGGTGCACCGCGGCTCGCGAGGTATTCGGCTGCCTCGGGCTGGCCATTCGCCAAACAGCTTCGCACCAGCCCCCCGTCGCGGCCGGCAGAACCCGGAAGATCCATCCGGGCGCCGTGATTGAGCAGGACCTCGATCACCTGTTTCTGGACGCCAGCGGCAAAGGGCGGAGCACTGGTCGCGACCAGGCCGAGCGGTGTGCAACGGCCTTCGTAAACGGCCGCGACCGCATCGACCTCGGCTCCGGCCTCGAGCAGGATTTCGGCCATTTCCACGGCATTGCTCGGTGACACCTGGCGGTAACCCTCCACGCCGTTTGCCGAGACGTAATGAAGAAGCGTCGCGCCGTGCTCACGCGTCGAGCGTGCGTGTATCACGTTTGGATGCTCGTTCAGCACCCGCCTCAGCGTGGCGGTATCGCCGGTGACGATGGCGGTGACGGCCTGTTCGTACGCCGAGACCATCGACCTCGCCTGCGCCAGCGACTCGACATGCGTCACGAACTTCGGCCAACTGAGAAAGCCGTGCGCCCGCGCGATCACAAACTGCGCATCGGTCAGCGCGCACGTCGCCTTGTCGCGGCGAGCGAATGTTTTCAACGCGAACTCCTGGAGAGCATCGACGTTCGAGTCAATCTCCTGCCCAATCCGCAGCACAGATCTAGGTGCGTCTTGCAGCTTGGCAAGCATGTCGATCCAGCGAGTGGCCCAGTCGCGAATAGCCGCTGGATCGCCGGTCTTGCAGGACTGCACGAGGTCCTTGGCCAGTCTCTTGTACTGCTCGATGTTCGGGCGGGTTGGAAGAGGGAGCGCTTCCTGCGGATTCGGGTACATACGAATCTCCTTTCACGTGCGCCTGGAGTCCGCTCTCTGTCAGGCTGAAAGAAGAATCGTGTTGATGAACCGGTGATGGGTGGGCACGGCCCTTTCCGCGGACTGGAGGCGCCCCTCGCGCTCAGGGCAAGCCTAGACCGTCCGCATGCTTTCCGCAAGCACGTCGCAACGAACGTCGCAACGAACTGTCGCAAACGAACACTCCGTTTACGGCATCACCTGCAGGAACTCGCAGTTGAGCAGAGTGCCGTACACTAGTTGTCTTGAGCAAACTGCCTCGGGCCGTTCTCCTCGATCTGGACGACACGATCCTTGATGACAGTGGCAGTATTTCCTCCTGCTGGCTCGAGGCATGTCGTGCGCACAGGCCGGCAATGGGCGCGCTCGATCCCGTCATGGTGTACGAGGCGATCGAGCGCGTGCGAGAGTGGTACTGGGCCGATCCCGAGCGTCACCGTGTAGGCCGGCTGGACCTGGCCGCCGCTCGGCGCGAGGTCGCGCTGATCGCGCTGACAGAATTCGGCCGCGCCGACGCCACGCTCGCCGAGCGGATTGGCGACACCTACCACGCGCTGCGCGACGGCTGCCTGCAGCCGTTCGCGGAGGCCATCGATACCGTGGCCTGGCTACGGAAAAGCGGCTGCATGCTGGCGTTGCTGACCAACGGCAGCGCGGCGCTGCAGCGGAACAAGATCAATCGATTCGGCTTGTCCGACATGTTCGATCTCATTCTCATCGAGGGTGAAGTCGGATACGGCAAACCGGATCCCCGTGTGTATACACGTGCCCTCGACACATTGCGTATCGCTCCGATCGATACCTGGATGGTCGGCGATAATCTCGAGTGGGACGTGGCGCAGCCACAGCGTCTGGGCATTTACGGCATCTGGGTCGACGCCAGCGGTAAAGGCTTACCCCCGCGCCACCCTGTTCAGCCGGACCGGATCATTCGTCGGCTCTCGGATCTTCGATACATCATGGCGACGGCCTCGCCGCCGCGCGCGCGCGGGGCGTTGTCGCGTCCAGGCGGTTAAAGTCATGACCGAGTCAGCCTCCTTGTTTGCCCGCCACATTCACGAACTTGCCCGTCACATGGCGTGGGCCGATGCTACCGTCTGGAGCTCGGTGCTCACCGCACCGGAGGCGGTGAGCGATGCCAGGATTGCCGATACGCTGCATCACATTCACCTGGTGCAACACATCTTCGTCCAGGCGTGGACTCACGCCACGTTCGCGGTGCGCGAGCGAAATGAGTTTCCGACACTCGACGAGATTGCGATCTTTGGCCTGGAAGGGCGCCGTGGCGTGCTCGCGTTTGCCGAAACCGTTAACGCGGAGGAATTGGACCGCGAGGTCCGTATGCCGTGGGCGGCCTTCTTCGAACAGCAGTCAAAACAGACGGCCGGAGTACACACGCTGGGTGAGTCGATGTTGCAGGTCTTCCTGCATACGCAACATCATCGAGGCCAGGTCTGCATGCGGATGCGCGAGATCGACGTGGTTCCACCCACCATCGATTTCATCCTGTGGCTCTGGGCCGGACGGCCGTCCGAGAACGCCGCCGTCTAGCTACCCGGTCACGCTCGTCACGATTCCCTGCTGCGCTCCACAATTCGGACAAGCGTGAGCGGAGAGGACGGTGGCGCCTTCGACAGCAGGTACCGACGCGACCTCCTTATCCGCGTGGTGAGTCATCGGCGTTCCACAGACCTGACACAGAATCGCCGGAGGATGTTCCGCCGCTTCCTCGTCGACGGTGACGTGTTCGCGACCGTACCTCAGCACCTTGGCCATCCAGATCAGTTCTTTGATGAATCGATCCGAGCGGCGAATCACGGCATCATCGAGCAGCCGCCCATCTTCGGCGAAGACCTTGGCGACGGTGCCGATATTGACGTCCCAGAAGATTGTCACGAGCCCGATCTCGCGCATCACGGGCAGCAGGCCCTGAATCACGCGCGTTCCTGCAAACGGGCCGGCTGACACTCCTACTATTCCGACGGCCTTGTGAATGTACTCGCTAAGGCAACTATCGAGGACATGCTTCAGAAGACCGGGGAAGCTGTGGTTGTACTCAGGTGACACGACGACGAGGCCATCGGCTTCCAACATGGCCCGTGCGAACGCTGGATCCTTGATCGCCTCGCCGGCATCGTCCACCGGCATCGGCACGGTCGCAATGTCGATAACGCGGCTCGTGACACCTGCCCGTCGATTCAGGAGCTCGGCAAACAGCCCCGCGGCATGCGCGCTCGCGCGTCCCTTTCGCGCCGTGCCAAGAATGACCGGGATATTCA
This sequence comes from Vicinamibacterales bacterium, assembly GCA_035649635.1. Taxonomy (GTDB): domain Bacteria; phylum Acidobacteriota; class Vicinamibacteria; order Vicinamibacterales; family UBA2999; genus Gp6-AA40. The sequence goes on along the minus strand of DASRJE010000059.1, from coordinate 10,188 downwards.
GCAGGCGTGGTTCAGTCACCATCTCTCTCCTCACTTCTCCACCTTCGTCGCCGCGGCGACTCGCAAGGTTACTGCGCGGCGCTGCCCGGATCGGCTCGACTATTTAAGAACCCGGTAACACCGCCCGATATTGATTGCGATGGACAGTCTTCGGGTGTGTGCAGGCGTTGCTCTTTCTGTGACGGTCCTGTGCAGCTCCGAGCGCTCCGATTTGAGCGCCCGGGAGGACGCGACCGGATCGTTGAGCGGACGGGTGCACGTCGTGGCACATCCGGCGAGGCGTCTCGCGACCGCGGGAGTCTACCCCGGTCGAGTCGTCGGCATCCAGGCCGATCGCGACAGCTCCGAACTGGACAACGTCATCGTGTTCATCAATAGCTCGATGCGAGTTGACTCTGCTCCGCAACGATTATCCATACGGCAGACGAACGAAGAGTTTGTTCCGCACGTCGTTGCGGTAACGACCGGATCGACGGTCGAGTTTCCGAACGACGATCTGATCTTCCATAACGTCTTTTCCCTGTCACGCGCCGCCACGTTCGACTTGGGACGTTATCCGCGCAATAGCTCGAAAGCCCGCACCTTTACCAAGCCGGGTGTGGTCAAAGTGTTCTGCCACCTGCACTCCCATATGAGCGCGATTGTGAGGGTGTTCTCTCACCCCTACTTCGCGTTTCCGGATCGGAACGGTCGATTCACGATTCCCGATGTGCCGGCCGGTCGCGTGGAAGTTACCGCGTGGCATGAGCGCGCCGGTGAGGTCACCCACATGGCCACCATCGACGACGGTGGCACGGCGGAACTGAGGTTTTCGCTCCCACTCACCGATCCGGAATGAGCGCCATCAATACGGCGCGCTCGCCTCGACTGCTGGTCAAGGTCCTCTGCTTTGCCTTCGCCGTGATCGCCTGCGTCATCGTCGCTGTGTTCGTGCTGTTCTCCTGGCAGACGAACGCCCGCGTGACACGTAACGTCGTCGAGAACATGGAGGCGAGCCAGCTTCGCTTCGCTGGTTTGGACGCCAGGTTGAGGCGCGAGCACACGCTGCAGGCGATGGCGCTCGCCGAGAACCCCACTTTGAAGGCGGCTGTCGACACTTATTACTCGGAGCGCGGCAACCAGCACGAGCTCGGGCAGTTGCGATCGACGATCGAAACCGAGCTGACCAAGCTTCAGCAGATCATGGATGTCCCGTCCCTGTCGGTCACTGACGTGCGAGGCATCGTGCTTGCGAGCGCAGGCCCGAACAAGGGAGATTGGCCGCCCGGAGCACGCATGACCCTGCGCGTCGAGGAAGACGGCGCGCCGGTGGAAGCCGTGGTCATGCGGAACGATCACGCGTATGCGGCAACGGCCGTGCCGCTGGTCCTCGGACGTGACGTCGTCGGCGAGTTCTTCCTGGCTTCACCACTCGACGATGCGTACGCCGCGAACCTGGCGGCGGAAGCGCGCGCCGAGATCGCGATCCTTCTCGATGGACGCGTGATCGCGACCTCGACCTCCGCAACGTTGCGCCGCGCCCTCGACAGTGTCGCCCTTCCGCTCAGCGGGACGATTGTCCTCGGCGGCGACGAATTCGTCGTGCAGCGGCTGTCGTCGATTGACTCGGCCAGTCTCTACGCATTGGGCTCGGTCACCGAGGCGGCGAGAACTGCAAGCGCTGATAGCGGCCTGGTGCTCGTGCTCGCGGGTGCCGGCGCGCTGCTCATCGCCGTCGGGGGCAGTTGGTGGCTGGCACAAACAGTCGCGCGCCCCATCGACCGCTTGTCCAATTCACTCGCACAAATGGCCAAGGCCCGCGACTTCGATCAGCCGTTGCCCTCGAGTGGGGGAAGCCGGGAACTCGATACGCTCACCGCGACGTTCAACGAACTGAGAACTGCCGTTGCTCTCGCAGAAGCAGAATCAGAGGCCGCGTACCTTGGCGTCATCGGCGCGCTCGCAACCGCGCTGGACGCGCGAGACCCGTACACGGCAGGTCACTCGCAACGAGTCGCCGACTTGTCGGTCTCGATTGGCCGCCAAATACAACTGTCAGAGGCGGATCTCGAGACGCTGCGACTCGGGGCGCTCCTGCACGATATCGGCAAGATTGGCGTCAGCGACGCGGTGCTCCGGAAGCCAACCAAGCTCACACCCGACGAGTTCGAGCAGATCAAGCTTCACCCAACGCTCGGCGCCCGGATTCTCAAGCCCCTGAGGTTTCTCGATGCGCAGCTGGCAATCGTGGAACTTCATCACGAGCGGCCAGATGGCCAGGGCTACCCACATGGTCTCAAGGGCGACGAGATCCCGATGTTTGCGCGCATCGTCCACGTGGCCGACGCATTTGATGCGATGACGAGCGCGCGCGCGTACCGCGCCGCGATGCCCGTTGCCACGGCGATTGGCGAGCTGTGGCGTCTCATCGGCGTCGACTTCGATGCCCAGGTCGTGCAGGCGATGGCCGCACTGCCCGTCGCCTTGACGGAGGCCGGATCGAGTGAGGAGCCTGTCGCCGAAAGGCTATCGACCCGGTCGCTGGTGCCATTCCCGTCGCGTGCCACAATCGTCGCAGGTCAGCACGGTCAATTCGCGTTGCGGAGGGCTGAATGAGTCGCCGCCCCTTCGCCGCCGCTTGCGTGCTACTGGTTGCGATCGCCGCTCCAACGCGTGCACAAACGGTGGGTAGTGGCACTCGAGCCGTCGCGTTCGACACCGTCGCCGGGGTACAGGACTACTTTGACGATAACGGCACGTGGAAGACGCAGCTCATCATCGATCCGTTCGGTACCGTCGAAGTTGCGCCACGACTCCAGCTCTCGATTCGACCACTCATTTGGCACGTGATGACGGGTAAGTGGGAGGTTTACGTCCCGCAAGCCTCGATCCGCTACGAGTTCGAGAAGGGCAGCAAGTGGCGGCTGGAAGCCGGCAAGTTTACGTCGCCCGTCGGCCTCGGCATGACCGAGAACCGCGCCAGCGTCAACGATGGCGTGATCTGGTGGCACCGCGGGTACTACAGCTATCTGCCGGCAATAGGAAGCGGCGCCGCGCCCCACGCCCTCATCTCTTCTATCTATCCGATTGGGGTTCAGGCGAATACATCCTCGAAGCATTGGGACGCTCGCGTGGCTTTCATCGATCGGGCACCAGCAGACTTCTTCCATACAGAGCATCCACCGTTTCGTCCCAACGGCGTCGTTGGAGGGGGAATCTCGCCCCGCCAGGGAATGCGGATTGGCGCTGCCACGGCGTGGGGCCGATCGGGCGATGCGAACGTGAGCGACCCCTACGCGCTGCTCAACGTGGAGGGTGAATACGCATTCGGCTACACGAAGATCAGCGGCGAATGGACACGCGATCGATTCGACACGCCGACTGGCGGTCGGGAGGCGCGTGGGGCGACCTTACAAGTCAAGCAGACGCTGACGCCCAGGCTGTTCGCGCACACCCGCGGCACGGTGATCACGTCCCCCGTCACCGTCGTCGCGACCGGCGAGGTGCCAGACCGGACGTCCTGGTACACCGACACGACAGTCGGCTACCTGGTGAACGCCGAGACGACCGTCAGGCTTGCTCACTCGGCGATCCGTAAGTGGAACGTACCGGCCGTCGATCATCAGGTCGGGGTTTCGATCGTCTGGGCGAAGCGCTGGTGGTAGCGCTGGTGTCAGGCAGTGAATCGTGAACGCGGCGCCAGGTTTCATAAAGTGTCAGGCAGTGAATCGTGAACGCCCCGCGCGGCACTAACTGGCTCGCCGATGCTGTCTCGTCTGCTCCTCCCACAAATTGCCACACTATGGTGTCAGGCAGTGAATCGTGAACGCGCCCACGTAACACGAGTGTGCTAACTGGCTCGCCTGTGCTGACTCGTGCGCTGCTCCCGAGCGTCGTCGCATTCTTGGCGCGCGCCTTTCACCAGTGATGCCACGACAGCGCCTGCAAGCAGGGCAGCGATGATGCCGAGCGACCATTCGATCGGAAACTTCCCGCCGAACAAGTCGTTCAGCCATGTCATCTTCAACCCCACGAATATGAGGATCAGGGCGAGCGCGTACTTGAGCAGGTCGAATCGCCGGATCGCATCGGCCAGCAGGAAGTACATCGCGCGCAGTCCGAGCACCGCGAAGACGTTCGACATGTAGACAATCAGCGGCTCCCGCGACAACGCGAAGATCGCCGGGACCGAGTCGGCGGCGAAGATGATGTCGCTCATCTCCATGAAGAGCAGCGCGACCAGCAACGGCGTGGCGTGCCATCGTCCTCCCGTCTTGACGAGGAATTGCGGGCCACGCACGTCGGTCGTCATGGGGACGACGCGACGAAAGAGGCGAATCAGCGGGTTTCGCTCTGGCTCGATCTTCTGTTCAGGCGACCACAGCAGCTTGATGCCAGTGAGCAGAAGAAACACCCCGAAGAGCATGACCACCAGGTGGTATTGCATCAGGACCGCGCCCACGGCGATGAACGCGGCTCGAAACACCAACGCTCCGAGGACGCCGTAAAAGAGCACACGGTGCTGATAGATCGGCGGAACGCCGAAGTAGTTGAAGACGAGCACGAAGACGAACACGTTGTCGACGGCGAGCGACTTCTCGACCAGATAGCCGGTGAGAAACTCCAGCGCCGCCTGCCGTCCTTCGACGGGACCGACGACCGACGTGACGTAGAGGTAAAAGGCGTAGTTGAACGTCAGCGCGAGGGCCACCCAGACGATCGACCAGCCCAGCGATTCGCGGAACGACACGACACGTGGTCGGCGGTGGAACACTCCAAGATCGAGCGCGAGGAGCAGCAGCACGAACGAGGTAAAGCCGACGTAGGCCCACCAGAACTCGGCAAATGGAAACAACAACATCCGCTCGCCAGAGTATGGAGCTTCGTGTTGATAGACAAATAGATAGTTTGGACGCTGAACGAAGTTTTTTCCTATGTGTTAGGAGGACGTGCCGTTACGCGAAGGGCGCCAGCTTCTTGAACGTTGCCAGCACCCAGCGATATCCGTCGGGGTCGGTGACGACCGACGTGCGGTCACCCCACGGCTGGTCCTCGGCGTTGGTGACGCCGGCGCCGGCCTTGCGGGCCTCCGCGGCAGCGTGATCCACATCGCCGACGTAGGTATACAATGCGGCCGCTCCACCGCTTGCCGTCGCGGGATCACCTCGGCGCACCAGCATAATCACGGACTCACCGTGACGCATTTCTGCGTATCGGATCTGACCGTCAGTGTCGGGAAGGACGACACCGCGTGTGAATGCGAACGCACGCTCGAGGAATTCCATCGAGGCGCCGACGTTGGCTACCGCTAAATAGGCACTGACGGTCTGCATGCCAGGCGCAAGGCCGCTCGAGGCGTCGGCACGCCGGGATGCGGTCACGGACGCGGAGGTTGCGGCGCTGCGCGTGGATCGGGTCTTCGTGGTGCGGCGCCGTGAAGAACGCGCGGGAGCCGGTCGTTTTCGTGAGGGCATGTCGGACTTGAATGGTAACGAGTGGGCGGTGAATTTGCACGGCGTAGACGCCGGGAATCGCCGTACAGCCTTTTTTCGGAAAACAGACGTATCTTACGCCGCGACGGATGACGGGACTGTAAGTCCTACAGCGAGATCCGCTCGGATTACGCGCGCGCGACGCGCGTGGTCCCTGGAGGGGCGATTTCATGGCACGAAGCGAATCCGGCGTCGAGCACCTCCTGCGACGGGCCGGCTTCGGCGCAAGCCAGGATGATCTGAGGGCGTTCGAGGACACCTCCACCTCCGGTCTCCTGCAGTATCTCCTCGACTTCGAACGGCAACCAGACGATGTCGATTCGAAGATTGGAGACCCTGCCTACGCCTCGATTACGGCCGCCCGCGGGTTTTCCCCAAACCTGGATATCGAGCACGCGCGCCAGCGATGGTTGTTCCGAATGGTCCATTCGAAACGGCCACTGCAGGAGAAGATGGCGCTCTTCTGGCACAACCATTTCGCCACCGCCTACTCGAAGATCGCCGGCATCGTGGGAGGCGTGCAGGCCACCCGCATGATGGCCCTCAAGGCCGATGAACTTCCCGGGCCACAGGGGCAGATCGAGTTGTTTCGGTCGATGGCGCTTGGCAGCTTTCGCGACTTATTGATCGAGGTCGCCAAGGATCCGGCGATGCTCGTGTGGCTCGACGGCCGACTGAACACGCGGCAGCGTCCGCAGGAGAACTTCGGCCGCGAGATCATGGAGCTCTTCACGTTTGGGATCGGTCATTACAACGAGTTCGACGTCTACGCTGCCTCGCGCGTCTTCACTGGATGGAATCTCCGCCTGGTGAACCGCGGGAATGATGCGACCTCGTACTATGAGTTCGTCTTCAACGCGAACCAGCACGACACCGGGGAAAAGACGTTCTCGTTTCCGATCTATCGAAACGGCAACCGCACGATTCCGGCCCGCGCTGCCACTGACGGCATGCAGGACGGCATCGACTTCATCACCGCGCTCGCAACGCATCCCGATACGGGACGACGGCTGGCGCGGAAGATGTGGGATTTCTTCGTCAGCGAAGCGGTGGAACCAGACGAAGGAACGCTGCACGATGCCGCGAGCGCCTATCTGCAAAGCGGGACGCGAATCGAATCAATCGTCCATTACATGCTGCGCTCACGTCAGTTCCAGAACCCGGGGAACTGGCGTTCGCGTTTTAGTTGGCCGGTCGAGTATGTGGTGCGGGCCGTCAAAGAAGTCGGTTGGACGGGTTTTTCGGTCGACACGCTCCGCGCGCCGTTGTCGGCGATGGGTCAGACGCTGTTCGAACCGCCCGACGTCAACGGCTGGGAGCTGGGCCAGGGATGGTTTACGACCGGCGGCATGTTGGCGCGAATGAATTTCGCCGCGGCTCTTGCGAGCAATCAACGCCTCAATCTGGTGCGCGAAATCGGCAGTTCCGGATCATCAGCGGAGTCGGTCCTCGACTTTTTCCTCAATCGGCTGTCGGTGCCCTTCGATCAGAGTGCGCGCAGTGAGTTGCTCGGCTATCTCGAAACGGGCGGCGCCTGGACCGGCTCGGAGACGCAGTTGAGGACGAAAGCCGCCGGCCTCGCCCGGCTCATCGTCGGGTCGGGTGAGTATCAGGTTGTCTAGGCGGATAGCGGTTGGTGGGCCCTGGTTCGATGTTCCTCGTTCCGTCGGGAGACGTTCATGCCCGTGACACGACGTGACTTCATCCGCGGCGGCGTTGCGGCGTTTACCGTCAGCTTCACCGCGCCGACGTTCCTCAGCGACATCGCCCGCGCACAGGGAGCGAGATCTCGCAGTCTCGTGGTGGTGTATCTCGGCGGTGGCAACGATGCGCTGAACACCGTGGTGCCGTATCAAGATCAGTTTTATTACAGCCGCCGACCGACGATTGCAGTGCCTGCCGGGCAGGTGCTCCAGATCGGGACCGACAGCAGTGGTCGCGCGCTCGGGTTGCACCCGCGGCTCAGTGGGCTGCAGGGCATCTTCAACGAGGGCCGCCTGGCCATCATCCAGCGCACGGGGTATCAGAACTCGAGCCGGTCGCATTTCCAGGGATTCGACATCTGGGGTTCAGCCAATCCGTCGAGCCCGTCTTCCACAGGTTGGCTGGGCCGGTATCTCGAAACTGTTCCGAAGGATGCGCTGTCAGGATGGGCGACGACGCGCGAGGTGCCACGGGGGTTGCTCTCGAGAGAAGTGAGCGTGCCGGCTATTCCGGACGCGCGCACGTACGTTTTTGCCAGCCCGAACAACATTGCCGAAGCACTGAACGAACGGGCGGCAGCACAGCGGATCGCGTCGCACGTGCCGGTCGACCGGCCGCAGCTCGCGTTCGTGAACAGCACGGCCACCGCCGCCTTCGACACGCTCGATCGCGTCGCCTCGGTTGCGGGATATACCGGTACCGTCGCCTATCCGAACAACGGTTTCGCGATCGCGCTCCGCACCGTCGCGGGTTCAATCGTTCGCGGTACCGGGACGCGCGTGTATTGGGTACAGACCGGCGGTTTCGACACTCACGCCACTCAGGGAGTGCAGGGTGGCGGCACTTATGGCGGGCTGATGGGGACCTTCGGTGACGGCATCGCGGCGTTTTACAACGACCTTCGTAACCAGGGCTTGCTCTCTGCAACGCTCATCCTGCAATTCTCCGAGTTCGGGCGGCGCATTTCCGAGAACGGCAGCGGCGGCACCGATCACGGTGCGGCGGCCGTGATGATGGCGATGGGCGGCGCGGTGCGTGGTGGCATCTACGGCACGGCGCCGTCGCTCAATCCCGACCTGAGCAACCAGAGTCTCGAGAATAACGGCAGCGATGTGCGATATGAAACCGACTTCCGGTCGGTCTACGCGCGTGTCCTGGACAATTGGCTTGGCGCCGCGTCGCCGGCGATCCTCGGCGGCGACTTCCGCGCGGGCGCGCCGGCGATCGTGTAAACACGAAGGACCCAGCGCGGCTGCGCCGCAACCAAGGATCGCATCCGCGCTGGGTCGAACCAGAATCTTTTGGTGACACGACCGAGCCGCAATTGTTTGCCCAAAGAACAAACTTTGGCGCGGTGGTGTCACGAAGGGTACGAAGGGCACGAAGTAGCGGGGGTCTTTAGACCGCACAGGCTGGAAGATCTCGTAGCCCCGAGTGGCGCCGTGGCAAGTTGAGTGAACCGCCGACTCTCTACGCGTAGATGTCGCGGAGTGCGGACTCGAGCGTCGGATAACGGAAGACGAACCCGCGCCTTTCTGCTACTTCCGGCAGCACGCGCTGGCCACCGAGTAGTAACGCATCCGCCATCTCGCCGAGAACCAGACGCAGCGCGAATGACGGCGCCCTCAACCACGACGGACGGCTGAGGGCGCGACCCAGCGTTCGAGAAAACTCTTCATTGGTCACCGGACCGGGCGCTGTTACGTTGAGCGGCCCGGCAACGTCCTGGGTCGCAAGTGCCCACTTCACCATCCCCACCCAGTCGTGCACGTGAATCCACGACATGAATTGCCGCCCGGTTCCCGCAGGTCCGCCGGCGAACAGCTTGAATGGCAGTGCCATCTGGGGCAGGGCACCGCCATGTCGCGCCAGCACGACGCCGCTGCGCAGCAGCACGACTCGCGATGTACCAGCAAGCTGATTCGCGGCGGCTTCCCAGTCGCGACAGACATGCGCGAGGAAATCCGATCCCGCGGGCGTTGTCTCCGTGGCCGGCTCATCGCCTCGTGACCCGTAGTAGCCGACGGCGGAACTGCTGATGAAGATCGGTGACGGCTGTTGCATGGCCGTGATTGCGCGCACGAGCGCGCCGGTCGCCTGCATGCGACTGTCATGAATCGCCGCTTTCCGGGCCATCGTCCAGCGGCCGCCAGCGATTGAAGCACCGGCCAGGTTGATGACTGCGTGAGCACCTTTGAGCGCCGAGGTCCACGAACCATCCTCGTCATGGGGCGCCCACCGCACCTCGTTGTCCCGGGTCGGTTGGCGCGTCAACACCGCGACCGTGTGCCGATCGTTTTGCAGGGCGCCGACCAGCGAGCTGCCGAGCAGCCCTGTTCCACCCGCCACGATGATCCTCGCCATTGCCTATCAGTGTAGCGGCCGGTCGGCAGACCGGCCGGCGTAAGCGCGCGCGGCGGGTGCGTTCACGATTCACTGCCTGACACCCAACACGCGTGCGTCCATTCACGATTCACTGCCTGACACCCTCGCTAGCCCCCTCAGGGTTTCGCCCACCTTGACAGCCGCCGCCGGCCCTGTTGTAGTAGTAGTAATAACTAACTGGTTGGTTAACACATGGCGCGCCGCTCCCTGCGGGACTCCCGCACCGCCATCTTCCGCGCCGCCGCGCACGAGTTCGCCGAGCGCGGCTACGACGCCGCCGGCACCGACCGCATCGCCGCCCGCGCCCGCGTCAACAAGGCGATGCTCTACTACCACTTCGGCAGTAAGCGCGATCTCTACCTCGAGGTCGTTCGCGATATGGTCCGCACCGCCAGCGGCCGTGCCCGCGCCATCGCCGACCGCAGCGGCAGCGCCGTGGAGAAGCTCGACGCCTGGATTGCCGCCATCGTCGAGGAAGCCGCGTTGCGGCCGTGGTTCGCGCCGATCATGCTGCGCGAGATTGCCGCCGGGGCGCCGCATTTCGATGTCAACACGTTCCAGTTGATGAACGATGTATTCGTCGCGGTCCGCGACATCATCGCGCAAGGCCAGCGCGACGGCGTCTTCC
>DASRJE010000058.1:0-21476 GCA_035649635.1 Vicinamibacterales bacterium | reverse complement strand
GAGCTGACGCCGAAGGGAAAAACGCTCTACGACCAGATGCGCGGCAGCTACAAGCCTGGCCAGACGGTCTTCGACAGCCCTGACGACTTCGACAGTTGGGATCGCTGCATCACCCGCGGCCTCCCGGTGTCGATGCTGCCGCGCAACTACAACAACGGCATCCGCATCATGCAGTCCCGGGGTTACGTCATCATCCTGCTCGAGATGGCGCACGAGACGCGCATCATTCCCACCAGTAAGCGCCCGGCACTCGATGGCTCGATCAGGCAGTATCTCGGGGAGTCGAGAGGACGGTGGGAAGGCAATACGCTGGTCGTCGAGACGACCAACTTCAACGGCAAGACCGCGATGACCAACCTCGGTGTTCCCGGATCTCCGGCGCTGACGCCGTCGACGCCGAACCTGCGCTTCACCGAGCGCTTCACCCGCACCGCCAACGACACCATCGACTATCAGATGACGGTCGAGGACCCGGAGATCCTCACGACGGGGAAGTGGTCGGCGGCGTTTCCGATGAAGCTCGATAACGACTACAAGATGTACGAATACGCCTGCCACGAGGGCAACACGGCCATCCGCAACTACATCGAGACGTCGCGATTCGAGCGCGCGCAGAAGAAATAGCGACGATGCCTATTCTTCCGGGCACTCGCGTCGGGCTGTATGAGATTCTCGCTTTCGTTGGTGCGGGTGGAATGGGCGAGGTGTATCGCGCCAATGACACACGGCTGAACCGCCAGGTGGCGATCAAGTTCTTGCCCGCGACGCTCGCCGATGCGGAGGCGCGCCGCCGTTTCCAGCGCGAAGCCCAGGTCGCCTCGTCCCTGAATCACCCGCACATCCTCACGGTCTACGATGCAGGCGAGCTCGACGATCGCCAGTATCTCGTCACCGAGCTCATCGACGGTGGCACGCTCAGTGAGTGGGCGAGAGCCGCGTCACGTTCGTGCCACGAAATCGCCGACCTGTTGAGCGGCGTCGCCGACGGTCTGGGGGCTGCCCACCAGGCGGGCATCGTTCATCGCGACATCAAGCCGGCCAATGTGCTGGTCGCCCGGAATGGCTACGCGACGCTGGTGGACTTCGGCCTCGCGAAACTGGTGGAACAGTCCGACGACCAGAGCCCAACTGTCAGCGCCGTCAACACCCGAGTCGGACTCGTGGTCGGCACGGTGCGGTACATGTCGCCGGAACAGGCGGCGGGCAGGCCCCTCGATCAGCGCAGCGACGTGTTCTCCTTCGGCGTGATGCTCTATGAGCTCGTTGCCGGTCATCGTCCGTTCGAGGGACCGACGGACCTGCACGTGTTGGAGCTGATTCAACACGGAGAGCCTGCCGCGCTCGACGACACGGTTCCGATAGCGTTTCGCAGACTGATCGCAAGAGCGCTCGCCAAGGATCCCGATCGTCGTTACCAGTCGATGAAGGAGCTCGCAGCCGATCTCAAGCGCATCCGCCAGACGACGGATCGCGATGTCCTCGTTCCCCTTCCGGCGCCATCACCTCGGCGAAAACGAGCGCTTCTGGCGGGGATCGTCGCCGCCATCATCGTCGGCACTACGGTGGTCGCGTGGCGTCTCTGGCAACTGGACTACTTCTGGACGAATCCGCTTGACGGCGTCGTGGTGCAGCGGCTGACAGATTTTTCCGGCGACGAGATCGATGCCGCGATTTCACCAGACGGCAACTTCACGGCGTTTCTCTCGGATCGAGACGGACCGTTCGATGCCTGGATCTCTCCAACGGGCAGCGGCAGATTCGTCAACGTCACCAAAGGGCGTTTTCCCGTTTTGGTTCCCGGTCCGATTCGCTACGTGGGGTTCTCAGACGACAACTCGCAGCTCTGGTTTATCGAGCAGGTGTCGGTGCGACCGAATCGCAACCGCGCATGGCTCACCCCGGTCGTTCCAGCGGAACATCGTCGGTTCCTGGAGAGCGGGTTGAATCCTGCCTGGTCGCCAGATCGAACGCGACTGGTGTACCACACGCCCGACGACGGCGACCCGATGTTCATTGCCGATCGGAACGGCAACAACCGGCGCCAGATCTACGTCGACAGACCAGGCATCCACAATCATTTCCTGACGTGGTCGCCGGACGGACGCTACATCTACTTCGTGAGGGGTGTGGTCACGACTGACGAAATGGATCTCTGGCGCTTCCCCGTGCCCGCGGACGGTGCGACGGCCGTGCCCGAACAGATCACTCACCACAATTCCAGTGTCGCTTACCCGGTCTGGCTCGATCCGCACACGCTCATCTACTCGGCCACCGCTGATGACGGCTCGGGCCAGTGGCTCTACGCGATGGACGTTCGACACCGGATCCCGCATCGCGTCAGTTCCGGTATCGCCGAACAGTATCTGTCCGTCGCTGCCACGACTGATGCGCGGCGTCTCGTCGTGACGGTCGCGAACCCGCTCGCCAGTCTGTGGAGCGTGCCGGTCTCGAGTGAGATGCAGCCCGAATCCTCGGTTCGGAGCTTCGCTGCGCCGAACGCCCGTGCCCTCAGCCCACGCTTCGGACCGGACTACGTTCTGATGCTGTCCAGCAAAGGCGGCGCAGACGGACTCTGGAAGATGAATGGGGATCTCGCTCAGGAACTGTGGAGAGGGTCCGACGGTGGGCTGCTCTCGACGCCTGCCGTCTCTCCCGATGGCACGCGGATCGCGTTCGCTTATCGCACGCAGGGTCGTGCCGCGCTCTCCGTAATGAGCGCAAACGGCACGGACATCCGTATGTTGACCGACGAGGTCGATGTCCGCGGATCCTTCTCGTGGTCACCGGACGGCCAATCGATCGTGTTTGCAGGCGCGTCCGCAGGGAAGCGCACACGTATCTTCAAGATCGCGGCGTCAGGCGGTGCTCCGACACCATTAACTGATGGCCTCTCCACGCACCCGTTGTGGTCACCCGACGGAGGGTTCATCGTGTACTCGGAGCCGGCCCAAGGTTCCAGGGTGCAGGTGAAGGCGATGACACCAGAAGGGAAGCCGTATCCGTTTCCGGAATTGTGGGTCAGCTATCGAACGGGGAGTCCTTATCGTTTCGTGCCCGGCGCCCAGGCGTTGATCTACCTGAAAGAAGGAGACCTCCGTCATCAGAACTTCTTCCGTGTCGACCTGTCCACCGGAGAAGAGCGTCAGATCAGCGAGTTCCGAGCCGGCTTCGAGATTCGTGACTTCGACATCGCCCCCGATGGCAGCCGGATTCTCTTCGACCGCCTGCGCGCGAACTCCGACGTCGTGCTGATGGATCGCGATCGGCGTGAATGACGCGTCGGCGGGCATGAAGGCCCGCCAACCTCGGAATTCCCGGGTCTCGGGCCTGACGCCGTCAACCGCGAACCTGCGCTTCACCGAGCGCTTCGCGCGAACGGCCAGCGACATGATCGACTATCAGATGACGGTCGTTCTTTGTCCTTTGTGCTTGGTTCTTGGTCCGTTAGTCCTGGGGTCTTGGGTCCACTTGTGGGCCAGGCCAAGAACTAAGGACTAAGCACCACGGACCAAACCGCGCCAACCGGTGTCTAAACGCTATCGTCTAAGCAATTCAAGTAACAGGAGCGGTCATGAGCCTCTTCCACGACTTGCGCTACGCCGTTCGCCTGCTCCTCAGGGACCGCTGGTTCACCGCCATTGCCGCCGTTGTGCTCGCTCTCGGGATTGGTGCGAACAACGCCGTCTTCACGATCGTGAACGCCGTGCTTCTGCGAAGCCTGCCGTTTCCCGATTCCGAACAGCTCGTCGTGCTGCTGACACGCGACACTCGAGGCCGGCAGTCCGGCGTCTCGCTGGCCGATTTCGATGACTGGCGGTCGTCGTCGCGCACGCTGTCCGGAATGTCGCTGGTCTTCGGCGGCTCCTTCAACGTGAGCGACGAAGGCCGCATCCCCGAGCGGTACGCCGGGTCCTACGTCTCGGCCAACTACTTCAAGATGATCGGCATCACGCCGATCCTCGGGCGCGATTTCGGTCCCGAAGACGACGGTCCTGGCGGACCGCCGGTGGTCATGCTGTCCAACGCCGTGTGGCAGCAGCGGTACGGCAGCGAACCGAACGTGCTGGGGACTCAGATCCGCCTCAATGGCATCACCGCGACGGTCATCGGGGTCGTGCGGCAAGGCCTCGGGTTCCCGCAGCAAGAGCAAGTCTGGCTTCCAATGTCGCAACTCCCGCCCGCGCTGCGCCAACAGCCGCGCCAGGCGCGGAATTACTTCGGCATCGCACGGCTCGCGAGTGGCGTCACGCTCGAACAGGCGCGGGCCGAGCTCAACGCGATAGGCGGCGCGCTCGCCAGCAAGTATCCCGACACCAACAAGGAGCTCGCGCCGTATCCCGATTCGCTCCAGGGTCTGATCGTTGGACCGCAGATCCGGCTGCTGTTCTGGACGCTGCTGGGCGCCGTTGGCTTCGTGCTGCTGATTGCGTGCTCCAACGTCGCCAACCTCCTCCTCGCGCGCGCCGCGCGCCGGACGGGCGAGATGAGCGTGCGTGTGGCGATCGGCGCCAGCCGCTGGCAGGTCGTCCGGCAGCTGCTGACCGAAAGCGTACTGCTCGCGTTTGTCGCTGGGGGTCTCGGCCTCGTGCTCTCGGTGGCGGGCATCCGGTGGTTCGACTCGGAACTGCAGAATGTCGGCCGGCCGTGGTGGATGGTCTTCACGATGGACTGGAGGACGTTCGCATTCCTCTTCGGCATCTGCATCATCACTGGCGTGTTGTTTGGTCTCGCACCGGCGCTCCACGTCTCGCGCACCAACGTCAACGAGACCCTCAAGGAAGGTGGACGCAGCGGATCGACGGGGATCCGCGCGCGCCGCTGGGCCAACGGCCTCATCGTGGCGCAGCTCGCGCTGACGCTCGTGCTCCTGGCGGGTGCGGGCTTCATGATGCGCAGCTTCTTCGAGATGTACACCCGCGAGATCGGGATCGACACCTCGCGGGTGCTGACGATGCAACTGATTCTGCCGGTGCGAAAATATCCGACGACCGAAAGCCGCACCACGTTCATGGAGCGGGCGGAGGAGCGGCTCTCAGCCGCTCCCGACATCGAAGCGGTATCGTTTGCCACGAACCTGCCGGGCGCAGGCGGCGGCTCGCGGCAGATCGAGTTCGCCGGACGGCCGGACGTGGCCGAGAACGAGCGGCCGAGCGTCACGCTGCTCTCTGTCGGGTCTCGGTACTTCGACGCCATTGGCGCACCGGTCCTGCGAGGGCGCGCCTTCAACGAATCCGACGGCTTGCCAGGACGCGAGAGCGCGATCGTCAACCAGCGGCTCGTCGACATGCACTTCAAGGGTGGGAACCCGCTCGACGGACAGATCCGATTTGCCTCTACGGGACCGGGCCAGCCGGCCTCTGCGTGGCTGACCGTCGTCGGCGTCGCCCCGAATGTGCGTCAACGCACGGACAACCAGTCAGCCGAGGCCGATCCGATCGTCTACATCCCGCACCGGCAGGATCCAACGCTGACGAGCGGCATGACGCTGATCGCGCGGACGCGAGCTGGCGCGGCCGGGGCGGGACAAACACTGCGCGAGGGGATGCGAGCAGTCGATCCCGACCAGGCGCTCTTTAATCTCCGCACCCTCGACGAGGTGATGGGCCAGCAGCGGTTCATATACCGCGTGTTCGGCACGATGTTCAGCGTGTTCGCCTTTATCGCGTTGATACTCGCGGCGGTCGGGCTGTATGCGGTCACGGCGTACGCCGTGACGCAGCACACACGTGAGATCGGCTTGCGCCTGGTGCTGGGCGCGGCGCCCGCCCAGGTGATCGGGTTGTTCCTGCGGCGCGGCGCTGTGCAGCTGGGGATCGGCCTCGCGATTGGCGTGGCGGGCGCCTTTGGCGTCGGCCAGCTGCTGCGGGCGATGCTCGTTCAGACGAGCCCGCGCGATCCGTTGACACTCGTCTCGATTGTCGCGCTGCTCACGATCGTCGCAGCCATCGCGTGCATTATTCCCGCGCGGCGCGCGACGCGCCTTGATCCGCTGCACGCGCTGCGGCACGAGTGATCTTGACAGCCTCGGCGTTGCCCGGCGCACTACGCGACGACGGTGTGGCTGGTGGCCTCGCTCCGGTTCGACGCCGCGGAAAAACGGCTCGTCCGCGCAGTGCTTGCGATGACGGCGGCGGCTGATTTGATCCGAGCGGCGGTGAGGAATCGTTTCGACGCCGTGGTGCTGGGTATATCAGTGGCGATTCACTGCCGCCGCCGATAGGGCCGCTTCCGAGCCGTTTTGCTTACTGTCGCGTGTCGCGGCGCGAACAGTCGCTCCGCCACAGCCACATCGCGTCGCCAACCTATCTGCAGTGCACTTGAGTTCTGCGGCTCGTTGCAACTTCGAACGGGTGACGCCGGGAGGGGCATCCCCGTCCGCCGCGCAGGCGCCTCCCTCGTGACAGTGCATTTGGCGCCGAGGACGGACGGGGAGACCCGGCGGCAGGACCCGTGAGCCCCAACGTTAATGCTCGACTCAATTGAAACGTTGGCTCGGCGTCACTTCTTCGGATCGATCGTCGACGAGCCCGAGCCACCGAGATCCATGCGCCGGCCATCAGGGAACTTCAGGTCCCGTGAACTGGCTCGCAGGGAGCCGTCCTTCGCCTGGAAGCCGACGACCATGACCCTCGTGCCGGCCGGCAGTGAGTTCCGGTTCCAGCCCAGGCGCATCAGCACCGATGGCGAGCCTCCTTCGATCTTCCACCGCTCGACCGAGCCGTCGGGCTTCTTCACGTCGATGTGCAGCCAGGAGTGGGGGTTCACCCACTCCATCATCACAACCTCGCCCTCCAGCGTGACCTGCTTGGTCGCGTCGAACTCGGCGGAGAATGAGTGATGGGCAGCCAGTGGCCGCACGACTGCCAATAACAGCACGGTCGCTGCCGCGAGGCGTCGTCCCTGGCGCCTGATTCTTTGCGCTCGGACTTTGTCCGCGTACATTCGCCTACTCCTTGTTCTTATTCTGAAGGAGATCCTGGTAGAGGAGCCTGTCGGTAAACGTGACGCACTTGTGCTCGAACAATTGCGCCTGCTGATCGATAAGCCGGTAGAGCGGCATCTCGATCGTCCACGGACGGGTGTAGGTCTGCGGATCGTCGAGTGTCGCCTCGTACCAGACGTGATTCGGTCCGAGCAGCGTGAACCGCTCGGTGACCGTCAAGTTGTTGCTCGCATGATTGCCGGCTCGATCCAGCCACGATTGGCCGTTCTGCCATCTCGTGGTGACCATCAGCACATCGCCTTCCCAGGCTCCGCTCGACTTGCCCATCCAGGAATCGACTGGCAGCTCAGACTTATCCTTCATGTAGATGACGCGATTGGCTGCCGCGAACGGGTACACCATCAACAGGTCATCGCCGTCCCCCTGGAAGATCTGGAACGGCATGTTGTGGTACGTGACACGCGGCACGCCGAGCATGTAGCACTTCGCTTCGGGATCCGCCGCCGGCCACTTCGCACGATTCTCGATGCGCTTTGCCAGCGCTTCAGGCCGATAGGGAATCGCGCCGCCGCGCACGACGCTTGGCCCCGCTGGAATCGACGCGATCGCGCCGAGCTGCCAGAAGTCGTTCAGGGCCTCCGCTGAATGCGCTTCAAGATTCCAGTACGCCGTATTCTGCGCCTGCCAGATGCCGTTGAAGTTGGGGTGGCCGCCAATGCGTGTCGACCTCTCGGGTGGAGCCGGTCGCGCCGACGCCTGGGCCGAGGCGGACTGCGCTCGCGCGGCGCCGACGGCAAGCACGATCGCTGTCGCCATCGTGATCATCCTGATCGATCGATGTGATCGATGTCGCATCTGCCTATCGTAACTGACCGCGCCGGGCTCGCGATGCGGTTCAGGCTCGAACTCGCGATCCGTTCGCGCTGGTCTACGCCAATGCGTCGTCGACCCGCGCGCTCCACGCGCTTGCGCGGTGGCCCTCGCTGGCGGCGACGATGAAGCTGCCTGAAGCCACACGGTGAACGACGTCGATCACTCTGCTCGCGATGACGTAAACGTGGCTATCGCGGTGACGAGGTGTTCTGTGGTGGCCAGTCGGGCCAGACGTTGCCGGCTGTGGCGTCGATGGGAACCGGACCCTGCAGCGAGAATCCCGGGACCCGCCCTGCCGGCGGCGGAGGCGGTGGTGGCTGGTGGTCAGCGGCCGTCGTGCATCGCATTTCATTCCAGCCCACACGTGCGGTGACGTGCTTGTAGAACGTGGGGATTTCGCCATCACCCCAGTCCTCGTGAAGGATGTTGAATTTCAGCGTGTCACCCTCGATCACGAAGTCGTCGAGTGCCGCCATCGTGTACGGGTTGTCGCACGTGCCGCACACCATACCTCGCAGCTTGTTGCCGACCCTCTTGATGATGAAGAACTGTTTCGGCGCGCCGACGCCGAATCCCAGCCACACGCCGACCACGTCCTTCTCGGTCAACTTCGCCTTCCAGGGACCCGGCTGAATGTAGGGCAGGCCGTCAGCGCCATCCGGATTTCGACGCTGAGGGTCTCCCGGCACGGACGGACGGCTCTTCGGGAGAACGGACACCATCGCGGGTATCGGATCCGGGCCGCGCGGATCCTTGATCAGCACACGCTCGAACTTGCCGCCGCCGCGAGCGCCGCTCGTACCCGTCACGATCAGGCGCCCCTGGTTGAACTTTGCGAGCGCCTGGTCCTTGTACGCCGTACTGCCGTCCGCGTTCACATGTGTGACTTCGAACGTGATCCCGTCCGGGCCGAACGTTCCATCGACGAACGCCAGCGTCGTTGCATCGGCGCAATAGGTGCAGTAGATACCCCTGACGGTCGCGCCGCGAATCGAGAATTCGTACGTGTGGGCCTCGCCGCTATCGGTTCTCCAACCGCCCCGATAGTCGTCCGCGTCCTGACCCGCGGGCCCGCGGATGGACTGCACCGGTGCGACGACGAACCGCGCCGTGTGCGACGATGGGGCCGACGTGGTCTGTGGCTGCTCAGCGGAGGCGAGGACGACGAACAGGCACGGCACGGTCACCGCGAAGGTGCGACGCGCCGACTTCGGGGAATGGTTGTCACGCATAGATGTCGTCGCTTCATTTACGCGCGAAGGCCGCCAATGCGCGTAGAACACCTCGTCTGCAAACTCAATACAAGAATAGACGATGGCCAAGGGAAACACCGTAGAAGACGCGATTCTGCGATACGTCGACACCGGCCAACTGGCCGGGGCGGCCGCATTGGTGTGGCGGGACGGCGAGGTCCGCCAGGCCGTGACGGCGGGTCGCCGGGACCTGACGAGCGGGCTGCCCGTGGAGCGCGACACCATTTTCCGCATCGCGTCGATGACGAAGCCGGTGACCACCGTCGCTGCGTTGATGCTCCTCGACGAACGGCGGTTCGCGCTCGACGATTCGATCTCGATCTGTGCACCGGAGCTCGCGCGTATGCGCGTGCTCCGCGATGCGAACGGTCCGCTCGACGAGACGGACGAGGCAGGGCGTGTCATCACCTTTCGCGATCTGCTGACGCATCGCTCCGGTCTGACCTATGGCGACTTTCATCGTGGTCCAATCGGTCGCGCCTATGCGGACACGCTCGGCGCGCAGATCGACAACGCGCTCACGCCAGACGAATGGATCGCTCGCCTGGCGACACTGCCGCTCATCGATCAGCCGGGCAATGGCTTTCACTACGGCGTCTCGACAGACCTGCTCGGGTTCCTGATCGCGCGTATCGACGGCGCACCGTTGAGCGCGGTGCTTGAACGACGAATCTTCACGCCGCTGGCGATGACCGACACGGGCTTCACCGTCTCGCGCGACCAGCGACATCGACGCGCGGGTCTCTGTGGTTTCGATGGAGAAGGCCGGTTGACGGCACTGACGACTGCGCCCGGCCGTCAAGCGCTGGAGGAACGTCCCGACGACATGACATTCGAGTCAGGCGGCCAGGGCCTGTGGTCGACCCTCGACGACTATCTTGCGTTCGCGCGCGCGCTGACCAGCAATGGCGATCGCCGCGCGATGCTTCTGCACCCCGAAACGCTTGCGATGATGACGTCGAATCAGCTCACGCCTGCGCAGCGTGCAACGACGCGTTTGCTGGGACGGCCGGTGTTCGCGGCCGGCCATGGCTACGGGATGGGCGTGGCCGTCGTCATGGAACCAGAGAAGGCGGATCCGCTGCGATGTCGCGGCGGCGTGGGCACGATCGGCTGGCCGGGCGCGTATGGCGGTTGGTGGCAGGCCGATCCGACCGATCGCTCAGTGCTGATTTTCCTCGCTCACAACATGCTCGAGCTGCATCAGATGGCACGCGGGATCGGTCTCGGCGCGTGGAGCGCGATCGCCAGCTTCCACCAGGTTGCGACAATGCCGTGAGACGATTCTAGACGGCGCCTGTCAACTCCCAACTTCCAATTTCCAACTTCCAAGGAATCGGGATGCTTTGGGAGTTGGGAGTTGGATGTTGGGCGTTGCATCCTTCTAGTTCTCGGGCTTCTCCCATCCCTTCTCGAAGTGCTCTTCCCAGTTCTGTGCCCACGGCCGGCCGAAGTAGTCGATGAAGCCCGGATCCCCGAATGTCAGCTGCACGGGCCGGCCGTCCGGGCCGTTGACAATCGTGCTCGCGACGCGACACTCGACGTAGGTGTGTCGCATGACCGGGTCGTCGAGTCCCTTGTTCCAGTTCAGTATGGTCACCGCGTGCACCGGTCGCACGAACGCCTCGGGATCGTAGAACGTAGCCTCCCAGGTGATCCTGCGGCCGTCGGCGCTGGGACGGAACGCTTCGACGATCTCCATGGAGTTGCTGTACTCGAACATGTTGTGCGTGAGCGTCCACCCCTGCACGTTGGCCGTCCACGCGTAGAGCGTGTTGCCGTTCCAGAACGCGACAGTCTCGCCATACCATTGCGGCACGTCTTGAACGTGCTTGCGTCCGATCAGGAAGCGGCGCATCAGGTTGCCGGCGGTGCCGGAGAGGAACTGGACCTGATTCGGGTTCATCATGACCTCGAACACCCCGCTCGGTCCCGGTTGCGACCACCAGCGCATCAGCCCTTCGGGATAACAGAACGAGGCGCTCCACTGCGGGGAGTTGCTCACCGTCTCGTGATATTGCTGCTGCACGTAGCGCTTCTGGTACTCCGGGGTCAGCAGCGGAATCAGTGTGGCTGACTGCATCTTGCTGCCATAAATCCAGGCGTCGTCCAGCCCGCTCCGAACATAGAAGCCGTCCCACTTCGGCAATGTCTGCCACGTATGTTGGGTCGGGCCGCCGGCCTTCTTGGTCTCGGCGAGAAGCGCGTTGTAATGCTCGTCGGCGGTCTTGTATGGATAAGGACTCACGATCTTCTCGACCGGGATGTCGGAGTTGCAGTCGCCCCAGAACCCCAGCGGGTTGTTGCCAAGATTGTGCTGCCAGAGCAGGTTCGGCGTGTTGCACCGCTGGTACCGCTTGTCGGCCCAGTACTTTCGATCGAGGTAGAAGTTCTTGGTGGTGAACATGTCCACCGGCAAGGGCGTGACGCCGGGCGGAGGCGTCGTGGAGCGCACAACATTTCCGCGGCCGCCACCTCGCCCCGTGCCCGCGGTCCCCGCCCGTGTGCCTTGATCTTGCTGCGCGTGTGCTGCCACCGTGAGCGCGATAGCTACCCACCCGATAGCGACCGTCCGAGTCAGGTTCATGGTGACGTCTCCCGTGAGGTTAGGGCGGAGGCTGGCGCGCGGAGCGCGCCCAAAAGACGCTGCTAGTTCGCTGGCGGCTTCATGATGGTGCCGGTCTGAGGCGTGCACCCGCCCGCTGGCATCGTTGTGCCACAGAGAATCAGCGGACCCGCAATCGCGCCCTGATTCGCGCCATTGCGTTGGGGATACAACGTCACCGTCAGTATGGTGCCGGCAGTCACGGTCTTGACGGTCACACCCTGGCGCGCGATGTTGGCGGCCGAGCCCAGCTCCACCTGCCATTTCACCGGCTTGCCGTCGGGGCTGAGTGTCGGTTTTCCCTCCGCGTCCGTCAGGTCGAACACGATCTGCGAATGGCTGCTGCCTGGAATGAGACGTACCAGCTTGCCAGTCATGGTCTTGGTGACTGTTTGATCGTACATGGCGAAGGAGTGATGCGCGTCCGGTTTGGCCATGAAACCCGTCAGGCAGAACCCCGTGAACGCGATTAACCAACCAAGGATTCGTATGCGTTGTGCCACCACGTCCTCCGCTGCTCTTTGTTCTATGAGGGCGTCGTTTACTGACGATCCAGAAGAGAAGCCACGACGGCGGGGTGATGATACAGGAGTGTCGCCCGTGGATGTTCATTTCCACTGACCGGCGCGCCTGGATCTCACATGTCAGTTCGCGGGATGTGCCGCGCAGCGAACGAGTTGACATGTGACGACTTGTACAGTTACAAGATGTAACACATGACGCGGAAGCCTTCGCGCGAGCGTCACCGTCCCGCGCTCAGTGAGCTCGAACACGAGGTGATGAAGGCCGTCTGGGCCTCGGGCCCCTGTACCGTCGAACACGTGCACCAGGCCGTGTCGCGGCAGCGCGATCTCAAGGAAGTCACTGTTCGCACTGTGTTGCGTCGTCTCGAGCACAAGGGCCACGTGCAGCACGATGTCGACGGACGTGCCTACATCTACCGTGCGGTCGAGGCGCCGCGCAGTCTCGCTGCGCGCGCCGTCCGGCACGTCCTCGATCGCTTCTGCCATGGATCAGTCGACGAGTTGGTCTGCGGACTCGTCGAGGGCAACGTTCTCAGTGATGCGGAGCTCGAGACGCTCGAAGCGAGCATCAAGGCTCGGGCGCGTGCACGGACGAAAAGCGCCAAGAAAGGACGATGACGTGGACATCCTTGCCGAATCGGCCGCCCGCATCACGGTCCTGGCGCTTGGAGTCGCCGTCCTCCTGCGCGCGCTGCACATCCGCTCACCGTGGCTCACGCATCTCACGTGGACCCTCGTCATCGCCATCATGCTCGTAATGCCGGCGTTCGTGGCATTGGGGCCGGCGTTCGATGTGCCGATCCTGCCCGCGCGGGCGGTGGGCGAGATCTTCGCGCCTATCGCGGGCGACGTTGCGCCGGCGGCGCCGCATACGAAGTCAACGGGGCAGACGCCCGCAACCACGGGTACCAACTGGCGCAGCACGTGGAGCGGCGCAGCCGGAGCAATGTATGTCACCGGTGTCGCTCTCTTCCTCCTGCGTTTTGCACTCGGGTGGCGACGCGCCCGTGCGATCCGCCGCGATGCGATCCACGTGCAGGGCAGATTGGCGCACCCGGCGTGTGTCACACCGCTCACTATCGGAGTCGTTGATCCGGTGGTTATCCTGCCCATTGACTGGGTGAGCTGGGATGACGGCGAACTGTCGGCGGTGCTCGCGCACGAAGAGGCGCACGTGCGCAGGCGCGACCCGCTCGTTGCCGCGATCGCGCTCCTCAACCGCGCGATCTTCTGGTTCCATCCGCTGGCGTGGTGGCTTCAGCGAGAGATCTCGCGGCTGTCCGAACAAGCCTGTGATGCCGCCGTGATCTCGCGCGGCCACGACAGCGAGGTCTATTCGTCCTGCCTGCTCCGCTTCGCCAGGCGCGTCACCGATGCCGGTGGTCGCATCGTGCCGCTGTCGGTGGCAATGCCAGGGGCGGGGCTGCTGCAGCGGCTCGAGATGCTCGCCCGCCCTCAGACGACGCATCTGTCCCGCTCGCGGCTGGCGGGTGTCATCGTTCCGTGTGCCTCGCTCGTCATCGTCTGTGCCGCGGCAACCCCGACGGCCGCGCCGATGCAGAACGTGACGTTCCCCGCGGCCAGCCAGGCGCGATGGACCGTGTATACGTCGGATCACTTCGACGTCTTTCACAACAGCCTTCCGCTCGAGCGCGTGAGCGAGGCGGTACGCGACGCCGAAGCGGCGTACGTCCAACTGAGGGCAGCCCTCGATTACGAGATACCGCGGCGCGTGACCGTCATCCTCGTGCCACGCGATGGCGATCTTCTCGCGGCCGCGCAGCCGCTCGATCTGGTCCTGCCGAGCGGCAACCCAGCCCGAACTCGACTCGTCATATCGCTGGAGTCGCTCGATCGGCGCACGCGCCTGATCGTGCACGAGCTCACTCACCAATTCGCGTTCGAGATGTTGCCCGATACCAGCCGCGTTGCTCCGTTTCTAATCGAAGGCCTGGCGGAGCATCAACGCGGCATGTGGGCGGCCGAGGACCTGCGTAATACGCGCGCCGCGGCGGCGGTGGGCGCGATCCCGTCTCTTTTGAACCTTGCCGCGATCGACCGCCATTGGGCTCACGCGGTGTTCGATTTCGTCGCTGTTCAGTACGGTGTAGAAGGGGTCCGCCAGTTGTTGTTTGCGTTGAGGGCGCACGAGTCGCTCGAGCCCGCGCTGTCGATGGCCTTTGGCGCCACACTGGATCAGTTCAATCAGGATTTCCGCGGCTACGTGACAATCAGGTTCGGCCAACGCTGATTGGGCCTTATCGTTGCAGTCGAGGAGGCTCGATGGATCTCACACGGCGTCACTTCCTGGCTCGTGTTGGGGCAGCGGGCGGCGCCTCGCTCATGTACGAAGCGATGACGGGTCTCGGTCTGCTCGCCGCGCCGGCACAGGCGCCCTTCGAGCTGACCGGGCGCGCGCCTGGCGTTCGTGTCGTGATTCTCGGTGGCGGATTGGCCGGGATGACGGTTGCCTACGAGCTCGGCAAGGTTGGCTACGACTGCCGTGTGCTCGAGGCACGTGCGCGGCCCGGCGGCCGTGTCTTCACCGTGCGTCGCGGCACCGTCAGCGAAGAAGAGGGCTCCAGTCAGACCGCCGCGTTCGACGATGGCCTGTACTTCAACGCTGGGCCGATGCGGATCTCGCATCATCACCACACGACCTTGGCCTACTGCCGCGAGCTGCAGGTGGCGACGGAGGTCTTCGTTCCCGACTGCGAGAGCGCCTACTTGTACCAGACGAGGGGCCCGCTCGCGGGACGTCGCGTTCGCCTTCGCGAGGCGCGGGCCGACTTCGACGGCTACATCGCGGAGCTATTGAGCAAGGCGCTGTCGCAGGTGCAGCTCGATCAGCCGCTGACCGCTGAGGATCGCGACCGACTGCTTGCGTATCTTCGCGGCATTGGTGCGCTCGACCAGCAGCGGCAGTATCGCGGCTCGCCCCGGCGCGGACTCGACGACCAGGGACGGCTTTCCACGCCGCTGGCACTGCACGATCTGGTCGCCGGAATCCCAGGCTTCTACGTGCAGACCGACTGGTCCTCGCAGCCGACCATGATGCAGGTCGCTGGCGGCATGGACCGTCTGCCGGCGGCGCTCGCTGCGCGCCTGGGGAACCGCGTCGTGTATCGCGCAGCGGTGCGCGAGATTGGGCAAAGCGAAAAGGGTGTGTGGGCCATCTATGCCGATGCGGATGGGCGGCCACAACGCGTCGATGCCGACTACTGTGTCTCCACCATCCCGCTACCGGTGTTGAACGGCATCCAGAAAGACCTCTCACAACCGGTGCAGTCGGCCATTGCTGCGTCGACATACGACGGTGCTGGCAAGATTGGCCTGCAGTTCAAACGCCGGTTCTGGGAACAGGACGACGAGATCTATGGCGGCCGATCGTGGACCGACCAGGAGATCGGACAAATCATCTACCCGTCACACGGCTTCACTGGAAACAAAGGCGTGCTCGTGGGTTACTACCTGGATTTTGCCCGGACCATGCGCGACCGCCCTCCCGCCGAACGACAGCGGCTGGCGCTCGAGCAGGGCACCCGCATTCACCCGCAGTACGCCACCGAGTTCGAGACGGCGTTTTCCGTCACGTGGCCCCGCGTGCCATGGAGCCGCGGCTCGTGGCGGTCGGAATCAGACGCGGCGCTTCAGGCGCTCGCCCCGCTCCGCCAACCTGACGGCCGGGTCCACTTCGCCGGCGACTACATGACGGACATGAGCTCGTGGATGCATGGCGCATTCGAATCGGCGCGCGAAGTCGCGACCGCGATCCACAAGCGTGCACTTACGCGGCGCTGACGCCCGCATCGTAGAGGACCGTGAACCACGGCGCGAGCGCGTTTTCGATGTGTTCGTAGCATGGCTCACTGGGCCAGCACCTGGGCCCAGCGACGGTGCTATGGCTGCGGCCTCGCTCCGGTTCGACGCCGCGGAAAAACGGCTCGTCCCGCGTGTGCTGACGATGACGGCGACGGCTGATCCTCATCCGCGCAACCGTGAACAATCGTGTCGATAACGAGCTGCGCGGTGCGTCATTGGCGAATCAGCGCCGTCGCCGACAGGACCGCTCCCGAGCCGTTTACCCGCTTTCGTGAGTCGCGGCGCGAACAGTCGCTGGGCCCCAGCCACACCGCCGTCGCTTCGCAGACCGAGCTAACACTCCGAAGACGTCGAAAACGCACTAGGGGCCAGCGATTGGCTCGACGCTGAGCTTACGGAGCGTAATCTCCGATCGCTGCACTCCGATTCCAATCCTGCTGCGCACGCCCGCGTAGTCCTCGCGCCACACGTGGCGCAGTTCGCCGTTCACGTGCAGCCGGCGCTCATCGTCTCTGAACTCGAACGTCACGCGCACCCAGTCGGCGCCAATGAATGGCGCGTCGCTGTCGATCGCCTCGCCCTGCTGCGCAGCGCTCTTCATGAACCACGGCGTCCGGTCGATGATACGCCCGCGATCGTCGAGGGCGATGAAACGATTGTGTGCGGCGAACGCGAGGCGCAATTCCGAAACGGGTTTGAGGACGAGCTCGATTCGGAGGGGAACGGCAAACGCATCGACGGTCATCAGCCCGACCCAGCGCGGATCGTGCCCCGGCGGCACGGTCAGTCGCAGCCCTTCTGGCACATATGAGGCGCGTACGCCAAAGCACAACATCCGAGACAAGACGCCGGCGTTGTCAGGCGGCGTACCGATCGGTTTTGCCACGTCGGGCGGAACCGGCAGATCGGGATAGTCGATGAGCGTCTCGGCGCGATAGCCCTCGACGTAGTTGGCATTGCTCCCATCGTCTCTGGCTTCAACGCCGGCGGGCATCGATGTGAGCCACGCGCCGGTGACACGCGGGCACGACCCGGTCGATAGGCGCCGAAGCCGCGGCATTGACGCCAGCGCGCGCAGGCCTTCGTCGGTGATGTAGTCGCAGTTGGTGAACACGACCTCTTCGAGCCGCGGGCAACCAGCCAGGATGCGCAGGCTTTCATCGGTGATTTGCGTCCCGAAGGCGCCGTAGTCCACCAGGGTTGGATGCGCCCGGAGATAGCGCGTTGCTGCGTCGCCGGTCGAGCGGTTGTACATGTTCGTCAGCCGCTCGAGCCGCGGAATCTTTGCGATGTGCTCGAAGGCGGCGTCGCCAAACATGATTGGGCCAAGGTCCACGAGGGCAGGCGCATCCGCAACATGCGCCATGGCGGCGTCCGAGATCCGTGGGCCGCCAAGTCCCAGGCGCTGTAGACGCGGCAGCCGCGCGATCGCGGCAAAGCCGCGGTCGGTCATACGCCGGCACACCCGTGACGCCATGTTCTCGAGCGTCGTGCACTGTCCCAACGCGACGAATCCGTCGTCGCCTGACACCGGATCCTGACAGTGCAGCCAGCGGAGCCGCGGAATGGTCGCAATCTCAGCGAGGACGTTGTCCGTCGCAAGCGCCCCGTGGAAGTTCAGCTCCTCGAGCGACGCCATGCGTCGCAGGTGTGCGACACCGCGTGCCGTGTAATTCGGGCTGCCGAACGCGGACATATGCAGGTCGAGCGCGATGACGCCGTTCAACGCTCCAATTGCGGCAAGCGCTTCGTCCGTGAGCGCGCGCGCGGAACTGAGCGCGAGAAACGCGTCGCGTGCTCCGGGCGCCGCGAGAGCAGGGAAGTCGCCCAGCCGCGACGCACCTGCGTCGGTCAGCCTGGCGCCGACGAGGACGCGCGAGAGCGACGGCCTGTCCGCAAGCGCGGCGATCGCCGCGTCGCCGGTGTCGGTCCATTGCAGGTTGATGCGCTCGAGGTGTTCGTGATTCCGCAGGCGCTCGATAGTGCGGTCGCTGATCTGGCCGCAGCGTGACAGCGATATCACCCTCAGCCACGGCATGGCTTCGAGGAACTTCACGTCCCTGTCGAGCAGGTCGCCACGCCAGGCGAGGTCGATTCTCTGCAGCGTCGCGATCTCGGCCAGCCGCGCCAGGCCGCTCGCAGCGACCGTCGGCCCGACCTTGATGCCACTGACTCCTCGCTCAATCAACCTCTGCACGACATCGGAGTTGAGTGGTTCGTTCAGTTCGACAACGTCGGGAACGGGATCGTCGTAATCGATGACCTCTTTGGGTTTGCGTTTCGTGGTGTGCGAGGGACCGGAGATTTTTTCGACGTGTGCACGCAGCGCATCCCATGAATCGAAGCCGTACTGCTGCGCAACGGCTCTCTGTGCGTCTCGCAAGCGAGGCGACGTGACAGGTGCATCAGCAGATGCGCCGCTTCGCCATGCTACGAGAAGTTCTTTGGCCTGGTGCTTGAGTTGATCGAGGTTGGGCCGTTCAGGCAGACGCCGGACGGACATGGCAGACCTCCTTTCGATCCTTGCCTGGTGTCCGCGAGCAGGCCGAAAGAAGGCGCCGAAACTGGTGGTGCCGCTGTGACAGGTGGACTCAGTCCTTGGCGGACGAATGCGCCCTGGTGCGCGGAAGGAGACTAGCCTTCGCTTGCGATTGGCGTCAAGCGCGTCCGGATCGCATACGCCCGTCATGCTCGATTTTCGCTCGCAAGAAGCCTCGACACCTCGTCGGGTTCATCCAGTCCGGGCCGCACGAACGCGCGGGCGTCTGGAAAGACTCGTTCGAGGGCTTCGCCCAACCAGACCAGGTCGGCAATGAATGGGGCGACATCTTCCTCGGTCGCCATGCCACGCTCGACGAACTCGAGCCAGGCGGCATGAGACCGATCGATCCCGAGCAAAGCGACTTTCGCCGAGCCGTCGTAATCAGGCGGCCAGTCCCGGTCCTCCGGTCGATCGTCGGCCAGGCCCTGAAGCGCGCGGTGAACCTTGGCCGATATGAGTGTGTGGAACCGTCTGACGACGGCCTGTGGGTCCGCGGGATCGTTGTTCGAAACGAACGTGCGTGTCTGCAGCCAGGCATGCAGGCACGCGAGATAGCGGTGCGCACGCTCTTCGATCTCCAGGTGTTCTGGTGGCAGCGGCCGTTCGAGCGGTTCCTCGTTTTCTTCCGGCTTGTGTATCGCCTCATCCATGTCTCGAAGCAATTCCTCGAGCCATGGCGGTGGTGGTGGAGACGGCTCCACCGCCCCATGCAACTCCACCAGTGCCTTCATCCCGGGATCGAACGAGGCGTCCATCTCCGCGCTGTCGGCAAAAAGACGACATCGCGACGTGAACGCACACGTGTCGCACCAGCGATCGCAGTAATTGAAGATGCCGACGATGAAGCCGTCTCGAACATCCACGATGACCTCGCGGCACCGTGGAGCAACTGCCGTGCCCGGACACTCGCCCGGGGCACGGAGACGGCGTGCGCAAAAAACATTCGCAAACAGGTGACCCGGCCACCGCGGTGCGTCCGGGCCCGTCCGTGTTGGCGGGAACGCGCTTCCCATTCGACGGGAAGAATGTGAACGATGGACACGAACTCGGCGCGCGCGGGTCGCGCGCGCCGGTCCAACGAGAGCGATCAGAAGTCGACCGTCACGTTCCAGCGGACGAATCGCGGCGTGTAGATGGCCGTCGGATTGTTCCATGTGCCACCCTGCGCCGTATTGCTCAGACTGTACTGATAGGTGTTCTCGTACGTCGTCGCGTAATTCGTGTTCAGCAGGTTGCCGAGGTCGACACCGACGTCTGCACGCCTCGAGCCGAATCGGAGAATCTTCGCGAATCGCATGTCGATCTGCGTCCGCCGGTTGTCGGCGTACAGCCGATGGTCGTTGTCCAGAATCTCAATATTCGTGTTTCCTGTGGCGACACCTCCAGGCGGCAGCCGTCCGGTGATGCTCTGGATCACCGTGTTCGGCACCGGCCACGTGGCGGTGCGCTCCAGCGACGGCTGGGAGCGCAGCGTCGCGGCGACGAGCACATCGATCTTTGGAACGGTGTACGAGGCCAGGCCCCGGAGAGTCGTCTGGAAGGGATCGTCGTCGAGGCAGTTGCGGAGATCCTTGATCGTGGCCGCGTTTGTCAACGTTTCGCCCCGTCCAGGTTGCATTCCCCCAGCCACAGCCATATCGGACACGCGTGACGACTCGCACGAGTCCTCGACCGACCGTCCGGTTTGCGTCCCGACCTGCAGCGTCAGGCCCTCGCGGAGACGCGCATTCAGCGTGAAATCGACGCCGTGCCAGTACTGGCTACGCTCAGAGCCGAAGTCGGTCTCGAATGTGACGTAGTTCTGTGTCCCGCGAGCGGCAGCCGCGGCGGTGACCAGGGACAGGTTGATCGGATAGCCGCCGCCGTCAGGGAGTCGAGGATCCTGCGGGGCCGTGATCGTAAACTGCTGATAGTCCTCGGGCCCGCGAAGTGTGTCGTCGGTGACCTTGGCGCCTTTAAACCACCGGCGGTTGTAACCGACTTCAGCCGACACGCGTGGAATCAGCTCCTGCTGAAGCGTGATTCCCCACTGCCAGTCACTTTGACGGACACCCCAGCCGCGGAGCGTCGCCTGGTTCACCTGCGTGACGTTGCCTGAGACGGAGCCGAAGTTGACACCGTCGCCGGTCAATGCGGGGCACTCGCCATTCGCGGCAAAGTTCAGGATGTTGCAGTCGACGACTTTGTTGCCATTCGTGTCCTGCCAGTTCCGTGAGGCCGTGCGAACGATGCGGGCGGCCGGACTGTTGCTGGTGTACTCGCTGTCGTTCGTCGCCGCATCGAGGTAGTGCCCGAGATTGAATTTGAGCGCCGTCCTGCCCGTTCCGAACACGTCGTAGGCCGCGCCAATACGGGTCGTGATGTCGTTGAACGCGTCAACGCCCGGCGTCCGCGGGAAGGTAATCGGCGCTGCATTGAACTTCGACGTCAGCTCCGTCCCGTTGAACTCCGCCGGGCTGAAGCTCCACGCGCGGTCGTAGCGGAGCGCACCCTGCAGCGTGAGCCGACTGCGCGTCCAGCTATCCTGGATGTACAACGCCGCCGTTGATGTCCGGTCCGCCTGGTGCCACTCCGGCAGCCGGAACGTGAACTGATTCGGCACGCCCTGGTTGAACCGGTAAGACAGCTGAGACTCGGGGACCAGGTACCAATTATTGACGCGGATGTAGGCGCCCTGGTAGCCGACCTTCATCGCATGCGACCCCGTGACGTACGACGCCGACGCACGCCAGTTGTTCGGGTTGGCGTAGTTGGGGTTGGCGGTGGCGACACCTCGATAGACGAAGTTCGCCCGGGGAGCAAACTGGAGGCCCGTCGCCGGGTTGATCGCAGTGGACTGCTCAGTGACCGAGATCAGATCGAAAATGCCGTCCGGCGGGACCCTGCCCGTCGTTCCGCCGCGGAACATGAACCG
>DASRJE010000057.1:0-51290 GCA_035649635.1 Vicinamibacterales bacterium | reverse complement strand
CGAAGAGCGTATCCGGCAAGTCTGCCGGGCCGGTCAACGCCAGCGCACGCTGGCCAAAGGCAAACTGATCGAGACGTTCCGAGCGCGAGGGCCCGTCACCCTGCAGCAGCGTCTCGACCAGCCACGCAGCGTCGATCGATTCCCCGTGAGCGGGCGTCGCACGCAGCGTGGCCAGATCGCCGGACGCATCGGAGGAGTCGAACGCGCGCGCCCACAACACCCGCCACGCGGGAACAGCCGGGGCACCAGTCGGCTGCGGCTGGGCACGCAGGAGCATCGATACGAGATCGTGCGGCGCACGTTTGAATGGTGTCCGATAGGTCCACACATCGTGGCCTAACGCCGTGACAGCCGACCCAAGTGCTCTGAAACGATCGACCCTCGCTCGAGCGTCCGCGATCCACAGCCCAAGCGCGAACGAAGCCCGCGCGGAATCGAGGGAGCCGATCGTGTCGTAGAGATAGGCGAGGCGTCCCTCGCCCCTGGTGAACAGCCGAAAAATGAAGGGCGCCGGCCGGTCGGCCTTCTCACCGACAAGCGCCTCCCACAAGGGCACTGCCTGATCGCCACCGGGGACAACGACGCGATTCGCGCGAACCTGCAGGTGTGCCGCAAACGTCGCGAATGCCGGTGCGCCGTGCTCGTAGAGCTGCCTGACCACTGCCGCATGATCGACAAAGAACTGGAGCGTTTCGTCGTCGAGCGAGGCGAGGCCGTGGACGAGAAACGCGCCGTCGGCGTCGGACATGACGATGGCGAACAGATGCGCGGGATCGACGGGGCGTCGCAACACTTCGCTCCACACAACCGATGGGAGCGGCACGGGAACACGCTCGAACTGCGCGTCAGCACGGACCGTGTTTCCACGTTCCGACGCGGAGTCCTGCCGGTCGATCGTTTCGAAATAGGCGCGCAGCTGGTGGAATTTCGAACGCACCTCCGTCCGGCGCTGTTTCGTGTCGTCGCAGATTATGCGGGCGAGCTCCGCGGCAAACCGGGCGCGATCAGGAACGGGATCGATCTCCAGCGCCTTCGCCAGGGCGGCAGTCCCGCCGGGAACCGGAACATCTTCGCTGACGCCAGGAGCAGCGGCGGCAACCAACCGCGGCGCGAGCAGCATCGCCACGCTCAACAGTCCCGCGAGCGCCACTATGCGATGCGATCCAGCATGCCATGTGGGGAGCATGACGCTTCAATCACTGGATGGCGAAGTTGACGACGACCGTCATGATCAGCACGACGAGCGCGCCGTTGATTCGCGTCGGTTCGTATTCCCATTGACGAACGGCTTCGAGCGCGGCGAGGTCCAGCTGCGGAACCGAGTGGATCACCTGTGCGTCCTGTACCTTGCCATCGGTTCCGATTGTCACGTCGAGGATGACCGTGCCCCGCGCCTGCGTAGCAAAGGCCACGTGTGGGTAGACTGGCCTTACGTCCTTGATCTTTTTCGGCGGCGCGACCGTGCTTCCCAGACGCAGAGGTCCCGATGGCCCAACGCCAGGGCCCGACG
Organism: Vicinamibacterales bacterium; assembly: GCA_035649635.1. GTDB lineage: Bacteria > Acidobacteriota > Vicinamibacteria > Vicinamibacterales > UBA2999 > Gp6-AA40. The sequence continues at coordinate 49,780 of DASRJE010000057.1, read as the reverse complement.
ACGACGCCTCGCCAGCAGGGCCATCGCCGACGCCTCCGGGTACACCGCCTTCGATACCGTCCGGGCTCCTCTCGAAACCAGTCTCGGGCTCGATGTTCGTGGGTTCTTCAACAGGCGCGGGCGCCGGCGGACGCTCGCCCGCGGCGGGTGGCGCCTCAGAAGGCTGTGCAACCTGCTTCGAATGTTCGACAGACCTGGGACTGCCAGACAGTGGGTCGGGGATCGGAGGCATCAACAGCATCGCCGGCATCGCCAGCTTCTGATTGACCCTGATGACCTCCGACCGTTCGAATTGCGCGGCCAGAACGAACGCGAGCGCCGTGACGAGGACGTGCACGACGACCGAAGCGCCCAGACCGCTTCGCAACTGAACGGCCTGGCCCTCGACGAAGAGACTATCGCTGAACCACTGGCGTCCACCAGCCCTCTCCGTGGGCCCGGCGTCCGGGCGCGGACGCCATGGTGGCTTCTTCTCGCGAGCCGCCTTCGGTCGCTGCGGAACGGCAACGATAGCTGGCGGGACGAGAATCGTACGGACGCCGGCGAAGGGCGCTGTGCCGGTGGGGCCGCTGTCAGGCTCAACGCTCACGCCACCCTGCTCCATAGGTTCAAACGCGGATCGCCTGGCGATCGAACAGGGGAAGTGTCAGTGGAAACCGGGCCGGAAGTCTTGGGAAAACTCTTGGGAAGTTACTGGCGTGGGCGCCTCCTACGTCTCGGACCGCTGCACCACCCTTTTCAGGCACGAACCTCGCTGGCGTATCGCCTACTCAGATGCAAGGCGCCAACCCACGGCCCAGTTCTGGGCCTTTAGCCGGTCGCTCCAGTCGAGTGCGCTGGTCCAATCGTTGAAATCCCGATACCCGATCGGATGGCCGTTGATGAACCAGACGACAATCGCTCCATCCGAGCGCGGGGCAATCATCGCGTGAGATTGCTTGCCGTCAGCGCGCCGCATTCTCCACAAGACGATCTCCTCCTCGCACGCCAATCGATTCGGGGTTTCGGACATACCGCGGCGGAGGCAAGGCTGGTACCACCCTCGCGGTGCGTTTTCTCGATGACGCCGCGTGCTCCGTTCGCCGCGAAGGTCTCATGCCGGCAGACAAAGGTGGTCCGTCCGCTGTAGCTTCAGACGGCGGAAGCGGCCAAGGCCGCCTGGGATTCATCGAGTCGCTCGTCGGGAAACAGTTCGCGCGTGGGATCGGCCCGCAGCCACAGCAGCGCGCCGATAGCGAGCAGCGCCACCATCGGGATGAACGGCGTGTTGTAGTTGCCGAAGTAGCCGACCAGGTAACCAAAGACCACGGATGAAAGAGCCGACGCAACGTTGGCCGCGGTGTTCATGAAGCCAAAGACTGCCCCGGCGTTCTTGCGTCCGACATCATTGCACAGAGCGCAGAGAGTCGGCTGCTGAAACAGTATCCCGCCGTACGCACACGACAGGAACACGAGCGCCGTGTTGCCGCTTGGCGCGGCAATGGCAGCGGTCATTGACAGCGCCCCCACGCTGAGTCCCACGACACCGAGCCAGCGGCGACCATTGCGCAGGCCATATCGTCTGACCATCCAGTCACCCGCGAAGCCGCCTAACCCGTTCGCCGTGGCCCCGGTGACATACGTGAGTGACGACAGCACGAGCGCCGCTTCGGTGAATCCGCGGCCCTTCACGAGATATATCTGCAGCCACGATTGGAAAAATCCCAATGCGTACACGTAGCAGGCGCCGATGGCGGCGATGCGCCAGAACGCCGGCATGCGTAACGCCGCGGCCCACGGCATACGGTGATGTTGCAGGCCGGCCGCAGAACCAATTTCGCGGAGTTCGGCCTTGGTGACTCCCCGCTTCTCATGCGGCGAATCGCGAAACCACGCGTACCAAACCACGCTCCACACCACCCCTACGACGCCGAACACGAAGAAGGGCGCCCGCCAACCATAACGAACTTGAATCGGCACGACGAGCAGAGGCGAGAAGGCGGCGCCGACCTGCGCGGTCAGCCAGACGATGCCCCACGCCCGCGTGCGCTTCGCCGCCGGGATCCAGCGAGCGATCACGGCCGAGGCATTGGGATAGGCGCCTGCCTCACCGGCCCCGAAACAGAACCGCACCAGCAGCAAAACGAAGTAGCTCGAGACAGTCCCGGTGAGTACGGTGAAGGCGGACCACCAGGTGACGATTCGCGTGAGGACGCGGCGCGGTCCGATACGATCACCCAGTGCGCCGGTAGGTATTTCGAACGCGCTGTAAGAAAGGAAAAAGACGCTGGCGACCCAGCCCCACGCTTCGGGGCTGATCTGCAAATCGTCCTGCATGCGCGGCCCGGCAACGGCAATGCAGACGCGATCCAGGTAGGTGATGACCGAGAGCAGCGACAGCATGCCGAGCACCCGGTGTTGATACTTTATGAAACCTCCACGCGCCGGACGGAACGGCTCTCTGTCTCGATGGTTGGACAAGCGTGGGGCGAGTATATACGCAGGTTCCCCCTTCTATTTCCCGATGCGTCGCCTCCGTAGCGCGTAGCGCGAAGGAGGACGTGTCTCAATGCCACCGAAGTTGTAATATCGCCGTTCTCGGTACATGTTCGGCGCGCGTGTCGCGTCTCACGGATAAGGAGTCCCCATGCGAACCATGACAGCCGTGGTGGCCGGTCTTGCGCTGGCGATCGCCGCCTCCGGGTGCAGCAGGCCGAGCGGCGCCGCTGCCGCGGCCGATGCGATAGGCGCCAGCAATTTGAACTCCATCCAGTTTTCCGGGAGCGGAACCAACTACGCCTTCGGACAGGCATACAGTCCCGGCGGCCCGTGGCCGCGCTTCGAGGTGAAGACCTACACGGTCGCGATCGACTACCAGTCACCCGCGATGAAGCTCGACATGCTGCGCGCACAGGGGGAGCATCCGCCGCGCGGAGGAGGCGCACAGCCGTTCGCGAGCGAGCAGCGGACCACCCAGGTCGTCAGCGGGAAAAACGCGTGGACTGAAGGAGGCGCGCAGCCGGCGCCGAATCCCGGTGCGGTCACCGAGCGTCTGCGCCAAATCTGGCTGACGCCTCACGGCGTCGTCAAGGCCGCCCTCGCAAGCGGCGCGCCCGCTGATGGCAACGTCTTCACGTTCAAAGCGGAGGACCGCGACGTCAAGGTGACGCTCAATCAGCAGAACCTCGTTGAGAAGGTCGAATACCTGACGACGAACTCGGTTGTCGGCGACGTGCCCGTCGAGTTGACATATTCGGACTACGCGCAATTCGGCAACATCCAGTTCCCGAAGCACATCGTCGAGAAACAGGACGGGTTCCCTACTCTCGACATCACGATCGACAACGTGCAGCCGAACGCCGCCGTCTCGTTGCCCGTACCGGACAACGTTGCCTCAGCGCCGGCCCCGCCTGCCACGCCGATGGCCACGATTGACAAGATCGGGGACGGCCTCTGGTCGCTGAACGGCGCGGGCACACGGAGTGTCGCCGTGGAGTTCGGCGATCACATCGTGATGCTCGAAGGGCCGACGAGCGACGCGCGATCGAAGGTGGTCAACGATCTCGTTCGCCAGACGGTACCGAACAAGCCAATCCGGTACGTCGTGAACACCCATGCCCACTACGATCACGCCGGCGGCTTGCGTGAGTACGTCGCCGAAGGCATCACCGTGATCACGCACGAGAGCAACAAGGCATTCTTCGAGAAGGTGTGGGCAAGGCCACGGACGCTCGAGGACACAGCGCCTACGCCAAACAAGCCAATGATTGAAACCGTGGGCGACAAGAGAGTACTGAGCGACCGGGCGCGAACCGTGGAGCTGTATCACATGCCGGGCCACGGACATCACACGGGGCAACTCATTGCGTACCTCCCGAAGGAGCGGATCCTTATGTACGGCGACGGCTACAACCCACCCGCCGGTGACGAGATCAGGACTCCTGAGCGCGGTCCGGAATACGCCGCGCAGATGGTTCAGAGGGTGCAGGAACTGAAGCTGAATCCGGAGCGCATTGCGCCGGTGCACGGCCGCGTCGTGCCGTACAAGAACCTGCTGATGGCGTTCAACCTCGAGGGTGGAGTCAGCGGAACACGATAACTCGATCGTTCGGCGCTAAAACCTGCGCCCTACGGCGAATCGTGGCCGCTATCAAGTGCGCGCGATGCGGACGATCTCCCCATTGGAACGATCGACATCGACGATGGCGGTTTCGAAGAGGCCGGGAGGTTGGCCGGGCAGCCTGCCGCGAAACGTGACGCGCCAGACGGGTTTCCCGTTCAACGTCGTTCGCTCGGCCTCGGTGCTGTCGGGTTGAAACGTGATTTGCTGGCGGGCGATGGCGACCGCGCGATCGCGGCTGATCTCGGCCTCGGACGGCCCCGCGCACGCAACCGCGAGCGCGAGGACGGCAGCGACGAAAATACGCGCGCGAAGAGGGACTCCGGCCATCATGCCTCCCGGAGTCCCAATGGTAGCCGCGATCGGCTAGTGGCGATCACGCTCCGGGTCGGCCCAGAACACATGCGTCACCACGCGGTGACCGCGCCCGAAGTCCAGCTCGAACAGCTGCACCCGACCATCGCGGCTCGATCGAACCAGCTGTCCCCACTGCGCGGGCGTGTCGAAGTCGATGTGGCCCATCGCTGGCGGCATCGCCTTCGGAAGACTCGCCCCGGCGGTCGTCGTGCTATCGAAATGCGAGTAGATGTCGATGAGCTCGGCGAAGTCATGCGAATTCGGATGTTCGTTGCTCGGCGGCCCAAGAGGGTTGTTCGTGTAGTCCATGCACGACCCGAGATTCGGATTGTCGAAGACCTCGTCCTGGTGGTCGAGACCGAAGTCGTGGGCGATTTCCTGGCAAGTCACCAGCCGCCGCCATGCCGGCTTGTTATAGGTCGACGTGGTGAAGTACGTGTCATTCAACTTGGTCGTCGCCTGGGTGATATGCAGGCCGTCGAGCCAGATCTGGGCGATACCGAGCCAACCAGTGTTGCCGTAGCGCTCGTTGCACACTTCGATTCGCCCCGCTGTCGCTCGGCACTGCCGCGGTCTCGTGGTGCCCACGACCTTCGAAAGCTCCAGAACCTCGCTGGCGTTCCAGTCGGAGATGGCTTCATCGAGATAGGCATCCCAGGCGCTGGAGACGTTGTCCCCGACTTTCAATGTGAACGGGTTGGCCTCTCGAGCCCAGTGATAGCCTCCCCACGAGTGGTCGGCGAACGTCACCGTGGTAAATCCGACCGTTACTGCCAACGCGATGAAACAGCCTCGCCAGCTGAATGTCTTCATACCAGATCCTCTCTCAATCGTGTGCGTCCGACGGACAGGCGCCTGACGATCCCGCGGAGTTGCTGCAATGTCATTGCCGCGCGAGCGTACGTGCAAGCCGATGCAACCGCTGTCAGAAACGTGAGGAGGGCGCCCGGCTGACTTCGTTACCGGACCGTAATCGTGGTCCAAGGTGTCACACTGCTCGAGGAATTTGTTCTTGATGCGCCTCGAATATCTGGTCGCCCAGCAGTCGATCACATTTGTCACCTTTGCCTCGTGTCGAACTCTGTTTGGGTGGAGGAAAACTCTGATGGACGCTCGACTCAACCTGCCGTTCCGCCTGCTTCGATTCGCGTTCGGGCTGACCGCCACGCTCGCCGGTCTGGACAAGTTCTTCAACATCCTCGCGGACTGGGGCGGCTACGTGAGCCCGCTCGCCGAGCGCCTACTGCCGTTTCCGGTTGCCACGTTCATGGGGATCGTGGGCGTGATCGAAATAGCGGTCGGCGTCGCGATTCTCGCCGCCGCACCGCGTCTCGGCGCGTACGTGGCCAGTGCCTGGCTTCTGCTGGTTGCCCTCAACCTCGCTTTCGGCAGCCACTTCGATATCGCTGTCCGGGATGTGGTGATGTCGATAGCCGCCTTCACGCTCGCGCGTGCACTTGAAGTGCCAGCGACCGCAGAGGCGCACTCCCGTACATCTGCGGCACACGCCCGCGCTATTACGGCCTAGTTGGGACGCGACAGCGCAGACTCATAGGAAGAGCGTCGACGCGTAGCGAGGAACGGTGGGCTGGTCACGAGAATGGCGCCAGCCCCCGTTACGTTCGACGCAGCCCCTCGGGATCCACGCCCGGCTCGTTCGGATAGGGGAAGAAAAGCTGGTTGCCGTCGAGATCCTCGACCACCAGCACCCGGTAGCCCCAGTGGCCCTCCTTGACCGGAAGGCCGCGGCCCTCGAACTCGACGCGCAACGCATCAACCGCCGCGACCTCGGCCTCGTGAGTCGCTGGCTCGACGTTCAGCGAAATGAACATCAGGCCTTTGCCAACCTTCTCCGGCCAGTGCTCGGAGAGAATGAGCGCGCATCCCAGGCGATCGACCTGGGCGACATCCACGTGGCCATCCACTCCGGCGCGCCACGGAACCGTGAAGCCGAGGCGGTCCACATAGAAGCGGAGCGAGGCCTCGACGCTCGACACGTGAAGCACGGGACGCGCGAACCACTCCGTCATCGTGTCGATCCTCGGACCAGTTGCCCGTCGTCGAGAAACTAGCGCAATGTCGGCGTGTCGACAAATCCTTACGGTGTGGGTCCACGCCGCCGGACAAAGTTGCCAGACACGCCACAGTCTTCGGTGCACGGCGGCGGCGGCACGTACGTGTCCTTGATCTTCTTCCGGTACTCCGGATACAGCGTTTCGCGATAACCGAGCACCGCCTCGCGCGGCAGGTGGAACAGCTTGATGAACTCGTCGAGGAACGGGTTCTCGTCTGCCGCAAAGTGCGGCACGCTGTCGCCCGGTTCGCGGCCCTCGAAACCGGGAACGCACGGGTCGCGGAAGTCGAGCGGCACCTTCGAGAGCCGGAAGCTCTTCGAAATGATCTCGGGCTCCACGAGATAGGCAGGATCGCGCGCGACGAGCAGCACAGTGAGCAGGTCGTCATGGCGGAAGAACCGCCAATCGAGCGTGGCCTGATCGCTGAGCGGTACGCCTGTCTTGCGGATGAAGCCCACCTTCATGTGCGTCGTGCGCGCCGCCAGCGCGCCTCCCTCCCACCGCCCGATCGTGAAACCCGCCTGCGTGTGAAGCGCGTTTTCGGACGGACGCGGCCGACCGTCCATCCAGATGGTCATGCCCATCCAGTCTTCCCACGCATCGATCGTGTAGGACACGACGCGCTTCGTTGCGGGATCTGACTGACTCGAGATTCGCAGACCGAAGGGGCCGAGCACCGCATACGCTGCGCCCCAGCCCTGACATTGCCGCTCGATCATCGACTTCTGCGACTCGTCGTACGCCAGCGCCCGCGTTCGTCCTTCGTCGGTCAGTGCCAAGCCGAGATAGTCCACGGGCACCGAGTCGTTCTGCACATCCTCGGTCGCCAACGGAGCCCACGAGCCTGCGATTTCGAATTGGCTGGGAACCACCGTTGGTGCGGCCTGGGCACACGCCGTGCGAGCCACGAGCACGACGATCAACGTGAGCAGCGATCGTCCACCTTCGCCACTGTCGCGTCGCAACGCGACGCGATAAGCCAGTGCTGCTTTGTGCGGCCCGCCAACGGGCCGCACCCGGTGGACAAGCCGCGTTACCACTTCGATGAGCATGGTGTGGGATCCCACCTGGAACCGTCAGGCTCCTTCTTGAAGTGCGGGCTTGTGATGTATGGCGCGTTCAGGTACACAGGATCCTCGACGATCGTGGTGACCAGGAGGAGCTGACCGCCGTCAGGAAGAGGCGAGATATCGAAGTGCTCCGACACGGTGGCGCGCTCGCTGTAGGGCACACCGTTCTTGCGCAGGTAGCCGGCGCGCAGGTTCGACGTGACGACACGCAGGCTGCCACCCTTCTCGGGCGCGGCCACCTGCTCCCAGCGTGCCGTCGACTCGCCCTGCCACGACGGCTTCGGCGCGGATGACGCGCGCGCCGTGGTGAAACGAAAGAGTCGCGTCTGCGTGCCCGCGTCAGTATCGACGCGCAGCGTGTCGGCATCCTGCCACGTGATGTGCAGGCGGCCTGGCACGTTCATGATCGCGCCAGCGCCGAACGACTTGCACTGGTTGCCGGCACGTTCGTCAGCCGAGGGATCCCACGCGTTGATGATCGGCACCCCGGCAGGCGAAACAGGGATACGACGATACTCACCTTTGGCGGGCGTCACCATTCGATAGCGCCAGTTCTCGGTGACGTAGGACACCCAGTACCCGGTCAGATCGATCGGTGCGACATCGCGCGCTCTCGAAGACGCGGTACCCTGAGGCTGCGCGTGAACGGACGCTGGCACACAAAGCGCGGCAAGGGCGAGGACAGTCCAAGCCCTCACCGCTTCTCCTTCATGAGGCTCCGGTACACCGCCTCCACGAATTTATCTGTCGTCCAGTCGCCACCATCGTTGCCGTAGCTACCTGCGTAGCCCTTTGCCGGTGCTGCCGCTTTGACCTGCTCGAGCGATCGTCCAGCGTTGACCAGCGCGCGAACGCGGTCAGCGATGATGGTGATCATGTCGCGGTATTCGATCACATCGAACTGATCGTAGAGCCTGCCGTGACCCGGAATCACGATCGTGCCTGCTTCGCGCGACACGACTGGCACGGACGCGACTGCGAGCTCGCTCAGACGATTGAGCGCCGCGATCACGCCGTCGATGCTGCCGCCGTGCTCGATGTCGATGACGGGAAAGCGGCGTGTGTCGATGATGTCGCCAGCGACCACGACGTCCGATCGCCGGAAGAACACGAAGACATCGCTGTCGGTGTGCGCCGCGGGCTGGTGCAGCACCTCGATCGGTTCGTCGTTCAAGTACAAGAATTTCCTCGCGTAGTGAAATGACTCGGTAGGCAATCCGACGAGCGGTGCCGCCGGTGTCGATCTATACGCCGACTTCGTCATGTGCCGCAGCACGCCTTCCGCCGCAAGGATGGATGCAGCCGATCTCAGGGCGTCCTGCCTCGCGCCGGCCGCGCGTGTACCTGGATAGAACTGATCGCCAGCTTTCGCCAGCACGTCGTTGCCGCCGACGTGGTCGGCATCGGGCCCGGTGTCGATGACGTAACGAATAGGCTTGGGTGTGATCCGCTCGATCGCCGCGACAACGGCAGGAGCGGTGACGGCGGACCCTGCGTCCACCACCACGGCGCCGTCCTCGCCCACCTGGACGCCGATATTCCCTCCGGCGCCGGCAATCATGAAGAAGTTCTGCCGTACCTCCAACACTTCCAGGGCGCCGGGCGAGGTGGCGCTCGAGGCCTGCGCTGCTTGCGCAACTGCCGGTTCGACAGCCGTACCGCGCTGGACGAAGCAGAGGATCGTGCACACGACCACGACGGGGGCATGCGGAAAACGACGGAGGCAATTTCGTCGTGCGGGCATCACAGCTCTGTGGGCGGAAGCGTAGCATATGGAAGGGAGCCACTCGCCCGATACCGTAACAACATCCACGTGACGGCCGAGCCACGCTATCAGATCGTCGAAATCATCGGCCGCGGAGGCATGGGGGAGGTCTATCTCGCCGACGACGTGATGCTTGACCGCAAGGTCGCCCTCAAGTTCGTCAACGCACCAGGCGACAGCGATGGTCTCGAGCAGTTGCTCGGCGAAGCGCGCGCTGCCGCCGCGCTCGATCATCCGTTCATCTGCTCCATTTACGAAGTGACCACGCTCAACGGTCGCGCCTGCATCGCCATGGAATACGTCCGTGGCGAGTCACTCGAGCGGCGTTTGCGTGGCGGGCCGCTACCGCTCGGTGAAGCCCTGCGCGTCGCGGAAGAGGTCGCCGAGGCGCTCGACGCCGCACACAAACGACGCGTCGTGCACCGCGACCTCAAGCCGGCGAACGTGATGCTCACCGAGGACGGACATATCAAGGTCATGGACTTCGGACTGGCCGCCCGCCTGCCGCACACCGACGTCGACCAGGCAGAGACAGTCGCGATTGCGGCGACCGACGACGTCATCGTCGGTACGCCCGCGTACATGGCGCCTGAACAGATCCGCGCTGAGTCAGCCGATCGCCGATCCGACATTTTCGCGTTCGGCATTCTGCTGTATGAGCTGATCTCGGGTAGGAACCCGTTTGTGCGTGCGGGCATCGATGCCACGTTTGCCGCCGTTCTCAACGAGCAGGTCGCGGCGCTGCGTGACCAGCTGCCGACGACTCCGCTGGCGCTCGACGCGCTGGCTGCTCGACTGCTGGCAAAAGATCCTGCGGCACGACATCAGTCCTTCGGCGACGTTCGCAGCATCCTTCGCCGGCTCCTGGTCGATCTGTCTTCGTCGGCCGCGCTCGTGCCGACGGCCATCGTCGATCCGCAGACGAACGACGGTAGCATCAAGCTGATCGGCCGCGAACCTGAGCGCGCGCAGCTGCTTCAGAGCCTGCACCAAGCGCGGTCGGGTTCCGGCAGTCTCATCCTGCTGCTCGGCGACGCGGGCGTCGGCAAAACTCGCCTTGCCGAGGAAGCGCTGGCAATGGCGCGTCGGCTCGGCTGTCAAACGTTGGTCGGGCGATGTTATGAGCAGCCGGGCACGCCCGCGCTCATCCCGTATACAGAAGTCCTCGAAGAGGCCTCTCGGCTGATGCCGGCCACGGCGTTTCGGCAGGCGATCATGGCGAGCGCGCCGGAGCTGGCGAAGCTGATGCCCGAGTTGCGTCGCCTCTTCCCCGATCTGCCGCCACCGCTGGAGCTGCCGCCGGAACTGCGACAACGGTACTTGTTCACAAATGTCCGGGAATTCTTGACGCGCAGCAGTCGATCGACGCCACTTGCCATCTTCATCGACGACCTGCAGTGGGCTGACGAGTCGACGTTGCAGTTGACGCAGCACATGGCGCAGCATCTCGCGAGCCTCCCGATCGTCATGATCGTGGCATGTCGCGAAGTGGAGGCGGCGCCGACGATTTCCGCTAGCAGGGGCACGCTTCACAACCTGCTCGACCGGGTTCGTGGGCAGTCGCGCGAGGTCCTGACGCCCCAGGCTATCAAGGCGGCTCTCGATCGGATGGTCGGCCAGCGTAACGCTCGTCCCATCGTGCTGCGCCCGTTCACCCCCGCCGATGTGCAGAGTGTGCTCGCCTCGCTCGGCAAACCAAACCCTCCAGCCAGGCTGGTGCGGACGTTCGCCGATCACACTGGTGGAAATCCGTTCTTCGTCGTCGAGCTGTTTCGGCACTTGAAGGAAGAGGGACGACTGTTCGACGCACGTCACCACTGGACACGCGATCTCGACTGGGACGATGTCGAGCTGCCAAACACCGTGCGCGTGGTGCTGGAACGCCGGATGCAACGCGTGTCCCCGGACACGCAGAACTTTCTCAACGCGGCGGCGGTGATCGGACGTCACTTCGAACCGGATTTGCTCGAAGAGGTCGCCAGCGCCGACAGCGACACGTTGATGGCGGCGCTCCGTGAAGCGGAGCAGGCCCGAATCGTGATTGGCCCGTCGGGACGGCGCGACATCACGTGGCGTTTCGCGCACCAGTTGACCTGCCAGATGCTGACGGCGGCGATTCCTCAGACGCGGCGGCAGCGGCTCCACTTGCGCGTGGCCGACGCCATGACGCGGCTCAATCGCGATTCTCGCGCGCATCTCTCCGGGATCGCACATCACCTGTACTGGGCCGGCCGCCTGGCGGATCCGTCCCGTGCTTCGCGCGCCCTGATCACGGCTGGCGACGCGGCGCATGCGATGTATGCGAGTGAAGAAGCGGCGCAGCATTATCGGCGTGCCTTGGAGGTGTTGGAAGAGGCGAACGGCCACAACCCGGAAAGGCTTGCGGTCCAGGAACGCCTCGCGGACGTGCTGGCGCTGCTCGGCGATCGCCGGACAGCGATGGAGCACTACGAACGTGTGCACGGCGAGTATCGCGCCGCACGGACGGCCGTCGATCAGGCGCGCATCGCCCGCAAGACGGGCACACTCCACTGGCAGGCCGGCGATCGTGCCGAGGCAATGGCATCGTATCGGCGAGCGCTCGAACTGCTCTCGGGGTCAACCGCGCATATCGAAGCGGCACAGCTCTACGAGGAGTTGGGCCTCGCCGCCTTTCGCAGTGGAGATAACCAGAAGGCCGTCGAATGGGCCGAGCGCGCCCTGCAATCAGCGGAGCGTGCGCTGACGGAGCCAGCAGCCGACACGGTCCACGTCCGCACGGCGACGACGGCGATTGCGCAGGCGACCAATACGATCGGGGTCGCGCTCGCGCGGTCGGGCCAGCTCGACGCGGCGCGTGAGCGGATCGAGCGGAGCCTTGCCTCGGCGCAGGATCTTGGGCTGCTCGACGTTGCGTGCCGCGCGTACGCGAATCTCGGTGTCATTTACAGCTCCTTGCAACCGAAACGCGCGATCGACGTTTCGCTTGCCGGGCTCGAGATCGCGTCAAAGATCGGCGCCGCCTCGCTCCAGTCTTATATCTACGCGAATCTGGCCGCCGCGTACTGCGCGCTCACGGAGCGCTGCGACACGGAAGGTCTCGAAGCGGCGAATGCTGCAGCAGAGCTCGACCGCGAACTCGGCCAGCTGGACCACCTCGCCGTGCCGCTGGTGGTGATCGCACAGATCCATCAATGCCGAGGCGAGCTGCACAAGGCAGAGTCGGTGTATCGCGAAGCGCTGGCGCTGGCTGAGAAAATTGGCGAGCCGCAGTTGATCCTGCCGTGCTACGACGGGCTCGCCACCATATATCTCGATCGAGGCGACCGCGTGCGTGCCGAGGAACTCATGGAACGAGCGCGGCGTCTGTGCGAGCAGAACGGCCTCGATCCTGATACGCTTCTGCTGCTCCCGTTTTTATGTTGATGCGAAGGGTCGAACCATGACGACTCAAAGCCAGATGCCGATCCAGTCGGGCGACCGCGCCCCCGACTTCGTCGTGCCGGCGGTGCACGAAGATCGGACGATTTCGTTGGCAGATTACCGCGGGAAGACTCCAGTGCTGCTCGGACTGTTCCGCGGTCTCTACTGTCCGTTCTGTCGGCGAGCGCTGGCGCAGATGGCCGCGACGTCCGAGAACCTGCGATCGCTCGGGGTCGATTCGCTGGCCATCGTTGGCACTGAACTGGACAACGCGCGCTTGTACTTCAAGTTCAGACCTACGCGTTTAGCGCTCGGCGCGGATCCACATCTGACCACGCATCGCTCCTATGGCGTGCCTCGGCCGGAGCCGACGCCTGAAATGATGCAGATGATGGAGAACACCTACATCAATCCCACCGGAGAGCTGCCAACGCCGTTGCCGGTGCCGGCCGCCCAAGCGGCTCTCGCGAAGCTGGACGGCTATCAGCTGACGCCGACCGATCGGCGCGATTATGAATCGACGTTTACACAGCTGAAGGGACAGTTCCTTATCGACCGCGACGGGATCGTCCGCTGGTCCCACATCGAGTGCAGCGAGGGCCTGTCCAGCCTGGGCAAATTCCCCTCACACGATGAACTGCTCGGTGCAGCGCGGATCGTCCTCGGCAGCGAAACACGGATGGGTACATAAAACGCGTTCCGGCTACGCTGCGAAGAATCATCGCTTATACCGTCGCTTGCATCGCCTCCGGGACCGCGGGCGACCGCGCCATCACTGCAGAGACATGCGGGCTTGTGCGTCGCGAACGACGTCGAGCTCGAAGCGGCCCTGGTCCATCAACCGCCGCACTTGTTCGCTGCTGCGGAATTCGGCGATCAGCGTACGGCGGCTGCTCGTGTACGCCTGGTCCATCACGTAGGCGAGCACGGTGTCCATCACCGTACCTTCTTCGGTGTTCGTGTTTCTGAAGCGCTGCCGGAAGTCGGTCAACACCCGTGCGAAGGCCGGGTCGTCCCACTGCTCTGGACCCGCGTCGAGACGCATGAAGTCGTTCAGAACACCCCGGTACGAGGGCGGCGCCGGCCGGCGCCAGAACGCGATGTCGGCGCCGAACTCGCTGACATACGACGGCAAATACAACGCCGACGCCGCGGGAACGCGATCGACGAGCGCTGGGTTGAATCGACGTACCTCGTCGACTGACAGGCCAGTGCGCTCCACGATCTCGGCGAGCGAGATCACGCGCGTCGCGCGCATCGCTTGGATCGACTCCTGCGGTGTCGCTGTCATCAGGTTCTTCACGATGAACGTGTTGCCGAACACCATTTCGGCGTAGAGATACGAGCGAGGACCGTAGCTGCCGTAAATGTCTTCGTAGGTCTTGCCCGGCAGCGCGCGCAGGTCGCGAGCCAGCTGCGAGCCGAGCAGGTATTTCGTGCGGACATCTGTCGCGCCCATGCGTTCGCCGTTGATCAGCGTCCGCCCAACGTTGGTGCCGCCGGCGTTGTGCTCGGAGAGCGCCGGGATGAAAGATCCATATTTCGTCGCGAGCACGGACAGATACGCCGCACAGTACGGCGCCTGCGTCGTCTGGTTCTTGCCTTCGATCGGTGTCGGCGAGAAGTGGTTCAGGCGTTTCCAATTCTTCTGCAGCCACTGACAGAAGCCGATGGCGTTGGCTTCCGAGCGTCGCTTGGCGCTGAGTCCTGATTCGAGAATGACCTGCGCGAGACCGATATCCGGCGGGACACCGAAGCGGTCGTAGATCGCTCCCCACTCCGCGAGGAAGGGCCCGTAGCGGCGGACGTTGGGCAGCAGCGCGTCGCCGCGGGTGGAGTTGTGGACGACAGGCCCGGCGGCACGCTCGAGGAGCTCCGCCACCTGGTCGCGACGATCGCCAACCTTACGGGCGAGGCGGTGACCATCAAGTACATGGACAAGCGCCGGGTTGCTCCACTTGGCGTGCCGCGCCCACTCGCCCTTTGCCGGAAACAGGGCGAGCAGGCGTCCGTCGGTGGAACTGCCGAATGCGATCGAGCGATCGGGCAGCGTGAAGATGTACTGCCAGAACGGATATCCCGGCCGATAAGCCTGCATCGCCGCGAAGTCGCTGCGTCGTCGCTCGGCAGCCGTTTCAGCGGCAGTCGGCAGACTTTGACGCCGCCCGCCTTCCTCGGCGTCTACCACGACGCGACTTCCGACCACCTTCGAGCCAGCAATGGGAGTCGCCGCTGCAATCGCACACGCGAATCCCAGAATTGCTTTCAGTTTCATCGAGCCCATGTCGGCTCGAGTACGGTGCAAGCGACAGGTCAGTGCATCACGGTGACATTACGTGCGTCGGCGGCAACGACCTCGGACGACTTTGGAGCCTGGATATCGATCACGTCGTTCCAGGGTGAGACCTGCTCGCGCCTCGCACTTACAAAGTCATCCGTCCACCTCGTTTTTGGTAATCGGCACGAAGCCGGCAGCCACTGCTGATCCACCAGAATCCCAGCTCTCTGCACGTGGCCTCGATCTTGCCCGCCGTGCCACGGGGCCGCTCACCACCTCACGAGGATCACAGTGTCTGAATCGCGCCCGCTCATATCACGACGCGAGTTCTGCGCCGGCGCCTGCCAGGTGGCGTCGTGCGCGACTTTCGCGACACTTGGGTCGGCCTGCAGTGGTGACGAATCACCCACATCGCCAAGCGGCGGCGCATCACAGCTCCCGCGACTGGCCGGTCAATTCGCGAACTCGCGAGTGCAAGTGACGATCACAGGATCCGCATTAGCCAACGTCGACGCGGCCGCTCTCATCGAGTCGATCGCGGGCGTGTTCCTCGTGGCGCGGACGAGCGCAAGCACGTTCTCGGCGATCGACGCGACCTGCACGCACGAGGGGTGCACCGTCAACGGCGCAAGTGGCGCCATCTACGTCTGTCCGTGTCATGGCTCCCGCTACAACCGTAGTGGTCAGGTCGTGGGCGGCCCGGCCAAGGCATCACTGCGCCAATACAACACCACGTTCGCGAACGACGTCGTGACGATCGCGCTCTGAGCTCGTATGCCTACAGTCAACCCGCAAATCGATCATCTCCTACGCCGCGCCGGTTTCGGCGTCAGCGCAGCGGACGTTGACATCTATCGCGACATGTCCCATGCACGAGCGGTCGACTATCTCGTCGACTACGAGGGCCGTCCTGATGATGCGGATGAACGCATCGGACGTCCCGACCATGCACGCGTGGCGACGAAGAATCTCTTCGCGCCCGACATCGACATCGAGGACGCGCGCCAACGCTGGATCTTCCGGATGATCCACGGCCGGCGCCCGTTGCAGGAAAAGATGGCGTTGTTCTGGCACAACCACTTCGCCACGGCCTACAGCAAGCTGGCATCCGACTCCGGCGACCGGCAGGCAACCAAGATGCTCGCCCACAAAGCCGGCGTGCTGCGTGGGCCGCAGGGACAGATCGAGCTCTTCCGCCAATATGCGCTCGGCAACTTCCGCGATCTGTTGATTCAGGTGGCGCAGGATCCGGCGATGCTCATCTGGCTCGACGGCAAAAGCAACACCAAGGCGAAGCCGCAGGAGAATTTCGGCCGCGAGATCATCGAGCTCTTCACCATCGGCGTCGACAACTACGTCGAGTCGGACGTCTACGCTGCCGCGCGCGTATTCACGGGATGGAACCTTCGCGGATCCGATGATTACCGCAAGGACGAGTACGGCGACCTGAACGCGTATCAGGAGTTCGTCTACTACGCCGATCAGCACGATACCGGCGACAAGACGTTCTCGTTTCCGATCAGCAACGGCAGCCGCACCATCGCGTCGCGCAGCGAATCAGCAGGCATGCAGGACGGTCTCGAACTGATCACCGCGCTCGCGGTTCACCCGGAAACCGGTCGTCGACTGGCGCGGAAGTTCTGGAACTTCTTCATCAGCGAGATCGACGCGCCCGATCCCGCCTTCGTCGAAAGCGTCACGGCTGTCTATCTGCAGAACAGGACGGAGATCAGGCCCGTCATCCGCCACATCCTCAACTCGCCCTGGTTCACCAACCCGGCGATGCAGTTCGCACGCTACTCATCGCCAGCGGAATTCGTCGTTCGATCGATCCGGGAAGTGGGCTGGCAGAACTTCTCCATCGACAAGGCGAGATCGCCGATGGCGGCGATGGGACAGCAGCTCTTCGAGCCGCCCAACGTCGCTGGATGGCCGCCGGGCGCCGCATGGTTCTCGACGGGAACGATGCTCGCTCGGACGAATTTTGCCGCCATGCTCGCGGCCGACCAGAAGGCCTTCCTGGCCGCCACGGTGGCACCCCTCGCTCAGTCGCCGCAGGCGTTGCTGGACCTTATGCTCGTGCGCCTCACGCCCGCGCCCTTCGATTCAGGTCCACGGCAGGCACTCATGTTGTACCTGGCCGCTGCCGGTGCATGGACTGGCACAGGCGAACAACTCAACACACGGGCTGCAGGTCTTGCTCGACTCCTCGTTGGCTCCGCCGAGTACCAACTCGTTTAGAAGGCATCATGGATCTTTCTCGACGACTCTTCATCCGCCGCGGCGTTGCGACGGTCTCGTTCGGAATTGCCGCGCCCTCGTTCCTGACTGCGATCGCCGAGGCACAAGGTGTGCGCACGCGTAACCTCGTCGTCGTCTACCTTGGCGGCGGCAACGATGCGCTGAACACGCTCGTTTCCTATCGCGACGCGGCGTACTACAACCGTCGACCGTCGATTGCAGTGCCTGCGGGCCAAGTGCTGCAGGTCGGCACCGACGCCGCCGGACAGGCGCTAGGCCTGCATCCGCGCCTTGGCGGCCTCTTGAACATCTTCAATGAAGGGCGACTCGCGCTCGTGCAGCGCACGGGGTACGCGAACTCGAGTCGATCGCATTTCGAGGCCAGCGATGTCTGGGGCACCGCCAACCCGCAGTCGTCAACCGGTCCTGGCTGGCTCGGTCGTTATCTCGACGTGCTTCCGCGACCACTGGATGCACTCGCCGCGTGGAACACGACCGCCGAGACACCTCGCGCTCTGATTTCCGCGACGACCGGTGTGCCGGCGATTCCAAACGCCAGCAGCTACTCGTTCGCGAGCCCGAACCGGGGCGCGGCGGCCACGCAGGAGCGCGCCGCTGCCCAGACGATGGCGAGCAACCCGGCAAGCGGTCGTCCGCATCTCGCTTTCATAAACAGCACCGCGCGCGGAGCGATCGAGACGCTCGATCGCGTCGCCCTGGCGACGTCGTACACACCAACCGTCTCGTATCCGGACAGCGGCTTCGCGGATGCGTTGCAGACCGTCGCAGGCGCGATCGTGCGCGGCATCGGTTCGCGGGTGTTCTGGCTGCAGGCCGGCGGCTACGACACACATGCCGGCCAGGGCGGAGGTGGCGGTGGCGACTACGGCGATCTGATGACCACGCTTGGCGACGGACTGTGGGCCTTCTACAGCGACATACGCAACAACGGTCTCTCCACCGACACGACGGTGCTCGTGTTCTCGGAGTTCGGCCGGCGCATCTCGGAGAACGGCAGCGCCGGCACCGATCACGGTGCCGCGGGTTTGATGATGGTGCTCGGCGGATCGGTGCGTGGTGGTCTTCACGGCACCGCCGCGTCGCTGGCGCCCGGTCATCCAACGCTGGAAAACAACTCCGGCGATGTCCACTACGAGACCGACTTCCGGGCGGTCTACGCGAGATTGCTCGAGCAATGGTTGGGTGTGAGTTCGGTGCCCATTCTCGGCGGTGACTTTCGCGCCGGCGCGCCGGCCATCTTCTAGGTGAGACGCATGAATCGATTCGCTCTGACGGCCATCATCTGGTTGACGCTGCCTGGTGCGGCGCTGGCGCAGGCCACCGCGAAGACAGCCACACCAGCACCGGCACCGGTGAAAACCGCCGTCGCTGCTCCTGCACCGGTACCCGCGACAACTGCGACCGCACCTGTTCCGACGGCTGTACCGACGCCCGCTCCCGCTGCGGAGGGATCACCTGCGGCAAGCGGCGCGACACCCCTTCCGGAATCGACGCCGGTGACAGCGGCGGTGGCCGCGGCCGCCGCGGGACAGGAACCTGGTCGAGCCGTCGACCCACCTCCGACCAACTTTCCCGCGGTGACGTTCGGTGTCGTCACCTTCCTGCAGTATCAAGCGCAGCTGCACGAGTCGAACGGATACAACGCCTTCGACGTGACGCGCGGCTATCTCAACATCCGGGCGCGACTCTCTGATCGCATCCGCCTTCGTTTTACACCAGACGTTCGGCCGACAACCGACGCGAGCCTCAACCAGAACCTCGCCCTGCGACTCGAATACGCCTCCCTCGATGTGCAGGCGACCGACGGCATCGCGATCATGTTTGGCTTGCACGAGATGCCGTGGCTCGCGTTCGAGGAGTCGGTCAACCGATATCGCGTGATCGGGCCCTTCTTCTCGGAGCGTCTCGGACTGATTCCTGGAACCACGGATCTGGGCATAAGCGTCAAGGCAAGCAATGAACGCACGGAGTTCCATCTGGGTGTGTACAACGGCGAGGGTCAGGGGCGCGCCGAGATCGACAAGTACAAGAGCATCGACGGCCGCGCGACGTTCCGTCCCTTCTCACAGGACAGCGAGCTCGGCAAAGTGACGCTCTCGGGGTTCTATCAGTACGGCTGGTACGCGCGCGACCGGCCACGAAATGTCGCGATCGGGATGGGCACCTACGAAAGCGACCACATCGTCCTCACGGCGCAATATCTCTCCGCGACTGATAACCCGTTCGTCGCCGTGGACATCGAGCGCCGGGGCATGTCGTTCTTCGGCGAGGGACGCCAGGGTCCGACGGGCTGGTCCGTTATTGGCGGTCTCGATCTCTTCGACCCGGACGGGTCCAATGACAGTGACTCGCAACGACGCTACATCCTCGGCGGTGCGCACTGGAGCCAGATAGGACGTGCGCGGTTGGGTGTCGTCATCTCGGTCGAGCAGGCGTATCAAACATCCAATTCTCAGCTGCTCGCGCGCAGGCTGCTCGCCCAGACCCACATCGAGTTCTAAGAACGTGAAAGTTCAAAGTTAAAAGGACAAAGTAATCAAGTAAGATGTCCGCTCCTCCCCCTCACTATGGAGGATCGTTATGCGGATGTCACGCCGTGAGGTGACGAACCGGAAGATTTGCTGGTTCCTCGCCTTCCTCCTGCTGTGGGCTCACACAGCGTCTGCCACCACGTACCTGTCGGTCGAACCTGTTCCCAACAAAGATATCGTCGGCACAGACAACCTCGCCGCGATTCGCAGCATCGGCTACGCCAACCTCGAACGTTGGAGTCGGCTGTTGCTCGACGAGTGTCGCGTTGTCGACTCCGTGATCGACGCGCTGTCAGCCAATGCGGCGATCAGCTCGGTCACGGTCACAAACACGCGCGTCGTCGTTGCCGCCGGCGGATTCGAGGGCGGCACCAACCCGTCCTTCGTGTTCACGATGCAGGACTCGGGCAGACGGCCGGTGACACAGGTGGACGTCAACGTACTCAGTAACGCGCTCGGCTATGTGCTGAATCAGGGCGGCACCGCCCATTTCAGCCCGGACAATTTCAGAGCCTACGCATTCCCCCTCGACTACGCCGTGGTGACGTTCCCGGGAACGTTGAGCGGTAGCGCGGCGCAAGCGTTCTTCGAGCACCTGGGCACGTTCGACCCGGCGCTGTTCAGCGGGTCGTTCGCCGGGTTCACGCAGATCGATCTCGCCGGCTCGACGACGAACAACTCGATGCTGTTTCTGCAGCCGGCCGTCAGCAAGAATCGCTTCGTCGCGGGTCTCTACGCGGCGGCGACGGACGTCGATGCGTCGTACTCACCGTTAAAGAACAACCGTGAGCCGACGACGGCCCGAGCGGGCGTGGCGTTTCCGGGCAACGATTGGCTGGCGTTTCCGAACGGTGACCAGTACCTGGCGAACGTCGGCGGATCGGCTCAGTTACGGAGCGAGCTTGCGACCCTCCGGCAACGGCATCTGGACGCGGTCGCGAGCTTGCTGGGTGCGATCGCGAGAGATCGCGTCGACGTGTATCTCGCGGCGCAGTTCAAGTGTCCGGATTGAGTTCGACCTGTATCGGCCGCTTGGGCCTGCAACAACCGCTCACACCCGCCGGTCGATCATCATCGGCATGCCAAAACGTGGCCGCAGTGTAATGAGCGGCTCGGGCTCGACTCGATGTCCGGGAACGAGGCGCAGGCGGTACCGTTGCGCCAGCGTTGCCACAATCAATTGGGCTTCGATCAACGCGAACTGATTGCCGATGCACTGTCGCGGCCCGGCGCCAAAGGGTAGATAGGTGAACTTCGGTCGCTCGGCGCTTCTCTCGGGTGAGAAACGATCGGGATTGAATCGTTCCGGATCGCCCCAGATTGCCGGAAGCCTGTGCAGTACCCACGGTACGACGAACACAATCCATCCGCGCGGCACGTCGTACCCGCCCACCTGGTCGTCAGCCATCGCCTGCCGCGAAAATATCCACGCCGGTGGATACAGGCGCAGCGCTTCATCCACGACCATGCGCGTAAATGGCAGATTCACCAAGTCGGCGTACTCGGGCGCGCGGCCGGCGAGCACGGCGTCGATCTCCTCTTCCACTCGCCGTTGTGCGCCCGGGTGCTGGGACAGCAAATACCATGTCCACGTCAGCGCCAGCGACGTCGTTTCCTGACCTGCAAGCAAGAACGTGGTGACCTCGACGCGCAACTGGTGGTCGCTCATCACCTCACCGGTCTCTTCGTCGCGTGCGGCCAGCAGCATTGACAGGAGATCGACGTGGTCCGATGGATGCTTCCGCCGCTCAGCGATTACGTGGTCAACAGCTCCCGCGAGCACGCCCCGTGCGGCCTCGAAGCGGCGACGCTCGGAGGTGGGGAACCAGTCGCCGAATCCAAGAGACCAGAAGCTTTCGCCGATGTGCTGATTGATGGCGGTCCAGGCCGCGTCGATATTGTGCGCAAACGGACCGAGGTCAGCGCCGAGGAGCGCGCGCAGCACGACGGTACGCGTCAGCCGCATCATCTCTTCCTCGACGTCGACGGAACGTCCCGCAGACGCGATTGTCTGCCACTCGGCGGCGGTCTCTCTCGCTGCGTCCGCCATGACGCTCGCGAGCCCGGCGACCTTCTGCCGATGAAACGCCGGTTGCGCGATGCGGCGCTGACGTAACCAGAACTCATCCTCGCTGGTCAACAACCCGTCGCCCAGAAACATCCGCAACTTCTGGTACAAGGGACTCTTGTGATAGTTGCGCGCGTTGTCCTGGAGGACGTGACGAATGTCTGCGGGGTTGGTGATCAGATACGCACGTCGTGGCCCGAACTTGAAGTACACGACGTCACCGAAGCGACGAGCTGCATTCGTGAACAGGCCGACAGGGTCGCGCCGGGCAGCGAGCAGGGATCCAAGCACCGGGACCCCGCAAGGGCCAGGTGGACGAGAGCCTCGCATGTTCTCGATCATAGCGGTCGAGCTTCAGAGAACGTCCAGGGAAACCGGGATGACTACGAAGGCTTCATGTCGCGACGACGTCCGGGGCGTGGGCTTCCCACCAATGCTGTGCCCGTTCGTTCGTCCACGGGGCTTCGCACCGCACATGTGCCAGCTGCGTATCGAGTTCGAGAGCCGACGCAGGCCGCCGCGCGGGATCTTTCTCGAGGCAGGCCATGAGAATCGTTTCGAGCTGTCGCGGAACGACCAGCTCCGATCTCTCCGAGAGCGGGACAGGTCGCGCTTGAACATGTTGGAGGAGCATGTGCGCCGGCGTCGTTGCCTCGAAAACTGTCTGGGTGGTGAGCGCCCAGTAGGCAGCGCAGGCGAGCGAGTACAAGTCGGCCCGGCCGTCGATGCGCTTTTCGCCCAGCACGATCTCCGGCGGCATGAAGGCAGGTGTGCCCTGTACCACGGCCGGGTTTGAAAGCAGCGTGGCCTCGTGCCCGGACTGCTCCTTGACGACACCGAAATCCAGGATCTTGACGTAGTCGTATTCCGTTCCCAACCGTGTCACGAACACATTGGCCGGCTTGATATCCCGATGCACGAGCCCGCGCTCGTGCGCCTCTGCGAGTGACCGGCAGGCCTGGCGCAAGAGCATGATGACGCGCTCGGCTGGCTGCGGGCCGAAGCGCGTCCCGATCTGGTGCAAATCGAGACCCTTCAAAAACTCCATGACGTAATAAAAGCTGCCGCTGTCATTCACTCCGAAGTCGTAGAGCTGCACCGTGTGCGGCGACCGGAGGGCGGCAGTCACATTCGCCTCGCGCTCGAAACGTCGCACGAGCTGCTCGCGCGCAGTACCCGGCGGGACGTCGTGGCGAATGAGCTTGACGGCCGCAGGACGGACGAGGAAGCGATGCTTGGCGAGCCAGACCTCGCCCATCCCGCCCGACCCGAGGGAGGTGACCAGCCGATAGCTGCCGATGGCGAGTGCTTCGCTCAACTGCTCCTCATCGACCTCGAGGACAGTGCTCTTGCTCACGAGTACGGCGCGTTCGAGAACCGTTCTCAGCTCACGAATGTTTCCGGGCCACGTATACGCTTCAAGCCGGCGCATCGAGTCCGGCGACACACTGTCGATCACCTTGCCCAGCCGCCGCGAATGCCGGCGCACGAAATGATCGACGAGGGCAGGGATGTCTTCACGCCGGTCAATGAGTGGAGGCACGGTCACGCGATTGGCCGCGAGCAACTGCAAGAGTGGCAGGAACGCACCTGGCGGCGGCTGACGCATGTCATGTGTTGTCGAGCCAATCATGCGTACGTCACCAGTGCTGGAATCGGTCGCCGAGGGACGGCGGCGCGCCTCCTCCAGCGTCGTGTGAAGAGCTCGCTGAAGGTCTAACGACAACTCGTGAACGGCATCGAAAAAGACCGTGCCACGTGAGGCCAGTTCGAACCGGCTCCCGATGAATGACTCTTCCGGGCTGCGTAGCGCCTTCGTCTCTACACCGTGTCGATGCTGAGCGGTGATCTCGCCGCAGCGGACAAAAATGAACGCGCCCGAGCGGCCTGATGCGTCATGAACGGCACGCGCGACGGCTTCCTTGCCAGACCCCGCCGGGCCGGTCAGGAGAAGCGGCTCGACCGACCTGGCCTCACGAGCAACTGCATCGCGAAGGCCTCGGACGAGGGCGCTTCCCCCGAGCAAGGGCCCCTCCACGCGACTGCGCGCCTCGTTGAGGAGCGCCTGCGCGACACGCAATTCGCGTTCGAGCGCCGCGGTTCGTTCGGCGACCCGGTTTTCGAGCGAGAGGTTGGCTTCGTGCAGTGCTTTCGCTGCAAGGCGTTGTTGCTCGTAGAGTCGCGCATTGTGAATCGCGCTCGCAATCTGGTTGGCGACGATGGAGACGAGGTCACGCTCATGCTCGCCAAAGGAACGCGGCACCGGGCTCTCGATTGAGAACACCCCGATCAGATCGTCGCGGATGAGCAGCGGAATGGCGATCTGACTCTCGGCGTTGGGAAGTCCTGGGACCGGGATCGCGTTTCCAAGCTGCGCATGCCGACCGGCCTTCTCCATCTCACGACGCTGCGCCGACGCATAGGCGCGCTGCTGTCCCAGGTTGTTGACGTGCATCAACCGGCGCTTCTGCGCGACCATCCCGATCACGCCGGTCCCAACCGGTACCCGTCCGCCGACAGCCTGATTCTCGTAGCCCCGGCTTGCTATGACTTTCAACGTGTTGTTGTCGGGTTCGAGCAGCAGGATGTTCGCGTGGTGAAACTCGAACAGCTCGTCCATCGTTCGCAACGCCACATCGCAGATCTCGTCGAGGTCGAGGGTGGAATTGATGTCGGCGGACACACGCTGCAGGATGCGGAGATTCGACATTACCCGTTCGACCACGAAGCGGTCCAGCGTGGGTGCTGGACCCGCTCGACGGAATGGACACGATAGATATCGGCTGCGCGGAGCTTGAAGATACCGGACATACCGGTCATCGAGGCAATCGCCTCGATCTGCATGTCCATCGCGTCGAAGACCGGGCCCTCGGTTTCGGACCGCTCGAATTGCAGTTGCAGCACCCAGTGCGCCAGCCCGGCGATATCGAAGACGCAAACGAAGGCGCGTGGGTTCTCCCGGACATTGCGGATCGTCTTGCTGAAGAACTGAAACGAGAGCGCCACGTGCGCTTCGTCCACGTAATAGACCTGTGAAATGACGGTCGTGTTCGGTTTGCCATCGGCGGAGCACGTCACCATCGCGGCGGGCGTTCCGTTCTCGAGCACCGGACGGATTTCCGGCGGAAGGCGGGTCATCGGCATCTCATTGCTCCACCGGTGGAACGAGGCGGGTCCCCGCGCCAGGTCCGGGCGTCTGCAGATATATCTCGAGTACGTCGAACTCGATGGCAAGCGATGGCGGAGAGATAAACGACTTCAGAATGTCTTCGGGAGCGTCGGCGTACATCGGCTTGAGGCTTTTGACGAACCGGCGACGCACGCGCTCAACCATCTCGCCGTCGTCCTCCTGCACCGCGCGGTGTCGCAGGTAGCGCCCCTTGAATTGATATGTCTCGTGTGACGGGAACTCCTCGACCGTGATGGCTAATTCCCCGTTTTCCTTGAGCGACTCCAGAAGCTTTTCGAGGAACTCGTCCGGAACCAGGATCGTCATCGTGCGTTGGTCGGCGCCGACCTGCCATCCGCTCACGCGATGTCCGAAAGGCACGAGATCACGATCGCGCACGCCGACAAACGCCACGTTGGCGTGCTCGAGGAAGCGAACCAGTTTTCCAGGAATCAAGATGTGAAAGGCTATCACTCGGCGGGTTCAAATGATGCCGATCATGCTGCGGGCGGAGACGACATAGCGTGAGGGCTCGCCTCTCCGCCGTAGCCTTCGGCGAGGGTGGATCTGTCCGCCGTAGCCTTAGGCGGAAGCCCCCGCGTCAAGGTCACGGCGCAGGTTGAAGCCTACATGCTGCGCCGAATAGAAATCTGTCTACCGGTGGAACGTCAGCCGCCAGTTGTCGATGCCGCCAAGCCTCGTCCCGCCAGGGCTGCCAGCGGGGACCGTATGCAGGCGCATGAAGCCAACCTCGATCCGAGTACCCGTGCTGGAGAAATCCGGATGATCCGAGCCAGATGCCAGCGTCCGGAAATCGTTCTGCCTCAGGTTTGACAACGAGTGCGGCGTCCAGACAGGTTCAGGTGTCGCGAAGGCGCCGCCGCCGGGGACCAGGGTGTAGAGCTTGCCGTTTTGCCTGAGTGCGGGTGCGCTGTACTGACCGTTGCCTCCCCCGGAGAACAGAATCGAATCCTCGGAGTAGCTGATCGCGATGATCGCGCCGTCGCTCGACGGGAAGTACGCGGTTCCCCGCTTGATGGAAAACACGGCCACTTGAGTCGCCGCGCCACTCCCCTCGGCACTGTTGGCCGTGATGTTGACCCGTCGGTAGTCAGCGCCTTCCTGACCGTTGTAGCGCACGTGGCTTGCACCGCCGCTTCCGCCATTTCCGAGGGTCTGCACCTCGGCGTCCCAATTGTTATCGTCGAACACATCGTCCGAGGCAATCGCGGTCGCGCCTGTGCCACCGCCCCCACCGCCCCCGCCGCCAGCCGTGCCGCCTCCGCCTCCGCCTGATGGCGGGTTGTCCGGATTGGTTGGATTCGAATCCCCACTGCAGCCAAACGCGACGACACAGGCAAGGAACACCAGTGCACGTAGTGTCGTTCGAGCCATATCGATCGTTATCGGCTGAGGCGGAATCGATCATGAGCGGCTCGAGACGCCGAACCTCGGCGTGATTCCTATCCATTCGCAAAACAAACTGAGAGATTACAGTTATGGGACTCGGTACACCATAAGTGTGTCTGTCGCGACAACGGCTACGTATTGTTTGCCGTCAGTTCCCTGATACGTGATCGGATTGGCGTTCCCTCTCCTCGCGAGCTTCGTGACCCACAGTTCCCGTCCGGTTTTTACGTCGAGCGCGCGGAAGCGGTTGTCGTCGCTCGACGCGATGAACACGAGACCGCTCGCCGTGATGATCGGGCCAGCCAGCACTGGCCGTCCCGTGTTCTGCTTCTCCAGGGGAAGCTGTTCGGTGATGCCGAGCGGGACCTGCCATGCAAATTCACCGGTCGATGTGTTGATTGCGGTGAGACGCCCCCATGGTGGTTTCTGACAAGGCCAGTTCGTGTCGCCGATCCTGACGTCGAACGTGGCGCGTCCCGGAGTGGTCTTTTCGTAGGGCACGGGCGATCCTGCCTTGGCCTTCTCGATCGATCCCAAAGCGCCGACATCCTGCGTAGCCACGAGCAGCAGTCGTGAGGCGGTATCGAACGCGGTGCCGCCCCAGTTCGCTCCTCCCAGCCCTCCTGGGAATCCGAGCGTGATAGCCGGTGCGGCGCCGTCGGCGCGATAACGCCACGGCGTGAACGGTCCGGCGTTGTAAACACCGCCGAGCTTCTCCACGAGCTCGGCGCACGCGCGTGCATGCTCCGGCGTCGTGTCGCCGGCAGTAACCAGATCACCTGGCTGGTAGGCCACGCGCGCCAGCGGCGGCGGCTTCACGGGAATCGGCTGCGTCGCAAACGCAAACTCACCGGGCACATCGCTCTTCGGAACCGGGCGCTCGTCGACGCCGAACACCGGCCGGCCAGTCTCGCGATTCAGGATGTACAGATACCCGGACTTGGTCGTGACTCCCAGCGCGCGAATCGTTCGCCCGTTCTGGACGATGTCGAAGAGGCCAGGCGGCGCGGGTGGATCGTGATCCCAGAGGTCGTGATGGATGGTTTGAAAGTGCCACACGTACTTGCCGGTCTGCACGTTCACCGCGACAACAGAATTCCCAAACAGGTTCGCGCCCTTTCGGTCTCCTCCGTAAGCACCAGGAATTGGCGATGCCAATGGTAGAAACAGAAGCCCACGCTGTTCATCGATCGTGAAGTAGAAGGGCCACGCATTCGCGCCAAGTCGCCCCTTCCAGCTCTCGCCCTCCCAGGTGTCGTGCCCCACAGATCCAGGCTGCGCCACTGAGCTGAATTCCCACAGCATGAGTCCCGTGCGCGCGTCGAACGCTCGCGCGTTGCCAATGCCACCGATCGTTCCTGGTGGCGTATTCGCACCTACCACGACCACGTTCCTGAAGACACCGGGCACCGAGTTGTAGGGCACGCGAATATCGACTGCACCGTCCTTCCCGAAGCCGGAGGCGACGGAGCCATTTCGTGCGTCCAACGCGATCAGACGACGGCCGGCCATGAAGAAGATGCGTGGAGATGTACTGCCCTCACCCGGCCAGTATGCGACGCCGCGACGTGATGGGGCTCCGCCACTGACGGGCGACTGCCACATCTCTTTGCCTGTCCCGGTGTCGAGCGCAACGATGCGATTGGCAGCCGGCAGATACATCACGCCATCGATGACGATCGGCGTGGCTTGAGAATTCACGGCCGCAGCCGCTCCACCTCGTCCCGCAGGTGCGGCGGCCGGATCGACATCGCCCTGCAGTGAATAGGTCCAGGCCTGTGTCAGTTTCGCGACGTTCGTCGGTGTGATCTGTGCGAGCGGGGAGAATCCGGTTCCCGCCAGGTCATGGCGATACATCGGCCAGTTGCCGCTCGTCACCGTGGCCTGTTGCCGTGCGCCGCCAGAGGCGGTGAAGAGAACTGCGAGCAGTGCGCCGATCGAGGCTGTCGAGCGCATGGTATCCGCCTCCTTGGACGAGCTTCAGAACGTGCAGAGTATATCGTCGGGGTGCCCCGGGCAGCGGGCTGCCGTCTTCCCAATCGACGCGACGCGATCCACGATGGGGCATGACGCTCACGCAACAATTGCTCGGCGAACTCGACCGTGAAGCGGCGCGCACGAAACGCGTGCTGGAACAAGTTCCGGCCGGACGCGATGACTGGAAGCCGCACGAGAAATCGATGCCCCTCGGCCGGCTTGCCGGCATGATCGCGACGATGCCAGCCTGGGTCACGTTCATCGTGAAGCAGGATGAACTGGATCTCACACCGCCAGGCGGCGGTGAGTGGAAGCTTCCCTCACAAAATCAACTGGTCACCGCGCACGAGAAGAGCGTCGGTGACGCACGCGCGGCGCTGCAGGGCGTCGACGACAACCTGCTCATGACAACGAATTGGCGGTTGCGGGCTGGAGGACACGTGGTGTCCGATGCGCCGCGTCACGTCGCGTTGCGCGACATGCTCAATCACTTGGCGCACCATCGCGGACAACTGACGGTCTATCTTCGGCTCATTGGCGCGACGGTCCCTGCGGTCTACGGGCCGTCCGCGGACGACCAGCGTTTTGCGTGAACCGCCGCCGAGGGAGCGGAGCGCGCAGCGAAAAGCCAAACGCAGAGCTCGGAAAGAAGCAGAGGTCCGCGGAGGCATTCATCTCGTTGCAGCGATCAGCGCCCAAAGCCGGGCATCGGTCGGGCGGCGCGCGTAGTCGAGGGAGGACGCGGAGTTTGAAACGCAGAGGGACGCTGGGGCCGCAGAGCGGCTACGCGTGACCGCCGGCCTACGGCCGGCACCGCGCGAAGCGCGGGTCACGCGTGGCAGCTCCTCTCCGCGTACCTCTGCCCCTCCACGTTCTCTGCGTTAAGCTTTGCTCTGCGATCTC
The DNA here is from genome assembly GCA_035649635.1 of Vicinamibacterales bacterium. Taxonomy (GTDB): domain Bacteria; phylum Acidobacteriota; class Vicinamibacteria; order Vicinamibacterales; family UBA2999; genus Gp6-AA40. Next base: position 20,414 of record DASRJE010000057.1, on the reverse strand, counting down.
GGCGTCCCCTGTTGGGAGTTGGTTTTTTGGGAGTTGGGAGTTTCCGAAAGCCTACGACCCGGCCTGCGTCACCTCGAAGGAAAGGCCACTCACCAGGATCTCCGCGGTTCGCGGCGGACCCGTGTTCGAACCCGCACTCCAGGAGATTGAACCGGCTCCCCAGTTACCGCCGCTGCCTGACGTGATCACAAGCCACGATGACGTCGCCCCGACGACCCAGCGACAGTCGCTCGCGGTGCTCACGTTGATCGAACCGCCGCCTCCTCCGGATGGAAGCGTGGCTCCGCCCGGATCGATACTGTAGCGGCATGTGGCCGGATCGCGCACTTGCGAGACCGCGACGGTCGTGGAACCGACGGTGACGCTTCCGCTGCGCGCGAGACCACCGCTGTTCGACGCCACATTGACCGTCACCGTGCCGTTGCCGCTGCCGTTCGCCCCCGACGCGATCGCGATCCATGACGCACTGCCCGTGGACGTCCACGAACAATCACTGTCAGTGGACACGCTCATTGAGAGCGAGCCTCCAGTGTGAGCAAATGAGCCGCCGCTGGGATTCAGGGTATAGCGACATGTGGCCGGGTCGCGCACCTGCGTGACCGTGACAGTTCTCGACGCTACCGTGACCGTTCCGGTGCGGGCGAGACCGCTGTTCGCCGCCACACTGAACGTCGCAGTACCGTTGCCGCTGCTGCTTGCGCCCGATGTAATCGTGATCCACGACGTATTGCTCTGGGCGGTCCAGGCGCACCCGTTGGGAGCGGACACCGACACCGATCCTCCGGTGCTCCCGCCAAATGGAAACGGTTGCGATTGCTCGTTGACCGTGTACGTGCACGAAGGAGATGGCGCTGGCGGCGTCGGGGACCCGGGTGGTGTGGGCGTCGGCCCCGGCGTGGGCGCCGGCCCTGGCGTGGGCGTCGGCCCCGGCGTGGGCGCGTCTCCCGCCGACTGCGTGACCGTGAACTCACGACCGGCAATCGTCATGGTCCCCGATCGCACCCCCTGGGAATTCGGCGTGACTCGGAACTCGACGGAGCCACTTCCGTCCCCAGTGGACGGCGGCGTGATCGTGATCCATGAGGCGTTGCTGCGGGCAGTCCATGGACAACCTTGAATCCCGGTCACTGTCACAGTGCCAGTGCCACCGCGGTTACCGAAATCCTGGTTCGTCGACGCGATCGTGAATTGGCAGGTCCCTGCTTCCTGCCGTACTTGAGCGCGTGCGTCATTGACGACGATCTCACCTTGCCGCTCGACCCGGGTCGGATTGGGGGCAACAGCGAACGCGACCTGCCCATTGCCCTGTCCTGTCGCCGGCGAGATCGACGAGATCCAATTGGCCTGACTCGTCGCGCTCCACCCACATTCCTGCCGTGTCGTTACGGTCAGTGTGCCGCTACCGCCGTTGGCTGAGATGGTCGGTGTCGAGAGCGTGACCTCACATTTCGCGGGTGAGGGCGCTGTTGTCATCGTGGACGAGGATTGACAACCGATAAGGCTGAGCCCGGCGATGGTCACAACGAACGACCCCACACGACGACGGCGTGCCAGTGCCAGCCTGTCATGAGAGCTGAGATTGGAAGCGTCGCAACCAAAGGATCCCGGCAGCATCGACTCAGGCGTACATAACCAGAGCCTTTTTAACACACGCAGGCGGCTATACCGAAAACGTCTTAACCCGAACGAAAGATATATTTCAGACCCGACGGCCGTTTTGCTAAACATGGATGCCCTAAGACTCCGCTGTTCCGTTTCCCGTAAGTTCCGTCACGGTTATGTCCTTTCCGGAGGAGGACCATGAATCGACTGTTGAACGGGATTCTCGTGCTCGCGGGGCTCGTCGTGTTACCCGCAGCCGCATTCGCCCAAGCGTCCATTGTCGGTAGTGTGAAAGACGCCTCCGGCGCCGTGTTGCCGGGCGTCACGGTCGAAGCGTCGAGCCCGGCGCTCATCGAGAAGACACGCTCGGTGACCTCGAACAGCACCGGACAGTACTCGATTGAAGATCTCAGACCAGGTACGTATACCGTCACGTTTACGCTACCAGGCTTTACCACGATCAAGCGCGAAGGCATCGAGTTGTCTGGCAGCTTCATCGCAACCGTCAACGCCGATCTGAAAGTCGGGGGCGTCACGGAGACGATCACTGTGAGCGGCGAAGCGCCGGTCGTCGACGTGACGAGCACGCGCAACCAGACGGTCATCAGCGGACAGACGATCGCCGAGATTCCATCGTCCCGCCAATACTCCGCCTTCACGCATCTCATCCCGGCGATCAACGTTCAGCAGAACGATTTCTCGGGTTCCAACCCTGCGCTCTACAGCGTGTTCCAGATCCACGGCGGGCGCCGGAACGAGGGACAGGTCCTCGTCGACGGCATGAACGGCGGCTATCAGGGCATGGGCGTGTCGGGCTACGTGCCCGAGGTCGGCAATGCGCAGGAGGTGGTGTTCAGCCTGAGTGGCGGACTTGGCGAGGCCACCACTGGCGGCCCGCAGATGAACATCATCCCCAAGCAGGGCGGCAACAACTTCTCTGGCAGCTTCTTCATCAGTGGTACGGGTGACTCCTTTCAGGGCTCAAACCTGACGCCGGAGATCATGGCCCAGGGGCTCATCGCCACGAACTCGATCGGAAAGCTGTGGGACATCAACCCGTCCTTCGGCGGCCCGATCGTGCGTGACAAGCTGTGGTTCTTCGGGACCTACCGCTACCAGGTCAGCCGGCAGAATGTCGCCAGCATGTGGGTCAACAGGAACGCGGGCGATCCGACGAAGTGGACCTATGACCCGGTCCTGACCGAGCAAGCCGTCGCCGACGGCAATTGGAACAACGGCTCGGGCCGGATAACGTGGCAGGTGACGCCCCGCAACAAGTTCGGCGTCTGGACGAGCGTCCAGTACCACTGCCTGTACTGCGAAGATGGCGGCGACGGTACCGGGCTTGGTTTCGGGGGGATGATCACTTCGCCCGAGGCGACGGCGACGAACGAAAACCACCCGAGCATGCTGACGCAATTGAGCTGGACATCGCCGTACACCAATCGCCTGCTACTCGAAGCCAACGCGCAGCTCGGGCCCTACTTCTGGTGGGGCAGCCGTCAGAAAAATCCGTACGACACGACGATGATTCCGGTGCAGGAGACTGCCGGCCCCTATCCCAATATCAATTACCGTGCGCCGGTCGGTCTCGGCCAAGGGGCGTGGTCCGCGCATACTGGATTGACGAACATCGTCCAAGGGGGCGTCTCGTACATTACCGGGTCGCACTCGATGAAGGTTGGTCTCCGCTACCACCACAACACGTCGACCTTCCCGAAGAACTATTACAACGACACCCTGCTCAGGTACACCTTCACTGACGGCGTTCCCGCTCAAGTGAACGCGTATGCCGAGCACGCATCGGAGCAGGAACAGCAGCAGACCATGTTCGCGTTCTATGTGCAGGACCGCTGGACGCTCAATCGTCTCTCGGTTCAGGCCGGGCTCCGCTTCGAGCATTTGAGCGACTACTTCCCCGAGCAGCGGATGGGTCCAAACCGCTTCCTGCCGACGGCCGTGATCTTCCCGGCCGAGGACGGCCCGCTCAAACAGAAAGACCTGATGCCGCGGCTCGGCGCGTCCTACGACGTGTTCGGCAACGGGAAGACGGCCGTCAAGTTCTTCATGGGCCGGTACGTGACGACGTTCAACACCGTCGACGAGTGGGCGAACTTCAGCCCCGCCGGAATCAACCGTTTCCAGAGCACGGACCAGAGAGGATGGAACGACTTCACGTATCCAGTCGGCGATCCCCGCCGCGGAAACTACGTCCCCGATTGCAACTTCCTGGACCCGGCGGCCAACGGCGAGTGCGGGCTCGGGAACGCATTCTTCGGGAAGCCACTCCCTTCGAACTCGATTGACCCCGCGTTCGTAGACGGATGGAACACGCGTGAGTACAGCTGGGATCTGACGACTGGCATCACGCAGGAGATCGCGCCGAGAGTCTCGCTCCAGGTTGACTACGTCCGCCGGAGCTGGGGAAACCTGGGGGCCATAGTCAACGATGCGTGGACGGCGGCCGACTTCGACACGTTCGTCTTCAACGCGCCGAGCGATCCGCGGCTGCCTGGCGGCGGCGGCTACGCGCTGACCTACCGCGACGTGAAGCCGGACAAGGTCCAGCAGATCAGGAACCGACTCACGTTCGCCAACGAGGTCGGCGGAGCCTATAACAACTTCAACGGCGTCGACGTGACCGTGAACGCGCGTCTGCGCAGCGTCACGATCCAGGGCGGTACGAGCACCGGCAACATCGCCGAAGACTCCTGCGGAGTAGTCACACAGAACCCGGAGTACTACATCTTCGGGCCTTGGGGTGGCACGGGCGGGTTCCTGGACACGTTCCTCGGCGGCGTCGGACAGTGGCCGCAGCAGTTCTGCCATCGCGAGTCGGGATGGAAGACGAACATCAAGGGCCTGGCCTCGTACACGGTGCCGAAGATCGACGTGCTGGTCAGCGGGACGTTGAAAAGCCTGCCGTACCCTGGGAACGAATTCCCCTCCGTGCAGAGCCAGAGCCTTGGTGGCCAAACGCTGGCGTTGTTCCTTGGCATTCCGGGCGTGGACAGCACCAACTTGGGCCGGCCGTTGTCTAGCGGCATCCCCATCCAGTTCCTGAACATCGTCGAGCCCGGAGAGATGTACGGCGATCGACTGACCTCCGTCGATCTCCGGTTCGGTAAGCTCCTGCGTTACGGCAACACACGCTCGATGATCAACTTCGACATCTTCAACTTGTTCAACTCGAACACGACGGAGGTGTACCAACGGAGTTACTCGGCTCCCACGCCTCCGGGCACGACACCGCGGTCGACGTATCTCGATCCGTTGCAGATCATGTCCGCGCGATTCTTCAAGATCAGCGCGCAGTTCGACTTCTAAGCACGAAGGGCACGAAGAGTTACGAAGGGCACGAAGAACCGGGCCCAGCGGAAATTCGGATCCGGCACTCAAAGCCGTGGCATGCGTACGCGGCCGATGACATACTCCCGTCAGCGTTTCCGTACGCTGGGGTCGAATCTTCACACGGTTGCGTGGGCCCAGTGATTGCACGTGTTCCGCTTATGCGTGGCCGACGGCAATATCTCATCGCGCTAACCGCGGCCTGCGCCATCGTCCTGTTATCGAGCGCGGCACAATCAGGGCCGGCGGACGCGCGTCGAGTCTCCGTCTCCAATGTTGCGTCTGACGTCGTGAGCCTGACCAACGCAGAACGGGCCAGGCAGGGACGAAAACGGCTGCGCAGCAGCCCGCAGTTAATGCAGGCCGCGCAGATTCATGCCGAGCAGATGGCGCGCGCCGGCCGGCTCGCGCACGATCTGCCGAAGGCTCGCTATCCCGAAACGAAGGATCGGTTGGCGGCAGTGAAATATCGCTGGACGGCGTTCGGCGAGAACGTGGCGCAGGGACAACCGAACGCCGCGGAGGTCTTGAAGGACTGGATGCGCTCGAGCGGTCATCGCAAGAACATCCTCAACAGCTACTATACGGAGCTCGGTACGGGATACGCAACTGATCGCGCCGGACGCACGTACTTCGTGCAGGTCTTCGCGACTCCCGCCTCCTAGCGTCGCGATCACGGCGCAGGCCAAAGCCTGCGCGCTACGACGATATGAAGGACGCTCTAGCGCCTCCTCATTGACTCAGGCGATGGCTCTTGAAGAACTGCCACATGACGGCGGTCGTGTCGACCTCGGTCTTCGTCCATGTGTGCCCGAGGCCGTCGATGCGAATCATGCGGACCTCAGTACCCCCAGCGCACCCGTCGTAACGCATCGTCGAGAGCGGACCGGGAGGATCATCGAGATGCGCCTCGCCTTTGCACGAGTTGTGACGGGCCCAGCTCGCCAGGGCGTCAGGGACACTCTCCAACCACTCGTCGCCGCGCCCGGCGGCGTGTCCGTCGTAGGGATTCTGCGGATCGGCCAGGCCATGAAATGTCAGCACCGGGATCTGACGACCGGGGCATGGGCCGGGAAAACGAAGCCCAGACACCGGCGCGATGGCGGCAAGACGAGAGCCGAGCTTGCACCCAAGCAACGACGACATTCGTCCTCCCCCTGAGAACCCGGTCGCGTACACGCGCGTCTCGTCGGTGCACACCCGCGATGCGACATGCGCGATCACATCACTGACGTAGGCCACGTCGTCGGGGCGGCTCTCCTGAACGGGGACGTTCCAACGCGCGCCCTCGGCGTCCAGCGTGGCCACGATGAATCGCTCGCCGGCGCCCAACGTTTCAAGGCCGCTGTTTCTGGCCTGGCCTGCTGAGTTCCCGCCGCTGCCGTGCAGATCGAGAACCAGAGGCAGGCGCGCATGCCCATCGTATCCGGGCGGGACGAACAACCGGTAGCCGCGCGGGCGTTGCCCCGATACGAGCTGTTGCGACGATACCCCTGATCCATATGGCAAGTCGCAGGAGGCGGAAGGCGCGCGACTCTGTCCGTAAGCAACTGATGCGCTGAGCACGACCAGGAGCGCCGTAAGGATGTGCGGCAAACGCATGTCAAATTCTCCCCGGCAAATTCTAGCCTCAGGAGACTTTCATCGGGAGCAACACGTCTGAGAAAGAAGTATGCTGAACTTGGAGTTTTCACCATGGGACGCACGCGTTTGACGTGGAGCGTGCTGTTCGTCGTTGTCGCGCTCACCGTTCTCGCGGGTGTGGCTCATGCCCAGATCTGGCGCGGCGGTTTCGGTTTCAACGCTCCACCGCGTCATCCAACCGCCGACACCTTCGCGGGCGCATTCAACCACTGCCGCCTCATCTTCACGAGCGATCATCGTGAGAAGCGCGGCTGGAGCACCGATTACCCGGGCGCCGACATCAACTTCAGCGTGCGCCTCGGCGAGCTGACTCGTACACGAGTCACCAAGCAGAAGGATGGCGACCCCGAGTACGTCACGGTGTCGGCCACGGAGCCCGCGCTGTTCCAGTGTCCGTACATCCTCGTCGAAGACGGCGGCTCCGCACGGTTCTCCGACGAGGAAGCGATCCGGCTGCGCGAGTACCTCGAGAAAGGCGGGTTTCTCTTTGTCTCGGATTATTGGGGTTCGCGCGCAGGCGAACAATGGGACGAAGAGATCGGACGCGTGCTCCCGCACGACACGTTCCCCATCATTGATCTTCCACCGGAGCATCAGATCTGGCAGTTGATGTTCAACGTGAAGGAAGTTCGTCAGATGGCGTCCATCCAGTTCTGGCGCCGGAGCGGTGGCGGCATCTCCGAACGAGGTGAAGACAGTTCGATCGTCGAGGCGCGCGGCATCGCCGACGCGCAGGGACGACTGATGGTCGTCATGATCCACAACAGCGACATCCCCGACGGCTGGGAACGTGAAGCAGAAGATCCGCAGTACTTCTACAAGTTCTCGCCGGATGCGTACGCGGTGGGCATCAACGTCGTGCTCTATGCGCTGACGCACTGAGCTGGCATCTACTCTCGGAACTCCCTTGTGTCGGTGATTCCACCACTCTTCGTCTTGAGTGGGACTGGCCGTCTTTTCGGCGAGAGCCTGGCCGGAGCCCGCCAACACAAGCGAGCGGCAGTGTAAGACTACCCTCGGTACGGAATTGACAGCCGGTACTCCGAGGCGTATATGTCGACCATTCTTTAACGAAAGGAGTTTCGCAGAGCGCAGTACGGTTCCGATTGTCCTGCGCCACCTCCTCCACTCGAGGCAACGACCCCGCGCCGTTTCGCATTCATTCTCCAAATGCCGGGCGGAATCGAAGGGTTCCGCATTTCGTTGCTGAACTGTCGAATGTGAGGTGGGTATGCGCCGTCTCATCGGTCTCTGCGTCTCTGCACTGTCGTTCGTCCTACTGCCATCAACGGCTCTGGCTCAGGCCGTCATCACGGGTTCCGTCAGGGACACCTCCGGCGCCGTCCTTCCGGGGGTGAGCGTCGAAGCCACGAGCCCGGTGCTCATCGAGAAAGTTCGCTCCAGCGTCACCGATGGCGCGGGGCAGTACCGCATCGAGGATCTCCGGCCCGGCACCTACACGGTGACCTTCACGTTGCCTGGGTTCACCACGTTCAGGCGCGAAGACGTTGAATTGACCGGATCGTTCATCGCGACGATCAACGCCGACCTCAAAGTCGGGACACTCGAAGAGACCGTCGTCGTCACCGGCGCCAGCCCCATCGTCGACGTGCAGAGCGCGCGGCGACAAACAACGTTGAACAACGACGTGATCAGGTCCATCCCCACGGTCCGCAATTACAACTCGATGGTCGTGTTGGTGCCAGGTGTGATCACCAATGCGAACGATGTCGCGACCGGTCCGCTGATCAACCAGTTTCCGATCCATGGCGGACGTGCCAATGAGAGCCGGCTGACGATCGACGGGCTGAACGTGGGCAATCCGCCCGGCGGCAATCAACCGCCCACGTATGTTGCCGACGTAGGCAACTCGCAGGAAGTCACGTTTACGACCTCCGGTGGTCTGGGTGAGTCGGAGACCGCCGGCCTGGTCATGAACATCGTTCCGAAGACCGGCGGCAACAGGTATGAGGGGGCGTTCTACTTCAGCGGCACCGGTGAGCATCTTCAGTCCAGCAACTACACCGAAGAGCTGCGCGCGGCCGGACTCGCGCAGGCGACACCCATCAGCAAGGTCTACGACGTCAATGGCGCGTTCGGTGGCCCGATCAAAAGAGACCTGCTCTGGTTCTTCATCAACGCTCGCACGCAGGGAAGCACGCGCATCACTGCAAACCAGTACTACAACGTCAACGCCGGCGACCCGACGAAATGGAACTACGTGCCCGACCTGAGCCGCCCCGGCTTCTCGGATCGAACCTGGGAGAACATCAGCGGCCGCGCCACATGGCAGGTCTCGCCGCGCAACAAGATCGGCGGCTTCTGGGATGAGCAGTCCGTGTGTCGCAAGTGCGAAGGAACGTCGACGGGCCTTGCGTCGCCGGCACAAATCGTGTCGCCGGAGGCAGACGGTGTGGGTGCAACGAAACCTCTGCGCGTGGTGCAGTCGACGTGGTCGTCGCCGTTCACCAATCGTCTGCTCTTCGACGCCGGCTTCGGCGTGACCTACTACGGATGGGGCAACTTCGAGCGCGACGGGAGCCCCACCCGAGACTTGATCCGCGTGCAGGAGCAGTGCGCAGGCGGTTGCGCCAACAACGGTGGTATCCCCAGTCTCGTATATCGATCGCAGGACTGGAACGACAACTACACCGGCGCGTACACCTGGCGCGCATCAAGCGCGTACGTGACCGGGGCGCACAGCATGAAGATTGGTTACCAGGGGACCTACTTCTACGACGAACGTACCAGCTTCACGAACAACCAGCAGCTGATGTATCGGGTCAACAACGGCATACCAAATCAACTGACCATGGCAGTGCCGTTCACGCAGAGCGCGCGCGCCGCCATCACGGCGTTCTACGCGCAAGAGCAATGGACGCGCGGACGATTGACACTCCAGGGTGCCCTTCGGTTCGACAAGGCGCGCGGCTGGTTCCCGCCACAGCAAGTGGGTCCGACGCGATTCATGCCCAACCCGGTGTCATTCCCGGAAACCGACGGCGTCGACAGCTACAAGGACATCACGCCCAGAATGGGTCTCGCTTACGACGTTTTCGGCAACGGACGCACGGCGGCGAAGTTCACGCTCGGCAAGTACCTGGAAGGCGCGAGCACCGGCAACCCGGTGGCCTTCTACAACACCAACCCGACACTGCGGATGCCGAACACGAATCCGGCATTCGGCCCGCAAGGCGTCCAGCGCACATGGACCGACGCGAATGGAAACTTCCAGCCTGACTGCGACTTACAGAATCCGCTCGAGCAGGACCGGCGGGGTGGTGGTGGCGGCGACTTTTGCGGCCAGATCTCGAATCTCGCGTTCGGCACAGACACGCTGACGAACTCCTTTGCTCCCAACGTGCTGAACGGTTGGGGCGTGCGCTCGAATGACTGGGGCCTGAGCGCTTCAGTGCAGCAACAGTTGATGGCGCGCGCATCGATCGAGATCGCCTATCATCGGCGCTGGTTCAGCGGTTTCACGCTGAACGACAACCTCTTCACTACCTCGTCCAGCTACACGCAGTACGGAATCACCGCGCCTTCGGATCCGCGGCTTCCCAATGGAGGCGGCTATCGAATCGAAGGCCTCTTCGACATCGATCCGTCGCTGTTCGGACGCATCAACAATCTGACTGCGTTGGCGCGCGATTACGGGAACTGGTACCAGTACTTCAATGGACTGGACGTCACGCTCAACGTGCGCACTCAGGGTGGCTTGACCTTCCAGGGCGGCACCAGCACCGGGCAGAACGTGGCGGACGCGTGCGACGTCAGAGCCGGCTTGCCGGAGCTGAACACGAATATCGGTGGCGGTCTGGTCGGCTCCGCCGTCAACACTACGAGCCCGTACTGCCACGTGGCCTATGGCGTGTTGACGCAATTCCGGGCACTCGCCACGTACACCATTCCGCGTGTCGATCTTCAGGTCAGCGGAGTGATGCAAAGCAAGCCGGGCGCACTGCTGGCTGCAAACTACGCTGTGCCAGCGTCCGTCGTCGCCCAGGAGCTGGGACGTCCACCTGCGGGCAGCGTGACCAACGTCACCATCAATCTGCTCGAGCCGGGAAGCCGCTACGGCGACCGGATCAACCAGCTCGATTTTCGTGTCGCGAAGCTGTTTCGTTTCGGGGGCAGGCGGGCCATGGTCGGGCTCGACCTCTACAACGCGCTGAACTCGAATGCGATTCTGACCTACAACAACAACTTCGTGCCCGGTGGCAACTGGCTGCTGCCACGCGCCATCCTGACACCGAGGTTGTTCCGCATCAGCGCTGAAATCAACTTCTGAAACGACTCAACTCCCAAATTCCAACTCCCAACTTCCAACGCACCCGGTGCTTGGGAGTTGGAGATTGGGAGTTGGGAGATGACGTCGTTCACACCGCTTCACATCGCGACTCGAATATGTCGTGACCGCGCCCATACCACAAATCTCAATCCGCCGCCGAATGCTACGCTCTAGAGAGACGTAATGTTCACCGGCGATTCACAATCGCCCCTCCAACAAAACTCCTGGAAGGAACATGGAATCAGATTTCGGATTGTTGTGGATACCTGCGGGCTTCGCCCTGATCTTCGTTTCGGTCGCCGCTCTCTTTCTGACCGTCGCCGCCTGAGCGCACATGCAGGCCAAAAGCCTGCGCTGTACGTCAAAATAGCAATCACACGTAATGAAACGCGTCATACCAATACTGGCGTTGGTCGTCGTCGCCGCCTGCAGCAGCGACGATGGGCCAACGGCATCACCCACACCATCGACGACAAGCGCGCCCTACTCGCAGACCGATCTCGTGGTCGGCACGGGAGCGATTGCGGCTTCGGGCAACACAGTGACCGTGGCCTACACGGGTTGGCTGCACGACTCGAGTAGACCCGACGCCAAAGGCACGCAGTTCGACTCGAACACGATCCAGTTCCGTCTCGGAACGGGTCAGGTGATCCGCGGATGGGATCAGGGCATAGCCGGCATGCGTGTCGGTGGACAACGCCGCCTCGTCATTCCACCCGACCTTGCGTACGGCAGCAGCGGCCGCCCACCTACGATTCCACCCAACGCGACACTGGTGTTCGACGTCACGCTCAACGGCGTCCAATAGATTGGTGCGGCATTCTATCGCTTGATTGGTTTCCCGTACGCCTCGATTCGCCCAACATTCACATAACCGCCGGGGCCATGTCCGCTACCCGGCATGAGGTCGGCGAAGCCGATTTCGTCGACCTTGCTCAAATCGGGATGCTCGATCCAGTTTCCGACTGCGACGTCGCGGGCGATTCGCGTAGACGCTGATTTTCGCCCGTTTGCCTACTGCGCTCGGTTGGTTACCCGATATGCCGGTCGCGGGTAAACACCCAGACCGTGATACGAATTCGAATAGATGGTCTCGGTGTAGCGGATTCTATTCCCCTCCTTGTCGAGCCAACCAAGCGACTGCTGAAAGAGTCCCGGCTCCGGGCGCCCCTCGGGCACGGACGCTTCGATCAGGTACAGCTTGCGTTCATGCATGGCAACATACACGAGCGTTCTGCGACCGTCGGTGCTGTTCAACTGCAGCGACGTCCCTTCGACCATGTCCTGCCAGTCCCAGGCGTAGTAGGTCACCTGATACGGAGGCCGCAGGAACTTCGAGACCGCGTACACGAGCGCTCCGCGTTCATCCTGCTTCCAGTAGCCGGGACCAATCGTGGCACCGCCGTCGCGGCATTGCGCGTTGCCCGGCGGGCATTCTTTCCAACGTTCGATCCCCTGCTGCTCGAGTGAAGAATAGTCGACGACGGTAATCGAGTAGCGACCTTGTGCACGCTCGGCGCTGTATATACGCGCGGGCAACGTGTAGTTCAACTGTGATTTCCACGTCGTCTCGGTGACACGTGGCTGGCCCGGAAAATTGATGCTGAAGCCGTCCTGCCGGCTGACGTACTCCTCCCAATCCTGGGCGGCGGCGAGTCCGGGTATCGACAACAAAAGTGCGAAAAAAGTTGCCGTTGCTCGCATGACGGTCCCCTCCCTCTGGCGTGCAACAATGCCAAAGACGTTCACAGCGATTTACGATCTAATCCCGCGCCTCTTTCCGGTGGCAATTACCGTTTCATCGGCTTGCCGTACACCTCGATCCGGCCCACGTTCACGTAACCGCCGGGGCCATGTCCGCTACCCGGCATGAGGTCGGCGAAGCCGATTTCGTCGACCTTGCTCAAATCGGGATGCTCGATCCAGTTGCCGACGGCCACGACGCGCGCGATGTCGAGTTTGATCCAGCGGACGTCGGCGATCGAGACATCAGTCTCGTTGAAGTCGGCGGACGGACCCGTCGCGCGATCGCCGACCAGCCACGTCCCGTCAGCGAGCTTCACGACCGGTCGCACCTGATGAAAACCCGACGTCCTGACCACCCATCGGATCTTGGAGAGCGGGTTGGTCAGATCGACAAAGTTATTGCGATCACGAAGTGTCGCGGCACTTGGCGACGTCGTCGTGCCTGTCCAGAGATTGAGGGGATAGAGATCGGCCGACCCGCGAACGGCCACCAGCTGAATCTCTTTCCCTGAGGTACCGTGCAGCGTCAACTGCAGGTTCGGGCTCGAGACACCTTGCTGCGAGGCGGGCCACGCACCGTGGTCGTCGGGCGGCGCCGACAGCGCCCTCCATGATTCGCTCAGGAAGAGAGGCGGACGCGCCTGCGGAGAGCCCTGCGCGAACGCCGCAGACGCGAGCCCGGTAACGATCAGTGCAACGGCAAACGTCGCTTGTCGTGGCATTCGCTCCCCCTTTAATCCGACATTCCCTCGATTGGGAACGCCATTATCCATCGACTTCCCCAATCGCAACTCCACCTTTGCCAAGGCTACGATGGACAAGAAGGCGCTGAACTCGACTGAACTTCGGAATAACATGTCGCCGGACGCTGAACACACTCGAGGAGGCTCTCAATGCAACCAGCCAAGGGCTCCGCGGGGTTATCAAGGGGCCGTGCTCTTTGGCTGATCGCCGCCCTCATCGTGTGCGCGGCCGGCGGACGGTCGATACAGGTCGCGGCGCAGAAGCCAACAGAGACCAACGGTCCGCTCACGGTCCTCGAGATCAAGCCGGACTTCTACATGATCGCCGGCGCGGGCAGCAATGTGGCGATTCGCATCGGGCGGGACGGCGTCGTGGTGACCGACGCCGGTCGCGCGGACATCGCCGAGTCCCTACTCGTGGCGATCAGACGGCTCACGCCGAGGCCGATCCGACTCGTGATCAACACCAGCGCCGATCCCGATCATGTCGGCGGCAACGCGGTGCTGTCGGCGGCGGGCGAATCGATTCACCCGGCTGGCACTCGCAGGTTCGGCATCATCGACCCGCAGTACGCGGCGATCCTTGCCGAGGAGAGTGTCCTCACCCGCATGTCGGCACCGACGGGCCAACAGGCACCGTTTCCGCCGGCGGCGTTGCCCACGAGCACGTATTCGGCCGCCTCCGGCGAACATCAGCGCAAGCTGGTGCTGAGCGGAGAGGCCATCCAGGTGATGCACCAGCCAGCGGCTCACAGCGATGGAGACAGCCTGGTGTACTTCCGGCGGTCCGATGTGTTGATGACCGGCGATGTCTTCGATGTGACACGCTTTCCCCTCATCGATCTTGCACGGGGCGGTTCCATTCAGGGTGTTCTCATGAGCCTGAACCGCATCGTCGAGATGACATTTGATTCAACGCCGTTTCCGTTTCAGGAAGACGGCACGCTCATCGTGCCGGGCCACGGACGGCTCTGCGGGACGACTGACGTCGTCGATTACCGCGATATGGTGACGATCATCCATGACCGCGTCGCGGACCTCGTCAAACAAGGGCGAACACTGGACGAGATTCAGCGAGCGAATCCGGCGGCGGGTTATCGGCGGCAGTACGGATCAGAGACTGGCCCGTGGACCACGGCGATGTTCGTCGAGGCAATCTACCAGGGTCTGACGTCGAAGGGCGCGTCGCCACAATGACCGGGCGCAGCATCGATCGTGTCGGGCTCGTCGCTGCGATAATTCTGGTGATGAGCGTCACTGCTGTCGTCGCGGGGCAAGGGCGTGGCCCCACGACGCCAGCGCCAGCGGCGAAGGCCGCTGCTCCGATCGACGTGACCGGCTACTGGGTCTCAGTCGTCAACAAGGAGTGGCGGTTCCGCATGGTGATTCCCGCGAAGGGCGACTTCTTCGGCCCTATCGGCGGCATTCCAATCAACGCAGAAGCGCGCCGCGTCGCCGAAGCATGGGATCCCGCGAAGGACGAAGCGGCCGGCGAGATCTGCAGGGGGTTTGGCGCAGCGGGCCTCATGCGGGTTCCTGGACGCCTGCGCATCGGCTGGCAGGACGAGAATACCTTGCAGGTAGACACCGACGCCGGCATGCAGACTCGTGTGCTCAACTTCGGCGCCGCACCACCGAGCGGCCGCCCGACATGGCAGGGACAGTCTGTGGCGCGCTGGCTCGGTCTGCCTCCGGGGGGATCCGGAGGGCGCGAGAGCGGGACCACGCCGAACGCGCAAATGCGTGGATACGCCAGCTTCGAAGTCGTGACAAAGAACATGCGTCCAGGGTACCTGCGCAGGAATGGCGTGCCCTACAGTGCGAACGCCACGATGACCGAGTACTGGAACGTCTTCAGAGAACCGGACGGTACCGACTGGCTCGTTATCGCCGCAACGGTGGTAGATCCGACGTATCTGCAGATGCCCTATGAGACCAGTCCGGCCTTCAAGCGTGAGCCGGATGGATCCAGATGGGATCCGTCGCCATGCTCAGCGCGATGGTGAACCGGTCATGATCTCTACCGATGCGAGGCGTTCTCTCTATCTCAGTGCCATGCGCGCGGTGCTGACCGCGGTCGCGGTGCTGGCCAGCACCCCGGCCTTCGCACAGGTTGATCTCACCGGTTTCTGGGCAGCGCGGGGCCACGAAGATCTCGAAGGCATGCTACCGGGCGACTACGCGGGGCTTCCAATCAACGACGAGGCACGGGCGCGGGCTGACGCGTTCATTCTTTCGTACCTGGCCTTGCCCGAGCGGCAGTGCATCATGTATACGAGTCACTACGTGGTCCGGGGACCGCAGAGCCTTCAGATCACCTCCGAGATCGATCCAATCTCGGGCCGCGTCGTCGCGTGGAAAATGAGTGGTGCAGTGGACCGCAACCCCCGCGCGATCTGGATGGACGGGCGCGAGCATCCGTCTCCGCTTGCCCGACATACCGCCGCCGGCTTCTCCACGGGCACCTGGCAGGGCGAGGCGCTGCTTGTGACGACGACGCACCTGACGGAGGGCGTGCTCTCACACAACGGCGTGCCCTCAAGCACTGAGGCCACGATCCGCGAGTACATCGTCCGCCGTGGTGACCACCTGTTGATTACGATGATCGTGTACGACCCGATCTACCTCGAGGAACCGTACCTTCGGAGCAGGACCTGGGTGTACGATCCGTCGATCCGTGTGCCCCCCGAGCCGTGCGAGCCCGCATTGGAGTTGGTCAGGCCGGCTGGAGAAGTGCCGCACTACCTGCCCGGAACGAACCCTTATCTCGCCGAACTGACGGAGAAGTTCAACATCCCGCTCGAAGCACTTCGCGGCGGCGCGGCGGGACTGTACCCGGAATACCGCAAGCAACTTCGGGACAAGTATGTGCCTCCCTCTCGCACACCCATCGTTACGCCGCAAGGAGCCCGCCCCTGACCGCGTGCCGTGGCGACGTGGCCGGACGCTACTCGACGCTGACCGATTTCCGATCTACGCCGTAGTGAGCGCCATCGACCGTCCTGTGTGAGATGTAGAGCCAGCGCCCGTCACGTTTCGCGTACACCTTCTGATACCAGACGTAGAACCATTGCCGGCCGGGCGGCGAGCTTGGAATGTGGCCGATGTAGCGGCCGTATGTCACCGCGACGTCGCCGTGCATCTCAACCGACTGAACGTCGTAATCGTGGACGGCATACGACTTGTTCGCCACACGTCGCATGAAGCTTGCTTTGTCGTCAACCAGCGTGGGCTGTCCACCGTACGTCCAACCATCGCCGTGCACCATCACGAAGTCAGGTGACGTGACTCGATCGAAGTACGCGGCGTCCCCGTTCACGAGGGCAACAGCGATGCTTCGCTCGAGGGCAAGCACTTCCTCGCCGGCCGCAGATTGCGCTGGTGGCGAGACGATGGAAGCAGGCAGCGGCGTGTGTGCTGGCGACTGCGCCGGGAGAACCGTCACGCCCCCGAGAAGGATGCTCGTGCCCGCGAGCAAGATGTTTCCAAGACGTTGTGTCATGGCCGTCTCCCTGCCCCGTAACGACGGTCGATTTCACCACGCCGGCCGTACCGGCGTCCACCGGGATCCACCTGCACGCGATCGGGCGTAGAATGCCGGGGCCACACGGGTCGCCGCGGGAGTCGCTATGCTGAAGTGGAAAGTTCTTGCCGTCGCCGGCATCACCTTCGGGATCGCGGGTCTGGGCTGGGGATACGCCCAGCAACAGACCTTCCCGGGCTTCTACGAGCTGCGCATCTACAAGGCACAACCAGGCAAACGGGACGCGCTCGCCGCGCGCTTCGCGAGCCGGACGGCCGCTATTTACGCCCGTCACAAGATCACCAACGTTGGCTACTTCATCCCGCAACAGAGCGATCCTGAGCTCGGGATCGACGCGGCTGACACGTTTATCTATATCCGTGCGTACCCGTCGAAGGAAGAACGGGACAAACGGCTGAAGGCCGCACAGAGCGATCCCGAATTTCGCGAGGTTGTGATCGCGCAGGAACGCGACGCCAACGCCCGGCTGATCGTCAAGGCACACAACATCGACATGACGCCGAGCGGCTCATACGCCACCATCACGGTCGTTCCGTAGACGACGAATCGATGCCGCGACCCTCTCGCGCTCCTTCGTGCCTCGGGCGGTTGACGATCGTCGCGCTGGCGATCGTGTGCGGTTCGACGCTGCAAGCTCAACAGCATGCGACCGGCGCAGTATCCGAGGTCCTCGCGCTCGAGCAGCAAATCGAGGACGCCGTCGTTCGCGGCGACGTCGCGTTCATCGACCGCGTAACACCGCCGGATTTCAGCTTCGTGCATGGCGATGGGTGGACACGCGGCGGACGGCCGCTGATGACCGACGACAAGGCCGCCTTCTTGAAACGCGTCGCCGACAAGGAATATCTCGTTCACGATCTCGATCGGGTGAAGGTCGAGATGCACGGCGATGTGGCGATCACCTACGGTCGCTACGTCAGCCTCTTTGTGCCCGCTAATCGAAATCCGTCTACGCCTGCACGTCTTAACTCGATCTGGTTCGAGCGCGTGTATGCGAAGCGGAACGGGCAGTGGCAGTTCCTCTCTCACCGGACCGTGCACGGTCCGAACGTTGCCCCGGCGGGCATCGATCCAACCGCCGCGCAACCCGCGGCGGGTAAGTAAGGGCCCTCGAGGGTGCGGCGAGGCTTCAGGCTTCACTGCAACGCACCTGACGTGTTGGGTAACCCGATCACCGGCTGTTAGTTCCCCACGGGCCGGTCGTTACTAACGAGTGCTACTTAGCTGCGAAGAAACGCATGCAGTTGACGCGCGTCCCTCGTCAGTTCAGGAGGAAGACAGATGGCGAAAACACACTCGCGAAGGGATCTGATCAAGGCTGCGGCCACAGGCGGAATGGCCGCAGGATTTGGAGTGGCAATGTCCGGCCGGGCAGCCGCTCAGAACGAGCAACATGAGCATCATTCGCCACCCGTCACCGGTCCGCTAGCGAGCGCGACCGTGAGCTTCGGGCAGTGGCCGGCCGACGCGGCGAATATCCTCGACCGGAGCCCGAATCGCTCCCCGAACAATCGCAACGTCCACCAACTCGTCCCTCATGAGGTCACGATCAAAGCGGGTGGATCGGTGAACTTCATCATCGCGGGGTTTCACTGGGTCGCCGTGTACGATGATGGAACGCAGCCCGACGACATCACCGTACCCGTGTTCGATCCGGTGAACAACCCGTCATCGCTCTTCATCAACGACCCGAATGGGCGAATCTACAGGGGGCTGGATCCCGGAACCCTCTTCCTGCTCACGAACGTGCAACCAAACACCGCCGCACCCTTGGCGCCGGTAATCATTCAGCCGATTGCCGCTGTCCCGCCTACTCCCCCTCCACCACCACCACAGATCGCGGCCTCTCCCGCACTCTACGCGCTCGGGGTCCGCGATCGTGTCGAGGTGGTGCAGTTCCCCAATCGAGGCCGCTACCTGGTGATCTGCCTGATCAACCCGCACTTCAAGAACCCCGTGAGCGGCCAGTTCGAGATGTTCGGCCACGTGAACGTGAACCCTTAGGCCGAGGACGCTCCGAGGACGACCCTGGAGCAGCGGGACGTCGTCGGCGAGTCGATCGCGCACGCCTCACTCAGCGCAACCACCAAGCCCCGCAGCGGCGGGGCTTGGTGCGTACGGCTGTGCCATCCGCGCTGCAGAGGCAGTGGACGTTTGTAAACTCTACGCCCGCGCTGGGTCCACGAGCTTCGCCGTTTCCCGGAGCAAAACAGCGCGAATCCGTTGGGCGTTGATCTTGCACCAACCTCCTTCGAGTACGTCGAGCAACTCGCTCGAATCGGAGGAGATCATGCGAGCAACTGTTTTGTTGGCGGCTATCGTCCTTGCTCCCGCACTCAGCTTCGCCCAGCAGCCGTGCACCTCAGATGCGGACAGCACGGTCGACGCGATTTATAGACAAGTGTTGGAGCGCCCGGCCGGCAGCGAAGGCAACGCCCGCGCCGAGCAACTGAGGAACGGACAGACGAGCGTGCGCGAGATCGTTCGGGACGTCGCGAGGTCGCCCGAACATCTGCAGCGCTTTGCACCAGCGAACGATCGCAACCAGGCGGTGAGCAATCTGTATCGCCACTTGCTGGGCCGAGCGCCAGACCCAGGAGGTCTGAACAGCCACGTGCAGGGTCGCGAGTCCATGGCCGCGCTCGTGGATACGTTTATCAACTCGCCCGAGTATCAGCAGAAATTCGGTGAAGACACTGTGCCCGGCGGAAACAGGCGTTATTGTCGCGGAGCGAGCGGTTCTGCAAGCAACGACCGCAGCATTCGATTCCAGAACATGGACCGCAACGGTAACCGCATAATCGAGCGCGAAGAGTGGAACGGCAGTCGCGGATCGTTCGACGTCCACGACTGGAATAGCGATGGCGTGTTGTCAGGCGATGAGGTCCAGCCGGGCGCGCGTCGAGCCGCCCGTGCGGCCGAGGAGGATTTCGATCCGACGATGACGGCGACCTGGAACGAGGAAACCTTCCGCCAGATAGACCGCAACCGTGACGGACGCCTGACGTCCAGCGAGTGGTTCTACAACGCCGAATACTTCCGGCGCGCCGACCGCAATCGCGACGGCGCATTGAGCCTGGCGGAATTCACCAGCACATCGGATGACGATCGTGACGATCGCTTCGATAACCTCGACGTCAATCGCAACGGCCGCGTCGAGCGCAGCGAGTGGCACGGCAGCGCGGATGCCTTCGACTGGCTCGATCGTAACAACGACAACGTTCTCAGCCGCGCCGAGGTGGTTGGCGCCGACAGCGGCGGGCAGTTTGACAGCTTCGCAAGCCTGGACACCAACCGCAGTGGCACGCTGACTCCGGATGAGTGGAAGTGGACGACGCGTAGCTTCAACCGTTATGACAGCGACGGGGACGGCCTGATCACGCGCCGGGAGTTCAGCGCCGGCGGTGGCGCGCCTTCGGCTTCGCGCTAAATGCTTCGTGGCAGGTAGAGGCGGGTCTTAGACCCGCCTTCATACACGGCGGCTTGAGGCGGGTCT
>DASRJE010000056.1:0-57892 GCA_035649635.1 Vicinamibacterales bacterium | reverse complement strand
CATAGACCGTCATCTTTGTTGCGGGTACCGACGTCAGCGTGATGCGGTGATAGGCCTCGTATGTCTTGTGACGCGCACTGAGCATTCGCTCGGACGGGGCGTAAGAGGCTCTCCACGTCGCTTGATCTGAGAGAAGAGTGGGTTGTAGCGCTGCATCAAGTTCGTGACGAGGAGACGCCGCGTGTCTCGAGCGAAAGCGACGATCTTGTCGGCCTGCTCCATCGTGACCGCCAGAGGCTTCTCGACGATGACGTGCTTGCCCCCGCGGAGAGCGGCTCGCGCCTGCTCGTAGTGCAGAAATGGCGGCATGGCGATATAGACGAGATGCACGTCTCGCATCGCGAACAGCACTTCCGTACCTGCCGACCCTGCCGACCGCGTTCGATGACATGAAATACCCCGCACCGGGGTTCGCGTACCGTCGGTCCCGTTAGGTCGTTGTGCGCCGGACGTTCTCGGCCCGCGGACCCTTGGGCCCTTCGCCGAGGTCGAATTCCACGCCGTCGCCCTCCTTCAGATTCTCAAGGCCTTCGCCATACACGGCGCTCCGGTGAAAAAAGTACTCCTTCCCCGCACCGTCCTTGATGAAGCCGAATCCCTTTTCAACTCGTAGCGTTCGAATCGATCCCGTCATCGCGTCTTGCCTCTCTGCTCCGTATCGACGTTCGGAAAGCTCGATCGCACCCACGGAGGGCCACCGACATCATCCCGTACGGGCCGACCTATTGGCTGTGCCATTCAGCACATCGAGTGTCTGCGACTGTGACTCACGAAGCAGCGGCGACCTGGCTGGTGCCAGGTCGCACGAAATCGTAATAGAAGTCTTCAAGGATCGGTTCGGGTAGGGCGAGCAGGTGCGCGCGAGGCGCATGTGTGGTCAAGCCACTCCTCTAGGCTGCCCTCAGCCAGCCGCCCACAGCCAGTCCAACCGCGGGTGTCGCGCGTGGGGACGCCATTCGAAGCGGGCAGTTGGAAGCCCCGCTTGCTCCGATTGGTACGACGGTTCCGAGAACTGAGAACCGATAGCCGTCTGCCGTCCGTTCCATATCCAATCTTCCGCAACCTCAACAAGGTACGCGCTTCGAGAATCGAACTGCGCAAAAGCCCCACCAGTCCGAGAGCCTTACCCGGAGGTCGTTCATACGCCTTGCACGTCGACCACGGGGCGACCCCGAACGACCTGCAATTGAAGTCGTCGCTGTCCCTATCGACAGGTGAAAACGAGGACACATCGTCGACTGCCGCGCAGGTCAGCGCCGTCGCACCGATCGGGGTCCTCGTCAGTCCGCGCTCTTCGAGAATGCGCGCCAGCACCGGGAACGCGGTGATGCTCATGGCGATTCCCATGAAGAGCGCGAACGCCTGGAACGACACCCCCCGGGGGCGTGCTCGCGATACAGCGGAAAAGCCGCCAGCACGCCCAGCAGGAAGGGCAGCAGGATGCGGACATGGCTGACGGCGACCGCGGCATGCGCCTTCTCGAACGCTCGACCACTCCAGCTCGAGACCGAGTCATTCGCGTCGCCGGGGCATCCGGGATTGGACGTGACGTTCGATCATCGCGGATGTAATCAGGTTGCGGGGTCGTTTCGCGTGTACAGTGCCGTCTTCTCAAACGCTCCGAGCAACAACGTCCGACACTTCTCTGCGGCTTTTGAGCAGAATTGCGAGATAACGAACCCCGCACTGAGGGGTTGGTTCGTCTTTTATGGAGCTGGGGTGACGCCCTTCAGCGACGACCCCTTGTCCCAACGGTCACGCCCATCCGTGCGCTGCACTTCCAGGAACTCCGGGAACGGACGAACGCTGTCCGGCTGAAATGCGGGGGCGACCCATTCGCGTTCACGGATCCCGTGCTCGAGACCGGAGTAACCGTCGCACGCGCAGTTCATATCGTGGAGTTGCGGACCGCGCTCAACGGGGCGTATGCCGCGTGCGGCATGGCTCTCCCCGTCTATGCACACGGGATTGAGAGTGGCGGGGGGACCGTTATCCGCGCTGAAGACGTGGCCGACCTGCGCGGGGCTATCATCACGTTGGAGCTGTCTGCCGTCGTCTCTCCATGAAGTTCTATCGTCTGAGCGCCGCGCTGCCATTCGCCGTACTCGTCCTGACGGCGACCGCGATCCGTGACACTCGCGCGATCGAACGGACCGTCGCGGTGACCTTCGACGATCTGCCGGCGACGTCCGCCGGGGCGGTCGCGACCGACACCGCAACCCTCGAGGACCTCACGCGGAGGCTCCTGACTGCCATACGACAGCACAACGTGCCGGCGATCGGCTTCGTCAACGAGAGCGGCCTCCGGGCGGGCCCGACGGCCGATGATATGGAAAGGCGGATCGGGCTGCTGAGGATGTGGCTCGACGCCGGGCTCGAACTCGGTAATCACACGTACTCGCATCGCGATCTCAACACGATCCCGCTCGACCAGTTCCAAGCCGACGTGCTCCGCGGCGAGACGGTCACGCGGGCGCTCCTGAAAGAGCGCGGACGGACTCCGCGGTTCTTCCGCCATCCGTTCCTCCACGTAGGCGCCGATCTCGAGACGCGTCGCGCCTTTGAAGCATTTCTCGCCGGCCATGGCTACGCCGTCGCGCCAGTCACGATCGACAACGACGAGTTCGTCTACGCCGCGGAATACGCCGGCGCGCTGCGGCGCGGCGACCGTGCTGCGGCTGCGCGAATTGCCGACGACTACCTGCGCTACATCGACGAAGTGTTCTCGTTTTTCGAGGAGGTGTCCCGACGCACGATCGGCCACGAGATCGCGCAGGTCATCCTCCTGCATGCAAACAGCCTCAATGCAGATCGATTCAGTGCGGTCGCGGACGCGATTGTCCGCCGCGGCTACCGCTTCGTGACGCTCGCGAAGGCGCTCGAGGATCCCGCGTATCGGCAGCCGGATAATTTCGTCGGCGCCCCGTCGAACTCCTGGTTCAGCCACTGGGAAGTCACCGCGGGCCGAAAGTCCATCCCGACGCCGGCGGTGCCAGCCTGGCTCAGCTCGCGCTGACTGCCACTTACAGAGTGTGTGACGGCTTTTGAGATCGCCGGCGGAGCCGCGTTACTGCCCGGTAGGACCGAGCGCCTGAACCAGGTTCTCAATCGCCTGGACTAACGTGCCTTGTCCACTTAGGTACGGCGACAACGTTTTCGAGAGCGCATCGCGAGTGCTGTCCGGGAAGAGTTTGAGCGAGTAGAGATACGGTGTGTACAGTTCGCCAGTCTGCTCCAGGGCGCGACGCACTATTTCGCCAGTCAAGTAAAAGATCACGGCGTGTGAGACGTCGCTGCGAATCGCAGTGCCCCTGGCGCTCATGGCCCGCTTGAGGACTCCTTCCATCTGTCCGGCCAGCGGGTGACTGGCCTCGTGGAAAATAACTTCCAGCGCACCAGGGCCCTGATTGTCAGACGCCGAACTGGAGATCAGGATGTGCGGTCCCGCAGGCACAAATTGCTGGGTATTGCCCCCCAAAAGCACGCTGTCCACGATGTCAACCCGATACGGCAAACCGCCCCACGAAGAGCCGTACACCTGCGCGAGACGCTCGCCGAGCGCCGCTTCGTGGACCTTCAACAGAGCAACGGCATGTTCGATCCAGCGACGATTGCTCGCATCCTGAACGGGCCAGCGGCAGCGTTCGTAGGCCAGCATCGCCGCCGCGCGAATGCTCCGGGCGATCGCCAGGAAGTTCCGATCGTCTCCGGTTGCCCAATCACTACCCGCTATCAGCTCGAGCCGGAAGAGGATCTGCTCGCGCGCGTAGATAGGGACTGGAGCGATGATCTCGGCGTAATAGTCGACGGCGCGCGCCCATGCCGCTCGTTCAGCCGGCGGTAGCTTGTCGAAGCATGCCTTTTCGCCCGTCTGAAACAACTCTTGCGACTTGGCGCGTCGCGCCCGCCCTGCCGCAATCAGCGCGTCATCGAGATTGACTTCTCGATCACTGAAGAACGCAAAGTGAGGTGTGGTCACGACCGCCCGAGGTTTCTCGGGTTGCGCCAGGCTGGAGCGTGGGAGGGCCAGCAACATCGCAACGGCAATCAAGACGCTGCACACGCGACGCGGACGCGGACGCATGAGGGACACCTCCCGCACGCGTTGATTCTACATACTGAGTCGAATCATCGTTGTCGGCGCCAGGCGGATCTAAGATCCACCCCTACGTGCGAGGCGTCGTAGTCTAGCGCTGAGTGTTCGGCGAGGTTTCGGCGCCTTGACCGCCGGCTCGGCCTTGTCCGCCAGTTCCGCCTCCACGAGTACCGCCACGTCCACCGCGAAAATTTGCCTGCAACAAATGCGTCAGCGTATGCACGTAACGCAGCTTGCCATTCTCCACGCGGAAAAGGTGAGTATCGGGTGCGCCGCTGCCGCCGGCCGCGTTCCCTGCGCCGAAGGTGCAGAACACCACGACCGAACCGATCGTCGGGTCCACCACGAAGCGGCGATTGGAGATGTTCACACCACTCGGCACCCCGACATCGCAGCTAACCGTGAGTGAGCCGCTGCCGGTATGAGCGCCGCCTTCCGTGCGGTTGCAAGGATAGCCCCACGGCACCAGATCTTTCTTCCCTTCGAGAAACGCGTCGAGGTAGGCGTTGGCCACGCAATGCAGATGAGAGCGATGCGTTTCATCAAAATCCTCCCTGCAGACGGCGTAACGGCATGGCGGACACCGTGCGCAGGTCACTTAGGAATATCACCTGCGTCACCGCCGACTTCAAGGGCGACGCTCGAAGAATCGTCAGGAGAGGCGAGTCCTCCAGCGACTGGGAGGAAACCACCGGCCTGCAGCGGCACCGGCCATTCCTGCGACGATGCCAAAGGTCACCGCGATCGCCAGCAATACCGTCATGATGACGAAAATGAACGGGTTCGCAAACGGAGCCAGGAGGAGAGCTGGCCGCGTGATAGCCGCATAGATGAAGAAGGTCGTGAAGCCGAGCACGCTCGTCACGGTGGCCGTGACGATGCCCGTGCTGAGGCGGCCGTTCCGCTGTGAACCGTAATACCCGGCCCACAGAAAGACCAGCGCATCTAGCAACGACGCGCCCGGCGCGGGGACGAGACTCGGATTCCATCCGCGTGGAAGAGGGAACGAGAGAATCCTCAGCACCGCAATCGCGACGACGCACGGCCACACCACACTCCAGAGCACGCTGAACGCTTGTTTGACGTACCACGCGTCAGCGCGTCGTCGTCCCAATAATGGCCGTTTGACTTCTCGATACTCCTCGAGCAGGTCGCCTGGAATCGATTCGGTGTCCGACGGCCTCACGAATGACTTGAGCAGCGCGTGCGCCCAGCGCGGCGGATCCATCTGTGTGTCGCTCATGTTCGCACCTTCAGCGGCCGGGCGAGGCCGCGCCACATCCGGACAGTCGCCGACTTCGCATCGCTCAGTGCTCGAACACCAGCGGCAGTAGGAACGAAATATCGTCTGGCGCGTCCACCTCGAATCGCCGTGCCTGGCGCCAGGGTCGACGAGGCCAGACCCTTGGCTTCGAGGCGTTCGAGTGTCGCGTATACAGCGCCTGCCGACACCTCGCGGTCGAGGCGTTTCTGGACCTCGTTCAGGATCGCCCTGCCATAGGCCTCCTTGCCCAATCGAACGAGCGCGACCAGCACGGCCTGCTCGAACTGTCCAATGGTATCCACGGTAGTGTCTACAGTGTAGACATAAGAATCTTGGTGTCAAGCGCGCTCAAAGAGCGCATCAGGCCAGACGTCAGACCCTCGGTGATAGTTGAGCACGTGCTGCGCTCGGCTCAGGAGCACGGGACCGTTCGCACCGCCACGTTCGCGGATCAGTGCGTGTGGTTGATGTCCAGTCCCTCCGGCAATGGAGCATCAGACGGTGCAAACCACAGGTTGTCGGGATCGGCGCGCAAATAGCGGCCCACGACACTGTAACGATGCTTCACGAAGTAGTCGAGCAGTTGCTGACGAATCTCGGCATGGGACTCGACGACGACGAGAGAAGGCTTGAACCGCTCGATGTCGAAGCCGGCGAGCGCCTTGGGTTCTGCCAGCTCGATATCCATCGACAGGAAGTCGACCTTTGAGATGCCCGCGCGGTCGAGCAGATCATTCAACGTGATCGTCGATACCTTTCTTTCCTGCGGTGCAGTATCGAAGCGGCCGGAAAAGCCTGGGGAGGACGAGGCGACGAGTTTATTCGTGCGCGGCACGAACAGTGATTCCTTCGCGTCCGATTGATCGCTCACGAAAAACGAGAAGAATTTCGTGCGCGGCCGATGGGTCACGTAGTCTGGGCCGTATTCCTCCTGCGCATCGATCGCGATACCGGACCAGCCGAGCGTCTGATCGAGATAGTAGGTGTTGCTCAGAGAACGGTAGTGATTGGAGCCCACGTCGACGAACGTGCCGCCGCGCCGATCGCGGAAGAAATCGCGAACGATCCACTCCTCGGCGTGTTCAGAGTCATGCGAGGGACCATACTGAGCCTTGAACCAGCGGTATTCGGCATTCTGGCTGCCCAGAACGTACGTCGCCGTCAACGCCACCGCGAGTACGAGGATGGCGACTTTGATCCAGCCTCTTACCAGCTGCCGCCGTGCTGAATGATATGGTTCCATCGGTTGTTGCCCCCAAGACTCACACCGTTTCGACGCACAACCACCCAATCGCCGCGCGGCGAGGCGACAGGAACGTCATCGCCATTACAAGAGCGGCCGCGATCGTCGAGGGATTCGTCAATAGCGGTATCAGCGATACCGCCGCGCAGTAGCTCGAGCAAGGCGTGGACCACTGTTCGAATCAGGCCAAGAGCTCGGCCGGGACGTCTGAGAACTGCTTCGAGTCAGTGCGGATCGGGCTAGAGGTGGATATCGACTGGCCGTAGAATTCCGGTCGGTGAAGATGGACAGTACGTCGATCTCCGAACTGCCACGCCCAGCCGCCGAGACGTCGAGGCTCGTTCACTCGTACAGCGTGCGGATCTGTCACTGGATCAACGTCGTCGCCTGCGCGTATTTGCTGGTGAGCGGCGTTCACATCCTGCTCGACTTCCCCGAGCTGTATTGGGGGAATACCGGTTATCGGGGATATCAGGCGGCGTTCAGGCTCGCCGACTGGGGCCTCTCGTGGGATCAGGCCGGGGCCCTCGGCGACCGCAGGTGGGGGCGCAATTATCACTTCACCTTTGCCTGGGTGTTCCTCATCAACGGCCTTGTGTACGTCGGCTGGAATTTGTACTCGAGACATTTTCGTGACCAGATGCTGCCCGCTCGTGGCGAGTTGACGGGCGCCCACGTTCGGACAGAGTTGCGCGATCACTTTCGCTGGCGATCGCTCAGGCACGCGTCGAGTGGCACATACGGCACGCTGCAGAAGACGTCGTACCTGATCCTGATCTTCGTGTTCGTGCCGCTCATGATCCTCACTGGCATCGCGCAGTCACCCGGCTTTACGGCGGCGATGCCCGCGCTGCTGGATCTGTTCGGGGGGCGTCAGTCGGCGCGGACGCTACATACGATTGGCACCGTGTTACTCGTTTTGTTTGTCGTTGCCCACGTGCTGGAGGTTGCGGCGGCGGGATTCTTCAGCAAGGTCCGTTCGATGATTACGGGAAAGTAGCGGCGCGCCTTCAGGCCCGCCGTATTGAAGCGAGGACGCGATGATCGAGCGCATATCACGTCGTAAGTGGCTGGCGAGCGTACCCGCGCTCGGCGGTCTGTTGTTGACGGGATGTTCGCGCGAAACGTTCGTTCCGCCGCGCGTGCGCGGGGGATTGATCGGCGCGGCCGATGTGCTGACGATGAGCACCAATCGACTGTTGCTCTCGGGCCAACCTTTGGCGCGGGAGTACGCGCGGAGCGAAATCGCCGACCCGTTCCCGACCTGGAATCAGACCAACCCGCGCAACGACGAGTATCAACGTCACGCATCGGAAGGGTTCAGGAACTATCGCCTGCCGATCACCGGTCTCGTCCAGCGTCCACGGGAGCTCTCGCTCGACGAGATCAAAAGCCTGCCTTCCCGCACGCAGATCACCGCCCACGTGTGCGAACAGGGCTGGTCCGCGATCGGCGAGTGGACGGGCGCGCCGCTTCAACGGGTGCTCGAAGCGGCAGGCGGTGTCACACCTGCGGCGCGCTATGTCGTCATCGAGACCTTCGACCGGTGGTATGAGAGCTACGACCTCTTCGAGGTCGAGCATCCTCAGACGATCCTCGCCTACGGCCTCAACAGGCAGGATCTTCCGAGAGGCAACGGTGCGCCACTCCGCTTGCGCGTTGAGCGACAGTGCGGCTACAAGAACCTCAAGTTCCTGCGATCGATTCAGGTGGTCGATTCCGTGGCCGCCTTTGGCAGGGGAACCGGTGGAATCAACTCAGACTTCGGATTCCACTGGTTCGCGGGCGTGTAGCGGCGGGTCTTCAGACCCGCCGTCCTGATCAAGGCGGGTTCAAAAAAACCCGCCTCGAAGTGATGAGCGGCGCTTATCGCTGTCCGCCGCCACCACCGGCGCCGGCGCCTCGGCCACGACCGGCCGGTTCGACATACTCGGGGATCTTCTCTCCACGTGCCGCCGCTTCGGCACGCCGCCTTTCCTCGGCGCGTGAACCGCTGAGGAGGTTGCGCATAGCATAGTTCCCCTCGTGGCACGCGTACTCGAAGTAGCCGTAGCCCTCTTCGCGAGGTATCGGCAGCCGGACGGTCCACGGCGCAGCGTAGACCTTCGGGTCGTTGATCGTCATGCGGTAATCGAGCGTGTTCGCATCCGCGAGGGTGAACCGTTCGGTCAGCACTCCCTGGTCCGACAGCGGCTGACCGTTGATGGGCGAGTTCGACTTGATGTTCCGCGTCTCGACGACGAGCACGCCACCTTCCCAGTGGCCCACTGACGTACCCATCCAATTCTGGACGGCCGAGCCCACTTGCTTGCGCCCATCCGTCGGGATGACGCGTGTCTCGTGGATCATCTCGTTCTGGAATGCGAGCCAGCCCGGGCCCTGCACGATGCGGCTGCCGGAGTTGTAGATCTTCGGCGTGATCGACTGCAGGACGCCGGTGCTGATGCAGCGATCGTAGTTACTGCGATCGGTCGTCCACTCGGCTTCGATTCCGTTCAGTTGACGCCGGCGGGCTGCCTGGGCCTGCTGACGCTGATCCGCCGCTGCCTGGGCCGCGGCGGTCAACGCCGGAATCCGCCCATCCGGCGGGTCGATGACATAAGAGGAGACGTGGCTGACGGTCCGTGCACGCTCGAGCCAGTGCGGCGGTGGAGAGACGGCGCCCCCAACAGTGCCAAATCTCTTCTCGAACTCCTCAGCGCGTTCCAGCGTGAACTCGTCGCTGTTGTCGTTGGCGACGTTTTGATCACGCTGCGCCACACGCTGCTTGAACTCGTCGTCGCTCAGCTTGTAGCGCGTCCCGACCGTCTGCGCGCGCTGCATCGGAATGCCCTGGAGGTCGTTGGCGTTGTAGGTGCCCTGGAGGTCCGGCTCGCCCCACGGCGTCTTCGGCACCTTATAGGTGCCCAGCGCCGGCACGCCACCATCTGGTGTCATCACACCGCCTGAGTCGACTCGGCCCTGGCCGGAGACAGCAATGGTCGCAAAGATCGCAGCGCCGCCCAGCCCCGTCAGCGCTCCAAGAATGAGGCGTCTCATGTGCTCTCCCTCGGCGGGTCCACACATGAGGGCCCGCCCTACGTTCGTATGAGTTTACTGCTGTGACGTCTGGATAGGGAACCAGTCAAGCGCCCCACTTTTGATTTCCTGGCGAAGCGCCGCGTTTCCGGGACGACCAACGCCGGGCTGGATTACCGCCGCGTAGAAACCGCTCAAGCCCCAATCTCGACGAGCCCGGGTCGCCTGGCTGAGGGACGCCAGTGACTCTTTCCGCCAGCCGGTGTCAAAGTGATGAAACGCGAGGCACGGAGGTTCGAGATGAAGCGACGCGTGTCCCTTCTGGTGGCTGTCTGCTGTCTTTTTGGCCAATTGACGCTTGGTGCTCATCACTCCGGTTCGGAATATGACCGGACGACGATCGAAATCCAGGGCCAGCTGCTCGAGGTCGCCTGGCACAACCCGCACGTCCACTTCATCGTCCGCGCGCCGGATCGGAGCGGCAAGCTGCTGACGTGGGATATCGAAGCCAACTCGTTCAGCATCCTGCGGCGAACCGATGCCACGCCGGAGAACCTGAAAGTCGGCGACACCATCAAAGTTGCCGGCTCGCCCTCGCGCCGCGCGCCGAACCGGATGTGGGCGATGAACATCCTGGCGGCCAACGGCCGCGAAATCGTCCTTGGTCCCGGCATCAAGCCGCGCTGGCAAGGCACCGCCCTTGGCTCGAATTCGACATGGTTCGAGGGCGGCACGGCCGCGAACAAGACGGCGGGGCTGTTTCGGGTGTGGAGTACCAAATTCAACGAACCGGGAGGCTTGTGGCGGAGGGACTACCCGTTGACCGATGCGGCGAAGAAGGCACGTGCGGCCTTCAATCCCCTGACGGACACCGTCGCACCCGGCTGCCGTCCGAAAGGCATGTCGACAATCATGGAGCAGCCCTACCCGATGGAGTTCGTGAGGAAAGGCGACACCATCCTGTTACGTCTCTAGGAATACGACTCGGTTCGGACGATCAACATGACTCCGAACGCCAAGGTCGATTCGCTACCCAAGACACTGCTCGGACGATCGACGGGACGATGGGAAGGCGAGACCCTGGTTGTGACGACGAGCCGAATCGACTGGCCGTACTTCGATCCCAGTGGCATCCCTCAAGGTCCATCCGCGACCATCGTCGAGCGATTCACGCCGACGAGCGATGGCACCCGTCTCAATTACACGATGACCATTACCGATCCGGCGACATTCACGTCGCCGCTGGAGTTGAGCCGCTCGTGGGTCTGGCGTCCGGACGAGACCGTCAAGCCGTACAACTGCGTGGAGGCCGGACGCGCGCGACGCTGAGCATTGAGTGCCCCACTTGTAGCTGAAAACCGCCAAAAAAGAATCTTCAGGTGTGCAGTATTGAACTGCCACCACACGTGCGAATCGATACTGTC
Organism: Vicinamibacterales bacterium; assembly: GCA_035649635.1. Classification (GTDB taxonomy): domain Bacteria; phylum Acidobacteriota; class Vicinamibacteria; order Vicinamibacterales; family UBA2999; genus Gp6-AA40. The sequence goes on along the minus strand of DASRJE010000056.1, from coordinate 46,847 downwards.
GCGCTGCTCAAAACAGCATTCGCAGTTGTGCGACTCCAAAAACGGAAATCGCAGCTTCTTTACCGAAGGCCGAAATCGAACCGTTCGTTGCGGTTGCGTGTTCGGGGCCGGTTCACCAGTAGCGAGACAGCGCATGAAGACATGGCAGCGTAATGTCGTTGTAGCGGGCAGTGTGCTCGTGGTCGTGAGCGTTCTTTGGAGCGCCAACACCGGGCCGGCGATAGCCCAGGGAAACGGCGCGACGAAACTCAACTGCGGCAACCCACCATGCGACGACGTGGCGCGGGGTCGTGCGGCGTTCAATGACCGCAATCTCAACGAACTCGGTGGGAACGGACGCGCATGCGCCGACTGCCACATCCCGTCGGACTCGTTCCAACTCTCTCCGGCGGTTGCCAGGGCCCGGTTTGAGGCCCTGTTGGCGAAGCGCGCGCGCAACAAGAACGCTGACGATCCGCTCTTCAGGCCGGTTGACGCTGACGACTTCCGCGTGAACGGGGACGACGCGAGCGACTTCTCGAACCTGGTCGAAAACGGGCTCGTGCGCGTGACCATGCCGCTGCCTCTGAACGTCAAGGTCGTCGATATAGCTTCCGGTCAGCCCTCGGGGGACACCTCGGTGGATCTCTGGCGCGCGGTGATGCCCGTGCTCAACGTCGCGATCACCGGACCGGATTTCGTCTTGCCGCTCTGGGCTCCGGCTGCGCAGCAGCGTCTCCCCATCCTCGGTCAGGACCCCAACGGCCCGAACAGGCAGGGAGGCTACCAGCACGATGCGCGCTTCGCCACGTTGCAGGAGCAGGCCCGCGGCGCGCTCTTCGCGCACGCGCAGGTGACGGTGGAACCCACGCCGGGTCTGCTGGACGACCTCGCGGCATTCCAAGAGACACTATTCTCGTCGCAAGGAGTCGAGGCTCTGGCGGACGCGATCCGCTCCGGCTCGAGCATCCCTGACCCGGACCCCGAGCTGAACCAGCTCGAGCAGGATGGAAAGAGGGTTTTCAACCGGGCTTGCGCTCAATGCCACGGCGGCGCGTTGCATCCGAGTACGTCCACGGGCGACGCAACACTCGTGCGCCCCATCGCGCGCTATCACCCCATCGCGACTGCCTGCCCTCGCCCCACCACCGACGGCTTTTTGCCGTGTCCGGAGCGGCTGAACCGTAACGCGCGCACGTACCAAATCACACTCGGGAACGGCAGCATCCAGACGGTCACGACCTCGGACCCGGGACGATTGCTGCTGACGGGACAACCCGCCGACCTCGGCGTGATGGACGTCACCCAACTCCATGGAATCGGTAGAACCGCCCCGTACTTCCAAAACAATTCGGCGGCGACACTGGAGGAAGTGCTCGATCACTACGACGCTCTCTTCAGACGCGCCGCGCGGTTGAATCCACCGCCCAACATTCCGCCGTTTGTTTCATCCAACGGCACGCTCATCGATCGCGGATTCGTGACGGCGGACGAGCGGCCGGCGTTGCTGGCGTATCTACGAAAGCTGTAGTGCCGAGCCTGGAGCCGGCGGTTCCAGCTTCGCCGAGGACGATTGCACCGGCCCCATGACGAGGGCTATTTCCGCTCCCGGCCCGGCATGTGCGCGTCATCTTTTTCGTTTTCGACGCAGTAGTGCTCCAGCAGATCGGTGTCCGGGAGGAGCTCTTCGACGACGCTGAAGGTGATTGGTTTCGTGAAGATCTGGGGATCGGTGATGGTGACCGTGAGATCCATGTGACCGTAATCGCGGCGGCGGAAGCGCTCCTCGACGCGCATGTCGGTGCTGCGGGGAGTGCCGCGTGCGTCAAGCCAGCTGCGATCGTTGAAGCCAGCGGTGTCGATCACCAGCGTGTCGCCTTCCCAGCGTCCGATTGAATATCCCTGCCACGTCGGTGACATGTCTGCTGGCAGCTTGCGTCCATCCATGAAGATCTGACGAAACGTGGTTTCGACCTCGTAGAGCATCACGATCACGCCGGGCGAATGAATGATCTTGAATGGCTCCGGCAACAGATCGCCGTGAGGAACGCCATCGGGAAGACAGTTCAACGTCGGGTTGAAGGCTCCTGGCTGTGTATGCTGGCGGAGCCGCTCGACACCAAGCGGTGTGAGCGGGCGTTCATCAGGCTTGAAGTCGGACAGAATGTCGCGGAAGTATCTCGAGTTGAGCGACTCACCCAATCCGAAAAGTCCGCCGGGAGCGCGCGGATCGCCTTGCACTTGCCAGATACCGGAGAGGTCGGGTTTTCCATTCAGCCGCGGGACCGGACCGGTCATATTGATCTTGCCATCCGGTGTTCGCGGAGCGCCAGCCATTGGTTGGTTCAGCCATTGCGCACGAACAGAGAGGCCGGCAACAAAACACGCGATGACGGTCCACACGACAAACCAGTGACTGGCGCGCATGGCCACAATTAGACCACGGGTGCGTTCGAAGGACAGGTAGAGGCGGGTCAAAGACCCGCCTCTACCTGCGCTGGCCGACCAACAGGGTCATGAAGGCGCGGGCTGCTGCACTCAGCACGCGTCCTCGACGATGAATGACGCCGACGTCGCGAAGGAAAGGACCTTCAACGAAATCGCGTGTTACAAGCAGGCCGCTTCTGGCCTCGTTGACCAGCGTGGTTTCCGGCAGGATCGACACGCCGCTGCCGACTTCAATCGAGCGCTTGATGGTCTCGATATTGTCGAATTCCATCACCGTCTCCACCGCGACACGGTGGTTCTTCAGGATTCTATCGATCGTCTTCCGCGTCGGAATGTCCCGCTCGAAAGCGACGAATGGCCTGCCCGCTATCTCGGCAAGACGGACTTTGCGCCGGCGCGCCAGCGGATCGCCAGGGGGGCAAACGAGCACCAGCCTCTCCTGACGCCATGGGACCACGGTCATGTTCGCGCGGGGCAACGGAAAGGCCACGATGCCGAAGTCAATCGTGTTCTGCAGGCACGCCTCACAGATCTTGTCGGTGCGGCTGTATTCGATGTGCACCTTCACCCGCGGATGCGCCTTCATGAACCTCGTCACATAGGGCGGGAGTTCGTGCAGGCCGATGCTGTACACGGTCGCGAGCCGCACCGTTCCAGAGATCGCGTCGGCTGATTCGCGCAGACGATCCTCGAGTTGTCGAAACCGCTCCAACAGGTCGCGGCATTCGGCGTAAAAGAGCTTGCCAGCGTCGGTGAGCGCCAGGCCGCGTCGCGACCCGCGTTCGAGCAGGGGACGACCGTATCGGCCTTCCAGCGTTTTCAGTTGCTGGCTCACGGCGGACTGCGAGATGAAACTGCGCTGCGCCGCTTTGTTGAAGCTGCCGGTCTCGACCAAATCGCAGAAGGTTTTCAATGTCTCGATGTGCATACCAGCCTCGCGTCCGCGATCATTAGCACGTCTAATATATCGAATTAGACGTTTGTGATTGTCTAATGCGAGAGCCGCGAGTACGTTGAGCACGTGCCGTTCGCGCGCACCACGCGTCGAAAACGATTCGCCACCGGTCGGGTCGATGCGTGGTGGATAGCGCCGGCGGCCAATGCATTCGGGCTGCTGCTCTTTTTCGGCTATCTGACACTGCGCGCGTTCAACGCGACGCACGTCTGGTACCCGCCGTATATCAGTCCGACAGTGGCGCCACCGATTTTCACGCCGGCCTCCGGCTACCCTGGCGCCGTGCCGCCGGAGCACGCGTGGCTGGGTGTGTTCCCATCGTGGTGGCCCGAGTTCCTGCCGCAGTCACCTGCGTTCTTTGCGCCGGCGCTCGCGATCGCATTTCGGCTGACGTGCTACTACTACCGCGGCGCGATTTACCGATCGTTCGCGATGACGCCGCCGTCGTGCGCAGTGGGCGGCGCTGCGCGCCACTACCGCGGCGAGACCGCGCTTCTGCTGTTCCAGAACCTTCACCGTTACACCTTTTACGGTGCCTTGTTTCTGCTCGTGTGCCTCTGGTGGGAAGGTCTCTCGGCATTCTTCCGCGATGGCCGGCTCGGGATTGGCATGGGCACGGTGATCATGCTGGTGAATGCGAGTCTTTTGACCGCGTACGCGTTCGGATGTCACTCCTGCCGCCACTTGATCGGAGGACGACTCGACTGCTTTTCCTGCGGCGGCGGCGTCGCTCCGCGGTACCACGCGTGGACCTGGTCTTCGTGGCTGAACGCCCGTCACATGGCGTTTGCCTGGTGCAGCCTCGTGTGGGTTGCCTTGACCGACCTGTATATCTACCTGCTCTCCACCGGCACCATCCGCGACATCAACACCTGGTGAGCGCGCTTCGATGCAAATATTGCAAGTCATCGGTATCTCGCGGGCAATCCTTCCTTGCACCCCCCGTGATTCGTCGACGTCCCTGCTGATCTGGGACGTAATCCTTGGAATAGCTCTTGCTGAGGTCTGCGCCGGAACGCTCCTTGGCCAGCGAACGACGAAAGTCCACAATGATTCTGAGGCTGGCGTCGAATCTCGTCCGTGTGAATCGCTGCCCATCACTCGTGGCGGCGATTGGCTTGATTACCGCTTTACTCACAGCCGGTTGCAGCGCATCCTCAACCACAACCGCCACGGCCACAGGTCCTGACCCCATCAAGTGTCAGGTGACGCTGGCCAGCCCATCCGTGGTCGACGCCAACGGTGGCGCAGGCAGACTTTCGGTGTCGACGCAACCGGAGTGCGCGTGGACGGCATCGAGTGCGGTTAACTGGATCTCCGGTTTGTCGCCAGCCTCAGGGCAAGGCACCGGCGACGTCGACTTTCGCGTCGCGGCCAACGACGGTGGTTCCGGGCGAGAAGGGGATATCGTCGTCAACGACATTCGCGCGCGCGTGACCCAACGCGCGCCGTGCCGATACGAGGTCACACCGCCGAATCAAAGTGTCGGCGCGGGCGCCGGCGGCGGCAGTGTCACGGTGACGACATCAGCCGAGTGCGCGTGGACCGCGAACACCGACGTGGGTTGGATCAGTGTCGAGCCGCCACGAGACGGCAGCGGCCGCGGTACGGTCGGTTTTACCGTCGCAGCCAATGGTGGTAATGAGCGATCAGGTACTATCACGATCGCCGGCCAGAAATCGATTGTCACGCAGGCTGGCGCCGCAGCGCCGTGCACGTTCGCGATCTCTCCCAGCAGTCAGAATATCGCCGCGTCAGGTGGTACCGGGACGGTGGCGATGTCGACGCAGGCCGGATGCCGGTGGTCCGCCACCAGCGATGCGTCGTGGATCACCGTGGCATCTGGCGGGAGCGGTGCCGGAAACGGCTCGATTGGATTCAGTGTCGCCGCCAACACCGGCGCGGCCCGCACGGGAACGTTGACGATCGGCGGACGGGCATTTACCGTCTCGCAGGCAGCGCCGGGAGCTCCGGCACCGGCACCACCACCCCCATCGCCCCCGCCGCCACCGCCGCCCCCGCCTCCGTGTAACTACTCGGTTTCGCCAGACGAGGTGAAGTTCAAGGAGGACGCGGGTTCCGGAACCGTTAATGTCTCGACCGGAAGCACCTGCGCGTGGACTGCGAGGAGCAACGACTCGTGGATCACGGTCACCGCCGGTGCGAGCGGTACTGGCAACGGAGCGGTGAGATTCAACGTTGCAGCGAACGCTGGCAAGAAGCGCGAAGGCTCGCTGACCGTTGCTGGGCAGGCTGTGAAAGTGGAGCAGGGCGACAAGTAGGTCGTCGCGCTGCTTCTATCGCGTCGCGATCGTGAAAGCGGGTGAAGTCTGTGTCAGCTCCGGTCGCGTAAGGCTGGTCACCCGAATCCGTGCGCGAGCGGCCAGGCCACCTGTTCCAGTCCAGTCGTAAAATCCGACGTTCTCTGCTTCCTCGCTCAGCCTGGTCCAAGTCGCGCCATCATCGCGGGATAAATCGATCCTGACGCCGCCAGGGACACCGCGCAGTGTCCATTGAATCGTGTTGTTGCGGCTGATCCAGAACGAGGTATCGCCCATGGGCCGACGCAGTGTCAGCGTTGGCTCGTACTTGACGGCTTTCGTTCTTGTCTGCGCGGACGTTTCTCGTGATGAACCGTCATCGCTCTTCGCGCTGGCGATCGCAGTGCTGACCAGATCGAGTTCACCTGCCGGCCGGATCGTGACGACTACGACGGCCTGCGATCCCGGCGCGAGGTTTCCGAGGTCGCACGTGGCAATCGAGCTGATGGAGCACTGGCCCTGCGATGGTCGAGCCGAGATCAGCTGCGCGCTGCCGGGAGGCATTTCGATCACGCGCGTCTGCGACAGGCGCTCGGGTCCACGGTTGTCGACCATCACCACAAACGACCAGTCGGTGCCGACCGCGGCCGCACTACCAGGTCCGGTGATCGAGACCCCGAGTCCAGTTGACTCACCCCGAGGCGTTACACGCGGCCTGAGGACGAACAGTCCCTGTTCGATGCCGTTCACTGCGACCGATCCGCTTGCGAAGAAAGGGTACACCGACCAGGCGCCGTTGTACGACGCGGCATCGTCAGAAGGATAGATATCGAAGAAGCCAACCTCGCGCAGTACGCCGCGAGTGACGTCGCTCGCGTCCAGTACGCGCAGGCCGCTCCGATAGTTCGCCTCATAGACGAGATCGCCGCGAACATAGAGGTTGTGATCGATCGACGGAGTGGGGCCGTCGTACTGGCTGGCAAGCACCGGCGCATCGAGGTCCGAGACGTCCCAGATCCACGTTCGAGTGGGATGCCGGAAGGCGACTTCGTCGCCTTCGTCGTTGACGAGGAAGAAGCGCTGATCCTCAGTAAGCCATCCCTGATGCGTGTACGCGCTGCCGCCGTAGCCCGTGCGTGAGAGCTGGACCTGTTCGAGTTTGTCGCTGGCATCGACGATCGTGAGCGTGTCTTCGTTGGAGTTGAAGCAGATTTCTCGATCGCGATACACGCTGTCAGGTCCGGCGTAGATGACACACTGCGTCTCGTGCGTATAGCCATCGAGGCTGAAGCATCCGGCGGCGCGCGGCGCCGTCGGGCTGCGAACGTCGACAGCATGAAGGCCGCCTTCACAGGTGCGGGTGCCGACCGCGTATGCGAAGCCGGTACGGCTGTTCAGCGCCAGCGTGTGCGTCGAACCGAATCCGGCGTAGTGCGCCGTCGCTGCGAAAGTGACCGGCGGGGCGGTGATGCTTCGAAGCTGCGTGAGGTCGAAGACCTGCATTCCGTGATTGGCCGCCTCGCTCACGATGAACGCGTGATCGGCGAAGACCTTGATGCCGCGCCACGTCGAGCCCACGGTCTGCGTCGGGAGATTGCCGACATACACCGGCTGGCGTGGGTTTGACACGTCCACGAACGCGGTTCCGGTAGATCGGCCAACCAAAGCGTACTCGCGCCCGGTCACCGGATCCGTCCACCCCCAGAGGTCGTTCCCGGATCCCTCGCCGATCTCGCCATGCGGCAGAAAGGCCATCAGATCGATCTCGCGGCACGGATAGCTTCCAGCCATGCCGTCAGTGCACGCGGCGCCAGTCAGCGAATCGAGTTTCTGCAGCGGTTGCGCATCAGCTCTCTTTGCGCACCCGCACGAGCAGCGCCGGCCATTCGAGTCGAGTGGACAGATGCCGCGTTCGCAAGCGCAGTGGGATCCCAGAGGCGGGTCAGGAACGGGAATGCCGACGACCTGCGCCAGCGCGACAGCCGGAGGAAAGCGGAACACCACCAATGCCACGACGCTCAACAGCGTCGCGAACAACGCGATCCAGGCGGGCGCCACCGCGAGTTTCGCCTGCATGGTGGGTTGGGCAGGAGAGCCGCGCGGATCCTATCAGAGTTAGCTGTCACGGGCGGAACCACTGTATGTCGGATACACCTGCACCGATATGTCCAACAAGCTGTCGAGATGGTGGCCTCTTATATCCCCCTGAGTCGGAGCGTCCCGGCGGAGCTCAGAAAGAGCGAGGTTGAACGATGCCGAAGCGGCATGCTGGAGTGTGCCTGCTTGCCCTGTTGGTTGCCGGGCCATGGGCGGTCGGTGAGGCAGCCGCGCAGAATGGACTTACGACAGCGGGGCGCGATCAGCGGACCGATATTCTGGGCGCGTTTTCCGATTCATTGAAACTACTCCTGATCGAGCACGGCACCCGCATCGCTCTCCAGGAAAAGACACGCCAGGCGTTGGAGGAAGGCAAATTCTGGCCTGACTATCGACGCTCGGTCCGCATTCCCCGGCAGTGGGACGACACGGACGGAGGGCTAGTCAACTACGTCGGCCATCCCATTCATGGCGCGGCAGCGGGGTACATCTGGCTGGACCATGACCCCGCGGCGCCCTCGGATTTCCGCCCGACCCCTGGCTACTGGTCCTCGCGGATGCGCGCCTTTGCGTTCAGCGCTAGCTACAGCCTTCAGTTCGAGATCGGCCCGCTGAGCGAAGCCTCGATCGGCAACGTTGGGATGCGGCCGGAAACGACGGGCTGGGTTGACTATGTGGTTACGCCGATCGGTGCACTCGGGCTCATCGTGGCGGAAGACGCACTCGACCGGTACGTGGTTCAATGGGCGGAGCGCCGCGTCAAAAACCCGCTCCTGCGAATCGGAATCCGATTCGCGGCGAATCCTGGCCGCACGATGGCGAACACGGCGAGCGGACGCGTCCCGTGGCATCGGGATGGCCGCCCGATCACCTGGCGCGAGTAAAGCTTCTTTCGTTTCCGTTCAGGCTTGAAACGCGCGCTTGCTAGTGGGACACCCGCTCCAAGTCGGGTCGTCCCGGCGGCATGTGCTCATCGAACCGAGGTCAGCGTCAGCAATGCCGCGCCGAGGCGCAGCCTTTCCACCCTGCGCCCCTCTGGCTGAGGAAGGGGAAATCTACACCAGGAGGACCGCCCTAAAGTCCGGCCAGGGCGGAATTTCGGGCCAACTGTGAACCCAGTTTGTTCGTCCAACGTAATGTCATTTATTGGCCTTAGCCCGGGAGGCACAGGGATGTCATTGCTCAAACGATTGTTGGGTCTGTCCGAGCCACCAAAACAGCGCGTTCGAGTGTGCGTCGAGTGCGGGATGCCGGTCGCCGAGCACAAGGAGTGGTGCTCCATTCTTCGCGGTCAGATCGAGATGAAACGCCGCGCCGACGAACGTCCTCAGGTTTCCTGATCCTGCCCGCCGCGGGGCTCCCGCATCCGCCACGCTGCCTTCGGGCGCTCGACGGCCTGGGTCCGTTCGCGACTTGGGCCTCCTCGTCGCATTAGCCTCGGGACGAAGGTAGAATCCCTTTTTCCTCGACCGAACGAGCCCACCGAGTCGAAGGGCAGGAGGCTGATGCGCAAGATCGACGTCTTTACCCACATTTCCCCGCCGGGTTACTCCGAAGGCGTCGACAAAATCGCTGGCGGTCTCAAGGACATCGGCAAGCGGAGTCGTGGCGTGCCGATGCTGCACGACCTCGACATCCGGTTCCAGGTGATGGAGCAGTTTCCGGACTATCAGCAGGTCTTGTCGCTGCCCACGCCCCCAATCGAGCTCTTCGCGACACCCGAGCAGGCGATCAATCTTGCGCGCATTGCGAACGACAGCATGGCCGAGCTGGTCGAGAAGTACCCCGATCACTTCGTCGCGTTCGCGGCTGCGCTCCCGATGAACGCGCCGGAGGCCGCGCTGGCGGAAACCGAGCGAGCGGTGACCGAGCTCAACGCGAAGGGCGTGCAGATTTACTCCAACATTCTCGGGAAGCCAATCGTCTCGCCGGAGTTCCTGCCGATCTTCGAGGCAATGGTGGGATACGATTTGCCGATCTGGCTGCACCCCTATCGCGGCGCAGACTTCCCGGACTACCTGAAGGAGCAGGCGTCCGAATTCGAGATCTGGTGGACCTTCGGGTGGCCGTACGACACGAGCGCGGCGATGGCGCGCGTGGTTTTCGCGGGTCTGTTCGATCGTTGGCCGTCGCTCAAGATCATCGCACACCACATGGGCGCGATGGTGCCCTATTTTGCCGGCCGCGTTGGTCCGGGATGGGATCAGTTGGGCGCGCGCACGTCCGACCGTGACCTCTCGCTGGTGCTGAAAGGGCTCAAGAAGCGGCCCCTCGACTACTTCAAGATGTTCTACGCCGACACTGCATTGTTCGGGGCGTATGACGCGACTGTCTGTGGCTTGGAGTTCTACGGGGTAAACAACGTGCTCTTTGCGTCGGACGCGCCGTTCGATCCCGAGAAGGGGCCGATGTACATCCGCGAAACGATTGCCATCATCGACCGGTTGCCGATCTCGGACGACGACCGTGAGCGGATCTACTCGCGCAATGCCGCGGCGATGCTGAAGCTGGACGATTGAAACTCCCAACTGCCAACTCCCAAGGGTTCCGGGCATTTTGGGAATTGGGAATTGGGAATTGGGTGTTGGGAGTTGACGCGATTGCTCCTATGAGTTTGGGATTCTAGGTCGGAGGTTCCGCATGGTTATCGATTCACACGGACACGTAACTGCGCCAGACAGTCTCTACGTCTACAAGGCGCAGATCCTCGCGCATCGCGGCGCGCACGGCCGCGGCGGCAACCTGGCCGTCGAGGAAGACGTGAAGGAAGCACTCAACTCACCGGTCTTTGGCGGCAGTTCCCATCTGGACCAGTTGAAGGAAGTCGGGACCGACCTGCAACTGGTTTCGCCCCGGCCGTATCAGATGATGACCAGCGAGAACCCGCGGCTCGTGCAGTGGTTCGTCGAGGAGACCAACAACATCATCGCGAAGCAGGTCGAGCTTTATCCCGACACGTTTCGCGGCGTGTGCGGGTTGCCACTGACACCCGGCGTCAGCCCCAAGGCTGTTCTGCCCTACCTCGAGAAGTGCATCAAGGAGCGCGGCTTCGTCGGCTTCCTCCTGAATCCCGATCCCGGTGAATGCAGCGGCGTCGAGACTCCACCCCTGGGCGATCGGTTCTGGTATCCGCTCTACGAGAAGATGGTGGAGCTGGACATCCCCGGGCACATTCATTCGACCGGCTGCCGCTCGGAGCGGTTGCCGTACTCGCTGCACTTCATCAACGAAGAGAGCGTCGCCGTCGTATCCCTTCTGAATTCGGACGTGTTCAAGGACTTCCCGACGTTGAAGATTCTCGTATCGCACGGCGGCGGTGCGATCCCGTATCAATTCGCACGGTTCGAGGCCGGATCGCTTCGACGGAAAGGCGCGCCGCGCTTCTCGGATCAGATGCGTCACCTCTATTACGACACGGTGCTCTACTCGAAGGATGCCCTCGAGCTGCTGTTCAAGACGGTGGGTGTCGATCGCTGCGTGTTCGGCACCGAGCGCCCCGGCGTGGGCACGGTGATGGATCCGCGAACCGGTCGCTGGCTGGACGAGACGCGGTTTACGATCGAGGCCATCGACTGGCTCAGCGCCGGCGACAAGAAGATGATCTTCGAGGACAACGCAAAGAAGCTGTTCAACCTGAAAGTGCCCGAGAGGATTGCCGTATGAGAATCACGCGCGCGCAGCTCGTGCTGTTGGCTGTCGTGACCGCCGTGCTGGCGGGGTCCGGCTGGCCGCCCCTCGGCGGTGCTCGGGGCGCCCTGAGCATGGTCGAACGGGCGCACGCGCAAAGTCTGCAGAAGGTCACGATCAACTACCCGACGCGCAGCGGCGCCTCCTGGCATCTCTACATCGCGAAAGAGGGCGGCTACTACCAGAAATACGGGCTCGACGTCGATCTGCAGTTCGGCGTACACCCGGCCGGTGTGGCGATGCTGACGAGTGGTCAGGCCGTGATGGTCAACCACTCGCTCGAGCAGGGCATGATTGCCGGAGTTCGCGATCCAAACACGTTCACGTTGATGGGGAGCACGTCGAACAAGGGACTCTTCGCGCTGGTGGCGCAAAAGGGGCTCACGCTCAAGGAACTCAAGGGCAAGCGATTCGCCGTCGGTCAGATTGGCGACGCGCCATACAACTACACCGTCGCGTTGCTTGGAACGCTCGGCCTCGGCGCTCGCGACGTTCAGTGGATTCCGGTCGGCACGGACGTGAGCGGTCGTGCGGCGGCGCTGCAAACCAACCGAGCGGACGCCACGTTGCTGACGGCGCCGAACTACTTCCGCCTCGAAGAGGCCGGCTTCCCGGTGCTCGCGAACCTGGCCGATCACCCGTCGGTCTTCCTGTCGACCGTGTATCTGTTCGCACGCAAGGCGACGACCGACAACCCGAAGCTGGCCGAATCGATCATCAAGGCGCATGCAGAAGCGATCAAGCGGTTCTACGATGACAAGGCGTTTGCGATGAAGGCATACATCGCCTTCGACAAGCAACCGGAAGCCGACGTCGCCCGCATCTACGACCTGTACAAGAAGGGCAGCATCTTCGAGCGCGTGCCATACGTCATGGGCGGCGCTGTCAAGTCGACGCTCGCACAGCAGGTGGACCCGCGCCTCGAGGCCGACCTGAAAGCCTTCGACTTCCGCAAGATCGTGGATAACAGCGTCGTCGACAAACTCGTGAAAGAGGGGTTCTTCCAGCAGGTCTTCGGTCCCGGCGTGAAGGCCGAGGAGCAGAGCAAGGCCAAGCTCGCGTTCGGGAAGTAGGGCGCGCGACACCGGATGCACAAACTCGACATCGTCGGCCTCACCAAGCGCTATTACGTGGAACGGGACGGCCGGCAGGTACTCGCGCTGTCGGACGTGTCGCTCTCAGTGAGCGACGGCGAATTCATGGCGATTGTCGGGCCGAGCGGCTGCGGCAAGACGTCACTGCTCAACATCGTGGCGGGTCTGCTTCGCCACGATACGGGCAGCGTCATCATCGACGGCAAGAAGGTCGACGGGCCGGGCGTGGAGCGGGCTGTCGTGTTTCAGCAATCGAGCCTGCTTCCGTGGCGGACCGTCGCCGGCAACGTACGCTACGGCATGGAAATGCAGCGTCGCTTCGATGGCGACGTCATGCGCAGCCGCACCGAGCACTTCATCAAGCTGGTTGGACTGAACGGTTTCGAGCGCCACTATCCATCAGAGTTGTCGGGCGGCATGCAGCAGCGCGTGAACCTGGCCAGAGCACTGGCGGCCGACCCCGTCGTGATGCTCATGGACGAGCCGTTTGCAGCGCTCGATGCGCAGACGCGCGAGTTCATGCAGGCCGAACTGCTCAAGATCTGGAGCGAGGCCAGGAAGACGGTACTGTTCATCACGCACCAGATCAACGAAGCGGTCTACCTGGCGGATCGCGTCGCCGTGATGAGCGCGCGTCCCGGTCGCGTGAAGGGCATCGTCGAGATTCCATTCCCGCGCCCGCGCGGACTGGCATTAAAGCGCGACGCCAGGTTCCTCGAGATCGAGGAACGGATCTGGCAGATGGTTGAAGAAGCGCCGGAACGCATCGGCATGAGCAAGACGGCAAGCTAGTGGACACCAATTCCGAACCGGAGATCCTCGAGCGGCCGCGCCGCAGCTTCTACGAGCGTCACGAACGCTTGCTGCTCGGCGGCACCGCGATCCTCGTCGCTCTAGCGGGCTGGCAGGCGCTGTGGTCGGCGGGGAAGATCTCGCCGCTGTTCTTCACCGGGCCCTCGTCGGTGGCGGTGCGATTTGTCGAGGAATGGACCAATGGCCGGCTGAAGCAGGACCTCGCTTACAGCGGGCTCAATTTCGTCATCGGCGTCGGAATGGCCATTACCGTTGGCGTCGTGTTCGGCGTGCTGATCGGCTGGTACAGGCGGCTCGCGATGGTCATCGATCCGTTTGTGACGACGTTGTATTCGACGCCGCGCGTGGCGCTTGTGCCGCTGGTCCTGATCTGGTTCGGGATCGGGATGTGGTCGAAGGTGTTCATCGTCTTCATCAACGCCGTTTTCCCGGTGCTCATCAACACAATCGGCGGCGTCAGGGCCATCGATCACGATTTGCTGAAGGCGGCTCGCGCCTACTGCGCTTCCGACTGGCAGATCTTCACGACCGTCGTCATCCCTGGCGCCGTGCCGTTCATTCTGACGGGCGTTCGCCAGGCGGTCGCGCTTGGTCTCATCGGCGTGGTCGTTGGCGAGATGTTCGGCGGCAGCGAAGGCATCGGCTTCATGGTCAACTACGGCGGGCAGACGTTTCAGACAGACACGGTGTTCCTGGGCGTCACCATCATCGCGCTGGCTGGAATTACATTGAGCTGGCTGGCCGAGCAGTTGGAGAAGAGATTTTCGAGATGGAGACCGGAGAGGTGAAAAGACCCCGGGGTAATTTCGCCAATCCAACGTTGCGAAATTACCCCCGGGGTCATAAAAGGAGCACTATGGCAGAAATCGTCCTCGGGATCGGATCGTCGCACGGGCCGTTGCTCTCGACGCCGCCGGAGCAGTGGGATCTGCGCGCGAAGGCCGACCGTGAGAACAAGAACCACTGGTTCCGCGGGAAGACCTACGACTACGAAGGGCTGTTGAAGTCGCGCGCGCCCGGCTTCGCGCACGAGATCACGGTCGAGAAGCGGCGTGAACGGTTCACGAAGTGCCGGGCCGCGCTCGAATCGCTGGGCCAGAAGTTCAACGAGGTCGCACCCGATGCGGTGGTAATCCTTGGCAACGACCAGCGAGAGTTCTTCAATGCCGGACTGACGCCGGCCATTACGATCTACCGCGGCGGCAAGATCAGCAACGTTCAACATCTGAACGAGGACGCGCCCGGTCTCAACATCGCGGAGCCGGCCAATTCGCCCGCTGAAGGGGCCACCTATCCTGGCGCCACCGCATTGGCCGATCACATCCTGCGCTCGCTTGGTGAGGAGAACTTCGACCTGGCGCAGTCGGACGAGACGCCAAGCGGCGCGCCGCGTGGTGGCATCCCTCACGCGTACGGCTTCTTCTATCACACGATTCTTCAAGACCAGACGCCGCCGAGCGTGCCCATCATTCTGAACGTGCACTTTCCGCACAACACGCCGAAGGTGCATCGCTGCCTCGAACTCGGGCGGGCGCTCGCGCGCGCCGTCAAGACCTTCGACGGTTTCAAGCGCGTAGCGCTCATGGCATCGGGTGGTTTGACGCACTTCGTCATCGACGAGGATTTCGATCAGAAGGTGATTGCGGCAATGAAGGCCGGCGACGAAGCGGCATTGGCGGAGCTCCCGGAGGGCTTCTTCAAGGTGGGGACCGCCGAAATCAAGAACTGGATTCCCGTCATCGCCGCGATGAACGCCGCTGGTCTCAGATACCATCAGATCGACTACGTGCCGTGCTATCGCTCGGAAGCCGGAACAGGCAATGCAATGTGTTTCGCTTATTGGCTATGAAAACATTGTTGATTCGTTGGTCTTTGATTATTGATTCGTTTGTGATTGGAGATCTTTGATTGTTGATTGTATTGATGATTGCGATTGCTGATTGTGATTGGGATCGAACGCTCGACAGGGTCATCAACTAATCAACAATCAGAAATCAACGATCAACAAGGAATCGATAATCAAAGATCGAGAAATCGATAATGAATGATGTGCAGATTCGCCTGAGTCACCTGGATTCGTGCGCCGTGTCCGATGCGCTCGACAGGCTCGGGCTGCGCGGCGTCGCGACAGGAATTCATCGCGTCGCAAGCGATCACAGAATCTCGGGACGTGTCGTGACGGTGAAGCTCGAGGCTGACGACGGTCGGCCTGTGGCCTCGCGACATTTGGGAACGACGGCGATCGAGACGGCGCAGCCGGGCGATGTCATCGTCATCGAGCAGCGAAGCGGGATCGACGCAGCAAGTTGGGGCGGCAACCTGTCGCTTGCCGCGCGGCTGCGCGACATCGCGGGCGTCATTGTCGACGGCCCGGCCCGCGACATCGACGAGGCGCACGGTTACGATTTCCCGTTGTTTGCACGCAGCCGCACGCCCCACACCGCGCGCGGGCGGATCGTTGAAACCGGCACCAACGTTCCGATTGTTGTCTCGGACATCGCGGTTGCGCCTGGCGATTTCGTCGTCGCCGATGGCACCGGCGTCGTGTTCGTGGCGGCGAGCCAGATCGAAGCCGTCCTCGACGCGGCCGAAGCCATCGCCGAGCGCGAGCGGGCAATGGTGGCGGCGTTGCGTGAGGGGCTCCCTGTCACCCAGGTGATGGGGAAGAGTTACGAATCGATGTTGAAGCGGTGATCGCGTGGCGGAACATTCAGACGACCCCAGCCTGCTGCGCGCGTCCAGGCTCGACACGACCGCGATCAGCGACGCGCTCGATCGGCTCGGCATCCCCGGCCAATGCCTGAACATCAAGCCGCTCGATCCCCGCTTCCGGCTGACTGGCCGCGCATTCACGATCTTGTACGGTCCGGCAAGTAGCCCACCCGGCACAGTTGGCGATTACATCGACGATGTGATGCCAGGGAGCGTGGTGGTGTTGGACAACGGCGGCCGCGAGAACGCGACGGTGTGGGGCGACATCCTGACGTGGGTTGCCCACCAGCGCGGCGTGGCGGGCACGGTGATCGACGGTGCCTGCCGTGACACACACCTGGCACGCGAGTTGGCGTATCCGGTCTTCAGCCGAAGCTACTCGATGCGCACCGGGAAAGACCGCGTCCAGGTCGAATCGGTGAACGCCGTCGTCAACATCGGTGACGCGCGCGTGGCCCCGGGTGATTTACTGCGCGGCGACGCTGATGGGGTCGTGGTTCTTCCTCGCGCGCACGAAGAGGCGATCCTCGCTGCGGCCGAGGAGATCGATGCGGTGGAGCAGCAGATTCGCGCCGCGGTTGCCGAAGGCAGGACGCTCGCTGAGGCGCGCCGGCAACTGGGGTATCACCGGCTGCAGGCCCGCAAGTCGTAATGGTCGAGACGACGAGGCATCACATCGCGACGAGAGGGCAGGGCGACGTGCAGGACTTGACCGCCCTCGTCTCGCGCGTGCTGAGTAAGTCGTCACTCGAGGACGGCCTCGTCACGATCGCCGTCATTGGATCGACGGCGGGGATCACCACCATCGAGTTCGAGCCCGGTGCGGTTGCCGACCTGAACAGGGTCTGGGAACAACTCGCGCCGCGAAACGGCGAATACAAGCACCATCTGCAATGGGGCGACGACAATGGCTCGAGTCACGTAAGGGCGGCGATGCTTGGCCCATCGATCTCGATTCCCTTCGAAGGCGGCAGCCTCTGCGCCGGGACGTGGCAACAGGTCGTCTTGATCGAGTTCGATACGCGCGGACGAGATCGTGAGGTCGTGATTCAACTGATCGCCTGACGGATTACGATGCGATCAGCACGTAGTGTCCGGCTTTAGCCGGACCTCTGACGATGCGATCGGGAGCATGAGGTCAGCGGCTTATGAAGTGGGTAGCGCCGATCTTCGTCGCGTTCTTTAGTGTGACGCTCGTTGCTCAACAGGTATCGGCACCCGCGTTCGAGGTGGCATCGATTCGACGCAACACCTCTGGCGGGAGTCGCACGCTCATGGATGGAGCCGGCGATCGGTTCAGTGTCAGCAACGCACCGCTGCGGATGCTCATCCTGCTGGCGTATGAATTGCTGGACGACCAGCTTGTCGGCGGCCCTGGCTGGATCAACACCGACCGTTTCGACATCGTCGCCGTGCGCGGCGGTGCGCCTTTCGAGCAGGTCCCGGCGATGCTGCGGACCCTGCTCGCCGACCGCTTCAAGCTGCAAGCTCACATGGAAGCGCGTGAGATGCCGATGTACGCACTCGTCACCGCACGAAGCGACGGCACGTTGGGAGCACAAATGAGGGAGGCGGGCTGCGAGCGAAGCGATACTCTGGCGAGCTTCCCGAAAGTGTCGGACAAGGTGCTGCCGTGCAACGTGCGTTTCGTTGCGCCTGGCCGGCTGCGAGGCGGCGGGTTGCGCATGGGGGACCTCGCCGCCGTCTTGACACCGATCGTCGGCCGAATCGTGCTCAATCGGACCGGCCTGACGGGCCGATACGATCTCGAGCTGGCGTGGGCACCGGATGATCGACGGCCGACGGCCAACGACGTTCTTCCCCCCGATCCGAATGGCGGGTCGCTGTTCACCGCTCTTCAGGAGCAGCTTGGTCTGAAGCTGACAGGGGGCAGAGGTCCGGTGGACGTCCTCGTGATCGACAGCGTGTCTCCGCCCACCGACAATTGAGCAACTACGCAGGAAGCGAGGAAGTTGAGGCGTATGACGATTGAGCCATTCGTGCACGATGTTCGTCTCGCGTGGCGTGGTCTGTGGCGCAGCACAGGCTTCACCGCGGCGGCAGTGTTGACGCTGGCCGTGGGGATGGCCGGCGTGACGTCGATGTTCGCCCTGATTCAGGGCGTTTTGTTGCGGCCTCTTCCCATGCCGGCGGCGGACCGGATCGTGACCGTGTGGAAGGAGCATCCGTCGACCGCGTCGGCGCACTGGCCGTTCAACTCTGCCGAGCTCGCTTTGATTCGCAACGGCGCGACGCATGTCTTCGCCAGCGTGGCTGCGGTCGGATACAACGAGCCGGCACAGTCAGAGATTGTCGATGAGTCGTCAGCGACATACATCAACACTGCTCGAGTCAGCGGAGACTTCTTCGATGTGCTCGGCGTGCGGTCGTTCCTTGGGCGCACGCTGAATCGAGGCGACGACACCGCCGGCTCGGAGCGCGTGCTCGTCATCACGCACGGCCTATGGCAGCGGCGATACGGCGGCGCCGTCGACGTCATTGGGCGACGGCTCACGATCAACGAGCAGCGGTTCACGATCGTGGGGGTGATGCCTCCCGACGTCGAATATCCGCGCGGCGCAGACGCGTGGATGACGGTCGAAGCGCGCGCCACCTTGACGAGCAACTCCACGTTTCAACAGGCCACGCGTAATGAACTGGATCTGATCGCGCGCCTGCAGCCGTCCGTTACCGTGACGCAAGCGGCCAGCGCTCTTGGTGCGATCGCTCCGCAACTCGCGGAGACCGCTCCCGTCTTCGCCACTGCGCAGCCTCCCATCTCAGTCGTTCGGCCGATCGGTGAGGTGATTGTCGGCGACGTCCGTGGCGGGATGCTCGTGCTTTTCGGTGCCGTTGCGCTCGTGCTGCTCGCGGCGAGCGCGAACGTCGCGAACCTGTTGCTCGTACGGGGCGAAATCAGGCGTCCGGATCTGGCCGTGCAAACGGCCCTGGGCGCGAGCCGGTTGCGTCTCGCCGGCACCATCGTCAGCGAGAGCCTTGTCTTATCGTTCCTGGCAGGCATTGTCGGGTTTGCCGCGACCTGGGCGTCGCTGCGCGCGCTGGTGGCGATGGCTCCAGGAGGGTTGCCGAGAGTGGACGCCATTCACATGGATGGCGGCGTGGCGCTGTTCGTAATGGCGCTTTCACTCGTGACGACAATCCTTTCAGCGTTGGTTCCGGCGTTCGCGGCGGGACGCATCGATCTCGTGTCACACGTTCAGAGCGGCGGCCGTGCAGTGACACGCGGGACGAAGCGTGGGCGGGCGGCGCTCGTGACCGCGCAGGTGGCACTGGCCGTTACCGTTGTCGCGGCCGCCGGGCTCGTTGCCCGAAGCTTGCTGCGGCTGCAGTCCACGGGGACGGAACTCGGCGCGGATCGCCTGGTCATGGTGTCGCTCGCATTACCTCAGGATCGCTACGGGGAACGCGAACGCCATCTCCGGTTCCTCGAGGATGTTGTTGCGCGGCTCGAAGCGACACCGACGATTGCGGCAGTCACCCCGATTAATGCCATGCCGTTCTCGGGCGTCGGGTGGGATGTACCGATCGTGACGGCGGAGGGGCAGAACCCAGCCGAGGTGGCCGCGAATGGCTCGGTCAACCTGGAGGCGATTCAACCGAGCTACTTCGAGACCTTCGGCGTCGCTGTGAACGGCCGCCCGTTCGATCGACGGGATCGCGAAGATGCTCCGGCTGTCGCGATTGTGAGCGTGGATGTCGCATCGAGGTTGTGGCCCGGCCAGGACCCGATTGGCAAGCGATTGAAGATGGGCGATCTCGATTCCAAGGATACATGGCGCACGGTGGTTGGGGTGGCGTCGCGAACACGCTACCGCGATTTGCGCACGCCCCAGGCCACACTCTACGTTCCAGACACGCAACTCATCGTCACCGCACAATCGCTGGTCGTGCGATCGACCGCACCGCTGTCACAGGTTGCCGAGGTCGTTCGGAACGCCGTGCGGGCAAGCGATCCTGCCGTTCGCGTACCACGGGTTGCGCCTTTTGGTGAGTTACTGCGCGAGCCGCTCGCACGCCCTCGCTTCTATACGTTCGTGCTCGGTGTGTTTGGCCTCTCAGCCCTCCTTCTCTGCGGGATCGGGTTGTATGCGGTGATCGCCGCCTCTGTGCGCCAGCGCTATGCGGAGATCGGCGTGCGTCTGGCGGTCGGCGCCAGCCCGGCTGATGTACGCGGGATGATCCTGCGGGAAGGGATGCTGCTCGCAGGCGGCGGCGCGGCCGCAGGGCTGGTATTGGCGCTCGTCGTCACGCAATTCCTGCGAGGGCTTCTTTATGAAGTGCATCCGCTCGATCCGATTGCACTGGTGACGGCAACGATTCTTCTGCTCGCGGCGGCAGTCGTGGCGTCGTACCTTCCAGCGCGGACCGCGGCACGGATGGATCCCCTCCGGGCGCTCCGAGAGTAGGACGTTTCCAACTCCCAACTCCCAACTCCCAACTCCCAACTCCCAAAACCCAACCCCAACTCCCAACTCCCGATCATTGGGAATTGGGCGTTGGAGATCGGGAGTTGATCTGGCCTTGGCCGCTAGAACAGGAACTTCACGCTAAATTGCCCTTGCAACCCTGGGTTGAAGAGATCATCCATCCCGTAGCGCGGATCAAACGCGGCGCGCCCTTCCTGCGTCGCCAGGATCAGCGCGTTGTAGTCGTAACCCGCCGCGAGATTCACCTCAGAGAAGTCGATGGCGTCGGCTCCGCGTGTCTGGCTGCCGGCGGGGGCGCCCTTGTTCAGGAAGTTGAAGATGTGCGACGCCGTCTTCTGATTGAAGATGTTCTGGATGTTCAACTCGAAGCGGACGCGCTTGCGATCGGCGAGCGACACGTCATGGGAGAGCAGCAGATCCGTCCGCGTCAGGACCGGCGTGCGTCCCATGTCGCCGCGACCGTTGACCATCGGCGCGTACTGATCCTGGCCGACGACCTGCGTGGTGATCGGTGTGCCGCTGCCGCCGTAGAAGAACGCGCCGATTTGCGTGCCCATTCCGAACTGATACGCGCCGTACAGCTTCACGACGTGCGGGCGATCGGTCGCCAGACGGCCGCGCGGATCGAGATTGCCGTGTGCGTCCCATAGCACCTCGTCGATGTCCCAACCGGTGTGCGAGTTGCTGCCCGGGCGGGCGATCGTGCCGACCTGCTGTTGTGCATTGTTCGATGTGATGCCCGTCGTCGGCGTGCTGATCTCGTCGGAGTTGGCTGTGCCGGCGTA
Source organism: Vicinamibacterales bacterium (assembly GCA_035649635.1). Classification (GTDB taxonomy): domain Bacteria; phylum Acidobacteriota; class Vicinamibacteria; order Vicinamibacterales; family UBA2999; genus Gp6-AA40. The sequence continues at coordinate 25,568 of DASRJE010000056.1, read as the reverse complement.
GTTGCCATAGAGACGGCTCAACGTGTAGTTGGCGCTGGCGAACCAGTTCTTCGAGAAGCGCCGCTCGAGCGTGAGCTCGAGCGCGTCGAACTGCCGCTTCGGCCTCGGCGTCGGGAAGTTCTCGGTGGACGGATACGACGCTGGAGTGATCGTGTTCTGGCCTTCACCAGGATTGCCGATGACGTAGACGCTGTCGCCGTTCACCAGCGCGCCCATGTCCTCGATGGTGCGCCCAAGGTTGTTGTGAATGTAGTGGATGCCCAGCGCTGTCGTTCCACTCAGTTGCAGATCAACGCCGCCATTGAGACTGTCCTGGTACATCGGCTTGATGTTCGGATCCGTGTTCAGGATCGCGGTCGCGCGCAGGTCTCGGAAGCCGGTCGAACTGCCCCAGAGGTCGCGTCCCGGCATGTTGTTTAAATTCAGGCTGCCGATGTCGAGCGTGTCGAGCGATCGGTAGAAGATGTGCCAGATGTCGCCGCCATACGAACCTCGCGCGATCTCGTACTTGGTCCAGTCGTAATAGCGTCCCCAGCTCGCAAACGCCTTGACCCGACCGTCGCCTCGCACGTCGTAGGTCGCACCGAGGCGCGGCGCGAGCTTGTCGCCAAAGCCGAACTGGAACGCATACTGCGCGATGTCAGGTCTGAACGTCGGGATCTTTTCGTTCTCCGTGCGGAGCCCGAGATTGAGCGTGAGGCGGTTGCCCACATTCCAGGTGTCCTGCACGTACAGGTTCTGGATGTTCGCGTGGACGTCGCCGCGCGTCGCCAGGTCGCTGACGTAGTAGTAACCGTAGGTGCCCGTGCCTGTTTCACCAGTTACCGTGCTGCGGAACGACTGACCCCAGAACAGGTACACGTAGCCACCGGGATACTCCACGTTGGCATCATTCACAGAGCGGCGCACGCCCCAGCCCCCCTTGATGAGGTGAGAGCCGGCGCGGTTAAATGCGTGGTTGTAGTCGATCTGAAAGAATCCCTGCGTGGTCTTGTCGAAGTTGCTGATCTGAATGCGCGGCGTATTGACCGTGTTCGCCGGACCCTGGAGACTCGGTGGCACGCCCGGTACGTTGAAGTTGGGCGTCTGATAGGTGTAGCTCGTCACGAGCGGCACGCCGGTGTCTTTGTAGTTGTCGTAGAAATAGCCGCCCCGCACGGTGAGATAGGCGCTGTTGCTCAACGAGAGATCGATGTTGCCGCCGACGTTGTTCTGGTCGCTCTCGAACCCGCGAGTCCGGTTGGCGTCGTTGGCCCCTGAAGACGAGATCAGGAAGTCGGTGCCGGTCGCATCGTACGGCGGCAATCGCCCGGTCGAGCGCGTCGGCGTCACGAGCAGGCTGGCATTGGCATGCAGCCTGCCAGCTGAATATGTGACTTTGCCGAACCCCTGCCATGCAGTCTGGTCCTGATCGATTGTCCCTAGCTCGGTTCCTGACGAGAACATGTACTCGTTGGTTCTTCGCACGACGCGTGGTGAAATCGATCCGAAGAAGAACAGGCGATTCTTGACGATCGGGCCGCCGATCGAGCCGCCGAACTCGCTCTGGTTGTTCGCCTGCTTGTCATCCTGGAAGTAGCCAACGGTTGCCAGGTCGTTAGGATCGAGCACGAGGCGCTTCACCGGCCCCGCGCTGAGCGCGTTCCCGATGTAGTAGTAGTGACCTTCGCCGGTGAAGACGTTGCCGCCGGACTTGGTCACGGCGCTGACTACGCCGCCCAGCGCACCACCGTACTCGGCGTCGATGCCTCCCGTCTTCACCTGTACTTCCTGCAGATACTCGAACACGGTGTTCTGTCGTGAGCTGCCGTAGATCAAGCTGTTAGTCGCTACGCCGTCCACGGTGAAGACGTTTTCGGCACTACTGGCGCCATTGACCTGGAATCCGCCTTCAATTTCGCCCGAGTTCACACCGGGGGCGACGAGGGCGATGCTCTGAAAGCTGCGGCCTTTCGGCAGGCGGTCGATCTCTTCCGCCGTGACGTTGTGCGCGAGCGTCACGCTCGCCAGGTCCAACTGTTTCGTCGCATCGGCCGTCACGCTCACGATTTCGGAAAGCACGCCCGGCTGGAGCCGCGCATCGGCCGTCAACGTTCTGCCGAGGAGGACGATGACATCGTCGATGACGACTTTCTGAAATCCCTGAAGTTCAATTGAGATCGAATAGCGACCCGGGTCGAGGTCGGGCACGCGGTACGTGCCGTCAACACCAGACACCACGACTCGCGTGGCGCTGGTCTCCTTGTTGGTGACGGTGACGGTTGCACCCGGTACGGCTGCCTCGCTGGTATCCGTCACGGTGCCGGTCACACTGCCGAATCGTTCCTGCGCGTCGAGCGTGCAGGCCATCAACACAAACGCGAGCGCGGCGACCGCTGCGGTGATGTGTCTCGCCATTTTCCACACTCCTCCCTCGCGTTCGCGTGCGCCGGGTTGAACGGGGCTCACCCCGGAAGCCCGTGATAGGAGAGAAACGTGCCGTTGGGACGAGTGACGAGCGGCGCGTGCGGCGGGACGAGGCGACTTGCCGATGTGGTCAACGAGTGTACGAATGGCGGCGTGCTACAGACATTTGGACGGAATTCAGAATTCTGAATCCATCAGACCGCGGCTCAACCCCGCGATTGCTCGTTCGAGCCCGGCCCGCGGTCGATTGCAGTATCGAGAGACTGAGCTGCAGTCGCGGACGCTAAAGCATGCGCTCTACAAACGTCGGTTGTTCGCGCTTACGACTGTCGGTTACTGAGGCCGGCGGAACAGCCCAACGTAAGTGGCTTTCCCCAGGACGTGTCCCTGAAGTGCTTTCATGACCGCGGCTCGCGTTTCGAATGCGTCCGCCGTACCCGTGACATCGAGCTTGGTGTCGAGCGCCAGGATCTCGAAGACGTAGTGATGCAGTGGACCTGTTGCCGGCGCCCCAGGACCTCGGTACACGGGGCCGCTCGCGCTGATTTGGCGACTGCCGTCCGCAAGCGTCTCTCCCTTTGGCACGCCTTCCGGCAAACCTGTCGCCGTGCCCGGGATGTTCCACACGACCCAGTGCGCCTGATCGTCGAGCGTCTTGTTTCGCGCAACGTCGATGTCGTGCATGTGGAGAACGAATGTAACTGTGCCGGAAGGTGTGTTCGTCCACGTGAGAGCGGGAGACACCTGCTCGCCTGCCTGCGTGTACTTGACTGGGATCTGACCTCCATCCGGGAAGGCTGTCGTCGTCAGCGTCATGGGCCTCGGCGGTGGCCCGCCGGCGGTGGGTTGCTGCGCGCGGGCGGCGATCACAGTTGTGAGAACGAGGGCGAGGGGCAGAAGCCAATGAATACGTCGCATTTCCGCAACCTCCAGCGAGAAACAATACCGCACTCGGACGCGCTCAGGCAGACTCGCGATGAAAGACGACGGGCACGCTCACTGGTGATGCGGAGTGCGCCGGCAACGGGATCTCGAGGCCGGGCATCGGTTGTCCCGCGAACAACCGTCGACATGGGACTGCCATCCAGCGCGCCCAGCGCGCGGACCGGTTCACGCGGGCGCTATCGGTTGCTATGCCGGTGTTCGCGTACATCTGTCGGTAGATCTTCGAGATCAGGACGAACGCCAGTCGTGCCTTGAGCGAGGTGACCGAGCCACGCGATCGTTTCCAGATGCTCCGGAACGAGTAAAAACGATCCCACACGCCTTGCGTGCGGCTGCGAATCTGATCGGCGCTCATGACCGGGTGATCCATGTAGATCTTTGGGCGCCGCTCCTGCGGAATCAGCCAGTGGCGAGTCACTGGAATATTGCCAATGAGCGGCGGATCGCTCCCGAGAGATTTCTCCCAGGCCGCGAAATCCAGTGTTCCCGGAAACGGCGTCAGCATCACAAACTGAGCAAACGTCAGGTTGGCGCGTTCAGCGACCGAGAGCGTGGCGTCGAAGGTCGCTTCTCGATCGCTGGGGAGACCGAAGATGAACGAGCCGAGCACATGCACTCCACGCCGGCGGAATGCCTGGAGGCGCTCAACGAGTGAGTCGCCGCTCTCGTTGAAACCTTTGTAAACATCTTTGAGCCCTTCCGGCGTGACCGCCTCCACGCCGACGAGTGCACCCTTGATATGGGCCCGTCGCATGGCATCGAGGAACTCCGGATCTTCGGCCGCCTCCATCGTGATTTGCGTGAAGAAGACCGTGTCCTGCGGCAAGCGCTCCAGTCCGGCCATGAGCTCGAACCGTTCGGCCCGAATGGCCTTGAGTTGCTCGAGGTGACTCGGATCGTGGCGGCGCGCCGCCATGCGGAGATCGTCGAGTGTCACGGGGTAGAAGTTGTCATCGGCCAGCGCGATGAATCGGAATCCGCGCCGGCGGAGCTCGACGATCTCTTCGAGCACCTGGCTGACGTGCCGTTGCCGCGGCCGCTGACCGTCGGTGCGCCAGACCGAGCAGAACGAGCAGTGTTTGGGGCATCCGCGAACTGTCTGCACCGACGCCCACATGTAACGTCCCTGTGGCAGAAGTTCCCAGCGTCCGGGCAAGAATGTCGCACCCTCTACACGGCCGCCGTCGTACCGCTCCTGCGGCAGGCCGGCGTTGCACTCACGCAGGGCCAGTGGCCAAGCTTCCTCGCCGTCGCCGGTAACGACGCTGTGGGCACCACCGAGTTCGCGCGCTTCGTCGGGATAGAGCGTGGCGTGAATGCCACCAAAGATCACGAAGGCGCCGGCTGCGCGCGCGGCTAGACCGATTTCGTAGCCACGCAGGGCATTGCCCGTGTGAATACCGATCCCCACGACATCGCCCGCCTCGATCTCACTGGTGTCGAACGGTTCAAGGGTTTCGTCGACAAGCCGAGGGCGGCCGTACGTCGCCGGTGTCGCGCTGGCCAGGACATAAAGCCAGCGTGGCGTGATGACGCCAATGCCGAACGAAACGTGGCTGGGATTGACGAGATAGACGGTCACGCGGCAGGCCGCACGGACGAAGTAAACATTTGGCAGGCGAGCATCGAGGTTCCTCCGGCAGAAGCCATGTGAGGAACCCGCTTTATTGCGAGATGCTCAGTTGGCCGAAGCAACTTTACACCGTAACTGAGGAGTTCGAGCGAAGAACCGGCAGATAGGTCGCGAGAAGGAGAAGACCCGACAATCCATCGTAGATTCCCATCGGCACGAATCCATCACCCTGACTGAAGAAAAACAGCGCGAAGACGATGCGAATCCCGATCCCGCACCAGTTTGGCCAGCGCTGGTTCAGCGGATCGCGGTAGCCAGGCAAATAAAGGAAATTGATCGCCCACAGTTGAAAGCCCCAATGCCTGGGCCAGGTCTGCGGGATGGGCTCCGGCTGATACAGCAACCCCGTGAACGAAAGCGGTGCGACGGCGATCCACACGCCGACGACGAGGTTCAGGACGATGCTGATCAGCAGAACCAGGCGATAGCGCTTCAGGGTGTTCATGTTGGCTGCGAGCGAGAGGCTAGCCCGTTGTGCGGGCCCAAACGCGAATTTTGTACGCGTTGCCACTACCGTACAACGGGCCGGCGCGCAAAGCGCGCCAGAAAGACGCTGTTAACTAGCCCAAGGGCTTCGCCTGGATATCGAAGGGCGGAGGAGCCCTTGGCTAGTTGGGACGCGCCTGCATTGTCACGACCTCAACAGCCGAGTGTCAACGACAAAGCAGGAGCGCTGTGAAAGAGTCTAGGGCTCGCCTACCGACGGAATGGGCCGTGGCTGGCGTGTGGGCTCGGGATAGAGAATGACGTCGCGCCGAGATTCGCACGAGCGCGCGCTGCCCCCCGGCGCAAGCACTCTCAACTGTTCCGCGCTCACCCCAGGTCTCGTAAACGCGTCTGCGCTGACGCCAGCGCGTTGAAACTGAGAGGCGCTCACGCCGGGGAACCGCGAGTCATTAGCAGCGTCCTGAGTGACGGGTGCGCATTGTCCCCGTGGCTCATTGGGCTGTGAGGCATTTGCGTTGGGCTGTAGTGGCGTTTGCGGCGCTTGCACCGGTGATGGGGTTGTGACTGAGTTGACGCTCGAGGGCGGTGGCGCAGAGATACCGAGCAGCTGCTCTGGCGTGTAAGTCTGCGGTCTGGGGGCAGAATCGCCGGTGCCCGCTCGACTGGCGCCGCTGCCCGGTTGAGTAGTGCTGCTCGCTTGAGACTGAGTAGTGCTGCTCGCTTGAGACGACTCGGCGCTTCTAACTTGGCCGGAGCTGCCGCCCTGCGCCGAGTTATTGCTGACCTGAGCTGACAGTGCCGAAGCGAGAGATGCCAGTACGGCAACTACGCAACAAGCCGAAAATTTCATGAGTCTCCCGTGTCTTGAATGTACTGACGTTGTTCTTGGTGCAACGGACGGACCACGCGGACGAATACAGTCCGGCTAAAAGCCGGACACTACGCTGCACTTATAATCGGCTTCATGGAGCGCTCAGCTTGATCGCAGTCGCACGACGCCTCGCGGCGGCGGGTGGTCTCGTCTGTGCCGTGTTGGCAATCGCAAACTGCGGGGCCGGCAAGTCGCGGGATCCAGCCGCCATGAACGTCGAGGCCGCAACCAGGGAAAGCGAGACGTGGCGGGCGAAGCACGAGGCCGACTACCGCCGCGAGTGGGTGACGATTGCCGGTCTGCATTTCCTCGAACCAGGGAGCCACACTGCCGGCAGCGCTCCGTCCAACGACATCGTCCTGCCTGCGTCCGCGCCGCAGGTACTTGGTCGATTCGTTCTCGAGAACGACGTTGTTCGTTTCGAGCCGCAACCGTCGTCACCAGCGTTGCTGGGTGGCCAGGTCGTGCGTGCTCCGCTCGAACTGGCAGACGATGGCCAACCCAAGGCCGACGAGCTCGTCGTCGGTGACATTCGCCTGGTGGTGCACAGGAGCGGAGAGCGGAAATCACTTCGAGTCTGGGATCCCGACGGTGAACTGGCGCGCGGATTTCTGGGTTTCAAATGGTTCCCGATCCAGATGGATTACCGGGTGACCGGCCGCTTCATTCCCGATTCGACCCCGCGCGAAATGCAGGTGGTGAACACATTCGGCGACCTCGATGCCTACAAGACCGAAGGCGTGGTCGAGTTCACGCTCCAGGGGCAAACTCTCCGGCTCCGGCCGTTCACCACGCGGCCGAAACGCTTCTACTTCGTCTTCCGCGACGCGTCAGCCGGAAAGGAAACCTACGAGGCCGCCCGGTTCCTGTATTCAGATCTTCGTGACGACGGGACAACGGTGTTGGATTTCAACCAGGCGTACAACCCGCCGTGTGCGTTCAACCCCTTCACCACGTGTCCGATTCCTCTTCCTGAGAATCGGCTTGGTGTGAAGATCCTGGCGGGTGAGCAGGCCTACCCGATTCATCCCGAGTTGCCGAAGTCGTGATCAGCGTAGAGGCGGGTCTTCAGACCCGCCTTCATTCTTGAAACGATCTCCATACACAAGTGGCTGGCTCGACTCCCACGGGCGATAGTCGTTGCTGAAGTCGATGCGATCGCCGAGGCTGGGATGGCTGGCGCGCCACCAGGTGTAGAGACGGCCGGGTCGCGGCACACCGAGGTTTTCCTGCTGCAGCTTCACAAACGCCGTAGCCGCTGCGTAGTTGTCGTGCGTGATCTCGAGTCCGAAGCGATCGGCTTCGTGCTCGAAATGGCGCTGCACGGCCAGCGCGATCGGCGTCACGACGAGCGATGCCAGGCCGAAGAGCACGAGGATGAGCGGCAGCGAAGCCACATCCGACAAGTTACTGAAGCCAAATCGATTACGATAGCGAGTGATCAACCAGCCGGACGTCCGATGCACCGCGTACAACGCGGCGATGATGAGCGCGGACAAGCTCAGTATCAGTTTCCAGACGTGCCCGAGCACGTAGTGGCCCATCTCGTGGCCCATCACGACGAGTAACTGCTCTCGATTCAGCTTGGCGAGAATCGTGTCCCATAACACGATGCGCTTCGTCGTCCCGAAGCCGGCAACATACGCGTTGACGGCATTGGTGTCCTCGCTCTTGGCAACCTCGAAGACGCGGCTGCCCTCGATGCCAGCGCGCTCCGCAAGGCGCAGGATGTCGGCCTCGAGCGTCTTGTCCTTCATCGGGCCAAACGTGTTGAAAAGCGGATCGATCCAGATCGGTTGGACCAGCGCCACGAGAACGATAAACGGGATCGCTGCTAGACCCGTGTACAACCACCATCGTCGCGGACTCTTCTTCAGCAGCAGGTACGGCACCCAGATGAACAGGACGCCGCCGACGATGCCGACGAGTAGTCCCGTCACTTCGTCGCGAGCCCACTTGCCGTACGTCTGATTCGACAGGCCGTACGCGTGCTGACGTACGAAGCCCTGGTAGTAGGAGAGCGGAAGATCGACAAGAAAGATGATGACGGTGAACGCGATGAAGTACAGCGCGAGCTCGAAAAACCATTTCCGGCCACGCTGCCGCGCCCAGTCACGGATCCGCGCCGAGACGCCCAGAAACAGCAGCAACGACGGGATAAGCACGTCCCACGCGTTGCCGACGACCCACAGCACGTTGCCACTGCGGTAGTAGCTCAGGGCCTCTGGCGTCGGCTCGGGAACGGCGACGCGCTGTGCTCGATTCTCGGCTGAGGCCGGTGGAGACGAGGTGGCAGTGGTCTGTGCGTCGACGCGGGCGCACAGCGACAGCAACAGGAGAAAAACGAGAAACGCGGCGTGCACAGTGCGCAGATTGTAAGCCGCCAGGGCCAGGTCCGGTGCTAGGGCGGGTCCTGCTTTCTGGCGGCGCGTGACTCGGCGTAGGGCGGGTCCTGCTTTACCGACCCGCCAATTCAGATCAGTGCCATCGCAGCCAGGACAGTGATGTATCCGACGACGAAGTATCCGCCCACGAGCAGCACGCGAAACGACCGCGCCTTGGATTGCCAGGCTGCCAATGGATGGACACACGCGGCCAGGGATCGGCCAATGAGGACCTCATGCCAGTGAGTGGATGAGCTCGGGGAGTGTGCTGCCATAGGGCCGATTCGAGCAAGAGATTAGCCAAGAAACGGGCGTGATCCGGCGGTGCTGGCCATCGCCGCGGCGCCAAAAGGGATCCTGGAGTCGGACCGTTGTCGCCTCAGCGCAGGATATCGCGCATGCCTCAGACGGCCGTCATTTGGCGTTGCTTTCCATAAATGTAATCAACTCCTTGGCCTGCGCCCGCTGCTGATCGGTGCGCGCGAGCGTGAGGGCCGATCGCGCAAGGCCCAGGGCTTCACCGCGACGCGACAGCCGCCAATACACTCGGGCCAGCGTTAGACGAGCAAATGTGTCACGCTGGTCCAACTGCACTGCCTTGATCGCGGCTTCCAGGGCGCTCTCCGGCTGGGGCCCTTGCAGCAGCACACTGGCCAACAGGGAGTACGCCGGCGAGTACGCGTCGTTCATCGCCACGACTTGTCGCACCCGCTTTTCAAGACCAGTTGCCGCAGCGGCGCTCTTGCTGTCGCGGGCCGCCATCCTGTAGTGACTGTAAAAATTCTGTGAGTTCAGCTCCACCGCCTTCGCGTATGCCGCGACCGCCTCCTTCGACTGTCCGCCTCGCTCGAACAGTAGCGAATAGCGTCGGCAGAGGATTGTCCTTCGAGCAGCAGCTTCGCGAGAGCATTGACGCGGTCCGCTCGATCCTCCGGCCGCCCGAATAGCAGGAAGTGCATCACTCCCCACACCCGCGCGTCGAACTTTTCGCGCGTTGCGCCATCTCTGTAGTAAGGCGAATTGCCATCGAGCGCGATCAATTCCACCAGCCGCAAGCGTCCCGTCTGCAGGCTCTGCACATGCCAGGGAATCTGGTGGCCGAACTGAATCTCGTCGTCGCGGACGATGGAGTTGCTGAGGACCTCGGCCAGCCCGATCCGGAACCACAACGGGAGTTCCCGTTCGAAGGCGGCATCGAAGGTCAGGAGGCTGTAGGTCCAGTACGACGAGATTTAGGGATTCAGCCCCGGCGTACCGTCGCCGCGCACATCGGAGCGAAGAGCGACGTAATGACGGTCAGCCGATGTCGTAAAGACACTCGACGGGCGTGTCGCGTTGCGCGACTCCCAATACTGCGGAACCAGAGATTTCATCGTCGCTTCGTCCTTGGCCCCGATCACGGTGATGGGGCGATCGAGTTGGACCCGTGCCCACGGCCATCCGATCACAATGGCAGAACGAATCTGCTCGAATTGCCATGCGAGGTTGCGCGCGCTGCGGTCGTTGCCGTTGGTGACTACGACAAAGTGGGGGCTTTTTGCTTCGATCCACTTGTCGTTGGCAGCGGAGAGCGCACGAGGCGCGAGGATGCCACACAAGATCAGGGCGAGAGCGGCGAGGTGAACTCGCGTCATGGCTGCCTCCAAAATTGATGGTGTAGCGTCCCAGGGGTGCCAGATTGCGGAGTGCGGGCTACGACAAGATACAACGGTTCACAGCGTGGGACTGAACAATCGCGCTGTGGTCGCCGGTCAGGCGCGCTGGTCTGACGTGAGTCGCTGGTATTGCAGGAAGAGCGAGCTGCGCCACCTGATGATCATCCCGAACGCCAGGATGAAGAACAGGCCAGCGGTCTGTTGCGGTGAAATGATGGTTCCCACGTACCCGCGCAATGCCAGCCGGATCGCGGCAAGTGCCAGGATGATGACGATGAACCACGGCGAGCGCCGCATCATGATGACGTTGCCTTCTCGCGTGAGGCGGCTGGTGGCGATTACGGGTTGCGCAAAGAGCGCTGCCCCAAGCACGAAGGCTGATAATCCCCAAGTCCATGGCACGCGGAACGCGTGCATCGCAAACATCGAGAAGCCGGTGCTCATACCGAGCGGAGGAATGAGCAGCCCGCGCAGCGATACTGGCCGCCGCGATTCATGCATCCGCCAGGCGAGTATGGCCAGTGCGCCAAGGATGGCGGCGGCCATTGATCCGAGAGGGAAATCCATTTGTTTTCAGTTCGTGTTATCGATCCGGCGGGTCCGCCAATCAGGACCCGCCCTGTCCTTTGCCACTACTTGCGTTCTTCCGCCCTGGCTGCAGAGAGGATGTGCTCGAGTCCGAGATTTCCTTCGTGGCACGCGTACTCGAATATCGGCTGACTGCTGTCCCGGGTGAGCGGCATGGCGAAGGTAAATGGCCTGGTCCAGACGTCAGGATCGTTGAAAGTGACCTGCCACTGCAACGTGTTCGGCGCGACGGGTGTGAAACGTTCGGTGAGCGTGAACTTCGCGCTGTTGTAGCGGTTGTTGTAGCCGAAGTGCGTCCGGTCGGTGAAGTTCGTGGTCTCGATGACGAGCGAGTTGCCCTCCCAGTGCCCGCGTGCATCGCCGAGGTATTCGCGCACGGCCGATCCGATGTGGCGGCGGCCATCGAGCGGGATGATCCGGGTTTCGTGAATCATCTCGTAGCGAATGGCGACGTATTCCGGCGCCTGAACGATCTCGTACGCGTTGCCATAAATCGCCGGCATCATCGAGCCGGGGAGGCCGCGCGTGATGCAGCGATCGTACATGCTGCGATCGAGCCAGGAATCGGCGCGTCCTTCGCCGTTGCGCGCGTTGTTCAATGCGGCGATGGCCGCTTCGCGTTTCTGAGCCTGCGGTGTCATCGCGGGCAATTCGCCGTCGGGCGGGTCGACGATGAGCCACGGGCGGCTGCCATTGCCTTGCAGATGTTCGTACCAATGCGTGGGACCAGCGCCGGTTTCCGCGCCACCAATGCCCCCCGCGATCTTGGCGGCCAATGCCTGGCGCTGCTTGGCCAAGGCAGCGAGATCGGCTTCACTGAAGTCTTGAAGTGAGCGCCCGTTGAACTGATCCGGCCGTTCAAGTGGCGTGTTCGTCTCGTCCTTGTTTGTGTAGATCCCCTCGATGTCGGGATGACCCCACGGCGTCTTCGGAGGGGTCCATGCGGCGCCGGGCTTGGCGTTCTGGGCGCCCAGTGGGAGGCAGAACAGGTAGAACAAACCAGTTATCAGCAGTGCTCCCGCGGTGCGCGTGCAGCCGCTCTTCATGACGCCTCCTCAGCCGCTCATATCTTACGCGCGGCTCACCGCCGGCTGGTAGCGTCGCGTCGGCGATCGAGCCGCCGACTTGGTTCAGCCGCCTGCGCGACGAGCGCGGATGTCGACTTCGCGCCGCCAGCTGCGGTCGTCCGGAGCGCGTTCGGCAGTCCAGCGAAACGAGTACGATTCGATTTCACTGAAGACCCATCGCATCGAACCGCCCCTCGGGTCCGGGCCGGTCGGACGATTGTCCTGGCCTTGCTGGCGGGCGATCTGTTGCGTGAAGAAGTTGGTCGCGGGATCGCTCCACAGAATTCGCCAGGCGTCGAGCTCGGGATCGTAGATTCGCAGCGTCGTGCCGTACCAATTGCCCGCGCCAGCCAGCATCTCGATGCCTGGCCGGCGGTCAGGCAAACGTGGAATCATCCAGACGTCCTGAATGGCCAGACCCTGCAGCACCCAACCCGCGTGAATTTCGCCTTCGCCGCGATGGGTCGTTCCATTTTCGAGGATCGTTTCTGAATCTCACCCTTTGAGTGTCGTCAGCTCGTCGCGGATCTGATCGAGCACGGGCGCTTTCAGCGCCTGAGCTCAGTGCGTAACGCGCGGCGCCGGGCGGCGCTCGGTCTTGCCGATCAAGGTCGACACAGCCTGAACGCCCTCGGTGGCGACGTCGATACCCTGCGCGGCAACGAGGCTTGCCTTTTGAACCGCTCCGCGCAACTGCTGAAGTGAGCTGCCGAAGTCGTCCAGCGCTTCATCGAAGCGCCTCAGCGCGTGGCGACCGCGGCTGGTGTAGAGCAGCGCCGTCACCGCCCCGGCGATGAGCGCCACGATCGTGACGCTGGGCCATATGTTTCGTTCGTCCACGAGATTCCCTCCTTCTGCAGAGTAAGCCCGGCGTGCTCAGGGGTTCAAGAGCACTGCCAAGTCAGCGTCAAGACGATGAGGTAGCAGGCTGGTCTTCGCTTTGCTCCGCTGAATCGAAGGCTGCTCGCGGAGGTCAGGTCATGCTGCATTTGGCTCACAAGATCACCGGCGCCAGTGTCCGAGGGGTCGATGGTGACATCGGCACGCTCGAAGACTTCTATTTCGAAGAAGACCGGTGGACCGTCCGGTATCTTCTCGTCGACACCGGCAAGTGGTTCAGCGGAAAGCGTGTGCTCATTTCACCGATGTCAGTGCCTGACGGGTGGGGGAGAGACGGTGTTCGCTTGACGCTGACCAAGGAGCAAGTCTGGAACAGCCCCGAGATCAAGGAGGGAGAGCTCTCGCTTGAAAGGGAAGACGAGGTGCTTACCTATTACGGCTATCCCGAATATTGGGGCGCGGCCAGTATCTGGGGAAACTTTGACAGCCCGACGGCGTTGATTGCGCGAGCGCCTGCCGTGAAGGTCTCAGCGACACCGACGAAGACCATCGATCCCGAAGCGCGTCATCTTCGCAGCGTCAAGAAGAGCACCGGCTACCACCTTCACGCGCGGGACGGAGAGATCGGTCACGTCGATGACTTTCTGATCGGACAGGAAAGCTGGCGCATCCGTTATCTGCTCGTGGATACCAGCAACTGGATCGGCGGCCGATCCGTCATCGTGTCTCCCGAGGTGGTCGACGGCATCGATAAGGATCGCAGCCTTCTCTACGTCGCTGCCGAGCGCAAGGCAATCGAGCAGGCGCCCGAGCTCGAGTCGATCCAGTCAGCTCTCGAGCTGACGGAGCTTGGCCCACCATTTTCGATTATCTGACGCAGCCAAGGACACCGGGTGTGATTTCCTTCAGAGTTCGAGTGGAAATCACACCCGGTGTCTTAATAGGCCTAGCGATTCGAAGTCGGCGCCGGGGCCTGTGATGCCACGGGCGGTCGAGCCGGGCACGTGGCGCCGGCAACTTCGCGGACCGATGTGCCTTCGATATTCGGGAGGTTTTCGAAATTCGCGGGTCGTTCGCCGGGGCGCACGTCATCATCGGGTTTGATCGTGCCGGTGATCTCCACACGTTTGCCCGCGAGGTCCTTCAGTCGCTTGTCGTCGATCTTCGTCACCTTGTACATCCGACCGGTTGCGAGAGCTGCCGTGGGAGCCGTCGCCGGGTTTCCAGCATCCGCAATGGGTCTATCCGGTGTGCCGTTCTGATCGCGCGCGGGTGACGCGTCGGCAAGGATGTAGTCCTCACCAACGCCCGCCTTTTCGGCGACATTCGGTGACCGTCCCGGGATGGACTCCTCGTGGTAGAGGCAGCCGGCGAGAGTGACCGCCGCGCCGTCGGTCGCTTGCGGCCGAGGCTGCTGTGTTTTCGGCTGGGGAGGCCGCCCCTGAATACCCCCTTGCGGTGCTATCTGCGCCGCGCCCAGTGTGGCCGCACACAGGAACGCCGCAATTACCGACAGCATCAAACGAGTTTTCATCATGCTCCTCCTGAGCGGTAGGGTCCAAGCACAGGAGAGCAAGGCATGTGCCTCGCCGATTAGCTGCAACGTCATAAGCGTTGAGGGCGTGTCGCAACGCAAGTGATCAGCTAGAACTTGCAAGCGGATTCTGTAATTCCTGCATGTGCCCGATCGCTCAGCGGCTGTGTTTCCGCCCAGGAGTCCGAGCGGCTGCGGTGCCTCGGTCACTCGGCTCCGCTTTGCCTTCACGGTCGAGCCATCAGTGCGCCGTGGCAGTGCGATTGCACAAACCATAAAAGCCGGAGGTTCAACATGGCGTCACAAAACGAGTCGATACCCGATCTGATACGCGGCACCATCCAGGACGGCATCGCTCTCGTGCGCGACGAAATCTTCCTGGCTCGTAGCGAATTGCGCGAGGAGATCGCACGCATCAAGAGCGGCCTCATCACCGTGGTGGCGGCCGTGATCGCGGGGTTGCTCGCAGTGATCATGCTGCTCAACACGATCGCGTGGGCCGCGGTCTACGCGTTCGATTGGCCGACGTGGGCCGGTTTCGCCATCGTGGCAGCTCCACTGGTCGTCATCGCGGTGGTGCTGGGCATGATGGGGAGATCGCTGCTGGCGCGTGACCGAATCATGCCGAAGAGTGTCGATACCTTGAAGGAGAACGCCGAATGGATTCGAGCACGGACGCAGTCGTAGCCGATGTGCGCGACAAGCGACTGTCAATTGACAGACGGATTGACCTGATTCACGAGCGAGTCCAGCGCATGGATCCGAGGCGCCTTCCGTGGCGGGCATGGTCGGCTCGCGCGTGGCCGTTCATCGCGACGGCAATGGCGGCCTGGCTGTGGCGACGGTATCGTTATAGCCACCGCTTTATGCGACTGCCCTAGCAGTCGTATACGAACTGCCGCAGTCGCGTGCTTCAAGCGACTGCGGTAGCTCCTCGCGCTTTGCGGGCGCGCGCCGGAGCCTTGCGTGTTTTGCTCTGTGTCGCCTTTCTGGCACCGCGCCGGCCGCCCGATTGATTGAGACTCTGTCTCAGGCGCTCCATCAGATCGATCACATTGGAGTCTCGTGACCGTTCCTCGACGACAAGATCGGGCTCCTTGCCCTTCATCTTGGCCTTGATGACTCGCATCAGGTTCTCCTGGTAGTCATCGGTGTACTTCGCCGGATCCCACTCGGCGGCGAGATTCTCTACGAGCATTTTGGCCATGTTGAGTTCGGCCTTCTTCAGGTTCTTGGCGCTCGGGAACGTCAGTGAAGACGTGTCGACGAGCTCGTCGGCGAAGCGCAGCGTCGACAACACCAGCGCGTCGCCAATGCCTTCAACGGCGGCCAAATGCTGTGTGTCGCGCAGCACGAATTTGGCGATCCCGATGCGGCCAGCCTCGTTCATCGCTTCGCGCAGAAGCGCGTAGGCGACCTCGCCGCCTTTCTTCGCAGTGAGGTAATACGGCTTGTCGAAATAGCGATCGTCGATGGCGTCGGCTTCGACGAAGTCGAGCACATCGATCCGTCTCGTCTTCTCGACGGCGGCAGCCGCGAAATCGTCTTTGGTGAGCACCACGAACCGACCCTTCTGGTACTCGTATCCTTTGACGAGATCCTGCCAGGCGACGGTCTTCCCATCCTTCTGACAGACTCGCTCGAAATTGATAGGCGACTTGTCTTTCGCATGCAGCATTCGAAAGTGCGGGCGATGATCGCGCACCGCAGTGTGTACTTCGATCGGGATATTGACGAGACCAAACGAGAGAGAGCCGGTCCAGATCGCTCGTGCCATGTGAGAGTCCTCACGCTGATTCTTTACCGAACGCCCCCTGAACCTTCGCGGCAGCTGGTGCCGTGTCCTCCGTGTGGCGCGTGCTCGCCTTCTTCTGCGCGGAGGCCTTCGCGCCGCTCTTGGTCGAGCTCTGCCCGTCGCGAATCTGCGGCTCAGTCTCGCCAGCTTCGTCTTCGGGTCGAGCAGGGTGCTCTTGTCGTTCGCGCGCCTCTTCCTCTGGTGCTTCTCGATTGCTGATGCCTACACCATGTCGCTCGGCCATTGTCACCTCCAGGTTCGTACTCAGCGTGGCAAGACGACGGCCAAACGGCGGTTGCGCAGAACCTTTGGCCAAACGACGGCTGCGCAGAGTCGCTTCTCGTCGAGTTTACGTCTGCCACCACGCAGTGGCGATGTGTTTGCACCTGGCCTCCTCGATCGACTCCAATGGCGAAAGCTCCCTCACGCGACGTCACGCCCCGGTCGGCGGCGCCATTCATCCCACCGAAGCCGACGCTTCTCAACGCCCGAGAGGCGGCGAATGGCTGCACTGGATGTGATTTGTATCGTCGCGCCACGCAGACGGTGTTTGGTGAAGGCCCCTCCAATGCGGTCGTGGTCTTTGTCGGAGAACAGCCGGGCGACGCGGAGGACGTCGCAGGAAAGCCCTTCGTCGGACCCGCCGGGCGCGTGTTCGACAAAGCGCTCGAAGCGGTCGGCATCGTGCGCGAGCGCGTGTACGTGACCAACGTTGTGAAGCACTTCAAGTGGGAGCCTCGCGGCAAGCGGCGCATTCATTCGAAGCCGAGGATCTCGGAGATTCGAGCCTGCAGGCCCTGGCTCGAAACCGAACTGGCCGTCATCAAGCCGCGCGCCCTCGTGTGCCTGGGGGCAACGGCAGCCCAGGCGCTGCTCGGACCGGCCTTTAAGGTCTCCACCGAGCGCGGGAAGTTCGTCGACTCGCCGCTGGCGCCACTCGTGATAGCTACCGTGCATCCTTCGTCCATCCTGCGGGCGCAAACCGACGAGGAGCGTCACCAGGCGATGGAGGAGTTCGTCGCCGATCTCAAAGTGCTCGCGAAACGACTCTGAACGATCAGCGGTGCGAAGGTGCGAGCGTGCGAAAGTCCGAGGGTCCGAAGGGGGTGCGCGCCTAGCGCGAAGCCCGGGATTCCGCGCGCCTGACGCGCGTGGCTGCGATGAACATGCCTCCCACGAGCGCGAACGTGAGGATGCCAACGATCTGAACCCAGCCTCCGGGGTCGGCGGGGTGAGTGAGTCGCCAGAGGGCGCTGGCGACATCGAAGCCGTGATCGGGTGTCGAGCGCACTTTGTCCATTGCGTCGAGTACCGCAAGCAGGAGCGCCGCGCCGATCGCCAAACCGAATGCCGCTGTCAGCCCCGGTCGCACGAGACCTGAGACGGCCGCTGCGGGCGGCACGGATCCAGCCTCGTGCTCGAATTGCGGTTCGCGGACGCCAAATGGTGCGAAGCGATTCAGCATCAGGAGTCCCGGGACGCCGATCACGAGCGTGGTCAGGAAGAAGCTCGACCAGCCGATGGCCGCGACAGCGAACCCCGTAATCGGCCCCGCGACGACGCGAGGCAACGCGAACAGGCTGGAAAAGAGGGCGTACTGAGTCGCCGAGAATCGTTTCTCGGTCAGCCGGAGCAGCAGCACGGAGAATGCACCGGTGCCCATGCCCGACGTCAGCAACTCGAATCCGGTTGCTGCATATAACGCCGGCGCCACGGGCTTGCCGAGAATCGACAGGATGTAATAGCCGATGTTGGAAAAGAGCTGGAGGAATCCAAAGATCCACAACGAGTGCCCGAGCCCGGCGAGCGTGGTCAGCCAACCGCCGAACACGGCGCCAACGATGGTGGTGGTGATCGTGATGAGCCCAACCGCGATGCCGCGCTGATCCGCGTTGTACCCCATGTCGATGAGAAAGGGACGCGTCAACGCTTGTGTCAGTTGATCGGAGATCTTGTAGAGGACGACGAACGCGAGGATTTCGAGTGCACGCGGCCGGGTGAGAAAGCTCAGAAATGGTTGCCACACGGCATCGCGCAGCGTTCGCGGCGTCGGAAGCTGGACTTCCGGCTCGGGCGACTTCCACGTGATGAACAGCATCGGCAGGTAGACGAACGCCAACACCGCATTCACAACGGGCCAGCCTACGCGGGCGGCCATGCTGATTGCCAGCCCGCTCGACACGAAAAGAGCAGCCCTGTAGATCGCCACGCGCGCCCCGGAGGCCGCGCCTTGCTCGTCTTTGTGCAGCACCTCGACGGCGTAAGCGTCGATGGCAACATCCTGGGTCGCGGATGCGAGCGCTATCGCCATCGCCAGCGCTCCAACCACCCAGATCGCTTCGGGCCGCTGGCCGACACCGGCCAGCATGAGGCTCACGACGAACAGCGCGATCTGCGTCACCGCCATCCATCCTCGCCGGCGGCCCCAGAAGGGAGGAACGTAGCGGTCCATGAGCGGGGCCCAGAGCAGTTTGAACGTCCACGGTGCCTGCGCCAGGGTGATCAGCCCGACCACCCGGATGTCGACGCCGATGTCGCGCATCCAGTCGGGGATCGCGATCCAGACGAGACCGAGCGGTAGCCCGGATGCGAACGACTGCAGCACGACGAACGCCGTGCGCTTCGATCGCATCGCGAGGGCGAGGCTCGCTAGGGCGCCTCCTCCCGGTTTGGGTCGAGTCTGGTGCATTGAACTGACTATAACCCTGCTTGTCGGAATGACCGGATGTCTTCGATACGGGGCCGGCTCGTCGACATCCTGCATGCTAGCTCCCAGTTCCACGTTTCTGCCTCCGCCTCAGGCTTCGGCGAGACCTCGCCGTAGCGCTCGCGCGAAGGCGGGCCGGGTTCTTCCGGGTTCCAGGTTCCGGGGGATAATCCGCGGCATGTCGACAACTGCCGATCTAATCGAGCGCGCGCGAGCGGTGGCGCTCGTTGCAGACCAACAAGCTGAATTTGGGGATCGAGAAGGACGGCTGGCTGAACCGGTCGTCGACGCGATCCATCGCGAAGGACTCTTCGGCATGTGGGTACCGAAGTCGGTACCTGGCGGCGCTGAGCTCGACCCGATTTCCTCGCTGCAAGTGATCGAAAACCTGACGTACGGTGATCCATCCGCGGGCTGGGTGTTGATGGCTGCGGCACTTGCCGTCGGGACGGGCGCCGCCTACTTGAGCGACGCCGCAGTGCGTGACTTGTTTGGGAAACCGCGCTTGCCCGTCATCGCCGGCCAGGGAACTAGGCCGGGCACGGCCGTTCCGAACGGAGATGGGTTCGTGCTCAGCGGATCGTGGAGCTTCGCATCGGGCATCAAGCACGGAACGCACATTCATACGCTTGGCGTGATTGAGAGTACCGGCGAGGCGCGCATTTTCGTGTTGCCCGTCGAGAAGGCCACGCTCATCGACAATTGGGATGTGCTCGGATTGCGAGCAACCGGAAGCATCGACTACCGCATAGATTCCGTCTTCGTGCCCGAGGGTTACACGCATCCGGCTCTGACTGACACCGCGAAGCGCGGTGGCAACTTGTACAGGATCGGCGTCATCGGTTTCGCGATCATCTGTCACTCGGCCTGGGCCTGTGGCATCGGCCGGCGTGTTCTCGACGAGCTCGCCAAGAATGTCAAGGGCAAGATCGGGCGTACCGGAACGCTAGCCAACAGTGAGGCGTTCCAGCAGCAGTATGCGAAAGCCGAGGGCACGTATCGTGCGGCGCGCGCGCTGGTCTATGAGGCATGGGGAGACGTCCGAAACAGCCTCGAGCGTGGCGACCCGCTATCCACCCGCCAACACTCCCTCATTCGTCTGGCAATGGCGCATGTCACATGGTCGGCGCACGAGGTGACGCTGTTCGCGTACGCCTCGGCTGGGACGATGGCGCTCCGCTCCGGGACCCTCCAGCGCCTGTTTCGCGACATGCATGCCGGTATCCAGCATGTCACCTCGTCGCCGCCAGTATTCCAGGCTCTCGGCCGGGATTTGGCTGGGCTGGCGCCCGGTGCGGAGTGGAAATTCCTGGATCTCGTGACTTTGTAGCCCGTACAGCTCGAATTACCCGTACTTTTCCCGGTTTCCGGTGTTCGGGGTGGCGCGAACCGTCGTTGACACTTATATAAGAGCGTTCGCCATGGAAATGATTGAGCGCATCCTGTCCGACGTCGTGGTGCTGCAACCGAGAGAACGCGTCACCCTGGAAAGCGAGGCCGACTTGAAAGACGTGATTGGTCGGTATCTGCAGACCGGGCGGGTTCGATTGGTCCTGGATCTCGCCCACGTGCCGTACATCGACAGTTGCGGGCTTGGCACGATTGTGCAGGCGCATCTGAATTTGCGGCGCGCCGGTGGCTGGTTGAAGCTGCAAAACGTTACTGGTCGCAACCTTCAATTGCTCACCGTCACGCGGGTGCTCAGCGTAATCGGTGTTTACGCGCCCGAGCAGCGGGCGGCCAGCGCCTAGAGCGACTGCCAGGCTGCGAAACGTGCATCGACCTGCTCAGACTCGATCGTTATCCGTGCGCCAGTTCTTGACGGCTTGTTTGATGTCCTTCGGCAACAGGTTCTGATCGGCGGCCCGCTGCGCCAGCGCCACGAACTCCTCGATGCCGGCGAAGCGAAGGGCGATAATCTGGCGAATATTGAGACGAGGATCGAGCAGCTTACCCGTCATGACGTAATGGCGGAGCTGTTCCTCGGCACGAATTGCGCGATCCTGCGCCCTCAGAGCGAACGAGCGCGCGTATAGGGCCGTCAGCATGGTGCCGAACGACAGCGTCACGAGCAGCGACGCGCTGTATAACCGAACGTGATCTCCCCACGACAGATACAGGTTGACGCACGAACCGATAAACGTGAGCTGCAGGATGCCCGCCGTGACGTAGTGATATCCCGGGACGATGCGCCCGTGATTCGCGAAGCTCTGCACCTTGTCGGCCATGGTCACGCCTCCTATGACGCCAGTTCGATGCGCAGCACAGCCTCAGTTTAGGTCGAGAATGCGGCGCGAAGTAACATATCCGGCCGTTCAGCGGAGGGAGAGACGCCGTGGCGATGGAATTGAGACTCACAGGAAGGACAGCAGTGATCACGGGTGGCAGCAAGGGCATCGGTCGAGCGATCGCCCGCGGGCTGGCCAGCGAAGGTGTCCAGTTGGTGTTGATCGCGCGCACCGCGGAAACGCTGGAGAAGACCGCAGAGGACATTCGAAAGGAGAGCGGCGTTTCAGTCGTGACCGCTCGTGCGGATATCACGAGCACCGAACAGGTCGATGCAGCGGCCAAAGCCGCCAAGGATGCTTTCGGTACTGTGCACATTGTCGTGAACAACGCCGGCGGGCCGATGCGGCGAATGGACCGGCAAATTCTTTGGCCCGACGCGGATTGGATCGGCGATCTCGACAACAAGATCCTCGGTGCGCTGCGAGTCACACGGGCGTTCCTGCCGCTGATGCCCAGCGACGGGACCGGCCGCATCA
Source organism: Vicinamibacterales bacterium (assembly GCA_035649635.1). Taxonomy (GTDB): domain Bacteria; phylum Acidobacteriota; class Vicinamibacteria; order Vicinamibacterales; family UBA2999; genus Gp6-AA40. The sequence continues at coordinate 3,931 of DASRJE010000056.1, read as the reverse complement.
TCAACATCAGCGGCACCGCATCGACGATCGTGTGGGCGCCGGCGCTCACGCACGGCCTGAACAACGCGGCCATGAACCAGGCAACTGGGTATCTGGCGACCGATCTTGCCAGTCAACAAATCACCGTCAACACCGTAGTGCCTGGACTCGTTGGCACTGAAGGACGTGACGCCTGGGCCGAGAACATGGCCAAGCAGCAGAATGTCAGCAAACAGGAATTCGTCACGAACTTCTGCAAGCGGATGGGCATCCTTGCGGGTCGCTGGGCCGGGATGGACGAAGTGGCCGATACCGTGGTGTTCCTCGCTTCCGACCGGGCACGGTATTACAACGGTGCGAAGATCGTTCTCGATGGTGGCCTGAACGTAAACGCGCGCCCGGCCTGAATCGGCATCAAGATCGTCCGGCTAAAGCCGAACACTACGTACGAAAACCGGAATTCGGACGACGCTTTTGTAAGCGTCGTCCGCTGCGCTCATATAGAGGCCTTTCGACCCAAAGCGTCGTCAACACCAAATCTCTCAGCATTTTCACCAGTTTTGAGATCGGCTGGTCCACGGTGCGCGCCCTGTAAAACCTGGCACGGTTCGAGCCGAGAGATCCACTCGTGGATCCATCGATCGCGCGTACCCCCTCCGCCGGTCCGGTGCTCTTCGAGGACGGGTTCGGCCAGCGCCGGCTCGTGCTCGGCGCCAGTGGCGATCAGTTCGAAGCGCTCACACTTCGCGACGAGTTGACGGCCTCGCCAGTCGTCGAAGCCGCACTTCGCGAACGTATCGAGCGACTGGCAGACTTTCAGTCCGAACACTTCGGTCGCGTGCGCAGCCTCGAGCGGGCACGGAAGTCGCTGCCGCGCTTGATTCTGGTATCCGACCACGTACCTGGCGTGAGGCTCTCGACGATCCTCGCGGTAGCGGAAACGCACCTGCTCCCGGTCGAGATGAACGCTGCTCTTTGCCTGCTGCGCCAGCTCGTTCACGCCGTGGCGGTTCTGCACGACAAGGCTCCCGACTGCTGCCACGGTGCGCTCGGTCCCGAGCGCCTCGTGATCACCTCGCATGCCCGTCTCGTGGTGACCGACTACGTGCTCGGCTCCGCGATCGAACAGCTTCGCTACTCGAACAAACAGTACTGGCAGGATCTGCGGGTGCCGTTGCCGAGGAGTTTCGGCATGCCGCACCTGGATCGGCGCACGGACGTCACCCAAGTGGGTGTTACGGCACTTTCGCTCGTGATGGGACGTCCACTGACCGAGGATGAGTACCCGGGACAGATCAGTGACATGACGGCAGGGGCACTGGCCTTGTCAGCCGATGGTGCCCTCGAGCCGCTGCCGCTGCCATTCCGCGTCTGGTTGCAGCGCGCGTTGCAGATAGATTCCAAGACTCCATTCAGTTCTGCTCCCGAGGCGTGGGCCGAGCTCGATCGCGTGCTTCACTACAGCGATCCGATCGCTGAGATTGAAGCGTTGAAGGTCTTCATGGCGCGCTATCACGCCGCCGTGGGAACCACCGATTCGGCGGCCGCGACGGTACGGCACACAGCACCTCCGGCTGCTTTACACGCGCCGAAGCCCGCAGCCGTCGTGGCTCCGCCTGTATCCGCTCAGGCTGCGACTGAGCAGACTCCCATGCCGACCACAAAACAAGCGTTGCCGTCGACCGCTTCTTCGGCATTCGCCCCGCAGGCGTCGGCCGCGCCTGCCGCTCCTTCGCTGCAAATATCCCAGCCGGCGAAGGCGTCTGGCGGTGGGGTGTCCACGGGATTTTGGGACAAGAAGCAACCGGTTGCCGACGCGCCGGCGCAGGCGCCCGAGGCGCCACAGCCCCTCGAGCAGCCGCGGCAGTCCGTCGCGGCGAAATATCCACTGTCGCGCCTGAAACTCGCGGCGGCGGCGGCTCTTCTGATTGGCGTGACGTCGGCAATCACGCTGGGTGCGCTGCGTTATATGGCCGCACCTGTTGCCGCGGACGGAATGGGGACGCTTGTCGTGCAGACCAATCCGAGCGGCGCGTCCGTGGATGTCGATGGTCAGCCGCGCGGGGTGACACCGCTCAGCCTCGATTTGTCTCCGGGGCGACACACGTTGAAGCTGGCCAACGAAGGGAACGTTCGCTCCATGCCGATCACGATCATGGCCGGTGGCCAGGTCTCTCAATTGATCGAGTTGCCGCGGGCGGCCTCGCTTCTTGGCGAACTGCAGGTCCGCACGGAACCTGCCGGAGCGCAGGTGACTGTCGACGGGCATTCGTACGGCAAGTCACCGCTGACGGTCGAAGGGTTGGCGCCGGGCGCGCATTCAGTTGTTCTGGAGAACGAGCTCGGATCGATCACGCAGGACGTCAAGATCGAGGCTGGAACGACGGCATCGCTGGTCGTGCCGATGGGCGCACCCAAGAACGCACCCGTGTCCGGGTGGATCTCGGTCAATGCCCCCACGCAACTGCAAATCTTCGAAGAGGGGCGTCTGCTGGGTTCGAGCCAGAGTGATCGCATCATGGTGTCCGTCGGCCGCCACGACCTTCTGCTGGTCAATGAAGCGATCGGTTACAGCCAGCCTCAGGTCGTCAACGTGACGCCTGGACGGGTGACTCCCATCAAGCCGCGATGGCCGAATGGCGCAATGTCCTTCAACGCCATCCCGTGGGCGGAAGTCTGGATCGACGGACAGCAGGCAGGTGAGACGCCGCTTGGCAACGTGTCTGTTCCGATTGGGTCGCATGACGTGCTGTTCCGCCATCCCGAGCTCGGTGAGAAACGCGTTCGCACCGTCGTCACGCTCTCCGCGCCCGCCAAGGTCAGCGTCGACATGCGACAGAAGTGAGACTAGCCATGCGAGCCTACACGACCCCCATCGCTCTCGCGTTCGTATTGCTGTTAAGCGTCCGAGTTCAGGCACAGTCCCTCGAAGCCGCGAAGGAGTTGTACGCGTCAGCCGAATACGAGAGCGCCCTCGCGATGCTCAATGAGCTCAGGTCAACGGATCGTCCCAGGGAGGAGCAGCAGTCGATAGAGCTCTATCGCGTGTTGTGCCTCGTGGCAACGGGCAAGGAGACCGACGCGAGGGGAGCAATGGAAGGCCTCGTCACACGTAATCCGATGTTCCGTCCGACGAGCGATTTACCACCGCGAGTTCGGAACACCTACGCCGAGACGCGGAAAAAGCTGCTGCCGGCGGCGGTTCAGGCCGCATATCAGGAAGCCAAGGCCGCTTTCGATATCAAGGACTTCATTGGAGCGGAACGTGGGTTTGCTCTGGTCCTCCAGGTGCTCGCCGATCCCGACATGGACGTAGCCGCCAGCAAGTCCCCCCTCTCGGACATCCGCATGCTGGCCACTGGTTTCCACGAGCTGAGTGCCAAGGGGGCCATACCGCCGGAGCCCGTGGCGCCCGCGCCCGTGCCCGCGCTCGTGCCCGCGCCGGCACCATCGCCGGTCGTTCAGGAGTTGCCGCCTCCGCCGCCGCGCGTCGCAAAGGTTTACAACGCGAGCGACGGGAACGTCGTGCCACCGCTCACGCTCCATCAGCAGATCCCGCCATTCCGGGGTCAGGTCCGAGAGGCGCAGGTCGGAATCATCGAGGTCGTCGTCGACACCATGGGTGGTGTGGAGTCGGCAGCCATGATCGCGTCGATCAATCCTCAGTACGACAGGCAGGCGCTCGCGGCCGCGAGGCTGTGGCAGTATCAACCGGCGCGGCTCGATGGCGTGCCTGTGAAGTACGTCAAACGGATCCAGGTCAATCTCGTTCCGGGTAACAACTGAGAAAATCAGTGCCATTTTCGTAAGCGACCGAACAGAACGGAAATCTTCTCTTACCTGCCGTGCGGCGCGTCGCCGCGTAACTCAATCAACTACAAAGGGTTTCGACGCGTAGAGAGTCCGGGCCCGATCTTGCACACGCAGCAGTGGGACTTCGCGATCTTCCCCC
>DASRJE010000055.1:0-66533 GCA_035649635.1 Vicinamibacterales bacterium | reverse complement strand
TCGCGCGAGAAGGCCGAGAAGATGAAGATCTGGGACGAAGTCGAGAAGGCCTATGCCGATCGCAAGGTCGTCATCGGTCGCGTGATCGAACGCATCAAGGGCGGTCTCGCAGTCGACATCGGCGTCCGCGCATTCCTTCCCGGATCTCAGATCGATGTGCGACCGGTGCGGAATCTCGATGCGCTGAAGGGGCAGGAGCTCCGGATGCGCGTGATCAAGGTCAATAAAAAGCGCGGCAACATCGTCCTGTCACGCAAGGCGCTGCTCGAAGAAGAGAACGCCGAGAAGAAGAAGACGACGCTCGAGACGCTGGCCGAGGGCAAGGTGCTCCGTGGCACGGTGAAGAACATCACCGACTACGGCGCATTCATCGACCTTGGCGGTATCGATGGTCTTCTGCACATCACCGACATGTCGTGGGGCCGCGTCGGCCACCCGTCCGAGATCTTCAAGGTCAACGACGAAGTCGACGTCATCGTGCTCAAGTACGACGCCGCGACCGAGCGCGTCTCACTCGGACACAAGCAGCTCGTGCAGGACCCCTGGGCGACGGTGCAGGACCGCTATCCGGTCGGCGCGCGCATGAGCGGCAAGGTTGTCAGCCTGACCGACTACGGCGCGTTCGTTGAGCTCGAGCCTGGTGTCGAGGGTCTGATCCACGTCAGCGAGATGTCGTGGAGCAAGCGCGTCAAGCACCCGTCGAAGATTCTCAACGTTGGTGATTCGGTCGAGGCGATGGTACTCGGCGTCGATCCAACGGCACGCCGCATTTCGCTCGGCCTCAAGCAGGTCGAGAGCAATCCGTGGCACGAGCTGGGTGAGAAGTACCCGGTGGGCACGAAGATCAAGGGCAAGGTGCGCAACCTCACCGAGTTCGGCGCGTTCGTCGAGGTCGAAGAGGACATCGACGGCTTGATTCACATCTCCGACATGTCATGGAGCAAGCGCGTCAAGCATCCATCCGAAGTCCTCAAGAAGGGTGATGTCGTCGACGCGATGGTGCTCAGCATCGATGCCGAGAACCAGCGGCTGTCGCTCGGGCTCAAGCAGCTCGCGACCGACATCTGGGACGACTTCTTCTCGCGACACAACGTCAACGACATCATCGCGGGGAAGGTGACGAGGATGACGAACTTCGGCGCCTTCGTCGAACTGGATGAAGGGATCGAAGGGCTGATCCATGTTTCGGAGTTCGATGATTCGCACGGCGGCGAGAAGATCGATCTGCAGGTGGGCAACACCTATCAGATGAAGATCATCAAGCTCAGTCCGCAGGAGCGGAAAATCGGCCTGAGTATTCGCGCGTTGAAGAGCGATGAGTACCGCGCCGACTGGGAAGCGTACCAGGACGGCGAAGGAACGGGCACGGCAACGCTCGGGGACCACTTCAGGAACCGGTAAATGGGAGAGCTCCGGGCTGGGCGTTTGGATGCGCCGGCAGCCCGGAGTCCCGCAGCCAAGGAGCGAAGCTTGAATACGCCTGGCGGCAGCATGACCAAAGCGGAGCTCGTGGAGGAAGTCTCCCGAGTCTCCGACCTCACCAAGAAGCATTCGGAAGTCATCGTCGACACAGTATTCAAGAGCATCATCGATGCCCTCCACCGCGGGGAGAAGATCGAGTTGCGGGGCTTCGGCAGTTTCCGGCTACGCAAGCGCGAGCCGCGGAAGGGTCGGAATCCCAAGACCGGGGACAAGGTGGACGTGCCGCCGAAGAAGGTTCCCTACTTCAAACCGGGCAAGGAGCTGAAGGAGCTGATCAATCGGGAGGACGAGTCGTCGGCATCGTCGGCCGAGGACTCAATCGATCAGAGTCCTGGCGTCGCCTCACAGGCATGAGCAAGGTGGACCACCTCTGGTCCCCCTGGCGGCTCTACTACGTGACGGCCGAAAAGCCCTCGACGGGCTGCATCTTCTGCCAGGCCCGCCCCGACGCGGAGGCGTCCGCCGAGCGTAATCCGCTGATTGTCTTCGAAGGATCGCTTGCGTACGTCATCCTCAACAGGTATCCCTACAACAACGGGCACTTGATGGTCGTGCCGCACCGGCATCTGCCCACCCTCGTCGACTTGGCGATCGACGAGCTCAACGAGATCGCGCTGTTGACGCAACGGTCGGAAGCCGCGCTGCGCGAGGCCTACAAGCTGGAAGGGATCAACGTCGGGCTCAATCTTGGCAAGCCGGCTGGCGGCGGTATCCCCGGCCACCTGCACGTGCACCTCGTTCCGCGATGGCTCGGCGACACAAATTTCATGACCGTGATCGGTGACACGCGCGTGCTGCCAGAGGATCTTGCTGCGAGCGCGGCGCGACTCGCGCCGATTTTTGAAAGACTCGCCGCCGACGCGACAGCGTAGGCCGGGTCTTGTTCTTTAGACCCGGCGGGTCCGGCCCCTCGATGCTGCTCGGGGCGCCCTGAGCGATAGTCGAAGGGCGAAAAAGCAGGACCCGCCCTACACTGCAGGGATGGATTTCAATCTTTCCGACGTCCAACGTTCCTGGAAATCGAAGGCTCACAGCCTCGGGAAGGAGCTCGCACCGGATGCCGCTGCCGGCGACGTCATTCGCGCCGCCGCCGCGGCCGGGTTGATCGAGTCGCAACCCGATCTGCTCGCGACGGTGGTCGCGGTCGAGGCGCTGGCGTACGAAACGTCCTCTGCCGGCGTGTCACTGGCGCTTCATACCGGCGTGTCAGCGGGACTCCACGGTGACACCAGATTCTCGGATCTCTATCGCGGAGAAGCGGTCGGCGCGATCGCGCTCTCATCAGACGACGTGCCGATCGAAGAGAACGGGCGGCTGTCGGGGCGCGCGGCCTGGGTCACACCGTTGACGCCGCTCGGCGTCGCAGTGCTCGGAGTGCGATCGGGGGACAGTCTCGCGGCTGCGGCGGTCCTGCTCAATGCGCCGGGTGTGTTGCAGGAGCCGGTTGATACCGCAGCGCTTGGCGGGCTCGTGTGCGGTCACGTCCGGCTCGACGGCGCGCCGTTCGTCGGCGTCGGTCCGACGATGCCGTTCATGTCGCGCGTGCGCATTCTGCTTGCAGCAGCAGGCCTCGGCATGGGGCGCCGCGCCCTTCACGAGGCCCTCGTGGCTGCACACGGACATACCGGACATGGAGCGGGTGGCGAACAGACCGTGCAGGGATTGCTCGCCGATGCCGCGACCGAGCTTGATGCCGCGATGCTGTTGACGTGGAAGGCCGCCGCCGCTCGCGAGCTGTCTTTGGCGGAGGCGTCGATGGCCAAACTCGCGGCCACGGAAGCGACGCAGCGCGCGGTTGCGAGAGCCACACAGGTCGTCGGGGCTGATTCGTTTCGCCGCGGTCACATCATCGAGCGGCTCGCGCAGGACGTGCGGACGCTCGAGCTCTTCGCGGGAAGAACAGAGGCATTGCGTGAGGCGGTGGCGTTGGAGACGCTGCCGCGATCGTAATCCTCGAGTCGGCGCCTGAGCGGGGTCGCTCGATTCGGCCGCGCTGCAATCACTCAGTGGAGCAAAAGCTCTATTGCCGTGCGAGAGCGACCGCCTGCGCGGGCGACATCGCGCGTCCCTCGGCACGGGCCGTCTCGAATGATCCGGGACCGAGGGACATCTTCACGGGCTCGAAGTAGCGATCCCGGATCCACGCGACAGTAGGGTTCAGCGAACCGCCCATCCGTTGGAGCAGCGCATCTGAGGCGCCCCATAATCGGGCCGCTCTGTCGGCGTGGCCTTCGGCGGCCAGCAGCCCCGCGAACACGTCGAGACTCCAAGCGATCCCGCGTGGATCGTCGAACTCCTGACAGAGCGCCAGTGCTTCGGATGCCTGCGCGCGCGCTTCGTCGAAGTCCTGCCGCACGATACGCAGGCCCGCGGCCACCGCAAGCAGAATGCCCAGGCCCCATGTTTCTCCGGCACGCCGAAGTACCTCGATCGATTCGTCGTAGAGCGGCTGCGCCCGGTCGTTGTCGCCGTTCGAGACAGCGATGTTGGCAAGGATCATCAGAGGGCCGGCACGCTGTACCTCGTCGGTGGCATTGGCCGCGTCTCGCGCCTCCAGAGAACGCGCGGCAGCCTCCTCGTGGTCGCCCAGTTCAACCGCGGCGAGTGCCTGAAAAAACAGCGCGAACGAGACGGCCCATGCATCACCCGCCTCACGGCCCAACGACAGCGCCTTGGCACCGCATACTCCAACTTCGACGTGATGCCCCTGGAAGTGATGCATGGAGGCCAAACCGATGAGCGCCCGCGCCCGCAGCGCAGGCGGCGCGTGACCAGCCGCTGCGAGCGCCCGTTCGAGCCACTGCCTTCCCTCCTCGAACTGACCGCGCTTCGTCCAGAACCAAAACAGCGCGCCGGCAAGTTCGAGTCCCTTCTCGGCGAGGGACGCCGACGTCAACGCCCATTCGAGCGCCGCGCGGACGTTCTCCAGTTCTATCTGGATTCGCCGGAGACACTGCAGCTGACCATGGTGGCGGAGGATGTGCAATACCCCGCGGAACTCGTTGAAGAAGTATTCGAAATGCCGCTCGCGCGGCCGGTCGGCGGCGCCCCCCTGTATGAGCCGTTCGCGCGCGTACTGGCGGATCGTCTCGAGGAAGCGGTACCGCCGCTGACCGGCGACATCGTTCTCGACACTGACGAGGGATTTGCTGACCAGCTTCGACAAGAGGTCGAGTGTGTCGCTAGCGTCGACCCCATCACCACCACAGACTTTCTCGGCGGCCTCGAGCGTCCACCCGGCTGGGAACACGGACAAGCGGCAGAGCAGGTGCCGTTCGTCATCCGACAACAGCTGGTAGCTCCAGTCCACGGTCGCTTCGAGCGTCCGCTGTCGGGCCACCGCCGTCCGCATGCCGCCGGTGAGCAGGCGGAATCGGTCCTGCAACCTCGCGTCGATCTGCTCCAGTGACAGGACGACGACACGGGCAGCGGCCAGCTCGATTGCGAGTGGCATCCCATCGAGACGCCGGCAGATCCGCGCGATCGTGCCCGCGTTCTCGGAAGTCGCGTGGAATGCCGGGTCGATGGCGCTCGCACGCTCGAGGAAGAGCCGTGTGCCCTCGGCGTCAACGAGCGATTCTGGGCGAAGGGACGCCGTCTCCTCAGGCAGCGAGAGCGAGGGGACGCGAGTGACGGTCTCGCCGGGCACTCCCAGCGCTTCACGGCTCGTCACGACAATCCGCAGATCCGGCACGCCCCGGAGCAGCGTCTCTGCGAGCTCGGCACAGGCATCGATCAGGTGCTCGCAGTTGTCCAGTACGAGCAGGAGCTTGCGAGGGCGCAGATTGTCGAGAAGCGCGTCGCGTATCGATCTCTGCGGGCCTTCTCGGACGCCGACGGCGGTCGCGACTGTCAGCGCCACCAGATCGGGCGTCGTGAGGGGCGACAGATCGGCCAGCCACACGCCGTCCGGGAATTCGTCGATGACGTCATACGCAAGGCGCACGGCCAGGCGCGTCTTTCCGGCGCCCCCTGCGCCCGTCAACGACACCAGGCGCGATGACGCGAGCATCGATTGCAACTGCGCGAGCTCCTTCCGCCGTCCGACGAAGCCGGTGAGCTCGGCCGGCAGGTTGTGACGTGGCCGCTCTGGCGGACCGCCGCAGCGGCGTGGTTCACGCGCTGCAGAGCCTGGAGATCGATCACCAGCTCCTGCGCGCTTTGGTAACGGTGATCCGGCTGTTTCTCGAGGCACTTCTGGATGATCCGCTCCAGTTCGGCTGGTATGTTGCGGTTGTACCGGGCGATAGCATCCGGCTCGTCGTGCCGGATCACGTCGATGGTATGTAGGTCTGTCGTTCCGTTGAACGGCCGCCGTCCGGTCGCCATCTCATACAGCACGACGCCTAGCGAGAAAACGTCGGTTCGCCGGTCGAGTGGTGCACCGATACCCTGCTCGGGACTCATATACGGAACTGTGCCCATCACCAGACCAGGCGTTGTTGCTGCCTCGCGCGTGACATCGTCCGCCGCGCGTGTCACGGTTGGTTCCACTTTTGCCAGTCCGAAGTCCAGCACCTTGACCTGGCCACGCGACGTGATCATGACGTTGGCGGGCTTGATGTCGCGGTGGACGACGCCGCGTGTGTGCGCGGCGAACAGGGCGTCGCCGATCTGGATCCCGATTCCCACGATCTCATCGAGCGCGATTGTCGTTCCCGTGATTCTCTCCGCCAGCGTCCGCCCTTCGATGTACTCCATCGCAATGTAGTCGACGCCGCTGGCCTCGCCGACATCGTAAATAGTGGCGACGCCGGGATGGGAGAGGCCGGCGGCCGCACGCGCCTCGCGCATGAAACGGCGCCGCCGGTCGCTGTCCAACGAGAACTCGGAGGAGAGAACCTTGAGCGCGACCTCCCGGTCGAGCCGGGTGTCGGTGGCGAGAAGCACCTCGCCCATGCCGCCGGCCCCGATGTAGCCGGTGACTTCATACTGGCCGAGCCGCGTTCCAGGGGCGAATGACACGGAACCGCTCGGATTATATGGGTTGCCGTAGGCAGCGCCATAGATATCGGGCGCGCAGGATTTCCGATTCGCGGGCCGCCTTTCGCCATGTGCGAGGGTCTCTTCCCAAGGCACCCATAGGTAACGTGTGACGGCGCTGTGGTGCGCGAAGGTTATTTGGCCCTCAGTCGTGGCACCCCCCACTCGTAGTCCTTCAACAGATCTCCCGTTCGATCGCCAGCCCGACTTCGAGAGCCGCATCCGTTTCGTACGTGCCGTAGCTGGCGCGTCCATTCAGATCGTTTGCCGATCGTCTCGATCAGACGACGGAACGTTGGCGAGCGCTCATTGCCTCTGGCAATAGCTGCGTTAATCATGGGGACGCCGGAACGGACTCGAGCAATCCTCGCTGTCTCCTGGTGAGCACGCGCCGGTCCGTGCACGACCAGCGCTGACGCGACCACCATTGACCAGACCCCTCCAGTCCTTCGGCGGCTGATAGACAAAGGGATGGACACGGCACGCGCCCGCGCCGTGGCGCGCCGAGAAGCGGAAGGTTTGCTCGAAGGCATCCTTGCCACTCAAGGCGGAACGGAACGTCGAAACAGGGCATGTCGTCGGGGACAGGCGAAGATCTGCGCAACCGGCCAGGACGCACCGTGAAGCCGCTAGAGTGGGGGCACTCCAGCTTTGTCTTGTCGGGTTCGTCGAAGTCGGTCGACTCAGGACGGGAGACTCCGGTCTGATGTCCAATCGCGAGGACGAAGTCGAACGGATCTGCCAGGCGGCGCTGGATCATCCGCGCACGGAGCGGGAGCGCTTCGTCTCAGAGGTGTGCGGGAGCGACGAGGTCCTCCGTCGCGACGTGGCGTCGCGACTGGCGTATGCCGACGCGGCATCCCGTTTTCTTGAAGATCGGGCGCTGGACATCGCGGTGCACGCACTGGCAGACCGTCACACGCTGAGCGCGCGGCAACGCATCGGCCCTACGTCGTCACCGCGTCTATCGGCGCTGGCGGCACTAACAGCCGGTCGAGCAGCCGCCGGAGTCCGATCTGATCCGTCTCAACGTGGGTTGGATTCGATGAGACCCTCGCGGGACGACGGTCGACCTGAGTCATCGGGCGCGCCTACATCCTGCATTCTGAATTCAGAATGCAGGATAAGAGAGATGAAGCGCGAAGGCTACATCTTGTAAACAATCGCCATCAGTACAGCGACGTCATTCTTCTGGATGGTCGGCAATGGCGGCTTGTTCTTGAAGGTGTCCAGCGCTTCCACTTTGAGCTGCGTGTGCGTGGACATGGCAACGGCCAGGCTCACGCCGAGCGTGAACAAGGCGTCTTCGAAGTCGTCCATCTTCCACAACCCGGTGAAGGCCTGGGTCAGCGTGGTGTTGGACGTGAGTGTCTGGATCAACTTTTCGCCTGTCGCTAGCGCGCCCGAGGAATTCACATCGAAGCCGGGGTTCTTTTCCCAGACGACTCCGACGCCGCCATCGACGTCCAGTTTGGTCGCGGGTGTGTCGAACAACTTGTATCCGAGCCCGCCAGTCGGCGCGACCAGGTAGTCGATGTCCTTGAATTCATCCTTCAGGTATAGGTTCTGACCAAACACGTAGAGCCGCGGGGTGAGGCGGTACTGATCGCGCACGTTGAAACCAAGCCGGTTCGCGGTGAGATCCCCCTCTGTTCGCGCGCGCAGGAAGAGACCGGCCGACTTGATGAGATTCCGCCGCTGCGGGTCATAGACGATGTCGTAGGCGGCGTTGGTGCTGGTCGTGTCCGAGTTGCCGCTGGTGAGCGCGAGGCCAGCGCTCGCGGTGACAGTCCAGATCTTCGGCGGTGGCGGATTTGCAGGCGCCTGTGCGAGGGCCGGAACGGCGAGGGACAGCAGTACCGCGATACTGCACGCTATCGTCGAGAACGCGCCGCGCATGACGGTTACGCTTGCGCCGTCGCGCTCAGACTATCCGCTGAAGACTCGAGTGGCGCGCCGATGATGATGCGCATCATCCGGCGCAGCGGTTCGGCCGCGCCCCAGAGCAGTTGATCGCCGACGGTGAATGCCTGCAGGTATTCGCCGCCCATCGACAACTTCTTCAGCCGGCCCACCGGGACCGTCAACGTTCCAGTCACCGCCGTGGGCGTCAGGTCGCGGAGCGTCACTTTCTTCTCGTTGGGCACGACCTTCACCCAGTCGTTTGCGTCGGCGAGCAGCCGTTCGATCTCCGCGAGCGGCACGTCGCGCCGCAGCTTCACGGTCAGCGCCTGGCTATGGCATCGCATCGACCCGACACGAACGCAGATCCCGTCGATCGGGATCGGGCGCGAGGAACGACCAAGGATCTTGTTGCCCTCGGCCTGCGCCTTCCACTCTTCCCGACTCTGTCCGTTGCCAAGATCGGCATCAATCCAGGGGAGCAGGCTCCCGGCGAGCGGGAACCCCTCGAAGTTCTGGACCGGGAAGTCGCTGCCGCGCTGCGTGGCGATTAGTTTGCGATCGATGTCCAGGATCGACGAAGCCGGATCGGCGAGCAGGTCGGCGACGGAGGCGTGGGACAGTCCCATCTGCGAGACCAGTTCGCGCATGTGCTTCGCGCCGCCACCCGATGCGGCCTGGTACGTCATGGACGTCGTCCACTCGATCAGATCGGCGCGGAACAGCCCGTCCATGGCCATCAGCATCAGGCTGACGGTGCAGTTGCCACCGATGAAGTCCTTGAGGCCACGATCGAGTGCGCGATCGATCACCTCGCGATTGACCGGGTCGAGAATGATCACTGCGTCATCGGCCATGCGCAGATGGCGCGCCGCGTCGATCCAATATCCCTTCCAGCCTGCCTTGCGCAACTTCGGATGGATGTCGGCGGTGTATTCGCCACCCTGGCAGGAGATGAGGATGTCCATCGCCGCAAGGGCGGTGACATCGTTCGCGTCCTTGACCGCCGGAACGGTCTTGCCGATCGCCGGCGCGGTGGCGCCTGCCTGGGAAGTGGAGAAGAAGACTGGATCGACCAGATCGAAGTCCCGCTCCTCGCGCATACGCTGCACGAGCACGGAACCCACCATGCCACGCCAGCCGATGATACCTGCTTGCATCTACGTATTGTAGCGTGTGGCGGCGAGTCTTTAGACCACTACATTTCGCGGGCACCTACGAGAGAAGCTGCTTGGCGATCGTCTGCAACTGCAGGTTCGATGTGCCCTCGTAGATCTGACCGATTTTCGCGTCGCGGAACAGCTTCTCAACTGGGTAGTCCTTCACGAAGCCGTTGCCGCCAAAGAGATTCACGGCGAGCGACGTCACGCGCTCGGCGACCTCCGAGGCGAAGAGCTTGCACATCGCGGCCTCCTGCAGGAACGGCTGCTTCGCATCGCGCAGGCGCGCCGCGTTGTACACGAGCAGCCGCGCCGCCTCGACCTCGGTGGCCGCGCGAGCCAGTTGAAACTGCACACCTTGAAATGAGGCGATCGTGCTGCCGAACTGCTTTCGTTCCTTGGTGTATCGCACCGCATGGTCAAGGGCCCCCTGCGCGATGCCGATCATTTGCGCGCCAATGCCGATGCGTCCCTCGTTGAGCGTCTCAATCGCGACCTTGTAGCCCTTGCCGACTTCACCGAGCACGCAGTCGCGCGCAACCACGCAATCCTCGAAGACCAGCTCGCAGGTGCTGCTGGCGCGGATACCGAGCTTGTCCTCCTTCTTTCCAATCGTGAATCCTGGCGCGCCGCGCTCCACGAGGAAGGCTGTGATCCCGCGATAACCCGCATCGGGATTGACGTTGGCGAACACGATGAAGAGCTCGGCCTCGTTGCCGTTGGTGATCCAGAGCTTTCGGCCATCGAGCGCGTAGCCCTCGCCTTGCTCCTGAGCGCGAGTGGCAAGCGCGAACGCGTCACTGCCGGAGCCTGCTTCGGACAAGGCATACGCGCCAACGGACTTCTGCGCGAGCCGCGGCAGGTACGCACGATTCTGCGACTCGCTCGCCCAACGTAAGAGTGCGTTAATGACCAGCGTGTTGTGCACATCGACGAGAACGCCGACCGACGGGTCGACGCGCGAGAGCGCCTCGACGGCGAGGACGGAGTGGAAAAACGTTCCGCCGCCGCCGCCGAGGCCGTCGGGTATCTCAATGCCCATGACGCCGAGCGAGAAAAGCCGATCGACGAGGTCGCGCGGGATCTTCGCCTCATCGTCCATTTGACGAACGAGCGGGCGGACATCGCGGTCGGCGAACTCGTACACGCTGTCGCGGAAGAGTCGTTCGTCGTCGCTCAACGCTGTAAGTGCAGTTCGCTCCATCCAGCACTAGGGTAACGCGACACATCGCTAATGGCTCACCTGTGGCCGGGGCGTGTGACTTTTGAGGGCTTGAGCCTTCCTCGCTAACCCTCTATCATCCGAGGAAGACAAGGCGACGAATATGAATTGCCCTTCTACCACCCGGGCGTTGCTGCTCTTCTCGCTTCTCATCGCGCTTGGCGCAGTTCAGCCGGGCGCTGCCCAGCAGGACAATGCGCCGGCAAACAGGCAGGAACCGTCTGGTCAACAGCCGGCTGGGCAGCAGCCCGCCGGGCAGCAGCCCGCCGCTTCGCCCGCGGGCGGCGATCAGCAGAATCAGCAGCCGGTCTTCCGCGGCGGGATTAACTTCGTCCGCGTCGATGTGATCGTCGACGACAAGAAAGAGCAGCCGGTCACGAATCTTACACAGGCCGACTTCGAGGTGCTCGAGGACGGCAAGCCGGTTTCGGTCGAGCAGTTCTCGCTCGTGAAGGTCGACGGGAACCCACGGCCAGGTGCGCCTCCGCCCTCAGAGATACGGACTCGTAACGACGAGGAACTGATCGCCAACCGCGACGACATCCGCGTCTTCGTGTTCTTCTTCGACGACTACCATGTGCGTCGCGCGAATTCGATCACTGTCCGCGATCCGCTGACGCGGTTCGTCCAGAATCAGCTGCGGCCGAACGACATCGTCGCGATCATGTATCCGCTGACGCCCGTCACGGATCTCTCGTTCACTCGCAATCACAACCTGGTGGTCGGCGCGATCAACAACTTCGTCGGCCGGAAGTTCGACTACACGCCGGTGAACCAGTTCGAGCAGAACTACGCTCGCTATTCAACCGATCAGGTCGAGCGCATCCGGAACGATGTCGTCATGGGTGCCTTGCGAGGACTGTCGGTCCGCCTGGGTTCGCTTCGGGAAGGACGCAAGTCGGTCATCTACGTCAGCGAAGGCTTTACGGCGATGCTGCCCCCACAGATGCGACGGGCGGATGCGTCGGCGCCCGCAGATCCCATCCAATCGGCGGTCGCGGCAGGGCAACAGGACAGCAACCGGGAGATCACGGCGGAGTGGTTCGGCCAGAGCGACGTCTACTCGCGCATGCGAGAAGTGACCGACTTGGCGAATCGAAACAACACGTCCTTCTATTCTCTCGATCCCCGGGGACTCGCCCCGTTCGAGTTCGGATTCGACGATATACCAAGCGGTCCGCCGCCAAGCTTTGCCACCGACGCGCGCGCCCTCCGTATGACACAGGACACGCTCCGTTCCTTATCGGAGGAGACTGACGGCAAGGCCATCGTCAATCGGAACACGCTCGAGCAGGGCCTTACGGCCGTCGTTCGCGATTCGAGCTACTACTACTTGCTCGGCTACAACAGCTCGGCGCCCAACGACGGCAAGTTCCACCAGATCACCGTGCGTGTAAAGCGACGAGACGTCAACGTTCGCGCGCGACGAGGCTTCTGGGCGATCACGCCGGACGATGCGGTTCGAGCGTCGACGCCGACGCCTGACGTGGCCAAGCCGGTGCAGACGGCGCTGGCATCGATCGCCACCTCGGTCCAGGCCGGCAAATATGTCCGCACATGGCTGGGTACTGAGCGCGGGGAAGGCGGCAACACGCGCGTGACGCTCGTGTGGGAGCCGCTGATATTTCCTCCCGGTGATCGGCGCGAACCTGCGGGACGCGTGTCGCTGCTCGCGGCGACTGCCGCAGGCAACGTCGTGTTCCGCGGACGTGCGCCCGAGCGTCCGGTCGTTCCGGCGCCGACAACCGGATCGCTGGGAGCGGCAGGTGCATCGGTACAAGCGGCCGCACTGGCGCCGCAACGGCTGACATTCGACGCGCCGCCTGGCAAGGTCGAATTGAGAATCACCGTCGAGGGCGCGACTGGCGGGACGCTTGACTCGGAGATCCGCGACCTGGAGGTCCCCGACTTCACGACACCGCAAGTGTTGATCGGCACGCCACGTCTCTACCGCGCGCGCACGCTTCCGGAGCTACGGACCATCACGGCCGATGCGAACGCCGTTCCTGCCGCCGGTCGCGAGTTCTCTCGAACGGAGCGAGTGCTGATTCGATTCAACGCCTACGCGCCAGGGACGGAGCGTCCGGAGGCGACAGCGGTCCTGCTCAATCGCGGCGGAACGAAGATGTCCGACGTGCCGGTCACAGCGTCGGCAGTGGCCGGAACGACGCATGAAATCACGCTGAGCCTTGCGACGATCCCTGCGGGCGAGTATCTCCTCGAGGTCACGGCGAAGTCTGCTGCTGGGGAAACGAAGACGTTGATTCCTTTCAGAGTGAGTTCGTAGGTCAAAGGTCAAAAGGTAGGTCAAAGGTTCAAGGTCGAGCGTTCAAGGTCCAAAGTGCAACGTCCAAAATGCTAGGTTCAAGTTAAAGGTCAGAGTCTGGAGTGACGTGGGCTCACCAGAAATTGGGTTGTGGATCGCAGTAATTGCCTTTCCCACGCTTCTGATTCTGGGATACATCAGCGAAGAACTGAAACCGAAGTGGGTCGCCGCGTTTGCGGTCCTCGGAGTCGCGGCGTGGATCGGACTGCCACGTTTTCCACCGAGTGGCGGTTATCTCGTGGGCCCGGTGCTCGCTGTACTGGACATCGTGCTCGTGCTGATGGTCTTCAAGCGTGACATCCGAATTGGTTAGCAGCCGTCTTCTTTGGCTTACGCGTACATTCCTCTCATTTTGGTAACCATACCCACGCGGTTGATAGCCACAATATAGGCAGCCGTGCGCATGTCGACCTTGTATTTGAGCGACGTCTCGAGCACATCGTCGAAGGCTTCGACCATCTTCTTCTCGAGGCGCATGTTTACTTCATCCAGTTCCCAGAAATACCCGTGACGATCCTGGACCCATTCGAAATATGAGGTGGTCACGCCGCCGGAGTTGGCCAGGATGTCCGGGATGACGAACACCCCGCGCTCATGAAGATGGTTGTGCGCGTCGGGCGTGGTGGGGCCGTTGGCGCCCTCGGTGAGGATCTTG
The DNA here is from genome assembly GCA_035649635.1 of Vicinamibacterales bacterium. Taxonomy (GTDB): domain Bacteria; phylum Acidobacteriota; class Vicinamibacteria; order Vicinamibacterales; family UBA2999; genus Gp6-AA40. Next base: position 52,803 of record DASRJE010000055.1, on the reverse strand, counting down.
GCCTTGATGTTCGGCGCGTTCTCCATCGTGATCTGGTTCTCGAGCGCGGCCGGGATCAGCACGTCCACGTCGAGACCCCACAGGCCTTCGTTCTCGAGCGGATCGCCGCCGGGGAAGCCGTCGACTGTCTTGTGCTTGCCTGCATAATCAATCAGCTTGGGGATATCGAGCCCAGATTGATTGATCACGCCACCCTTCCAGTCGGTGACCGCGACGATCTTCGCCCCGATACCAGCCAGGAGCTCGGCCGAGACCGATCCCACGTTGCCAAATCCCTGGACGGCGACGGTCGCGCCCTTGATGCTCAAGCCGAGATGCCTGGCCGCTTCGCGTGTAACGATCATCACGCCGCGGCCTGTAGCCTCGCGCCGTCCCAGTGATCCGCCCATCTCGATAGGCTTACCGGTGACGACGGCGGTCTCGGTGTGGCCCACGTGCATGCTGTAGGTATCCATCACCCAGGCCATCACTTGGTCGTTGGTGTTGACGTCGGGGGCCGGCACGTCCTTCTCGGGACCGATGGCATCGATGATCTCGGCAACATAACGACGAGTCAGCGCTTCGAGCTCGCGCGCTGACATACGTGTGGGATCGCAGACAATGCCGCCCTTACCGCCGCCGAATGGCACGTGTGCGACGGCGCACTTCCACGTCATCCACGCCGCTAACGCCGTGACTTCATCGAGCGAGACGTCGGGGTGATAACGGATGCCGCCCTTTGCCGGTCCGAGCGTGATGTTGTATTGGACGCGGTAGCCTCTGAAGACCTCGATCTCACCGTTGTCCATGAGCACCGGGCACGAGACGACGATCTGCCGTTTCGGGTAGGTCAGGATGCGCCAGATACCTGGCTCGAGCTTCAGGATGCGCGCAGCGCGATCGAACTCTCTCAACATCGCGCCGAAAATAGGCCCGGTTTCGTTCATGAGGGGATCTTAGTCTGTCTCCCGTTCTCGGTCTTCGGCCTCGGTCTCCTGTCGGACAGAGACCGAAAAAATCCCGACGATATAATCAATTCGTGGCGCGAGAGGTTCTCTATACGCCCGAGAGCGTTGCCTCGCTCGATTACTCGCGGGACCTCGGTGATCCCGGGCAATTCCCGTATACGCGCGGCATTCATGCGACCGGCTATCGCGGCAAGCTGTGGACGATGCGGCAGTTTGCCGGCTTCGGAACGCCGGAAGAGACCAATCAGCGCTATCGCCGTTTGCTTGCGGCGGGTGGCACCGGCCTGAGCGTCGCCTTCGATCTGCCCACGCTGATGGGACGCGACCCCGATCACGAGCTCTCGCGCGGCGAGGTTGGGAAGTGCGGCGTCAACGTTACGTCGCTTGCGGACATGGAGGTGTTGTTCGACGGGATCGACCTGGGTGCCGTGACCACCTCGATGACCATCAACTCCCCGGCGCCGATGCTGCTGGCGATGTACCTCGTGGTGGCAGAGCAGCGCGGAACAGACTGGGGAAAGCTTTCAGGGACGATTCAGAACGACATCCTGAAGGAATTCATCGCGCAGAAGGAGTTTATCTACCCGCCACGACCGTCGATGCGGCTCGTGACCGATGTCTTTGCGTTCTGCGCCGCCCAGGTGCCGCGGTGGAACACGATTTCGGTGAGCGGCTATCACATCCGCGAAGCAGGTGCCACGGCGGCGCAGGAGCTCGCGTTCACGTTGCGCAATGGCATCGAGTACGTCGATCACGCGATTGATGCCGGACTCGACGTCGACACGTTCGCACCCCGGATCTCGTTCTTCTTCAACTCTCACAGCGACTTCTTCGAAGAGATTGCCAAGTTCCGCGCGGCCCGTCGCATCTGGGCGCGGGTGATGCGCGATCGCTTCACAGCGAGAAATCCGCGGTCGTGGCAGCTGCGGTTCCACGCCCAGACGGCAGGCGTTTCGCTGACGGCGCAACAGCCGTACAACAACGTTGTGCGGACGGCCCTGCAGGCGCTGGCCGCAACGCTGGGCGGAACGCAGTCGCTTCATACCAATGCGCTCGATGAAGCGCTGGCCTTGCCGACGGAAGCGTCCGCCACCCTCGCTCTCCGTACGCAGCAGATCATCGCGCACGAGACCGGGATCGTCGATGTCGTCGATCCGCTCGGCGGCTCCTACTTCCTCGAGAAGCTGACGAGCGAGATCGAGGACGAAGCCATGGAGTATATCGATACGATCGACCGGATGGGCGGAATGGTCCCCGCCATCGAGCGAGGGTATCCACAGAAGGAAATCGCCGAGAGCGCTTATCGGTCGCAGCGGGCGATCGAGACGAAAGAGCAGGTGATCGTCGGCGTGAATGAATTCGTCAGCCCCGAACGAGAGGAGATTGGGACGCTCTATATCGATGAGAGCGCCGGCGAACGGCAACTGACGAGGCTCGATGAAACCAGGCGTCGTCGCGATCGGTCTCGAGTCGATGCGGCAATCGAACGTCTCCAGGCCGGCGCGAACCAAGAGACGAATCTGATGCCGCTGTTGCTCGACGCGGTTCGGGCGCACGCGACCGTTGGAGAGATGTGCGATGGCCTACGCGAAGTTTGGGGAGAGTACATCGAGGATCCGATAATCTGAAGTTGGCGCGGGTTTCGGTCCGGCGGTAATGTCGACGCGGGGGCTGAAGCCCCCGCGCTAGGTAGCATTCGTAGAACGCGGGCTTTAGCCCGCGCGGTCAGGGGTATGAGTCAGAAAATCCGTGTCGTCATTGCCAAGCCGGGCCTGGATGGGCACGATCGCGGCGCCAAGGTAATCGCCCGGGCGCTGCGCGACGCCGGGATGGAGGTGATCTATACGGGGCTTCGGCAGACGCCAGAGCAGATTGTCTCGGCCGCTCTGCAGGAAGATGCCGACGTGATCGGGCTATCCATTCTGTCGGGCGCCCATATGCACATCTGCCCGCGCGTCGTCGAATTGCTGCGGGAAAAGCGCTTGGACGACGTTCTCGTTGTCGTGGGTGGCATCATTCCGGACGCCGACGTGCCAAAGTTGAACGAAATCGGGATTCGAGGCATTTTTCAGCCGGGCACGCCGATGCAGGACATCGTAGACTTCATCGCACAGAACGCCAGATCCGTGTCCTACTTGAGAGGCTCTCGTGACGCATAAGCTCCTGCTCGCCGACGACAGCGTGACCATCCAACGCGTCGTCGAGCTCACGTTCTCGGGTGAGAACGTGCAGGTCGTATCCGTCGGGGACGGTGAGCAGGCCATCGCGCGCATTCCAGTCGAGCTGCCGGACATCGTCCTGGCCGACATCGGCATGCCGAAGCGGAGCGGCTACGACGTGGCCGCCTTCGTCAAGGGACGTTCGGATCTGTCGCACATTCCCGTGCTTCTCCTGGCCGGCGCCTTCGAGCCGGTCGATGAGAATCGCGCTCAGCAGGTGCACAGTGACGGCGTACTGGTCAAGCCGTTCGAGCCTCAGCAGGTCATCGCGCGCGTTCGCGACCTCATTGAAAGCTCACAGGCGACGTCGCGACGAAGGCCAGCTCTTCCTGACATCGAGGTCGTCGATCGGCGAGCGCGAAATGGCGAGACTATTGCGCATTCGCAGCCGGTCGTCGCTCCGCCCGAAGCCAAAGCTGCGGTGGTCGAGCCCCGCGAGCGAAAAAGCGAGCCCAAGTTGGATGACTACTTCAATCGGCTCGACGCAGCATTCGCCGGGCTCGGGACTGACGTCCCTCGTGGGACCGCACGTCCACCCGTGGTGGATGATGAGTTCGACGGCCGCGACGTGCCAACACTCGAGGGCCTGCTTGCGGTGTCATCGAGCGCGCAGCCGGAGGACGACCCGGCGGCTGCTCCCGTACTGCCAGATGAATTGAAGCATTACGAGGCGTCGGTGCCGCGAGCAGCCACTTCGCGGGCCGTGAGTCCGTCCAGGGAGTCAGCGGCACCAGTAGACGGACGTAACCTTGTCGCGGACATGTTCGCTGCGCTGTTTGCGGTCGAGCAGGGCGAAGCGGTTGCGCCCACACCACCGTTTCCCGCTGCGGCCGCCGCAGCGCCGATGACGGTCACTGACAGCCTAGTCGATGAAGTGACCCGTCGAGTCGTCGAGCGCCTGGCCCCTGGGGCTGCCAATGAGACCGTCGCACGGATCGTGTCCGAGGTCGCCGAACGATTGATTCGCGAGGAAATTGCGCGAATCAAGGCAGGCGTGGCCGCTCGACTCTAGCGTCCCCATTTGGGGATTTCTGATTAGTGATTGATGATTCGTTGATGATTGGAGATTGTAGATTGCTGATTTATTGAGCAATTCATCGAACGAGTAAGAACAAATTCGAAATCATCAGTCAACAATCGACAATCGTCACGAATCAAAGATCGTCAAATCAAGAATCATCAATGGATCAGCACCCGATCAATCTCCCGGACAAACCGGCATTGGAAGGCCTCGAAGCGAAGTGGGCCGCGCGCTGGGAGGCCCACGGTACGTATCGCTTCGATCGCAACCACACGCGCGAAGAGATCTATTCGATCGACACGCCGCCGCCCACTGTCAGTGGGTCGTTACATGTCGGACATGTGTTCTCGTACACGCACACCGACCTGATTGCGCGCTTTCAGCGTATGAGGGGAAAGGTCGTGTTCTATCCGATGGGGTGGGACGATAACGGCCTGCCCACCGAGCGCCGGGTGCAGAACTATTACGGCGTCAGGTGTGATCCGTCGTTGCCGTACGATCGCGACTTCCAACCGCCCGACAAGCCTGGGAAGCAGCCCATTTCGGTGTCGCGTCCCAATTTCATCGAGTTGTGCAACCGGCTCACCGCCGAGGATGAAAAGGCATTCGAACACCTGTGGCGTCACCTTGGCCTCTCGGTCGACTGGTCGCGCACCTACGCCACGATTGATCGACGAGCGCAGAAGACCTCGCAGGCCGCTTTTCTACGGCTGCTGAAACGCGGCATCGCCTACCAGCTCGAGGCTCCAACGCTCTGGGACATTGATTTCCGCACTGCCGTGGCGCAAGCCGAGCTCGAGGATCGTGAACAACCCGGAGCGTACCACCGCATTCGATTCGCGCGCCCGGATACGAGCACCTTCGTCGAGATTGACACCACACGCCCCGAGTTGATTCCGGCGTGTGTCGCGCTCGTGGCTCACCCTGATGACGCCAGGTATCAGCCGCTGTTTGGTAGCAAAGTGGTGACCCCGTTGTTCAAGGTGCCTGTTCCAGTCAGGGCGCATGCGCTCGCCGATCCCGAGAAGGGAAGCGGCATCGCGATGATCTGCACGTTCGGCGATCTGACTGACGTGACGTGGTGGCGCGAGCTGAGATTGCCGGTGCGTGCCGTGATTCAGGCGAACGGTGCCTTTCGGCCGCTCACGTGGGGATCGACCGGGTGGGAGTCGCACGACGTCGCTGCGGCACAGGCCGTCTACGATCAACTTGCAAACCTCTCGGCGGTGAAGGCACGAGCGCGCATCGTTGAATTGCTCAAGGAATCAGGTGATCTCCTCGGGGAACCACGTCCGATCACGCATCCGGTGAAGTTCTACGAGAAAGGCGATCGTCCACTCGAGATCGTGACGAGCCGGCAGTGGTTCATCAAGACGATGGACTTCAGGGAGGAACTGCTGGCGCGAGGCGTCGAGCTCCAATGGCATCCCGATTACATGCGTCATCGCTACGAGAACTGGGTCAATGGTCTGGCGGGCGACTGGTGCATCAGCCGGCAACGATTCTTCGGTGTGCCGTTTCCAGCGTGGTATCCCATTCGCGGCGATGGGCAGATCGACTACACACGACCCATCGTGCCGACCGAGGCGCAACTGCCGATCGATCCGTCAACCGACACGCCAGAAGGGTACGTGCCGGCACAGCGGAACCAGCCGAACGGCTTCGCCGGCGATCCCGACATCATGGACACGTGGGCGACCTCCTCGCTGACGCCGCAGATCGCGGGAGATTGGCTCGGCGATCCGGATTTGTTCGCGCGCCTGTTCCCGATGGACATGCGACCGCAGAGTCACGAAATCATCCGGACGTGGCTTTTCGATACGGTGCTGCGGTCGATCCTCGAGCACGGCTCGCTGCCGTGGAAACACGCCGCCATTTCAGGATGGGTGCTCGATCCAGACCGCAAGAAAATGTCGAAGTCCAAGGGCAACGTCGTCACGCCGATGGGGCTCCTCGAGGAGCATGGCTCCGACGGCGTTCGGTACTGGTCGGCAAAGGGTGGACCGGGGACCGACACCGCGTTCGATGCCGGTCAGATGAAGGTGGGACGGCGGTTGGCGATCAAGGTGCTGAACGCCGCGAAGTTTGCGCTCATGCAGGCAGAGCCGCGCGGAGCGATCACTGAGCCGCTCGACCGCGGGATGTTGTCGAGTCTTGCAACGCTCGTCCAGGAATCCACGGAGCAGTTCGAAGCGTACGACTACGCGCGGGTCCTGGAGCAGTCCGAGCGATTCTTCTGGTCGTTCTGCGATGACTACCTCGAGCTGGTAAAGGCGCGCCGGTACGGTGATTTCACGCCGGAGGGAGCCGCCTCCGCCAACAGCGCCATGTTGGTGGCGTTGTCGACGCTTCTGCGGCTGTTCGCCCCCTTCCTGCCGTTTGTGACGGAAGAAGTGTGGTCGTGGTGGCGCACAGGGTCGGTGCACAACGCGCGCTGGCCGACGGCTGAAGAGGTGGTCGCACCGATCGGTGGATCGGATGCTGAAGCGGTGCAGGTATTCGCCCAGACTCGTGCGGCGCTCGGCGAAATCCGCCGGATCAAGGCGTTGGAGAAAAGGCCGGTCAAGGCGGTGATCGATCGCGCCGTGCTTCCGCGACGGTTTGAGTCGCTGATGCCGGCCGCGCCGGATTTCAAGGCCGCGGCGCACATCAGAGACCTGTTATTCGGATCGATCGAGGAGCCACAACTCGAGTTCGCTGCTGAACAGTTGCCGGAACCACGAGTGTGAATCCCCCGCTCGAGCCTCTCCATGTCGATGACTATCGGGATCTCGTCCGCCGCGCGCTCGCCGAGGACGTAGGCCGTGGCGACATCACGACGGCGGGGACAATTGACGGAAGTCGGCGCGTCCACGGCGTCGTGCTGGCGAAGTGCCGCTGCATTGTGGCTGGACTGGACATCGCCACGGAGACGTTCCGTCAGCTCGACCCGTCAATCGAAGTGAAGGTTCATCATGGCGACGGCTCGCTCTGTAGTCCCGGAATGACAGTGGCTGAGATCACGGGTCGCGCTGATGCCCTCCTCATTGGAGAGCGAACCGCTCTGAACTTCATGCAGCGCCTCTCGGGGGTTGCCACGCTCACGCGTCAGTTCGTCGACGCCGCTGGCGATGGCATTACCGTGCTCGACACCCGCAAGACGACGCCGCTGATGCGCGTCCTCGAAAAGTACGCCGTTCGCGCGGGGGGCGGTACGAACCACCGGTTGGGGCTGGACGATGGCATTCTCATCAAGGACAACCACGTGCGGCTCGCGGGTGGCGTCGCGACGGCAGTGCAGCGAATGCGCGAAGCGAACAAGACCCTGCCGATCGAAGTCGAGGCGCAGAGCTTGTGCGAGGTCGATACCGCGCTCGAAGCGGGCGCCGACATCGTATTGCTTGATAACCTCTCGACAGCCGATATCATCGAAGCGGTCGGCAAGTGCCGCGGCAAGGCTCGGACCGAAATCTCCGGCGGCGTGACGCTGGCGCGGATGCCGGAGTTGGCCGCGACCGGCGCCGACTACGTATCAATCGGCGCGCTGACGCATTCGGCTCCCGCCGCCGATCTGAGTTTCGAAATCTGGGGTCAGACCCCTTGACATGGAGAGACTCAGGGGGTCTGACCCCATTTCCCTCCCGGAGGAATTTGCGAGCGGCCTGGCGGTGACGCGTGACCGCCTTGGCATCTTCGCGCAGCAGATCCTCTGGTACTCCGAGGTTGGATCCACCAACGACCTTGCCGGTGCAATGGCCGATCGAAACGCGGCCGAGGGGCTGGTCGTCCTCGCCGATCGGCAAACCGCCGGCCGCGGGCGACTGGGACGCACGTGGGCATCACCGTCGGGCGCCGGCATCTACGCCTCCGTCGTGCTCCGGCCATCTGTCACGGTCGCGACCCTCTTGACGATCGCAGCCGGCGTCGCGGTCGCCGAGGGCATTGCCTCCGCGACGGGTCTGTCTCCGCACGTAAAATGGCCGAACGACGTGCACGTCGGTGGACGGAAGCTCGCCGGCATCCTGGCCGAAGGCGCCGTTGGCCACGTGGTGCTGGGCATCGGGATCAATGTTCAGTCGGCCGCGTATCCTCCCGATGTCGCTGCGCGCGCGACATCGATCGAAGCGGAGCTCAGTTGCCCCGTCGATCGCGGCCTCGTGTTGGCCGAGTGTCTCGCGGCGTTGGCATCGCGCTATCGAGAGCTGCAAAGCGGGCGCGGAGGACAGGTCGTCGATGCGTGGCGCCGGCGCGCGGCGCCGATGCTGGGCCGCCGTGTTGAATGGGAGTCGGCGGGGACGTACCAGGTCGGGCTCGCGGAAAACATCGACGATGATGGCGCGCTAATCGTGAAGGTGGGTGGCCAAACGCAGAAGATTCGGTCGGGAGAAGTCAGGTGGTTGTAGGGCCCGCCGATCAGTACTGCCGGGCGATCGAAGCGTATTTGTGTCGCAAGAACGATGGCCACCTGATTCGAATCGTCGGGCCGGCATTCGAACAGGTGCTGGGATGGGCGAACCAGGGAGTGCCTATCAAGATCGCGTGTCAGGGCATCGATCGATACTTCGAGCGGTACTACGCGAAAGGTCCTCGTCGCCGGCCCGTGCGGATCGAGTTCTGCGAGGCCGACGTCCTCGACGCATTCGACGAATGGCGGCGTGCCGTCGGCATCGCCAGGGAGGAGCGCCTCGGTTCTGCCACGATGACGAGCGATTCGGGATCTTCCGACTCGCATGAACGTAGGCATGGATCGTTGCCGGCCCACCTGGACCGCATCATTGCGCGCCTCACGACGCTTCGCGCGGGGGCCGACCGTTCCCTCGACGATGCCCTCGATGCCGCGATCAGAGAACTCGACGGTCGCCGCTCCGAGGCCAGGTCGCTTCGCGGTGAAGGACGCCGGGAGCTCGTCGATCGATTGAGAGCGATGGATCGGGAACTGATGCAGGCGGCCGAGCACCGATGTGATGCGGCGACGCGTGCGCAGCTCGACGTAGAAGCCGCCGAGGAGCTGGCTCCTTTCAAGGATCGTCTGCCGGGCACTGCCTTCGAAGAAGCGCGCCGCGGCGCCGTGGCGCGCCTGGTTCGTGAGCGTTACCGTTTGCCGGTGATTGCCTTCGAGGATTAGCGAGCGGATGTCCGTCTTAACACTCGATATCGAGAAGGCTGCCGCAGGTGGCCGGATGCTGGCCCGTCACAACGGCCGTGTCGTGCTCGTGTCGGGCGCGATCCCCGGTGAACGCGTCTCGGCGCGTCTCGAACGAACAGAACGCGGTGTCGTGTTTGCCGAGGTGACGGAGGTCCTCCAGCCCTCCGTCGATCGCAGGGCGACGGTGGGCGACGCGCGCTGTGGGGGCAATGTGTTCGCGCACATCGCGTACCCGAGGCAACTCACACTCAAGGGCGAGATCATCGAGGACGCATTCAGGCGCATCGGCCGGCTTCCGCTCGAGGACCCGCCACTGGTCACCGGATCGCCCGAGCGTGGTTATCGCATGCGTGCGAGGCTTCACGTGAGCGGCGGAAAGATCGGGTTCTATCTCGAAGGCACCCACCAGGTATGTGACCCCGGGACATCCGGTCAGTTGCTGCCGGAAACACACGAATGGATCGCTGCTACGCAACGCACACTCGACACCAACGCCTTGCGAGATATCGCGGCGATCGAGATTGCCGAGAACATCCCGGGCCAGGAGAGAGCCTGCCACCTGGAGCTTCATGCCGAAGCGGAGCCTTCCACGTACGCGGCGATCGTCGAAGGACTCGTCGGCCTCTCGGCCGAACGTGCCGATCGCCCGGGGGTGGTTCGAGTCGCTGGCGCAACCTGTGTCACAGACTCGATTCAGGCGGACGAGGACCCAGGACACCGGCTCTCGCTCGGTCGCGATGTCAGAGCGTTTTTCCAGGGCAATCGATTCCTGGTCGAACAGCTTGTCCGTCGCGTCGTGGCACTGGTGCCGCGCGGCCCGGTGATCGATCTGTACGCCGGGGTCGGCCTGTTCGGATTGTCACTCGCCGCAGCGGGGTGGGAACCGGTGACTTCCGTCGAAGGTGACCCCGTCGCCGGGACAGATCTGGCGCGCAATGCCGAACCATTCAAAGGCCGCATCACCGCCATCCGGCGAAGCGTCGAGACGTACCTCGGCTCGGTGAGACCGCGTGAGGTGTCAGATGCGACCGTCATCGTCGATCCCCCGCGCACCGGGATCTCGAAGCAGACGCTCGCGCACGTCACGAGGTTGCGACCGCGGCGTATCGTTTATGTGTCATGCGATGTTGCGACGCTCGCACGCGACACTCGCGCCCTGCACGACGCCGGCTATGGATTAGCAGACCTCAGCGGCATCGATCTGTTTCCCAACACGGCGCACGTCGAAACGGTCGCGGTTCTTGCGCGCGGATAGCCATGCGGGTCCAGAGACTCGCCTCTACACGTAATGACCTGGCTCTACGTTCGGCGCCCTACGGCCGTGCGCGAGTTCCGGCAACGCGTTTTGGGCGCGCCACCGTCGCGACGCCCTTGAGCTCACGTTCAGCTCTCAACCAATGATCGACGTCGTTGCCGTGCATGAAACCCTCTTGCGCGAAGAGCTCGTATGCGCGCAGCGCAATCTGCGCATACGTCACGTCGGATTGCGGCAATGTCTTGGATGCGGCTTTCACGAGGCGAGGTCCGGTTGGAGCAGGTGGTTGCGGCTTGCTGGATCGAGGCATCAAGGTCCCTTTCGGTATTGCGAGTATCCCGTGGCTCCGCGAGCAAGACGCAGGCCAGCACATGATGGGAAAGAGTTCGAGATTGCTGGCGTTTTGAGAGGCTCGGTGTCGAGTTCTGCGCGGACGGCTGTGAAAAATCCACAGTTCTGTCTCTGGTCGTGGGAACCCAGACAAGTCTGTCGAGAAGTTAATTGAAACTTCAGGAACGGTGCGGATCCTGCTGCATACGATAGTGGCAGCGGTGCAGTGAAACGTACCGCTCGAGCAGGAGACGATACGATGGTCACCAAACTGGTCAACTGTGTTGCCGCCGCTGGGCTTGTTGTCGCAATGGCCGCGCCGGTGTTTGCACATCATTCTTTTGCCGCCGAGTTCGACGCCAAGCGCCCGGTGAAGCTGCGCGGCACCGTAGTCAAGATGGAGTGGATCAACCCGCACTCGTGGATCCACATAGACGTCAAGGATCCTGTGACCGGCAAGGTTGAGCGATGGATGGTCGAGGGTGGCGCGCCGAACGCGCTGCTGCGCCGTGGGTGGACCAAGAACTCGCTGCCCGAGGGAACCGAGATCCTGGTCGAAGGGTTCCAGGCGAAGGATGGCGCCAATCGCGCCAACGGTCGTGACATCACGTTCCCAGATGGCAAGAAGCTCTTTGTCGGCTCCTCCGGCACTGGGGCGCCCGACGAACGTCCCGAGAAATAAGCCAGTCCATCAGGCCGCGTCCCTGCAACATACTTGGGACGCGGCAACGGCCACGCTTGGACGTGGTTCCTCTTCGCGTAGCATTCCCCGCATCGTTCTCGCGGTGCGGGCATTCGCCCGCGTTCTCGCGAAAGGAAATCGCTTTAACAGGGCGCTGAAGCACCGGCCTTTTTTGGGAGCCGGATCAATCGATCCGTTCGGCGCGCTGAGGATCCAAGAACGCCCATGAAAAGGTGAGCCGATTCGCCAGGCTCGCCGACGGTTTCTCGAAATCGAAAGTGAACAACGCATCCATAGAGTTCGAAAAAAAGTCGTCACTCCCTTTCTCGAAATCGCCTTCGGGGAAGATCTCGAATTCTGCTTCGCCCGGCTTCTTGACGAAGTAGCGATTCCCCTCCCGTCGCACCAACCAGATTTGGTTGTTGGAAAATCGATAGCGGCCGGCGTAGGCGTCCAGTAGTCCGGGGGGGACCCTGGAAACCGTTCGCGCTCGTGGCTTCACACTGGCGCTGGTGTCGAGCGGCGTGCGCGCATGTAGCAAGTGGCGTCCAATGTCATCGATTCCCGACCCACTGTTGTAATTTGAAAGCACCACGACTCCGACACGCGACTTCGGATCGTAGCCGGCAAAAGTCCGGGAACCATAAGTCGCGCCGCCCGTCCAGACCATTTCTGCCCCGTCCAGCTGTTCGATGCGCCAGCCGAGCCCCATCTTGAACGTATCAGTGGCCTCTCGACGAACCGCGAGCATCCGAGCCATGGCGCCGGACAATGGCGTTCGTATGTAACCGACTGTCGCTGCCAGGAACGTCAGCATGTCGTCCGCGCTTGATCGAACTGCGCCCGCTCCCGCAAATGCGTCCGTGAAATCCCACGGTGGCGTTGGAGCAAGTTGAAATACAGATGAATGGGGTTGCGACTGCCGAGACTTCAGAGTCGGGCTGAGCGCGATGCCGGTGCTGGACATCTTGAGCGGGTCGAGCACGCGTCGCCGAAGCAAGGCCTCGTAGCTCGTTCCCGCTCGCCTCGCGAGCGCGTGTCCCAGCAGTCCGGCGCCAAGGTTTGAGTAGTCGAATTCGGAATCAACCTCGCGTTGCAGCTGATAACTCGAAAGGAATTGATAGAGCCGCTGGACGGGATAGTCCACGTAGGGATTCATGGGCTCTGCAGCGGTGAAATTGGAGGGCATGCGGGGGAGGCCAGATCGATGTGTCGCCAAGTCCGCCAGCGTGATCTGCTTGCCGCCCCGCGTTGGTACGGTCACGTCATGGGGCAGATACTTCACTACTGGGTCGTCAAGCGCGACCTCGCCAGCTTCCACCATATCGGCCAACAGCAATGAGGTGAAAACCTTCGTGATCGATCCGATCTCGTAGATGGTTTCGCCGGTAGTAGACCGCGGAGTGTTCGTGCCTGAGGATCCGTAGGACACGATCCTCCGGCCCTGCGGGCCGATGATTCCCACGGTGATGCTGACCCGGTTTTCAAATCCTTTGATGCGGTCCGAAATGATTTGGCGGATTTCGGAATCGCCGGGAAGCTGTAGTCCTGATGAGACCTGCGTTTCTGATCTGGGCTGTGACGCTGATGCCGCTTCGGTCAGGACCACAACCGCGCAAATCATCATCCGCTTCATACGCCCTGCACCAAGGACTACATTGCCAGCCTGACTGCTTAGTGCCTGGATCCGACGACCCGAGCCGCGGCCTCGACGAAACCTTCGAAGATCGGCCTGAACTCGCCGGTTCGATAGAAGTTCTCGGGATGCCACTGCACGCCCATGCAGAAGCGCAGGCCGGGATCCTCGATCGCCTCGATCACACCGTCAGGAGCGGTGGCGCTGATGGCGAAACCGGCGCCCAGAACCTTCGGTGCCTGGTGGTGCCGGCTGTTCACCGGGCAGGAGTCGCTTTCGAGCCGTTCGCGCATCAGACGATCGAGCAGGCTGCCTTCCGAAATCCAGATCTCGTGCGCGATGGTGACCGGCGAGTCGCGTTGCGTGTGGTTGACGGTGACGCCGATCTCCTCCTGGATATCCTGCACGAGCGAACCACCGCGCGCGACGTTGAGTACCTGGATGCCACGGCAGATTCCAAGCAACGGCAGGTCGGCGTCGACGGCTCGCCGCGCGAGCTCCAGCTCGTAATCATCACGGCCGGGCTCGGCTGCCGAGTAGGTGGGATGCGCCGCTTCACCGTAGATGGAAGGCAACACATCGCCTCCGCCGGGCAGCAGAATCCCATTCACCGACCGAATCACGTCCTCGGGCCGGTCAGCCGCGCGGTCGAGCACACGTACTTCCGCGCCCGCTCGTCGAACGGACTCTTCGTAGTCGCGAAGCTTGTCGCAAGGCGTTATGGCAATGATCGGCATGGCACCTTCGAAGCCTACATTCTCTGCGGCACACCAATTCCCATGAGATCTAACGCCAATGTGAGCTGATTACGAACGTAGATCACGGCTGCGGCTCGCCACCGGCGCACATTATCGCGTTCCTCGTTCAAGATCGACGATCGACTGGGATGCAGGTTGTAAAAGGCATTGAACGCCTGAGCCAGCCCGAACAAATACTTCGCCAGCACCGAGAATTCGAGCGTCGCAATGACCTGTTGGACGATCTCGTCGAGCCGGGCTGCCTCCAGCACGAGCGACCAGAGCTCGTGTCCGTTGTCACCCGTAAGCTCCCCGGCGGGTAGCCGCTCCAGCGAGGCAATGAGGGCCGTCTCGTCGAGGCCATCGCGTTCCTGGAGCTTCCGGAAGATGTTGTTGATGCGGACGATGGCGTACTGGATGTACGGACCGGTCTCGCCTTGAAAGCTGATGGCTTCCTCGAGGTCGAATGCGATGACCTTGCCGCGTGAAAACTTGACCAGGAAATAGCGAACCGCCGCGACGCCAATCAGCCCCGCGATGTGCGCGGCCTCGTCTTCCGGTAACTCCGGGTTGCGTTTCGCTACTTCCTCGCGCGCCTTCCGGATGACCATGTCCAGCAGGTCGTCAGCCTTGACGCCAAGACCCTTGCGGCCTGAAACCTCGACGAACGGCCGCTTCGCTTCTTCTGAATCGGGCGCGGGGGCGAACCCGAGCTCGCGAGCCGTCGCATGTGACAGCGCAACCATCTCGTATGAGAAATGGTGCGAGCGTTGGGCGCCCTCCGGGTAACCGACCGCAATCAACGCCTGCTTGAGTAACTTCTGAAGGTACGACTGTCGAACGTCGATGACGTTGTAGACGTAAGCCGCTCCGCCGAAGCTCGGGTGATTTGCCAGGCCATTGTCGCTGCTCGTCGCCCAGAGCGGACCGCTGGCGCGTTGCGTGAAAACGCGATACTGGAAATCGCGGCCGAGCAGTCCGAGCTTCCAGAACTGATAAGCGATGTCTTTACCGACGTAGGTAACGACTCCGTTGGATCGGACGATGACCTTCTCACGCTCCTCGGTATCCTCGTCGTCTTCAGGCGTCTCGCCGGAGCGCGCCTGAGAGTCGTCGCGCGAAGGCGGAGCAGCCGATTCCAGCTCTTCCTGGATCGGCATCACCCAGCAGCCCGCGAGCCGACCTTCAGTGCGGAGGTAAACCGCACCTTTAGCCTTGAGAACCTCGAACGCCTGGGCCCAGAACTTCAGCCGCAGGATGTCGCCCTCCCACGTCAGGAGGTCGTAGTCGACATTCATCCGGGCCATCGTCGCCAGGTGGCATCGGACGATGCGATCGGCTACGAAAGCGGCGATCTCGGCGTTTTCATTGCCGCCATGCTCGATGTCGTGGAGGGTCTGAGCCCTGACTTCCAGCCGAGCCTTGTCCTGACCGTACCAATCGGTCACCCGGGCATAGAGATCCCAGCAGTAGTAATCGAATCGCGTGGTGTCGGCGACCTTCTGCACGCCTGCCACCGACATGTTCTCCAGCACGCGAAATCCGACGACGACGTCGGCGACCTGGACACCCGTATCGTCGATGTAGTTCTGGACTTCGACCGCGATCCCGCTGAAGCGCAGTACCCGCACCAGGGTATCGCCCAGCGCCGAATTCCGGAGATGGCCGATATGCGCGGCCTTGTTTGGGTTGATGGCCGTGTGCTCGACGATGGCCTTGCCGGCGCCGGGTTCGGCCCCTGAGGAGGCCGGTGCGACGCGATCCAGGAGAAATGCGGGACGCTCGAGAAAGAAATTGAGATATCCGTTGGGCGCCGCCGCCACTTGACGAACTCCGATCAGGGTTCCGAACGCGCCAGCGATTTCCTGTGCGATCATTCGCGGCGCTTTGCGCAGGCGGCGAGCCAGTTCGAACGCGGCGGGCGTGCCAAGGTCGCCCAGGTCCCGGTTAGGCGTGTATTCCAGGACGGGCGGGGTGACCGCCGCCGGCTCCAGTGAGTACAGCGTCGCGATCACGCGGGTGAGATGATCGCGAAGGCGAGTATGAACGGGCAGAATCATTAACGAAGATGGACGTGGACGGTCGATAGTGGATGGTGGTTGCGGTCGATACTGTGCCTGTAAACGCGTCTAGATCGAGTTTGCGGTTGGGTTCGGGGTGCGGTACAACGAAATGACGCGATACACCACGCATGCTGACCCTACCCGTGGCCAGCATCGCCGCCGATACTACAGGGGGCCTATTCCCGGCCCCCATATTAGCGTATGACCGACGCGGCCGTAGGCCGACTTCTCGTGGCGAGCCTGCATCAAGGCATCGCGGACCTCCTCCCGATGCGACTGGAATTCTACGAAGCCTGGTTGCACCCTTCCGGCCTGCGGGAGGGGCGAATCGGCCTGGCACCGCTGGCGGCGGTGCTGAGCTTTCTTCGCCTCGAGGGTGCGCCTTACCATCTGATAGCCGCCCGCGCGGGCGAATACACGGCTGATTGGACAGTGGCTGCCATTTCACCATTCCGCAAGCGATTCATCCTGGCGATCCCGCCGTCGCTCCGCAAGCGCGTGGTCGTGAGTATCGCCCAATGGATGGTGCGAAGCACGTATGGCGACACGAGTGTCAAGGTCCGTTGGCGGCAATGGCACGGGGCGGTCGACCTTCAGAGCTCGCTGTTCTGCGAGGTCCGCGAACCGGTGAAGGCGCCGCTCTGCGAGTTCTATGCTGCCGCGCTACGCCGATTGATGTCGCTCTTCAACCTGGATGCGGATGTTGTGACAGAGGAGTGCCGCGCGACGGGCGCGAATCGATGCGCGATGTCAGTCACCGTAAGGCCGGTCAACGGACGGGCAGCATGACCGGGCGATGGGCCGCCGCGGCGATCTCGGCGTGCACCATCATCACTCTCAACACCATATCGATCGGGAACGCTTCCGCTTCTCAGGTGCCGGTCCCCGCTTCCGCAGTCGCGCCGGCATCGCGAGTGCTGGTCATGCCATTCGAGACCGAAACGCGAGAACCGCGGAGCTACTGGCTCGGGGAAGGATCGGCCGTCATTCTTTCCGACAGCCTGCTGGCGCTCGATATGCCCGTCATGCGTCGCGATGAACGGCTGCATGCCTTCGATCTGCTCCGTGTGCCCGTCGTCGCCGGGCTGAGCCACGCGACCGTCATTCGCGTCGGTCAGATCGTGGGGGCGTCGCAGGTGATCGTGGGTACGTTCTCGCTCAAGGGTGACACGCTCACTGTTCGTGCGCGGGCAATCCTCCTCGATACCGGCCTGGCAGCAGCCGAGATCAGTGAAAGCGGTCCGCTCGACGCCATCTTCGACATCTACGACCGTCTCGCTGTACGACTTGTTCCAGGCTCGCCGACGTCCACTGCGCAACTGGAGAACAGTCACCCTCCGATTGCAGCCTTCGAGCAGTTCATCAAGGGACTGCTCGCCGAGATGCCGACGACCAAGCTCGCGTTCCTCAATGAGTCGATCCGCCTGGCTCCCGGCCTTCAGCGCGCCCGCCTCGCCGTCTGGGATGTTTATAACGATCTCGGCGAGCACGATCGTGCGCTGGCCGCCGTACGCCAGGTTCCCGCTGGACATCGCTTCGCCCGGCAGGCGCGATTCCTGGCTTCGGTTTCTCTGCTGGAGTTGAAACGGTACCAAGAGGCGTTCGAGGAGTTGACGAAGCTGAACGCAGACGAGATGGATGCCACGCTCCTGAACAACCTCGGCGTCGTGCAGCTTCGCAGGCCGCCAGAGAACAAGACTGGAACCAGGGCCGTTTCGTATTTCAACGAAGCCGCCAGCCTCGAGGGTGTCGATTCGTACTTCAACCTCGGCTACGCGTATTGGCTCGACGGCGACGCGTCGGCCGCTGCAAGCTGGCTGCGCGAAGCCGTGCGGCGCAACCCCGCCGACCACGCCGCTCACTTCGTGCTCGGAGTGGCGCTGGCCGCCCTTGGCAGTCAGGCCGAGGCGGGCCGGGAAAAGGATCTCGCGAGGCAGCTTTCGTCCGTATACGCGGAGTGGGAGGCCAAGTCTCCAACGGGATCGGTGCCGCGTGGCCTCGAGCGCCTGCGCATGGACCTCGGTCTTCCAGACGTGCTTCGAGTCGAGAACGTGATCGGCGCGGCGGGTCAGCGCGATCAGCGTCAGTTGGCCTCGTTTCATCTCGACGTGGCGCGTCGAGCATTCGAGGGCGAACGCGATGCCGAAGCGATCTCCGAGCTGCAACGGGCGGTCTACCTGGCACCCTACGATCACGAGGCGCATCTGCTTCTTGGTCGCATCTACCTTCGCGGCGGGCGGCTCCAGGATGCGATCGATGCGTTGAAGATCTCGATCTGGAGCAGCGATACCGTATCGGCTCGCCTGGTCCTTGCCGAGGCTTACGAGAAAGCCGGGATGGTGAACGAGGCGAGGACCGAGTTGGAAAAACTCGTCAAGCGCGACCCCTCGGACACCGAGGCGCTGCGCCGGCTCGATCGACTCGCTGCACGCTAGAGCGGAACGCTCACAAATTCTGTGCGCGCTTCGATCCCACGCGTGGTACAATGCCCCTAACTGATGTCCGATCAGGGCGTTCGAGAGATTCAACTGAACGGTAAACAGCTGGTCTTCATGTTCATGACGGCCACTGTTGCTGCAGTCGTGATTTTCTTGTGTGGCGTCATGGTAGGACGTGGGGTCAACACGACCCGCGCGTCAGCCGCCGCAGCGGTGACCACCGAACCCACCGTCGATCCCACTTCAACGGCCCAGGCGCTCAGCACATCCTCGGATAAGGCCTCCTCTGGAGAGCCTGTCTCCAGCCAGGAAGATCTCAAGGAACTGACCTACGCGAAACGGCTCGAGGCGCCGGAACCGCCGCCCGAGCCAGCAGTCGAATCGGTTGCCCCGCCGCCGGTGGCCGCGGTCGCCGAGCCTAAGGTGCAGCCTCCGCCCGTCGCTGCCACCGCGTCGAAGGTTGTGGATCCCGGTGAGCCGAAAGGGAATGGGTTCGTAGTGCAGGTCGCCTCGCTTCGCTCGCGAGATGAGGCAGATGCGATCGCTCGCCGTCTCACGTCGAAGGGATTCCCCTCGTTCGTGACAACGCCGGGGTCCAGCGGCCCGCGCGTGTTCCGTGTCCGCGTCGGTAAGTACGGTGACCGTCACGAAGCGGAGACCGTGGCCCGGCGACTGGAAAAGGAAGAACAGTTCAAGCCCTGGATCACCCGCTGAGTTACTCCTTCTCTGTTCTCTCAGGCGCGTTCCTCGCGCTCAGTTTTCCTCGCTACGGTCATCCGGCATTTGCCTGGGTGGCGCTCGTTCCGCTGCTCCTGGCATTGAGCGGTTGGAAAGGGCAGCCGGGACCTTTGCCAGGACAGCCTCCCCGCCGCGCATTTTGGTTAGGCCTGGTGACAGGGCTCGTCTACTTTGCGGGCACCGTGTACTGGACCAGCAGCGTCCTGGCCGTCTTCGGTGGCATGCCCATGTTCCTCGCGGTCTTCGCGATGCTGCTGCTCGCGACCTACTTGGCGGTCTACCCGGCCGTGACCGCGATGGTGCTCGCGTATTTAGTTCCGCGCGCCGGTCGATCCGCACTGTTCGTTGCGCCGGCCGCGTGGGCCGCGACTGAATATCTTCGAGGGCTTCTGTTTGGCGGCTTCCCGTGGGTGCCGCTTGGCAACAGTCAGGTCACCGTGCTGCCGGTCGCGCAGATCGCGAGCGTGTTCGGCGTCTACGGCCTTTCCGCACTTGTCGCGCTCGTCAACGCGTCGATCGCGTTCGCCTTGCTCAGCACGGGGCGCTCGAGGTGGACCGCCGTTTCTGCAACTGCGGTCCTTCTGATCGGCATTGCGGTGTGGGGTTCCTGGCGTGTCGCAGACGGATCGCTGACGCGCGAGGGCATGCCTATCCGCGTCGGGCTGATCCAGGGCAACGTCGCGCAGGAAGAGAAGATGTCGCCGACGCCGCAATCGAGGCGGCGGATCTTCACGACGTATCTGGCGATGACACGAGACGCCGTGCGTCGAGGAGCGGAATACATCATGTGGCCCGAGTCATCGACGCCGTTTACGTTTGGCCACGATCCGGCGGGTGATGCCGCGATCCGGGAGTTGGCCCGCGAAGTATCGGTGCCGATCCTGGTCGGCAGCGATCAGATCGTGGCAAATCCCGAGTTGCGCATGTACAACGCTGCGTTTCTCCTCGGTCCGGATGGGAACACGGTCGCGGTCTATCGCAAGATCCATCTCGTGCCTTTCGGCGAGTTCTTTCCGATGCAGGAATGGCTCACCTTCGCGGCCCCGCTCGTCAAACGATTCCTGCCCTTCACCGCCGGCGACAGCGTCGTGATGCTGCCGGTCAACGGCCATCCGACCAGCACGGCGATTTGCTACGAAGTCGTCTTCCCCTCGTTGATGCGTGAGGCCGTGCTGCAAGGGAGCCAATTGCTGACAACGGTCACCAACGACGGCTGGTACGGCACCTCGTCGGCGCCCTATCAGCACTTCGAGATGGCATCGATGCGCGCGATCGAAGAAGGCCGATACCTGGCCCGTTCGGCGAACACGGGAATCAGCGGCGTGGTCGATCCGTACGGACGAATTGTGCAGGCTTCGGCTATCTTTGAACAGGTCGGGCTCGTGGTGGAGGCGCGGTTGCTCACAGGGCGCACGATCTACTCGCAGATCGGAGACGTGGTTGCGTACGTCGCAATTGCGCTGACGCTCATTGCAGTGGTTTCAGGAGGTCAAAGGTCAAGAGTCAAAGGTCAAAAGTAAGGTCAAAAGTACGAAGTACGATGTGCAAGGTGCAAGGTTGCAGGTGCAAGGTTCTTGGTGCAAAGCCTAAGGAGATGTACGTGGCGCTCGACGACGAAGTGATCCGCCAGCATGATGACCTCAATCGAAGATCCCTCGAGCTTCGGAGGCATCTTTGAAGCGGCTCGCCCCGACCAACAACTAGCTGACATCGAAAAGACGATCGCCGACCCGTCGTTCTGGAGTAACCAGTCCGAGGCGCAAAAGGTCATGCAGCGGCGCCGGCGGGTGGAAGACGACCTCACGTTGCTCAGGTCGCTGCAGCGGCGAAGCGATGACCTGAACGTACTCTTCGAATGGGCAGAGTCCGGGGAGGACGTGACCGCGGACGTTACACGTGGTCTCCAGGAATTGCGTCAGGAAGTCGAAGCGGCCGAGACCAAGAAGATGCTCGGCGGTGAACACGATCGAACGAATGCGATCGTGACCATCCACCCTGGCGCGGGCGGGACCGAATCGCAGGACTGGGCAGAGATGCTCTTGCGCATGTACCTGAAGTGGTCCGAACGTCGAGGCTTCAAGCGCGACATCATCGATTACCAGGATGGCGACGAGGCAGGCATCAAGAGCGCCACGGTGTTGATGATGGGGGACTACGCATACGGACTGATGGCTGCAGAAGCCGGGGTCCATCGACTGGTTCGCATTTCTCCGTTCGATCAAGCGGCGCGACGGCACACATCGTTTGCGTCGGTTTTCGTCTGGCCTGAGCTTCCCGAGGACGTCGACCTCGAAATCGAGGAGAAGGACCTGCGAGTCGACACCTATCGCTCGAGCGGCGCTGGCGGTCAGCACGTAAACGTCACCGATTCCGCGGTCCGAATCACGCACCTGCCGACTGGCATCGTCGTGTCGTGCCAGAACGAGCGATCGCAGCACAAGAACCGCGCACAGGCGATGAAGGTGCTCAAGGCGCGCCTTTTCGATCTCAAACAGAAGGAGCAGCAGGCCAAGCTGGAGCAGCTCGGTGGTGAAAAGCGTGACATCGCCTTTGGCAGTCAAATCCGGAGCTACGTGCTGCAGCCTTACCAGATGATCAAGGACCACCGCACGAAGGTGGAGGTCGGCGACGTCCACCGTGTGCTCGATGGCGACCTCGACCAGTTCATCAAGACGTATCTGATGCAGAAGGCCAGCGGTACGCTTGGGACCGCGGCTCCCGCCGACGACAGCGACTAGGGAGCATCGTGCTGCACGACCTGAAGATCAGTCGAATCGATTACTCCTGACTACTGGCGATTCAGCGCCTGGACACTCGGCCTGCTCGAGCTGATCGCGCTGACACTCGCGTCGTTCGGCGTGTTCGCCACACTTAGTCAGTCGGTCGTCGACCCAACCGCGGCTCAGTCTTGGCAGTTCCGCTTCGGCTTGCGATTCGACCCACCGAGCCGTATAGTGGCCTTGAAAGCGTTGTAGCGTCTCCATTTCGGTCGGCGCGTCCAGATTTGCCAGCCTGAGGTCACACGCCTCACCCTAACACCTCCGAACGGGCCGGTCGCTACGAGATCGGAGGTCCACGATGATTACATCCTCGCGTCGTTACTGGAACGACCTTGTGAGTTTTGACGGTGGTCTTGCTCTGCTCATGATGGACGGCCTGCTGGCTATTCCGCTCGTCATGGCTGCCTTTTTCTATCCCTTACAAGTGCTGGTGTTCGTCGTGATCCTCGCCGTGCTCAGCTTCGCCGGATACGAGGGCTTCGTGATGTGGCGTAAGCGGCATCCCACCCATATTTGAGTTCTTGCACAAGGTAGCGGCGGGTCTCCAGACCCGCCGTGGAAATGTCGGTTTGATCAAGCTTCGGTCTGACTACCTTGACCCCGCGTCGTTTGTCTTCGCGATCGTCGCTGGCATGGCGACGCTGTGCAGTTTTGTGAGTGCTGTCGCGCTGTGTGGTCCCGAGTGGCGCCCCGCGAGGCTCGATCCAACGATCGCCCTCCGGCGGCAGTAACCGCCATCGGCTTTTTGCTTGCCAACGCGACAGGCTGGGCCGTATAGTGCCCTTGAAATAGCGTCGCCGCGTCGCCGTATCCTTTAACCGGCGCGTCCAGATCTGCCAGCCTGAGGCCAGAGGTCTCACCCTGACACCTCCGAACGAGCCGATGACCACGACCGGAGGGTCTCGATGATTGCACTCCTGCGTCGTTACTGGAACGACCTGGTCAGCATGGACGGTGGGCTTTCCCTGGTGATGATGAATGGCCTGCTGGCTATTCCGCTTCTCTTCGCTGCGTTCTTTTATCCCTTACAGGTGCTTGCATTAGTCGCGGTTCTTGCCGTCGTCAGCCTTGGCGGATACGAAGGCTACGTCATCTGGCGGAAGAGGCACCCCACCCACCGCTGATTACTCGACGGCGGGCGGAGTTGCGACGGGGGTGACCGGCTGGGCCGCGGGATCCAGTGGAATCATGCCAGCCGGTTGTGTCCCGTTGATGAAGGCTTCGGGCAGCCCTGAATCCAACGTAACAAACACGATGTTGCCGGGCGCGTCGAATGTGGGAGGCGCGTTGCGGTCTCCGTGCGCCTCGATGTAGGCGTGGATGAAATCCATCCAGATCGGAAGCGCAGCCTGTGCGCCGGTCTCCCCGTTGCCGAGCGGCTTCTTCTCGTCGTAGCCGACCCAGACACCCACCGTAATCTTCGGATCGAAGCCGACGAACCAGGCGTCGGTGTATTCGTCCATCGTCCCGGTCTTTCCAGCGAGAGGCCAATCGAGAGCCTTGGCCGCTTCTCCCGTGCCGTGCAACACGACGCCGCGCAGCAGGTTCGTCATCACGAAGGCGGTATCGGCCCTGATGGCTTCATGTCCAGTGGGTCGCGTCTCCTCGAGGACGTTTCCTTCGCGGTCGGCAATCGACACAATCGAGTAGGGATCCATGCGAACGCCGCGATTGGGGAACGCCGAGTACGCGCTCGTGACCTCGACGAGGGTGGCCTCTGCCGCGCCCAGGGCCAGAGAGAGGAACGGCTGGTAGTCGCCCTTGAAGCCAAACTGTTTGGCGTAGCGAACGACTTCCGTTGGACCGACTTCGGCCATGGCTTTGACCGCCGGGATATTGCGCGAGTCTTCGAGCGCATGACGCAGCGTCACGGGTCCTTCGAACTTCCGGTCGTAATTGAGCGGCTCATACGGCGGCTGATTCGGACCCGGCTCATACGACACAGGTTCGTCGACGAAGACTGAGACTGGAGTGAAGCCACGATCGATGGCGGCGGTGTAGACGATGGGCTTGAACAGAGAACCTACTTGCCGCCGCGCCTGCGTTGCACGATTGAACTTGCTCCGCGTGAAGTCGAAGCCTCCGACCAGTGCCCGAACCTGACCGGTTTCGTTGTCGATTGCGAGCAACGCTCCCTCGACCAGGGGCGATTGCTCGAGCACGAGCACCTTCGGGGCGTTGCCATCGAGTTGGCGCACCTCGACCTCGATCAGATCTCCGACCTTGAACAGGCTCGAAGCGGCGGTGCGGCGCGTCCATTGAAATGCGGAGGCGGCGAGTTCGACTTCGTGGCTGCCGATCCGCACGCGCGCGTTGCCGCGCTCCTTGGGTGCGGGCACGAACGTGACGACGGCCGGAACGATGTCCCCGGCGAGGATGGCCTGAGACCAACGCTCGTGTCGAAACGCCGCGATGTCTTTGCCCTCGGCGACGACGTTGTGCGCCGGCTTGCGATAGCCGCTTCGTCGTTTGTCGATGCGTCGCAATCCGCGATCGAGAGCGAGATTGGCTGCTTCCTGCAGCTTCACGTCGAGTGTTGTCTGCACGCGGAGCCCGGCTTGATACAGAGCGTCAGCGCCGTACTTCTGCTCCAGGACCTTGCGAATCTCCTCGACGAAATAGGGCGCGATCGACTGAGTGGCCGCGGGCTGCCCTTGAAGGACGAGCGGGCGCTTTGCGGCTTCGGCGGCTTCCGCCCCCGTGATGTACCCCTCTTCGGACATGCGGCGGAGCACGTAGGTATTGCGTCGCGCCAGGTTCTGTTCGGGATTCCTGAAGGGGCTCAGCCGCGAAGGGGTGGGGATGATGGCCACAATCGAGGCCGCTTCTTCGAGCGACAAATCCTTCGCCGGTTTATCGAAATACATCCGAGCCGCCGCTTCCACGCCGTAAGCGCCGTGATCCAGCGGGACGTGATTCGCGTAGAACGCGAGGATCTCGTGCTTCGTGTAGCGCTTCTCGAGCTGGAAGGCAATCATCCATTCCTTGATCTTGCGCTCCAGGCCTTCGGTGCCGGAGCGCGCGAACACGCCGCCGCGCATGTAATCCTGCAGGAAGAGCATCCGCGCGACCTGTTGGGTGATCGTGCTCGCGCCGCGCATGCGATGGCCGGTGCCAAGGT
The DNA here is from genome assembly GCA_035649635.1 of Vicinamibacterales bacterium. Classification (GTDB taxonomy): domain Bacteria; phylum Acidobacteriota; class Vicinamibacteria; order Vicinamibacterales; family UBA2999; genus Gp6-AA40. The sequence continues at coordinate 27,711 of DASRJE010000055.1, read as the reverse complement.
CACGGATGGCGGTGACGACGAGGCGCGAGACACTGATGCCGAAGTGACTCTCGAACTCCGCGTCCTCGCTGGCGATGATCGCCTGACGCAAGACGGGCGCGATGTCCTCGTAGCGAATGACCACGCGCCGTTCGGTGGCGAACTCGCCAATCTGCTGACCATCAGAGGCCATCAGGCGAGTGATCGTGCTCGGCTTGTAATCGTCGAGCGCACTGATGGCGGTGACGTCGTCGGCATAGACGAACACCAGCCCGCCAAGCGTGCCGAGGAGGGCGGTGAGAATGAAAAGCGCCAGAAGGCCCGCACGACGGGCGAACCGGATCACGACCCTGGTGCCGGGTCGAAGCGCTGAACTGCTTGCTTCGGTCACGTCAGTGCTTATCGGCTTCTTGTCGAGAGTGTCCGTAGAGGCGGTCTTTGGACCCGCCTTAAGCCTTTCAGACAGTATACGCAGAAATCATTGGGACACTGTGATTTATGAGCGTGTGCCCCGGCCATATGCTGCGGCCACATTGACAACGTAACACTCAGATTTGATAATAAGCCAAAGCTAAAGCCGTCAGCGAAAAGGACACGAGAGACATGAGCAAAATCATCGGCATCGACCTGGGCACCACCAACTCTGTTGTGGCCGTCATGGAAGGCGGGGAGCCCGTTGTAATCACCAACCCCGAAGGCAGTCGACTGACTCCGTCCGTGGTGGCTTTCACCAAGACGGGCGAGCGGCTCGTCGGGCAGGTGGCGAAACGCCAGGCGGTGACCAACCCGGAGAACACCGTCTTCTCGATCAAGCGCTTCATGGGGCGGCGCCACACCGAGGTCACCGAGGAACAGAAGATGGTGCCCTACTCAGTGGTCTCGGCGCCCAATGGCGACGTCCGTGTGAAGGCGGGTGGGAAGGAATACGCGCCGCCGGAAATTTCCGGGATGATTTTGCAGAAACTGAAGCAGGCCGCCGAGCAGTACCTGGGGCAAACGGTGACCAAGGCCGTAATCACCGTTCCCGCCTATTTCAACGACGCTCAACGTCAGGCAACCAAGGAATCGGGAAAGATCGCGGGGCTCGAGGTCATGCGGATCGTGAACGAGCCGACCGCTGCGGCTCTCGCCTACGGCCTCGACAAGAAGAAGGACGAAACGATCGCCGTGTATGACTTCGGCGGCGGCACCTTCGACATCTCCATCCTGGAAGTGGGCGAAGGCGTGGTCGAAGTGAAGGCCACCAACGGCGACACGCACCTTGGGGGCGACAACCTCGATCAGCGCGTGATCGAGTGGATCGTCGCCGAGTTCAAGAAGAGCGACGGCATCGACTTGAGCAAGGACCGCATGGCGCTCCAGCGCCTGAAGGAAGCCGCGGAGAAGGCCAAGATGGAGCTCTCCACCGTGATGGAGACCGACATCAACCTGCCGTTCATCACCGCGGACCAGAGTGGACCGAAGCACATGCAGTTGAAGCTGACTCGGGCAAAGTTCGAGCAGCTCGTCGAGGATCTGCTTCAGAAGACGGTCGGGCCGACAAAGACGGCGCTTTCGGATGCCGGTGTCGATCCATCCAAGATCGACGAGGTCGTGCTGGTCGGTGGCTCGACCCGCATCCCGCGTGTCCAGCAGATCGTCAAGGATCTGTTCGGCAAGGAGCCGCATCGCGGCGTCAACCCCGACGAAGTGGTCGCGGTCGGCGCTGCCATTCAGGCTGGTGTGCTGGCTGGGGAAGTGAAGGATCTGCTTCTCCTTGACGTCACGCCACTGTCACTGGGAATCGAGACGCTTGGCGGTGTGATGACGACGCTCATTACACGCAACACCACCATCCCGACGCGAAAAAGCGAGACGTTTTCCACCGCGGCCGACAGCCAGACCAGCGTCGAGGTGCACGTGCTACAGGGTGAGCGGCCGCTCGCCCGCGACAACCGGACGCTCGGGCGATTCCAGTTGGTGGGCATTCCACCCGCGCCGCGCGGCATTCCGCAGATCGAGGTCACCTTCGACATCGACGCCAACGGCATCGTCAATGTGTCAGCCAAAGATCTGGGGACGGGCAAGGAGCAGAAGATCACCATCACTGCGTCGAGCGGCCTGAGCAAGGAAGAGGTCGAGCGGATGATGAAGGACGCCGAGTCGCACGCGGAAGACGACAAGAAGCGTCGCGAGGAGATCGAAACGCGCAACAAGGCCGACCAGGCGGTGTACGCAGCGGAAAAGATGCTGCAGGAGATGGGCGACAAGCTCACGCCGTCGGATAAGGCGGCGGTCGAGAACGCGGTCGAGGGATTGAAGAAGGCGATCGCCGACAACGACGTCGCCGCCGTCAACCGGGCGATGGATCTGCTCACGCAGATGCAGCACAAGGCGGCGGAAGCGCTCTACAAGAACACGGGGGCAGCAGCGGCGGGCTCCGAGGGTTCACCCGGTTCAGCGGGATCGGCAGGTTCGTCTGGCTCGGAGGCGCCACGTGGTTCAGCGGGTTCGCCTGACGGCGGCGACGTCATCGACGCTGAAGTCGTGGATGACAAATAGAACGACTGTTGATTTGGGGATTGTTGATTGTTGAATCGTTGGTGATTGTTGATTTGTGATCGTTGATTGGTGCCGACCGGACGAGGGTGTGAACCGAGAGTCCAATCCCCAATCAACATTCAACAATCAACGACGAATCATTAATCAAAGATCAAAGATCGATTAATGGATTTGTACATCGTCCTCGGCGTGCAGCAGGGAGCGACCGAGTCCGAGATCAAGCGGGCTTATCGTCGTCTCGCGCGTCGGTATCACCCGGACATCAATCCTGGTGATCAGACGGCAGCGGCGAGGTTCCGTCAGATCCTGGAAGCGTACGAAACGTTAATCGATCCAGCACGGCGATCCAGGTATGACGCCGGTCATCCGACCGGCGCCGACGGTGCTCAGACGGGAAGCGGGTTCGAAGGGTTCGACTTCTCGACGCGCGGCGTGGACTACTCGGCGACTTTCGGCGACCTGTTCGCGGAGGTGCTGACCGAGCGCGGCGCCCGGCAGGTCTCGCCGCAGCGTGGCGCCGATCTGCACGTCGAGATGCAGGTCACGTTCGAGGAAGCGCTCTCAGGCGGCCCACGGGCGATGACGGTCACCCGTCGCGACCACTGCCGCGCCTGCGCCGGAAGCGGACGGACGCGGACGACGACGGGGCCTTGTCATCTGTGTCAGGGTACGGGCGCCGTGCGGTCGGTGCGCGGGCACATGATCTTCTCGCGGAGCTGTGGCGCGTGCGGCGGCACGGGACGACAGCGGCCGAGGCCGTGCGAGCCGTGTGCGGGGACGGGCCAGGAGACGCGGAGTGAGACGGTCATCATTCGCATTCCTCCCGGTGTTGCCGATGGCGACCGGCTGCGTGCTCCGGCGAAGGGTAACGTCGGCGTCGGAGGCGGTCCGGCCGGCGACCTGTATGTGACAGTCAAGGTGGGCGCCCATCCGGTGTTCCGCCGCGACAACGACGATCTCCACATGTCTGTTCCCGTTGCCGTCCACGAAGCGGCGCTGGGAGCGCGCGTGGAGATTCGAACACTCGATGGCGCCGCGCGCCTGCGGATTCCGCCAGGGACCCAGACCGGCCAGCGTTTTCGTCTGCGGGGACATGGGGCCCCGTCAACAATCAACGGGCAACGCGGGGACCTGATCGTCGAAGTGCGAATCATGTTGCCCAAGCTGCTGGACGAGCGCTCGAAGGAGTTGCTGCGCGAGTTCGGGCGGATCAACGTTGAACCCGTGCGGGAGTAGCGAGGATGGCTAAGCGTGGCGAGCGCGGGAAGGCGTACTTCATGATCAGCGCGGTGTCGCAGAAATACGACATCCACCCGCAGACGCTGCGCCTGTACGAGCGGGAAGGGCTGCTGAAGCCGTCGCGCACCGAAGGGAATACGCGCCTGTACTCGGAAGAAGATCTCGAGCAACTCGAGACCATCCTGACGCTCACCCGTGATCTCGGTGTCAACCTTGCCGGCGTGGAGATCATCCTGAACCTGCGCCGGAAGATGGAGTTGATGCAGACCGAGGTGAATCAGTTCATGGACTACGTGAAGCGCGAGATGGCGCGAGGCATCGACGATTGGGAACAGCGCCTGGGCACGGCGCTCGTGAAATCGTCGCCCACCGATCTCGTTCGGCATACACCGCCGGCCGATACCATCGAGGTTGAGGAAGGAAAGGCCAAGCGGAAGACCAACAACTGACTGGCGCGCACGCTACAGCGTGCGCTCTACAATGCGTGGAGCGCTCGACAATGCATAGAGCGGGGTTAACCCCCGCGGTTACGAGCGGTTACTAGGAACTGGGCACGACTCGAACGCTGGTGGGTGCTCCTGGGGCTGATCCCGCCTGCGGCTTCCAGCCGAGTTGAACCACCTCGAAGTCGCTGGCCGTCAGCCCGCTGAACGCGGGATTGAGCACGCCGTTGTTCCAGCGGGTGTCGAACATGCCGCTGATGTACATGTCAGATCCGTTGTCGGCCACGATCAGGCCGTATCGCTTCATCGCGCGAAAGATCTTCTGCGCTTCCGCCGGATACGATGAGAGGTTCACGCTGGCCTTCAGGCGGAGGCGAGCGCCCATGGGCAGTGCGCCGGTGGTCGAGCCCGCCCGGTGCGACGCCGGGTACACGTAGCCGTTTGTCGAACGAACGGTCACGCGAAACGCGTGGTTGATCTCGCTCGAACCGAACACCTCGTCGTAGCGGACGAGCCCTGGCAGGATCGCCAGGCCGGCGGCATCGGCCGACGTCCAACCATCGGGCCGGCGTGCGCTCGTGTTCATGTCGAAGAACGCTCCCGATCCCGCGTGCCACTGAGCGCCATCGAAGAACACGTTGTACAGCTCGTAAAGGTGCTTGTTGTCGCGGTCGACGATGATCAGATGACGGTCCGCCGATCGCCGATCGACGTTGCCCGGTTCACCGCCTTCGATCCAGTGTGGTTGCGTGATCGCTTCATCAGGAATTGGATAGAAGGGATAGCTTTGATCGGTCGTGTGATTGACACCGTCGCTTTCGTCCGAGTAATCGAACTGCACGGTGCGTTTTGTCTGGGTGCCATCAACGACGACGTATGGGAAGCCGTAGATCGAAACGCTTCCCGGTGACGCTTCGCCGCCAAAATCCGGGTGCAGGCGCCGCGTCGATCCGTTGTTGATGAAGCTGATGTAGGCGCTCGAGTTGGTATCGAGCGGTGCCGCCGACACGTCGACGTTCCACCAGTTGTCAGCCGGGAAGAGCGGCAACGGTGTTGGAAGCGGTCCACCGAGAGTCGCGGCTGCGAGCTCGATCGCGAGCGCGACGAGAGATACACCGGTGGTGATGGCCAGTCGATGGCGCTTCATGATCTGGAGCATGTGGCTCGGTCGAGCGTGGGCAACGGACGTGCCACGCGAGTTTGTTCGCAAATCGCGGCGTCAGGCGCCGAGCCTCGAACGGTTCTGTCATCCGACCGCGCAATTTCTGCGCGCGGTGTTCGCATCGCCGTGATCGCGAATGCACGATCCGAGTTACCATGTCGCGTGACCTGTGCGATCTGCGAAGACACTGGATGGAAGACAACCGCGATCGATGGTGTCTCGCGAGTGACCAGGTGCGAGTGCTGGCATCAGCGTCAATCGCAATCGCTACTCAAGAACGCCCGCATTCCTCGCCGCTACGCCCACTGCGAGCTCAGTAACTTCGAGATTCACGGGGATACTCAGCGTGCGGCGCATCAAAAGGCCATTCGTCTTGTTGAGCAATTTCCAGTCGTCGAGAAGGGGCTTCTCTTCTACGGTGATGCCGGCGTCGGCAAGACGCACCTCGCCGTCGCCTTGATGAAAGAGGCGATCGTTCGCAAGAGTGCCCGGGCAGTATTCTACGAAGTTCGCGAGCTGCTGAAGATGGTTCGCGATACGTATCGCGACTCAACAGAGCTGTCGGAGCTCGATGTACTCAGGCCGGTACTCGAATCCGAACTGCTCGTGTTGGATGATCTCGGCGCGGAGAAGAAATCAGAATGGGTCGACGAGACGATCGGCCTAGTCGTCAACACGCGATATAGCGAACGCCGGTTGACGGTCATCACCTCGAACCTGCGGGATAACGTCGATAGTACCGAGCCCATCTCTTTTGCGTATCAACTCGGTTTGCGTACGCGCTCGCGTCTAAAGGAAATGTGCGAATGGTTGTTCATCGACGCGGTCGATATGCGCGAGGTAGGTCGATATCCCACACCTGAAGACATTGCGAATTGGGAGAAGACTTCCCCGGCATCCTCGAAGAATCGCAGAGGGTCCTCGCTACCTCCCAAAGCCAGTAATCAGGTGAAAGCTCAGCTCAAGAAACGCGAGAGCGACGGCAAGGCCGACTTGAAATGGCCAGGGGGCCGCGCCGGTTCGCGGTAGGTGCGTGCTCGGGCTCTACGTTCACATTCCCTTCTGCTCGGCCATCTGCAACTACTGCAACTTCAACCGTGGTTTGTTCGACGCTGACCTCAAGCGCCGATATCTCGGCGCTCTTCTCACCGAAATAGGTAGGAAGGCAGACGGATCCCCGGCGGATACGATTTTCTTCGGAGGGGGCACGCCGTCCCTGCTCGAACCATCCGAGGTGCAGAGCATCGTGGGCGAGTGCCGGAATTCCTTTGCTCTGGCGCCGGCCGCCGAGATCACGCTCGAAGCCAACCCGGAGACCGTCACCCGCGACCGGTTGCGGGCATTTCGCGACGCGGGAATCAATCGCCTCAGTTTCGGTGTCCAATCCTTTCGCGACGAAGAGCTCCAACGTCTGAGCCGATTGCATTCCGCTGCGCGGGCCTGCGAGGCGTTCGAAATGGCGCGAGAGGCGGGGTTCGACAATATCTCGCTGGACCTCATGATGTGGCTGCCGCAGCAGTCCGTCGCGGAGTGGTTCTCGTCGATAGACGCGCTCATCGGCCTTGGCCCGGAGCATGCATCGTTGTACCTGCTAGAGATATATCCGAACGCGCCTCTGAAGGACACGATGGCGCGTTCGCGGTGGTCGCTCGCTCCTGACGATGACGCGGCGGAGATGTACCTTGGCGCGATGTCCCGATTAGATGACGCCGGGTACACGCAATACGAGATTTCGAACGTTTCGAAGCCGGGGCTCGAGTCGCGGCACAACCTCAAGTACTGGAGCGATGGGGAGTGGCTCGGGTTCGGGTGCGGGGCGCACTCGACGCGGAGAGGGATCAGGGAGAAGAACGTCGCCTCTACTGAAGACTACGTTTCGGCAATCGTTGCCGGGAGGTCGGTCGAGACTGAGCGCCGTGTGCTGAGTGGCCAGGAACGCCTGGAGGAAGCGACCTTCACCGCGTTGCGTTTGACGCAAGGTGTCAACCTCGAAATAGTGCGATCGCGCTACGGGGTAGACCTGTGGGAGCGCCACGGAGAGGAGTTGGCTCCGTTCGTCGAGCAAGGCTTGTTGATCTATGATGGCGGCTCCATCCGCCTGACACGGGATGGGATGCTGCTGGCAAACGAAGTAATGGCTGTTTTCATAGGTCCGCCGGTACGTTAGGATTGGCACCCATTTCGAGGAGGACTTGAAGATGCGACGATTGTCCGGAGTCTTGTTGGCTGGCGCGATTCTCCTCTTGCCGGCATTCTCGCAGACCACGCTGGCGCAGGAGAAGGCCCCGCCGAAGACGACTTACACGGGTGAAGTTGTGCTCGCGGCCTATACCATCAATCCCGGTAAGGAAGCCGACTATGAAAAGGTGATCGCGACGTTGAAGGACGCGCTGGCGAAGTCGGCAAAGCCCGAGGCCAAGCAGCAGCTTGCCGGTTGGAAGATCGTGAAGAACTCGGCCGCCCAGCCTGACGGCAGCTCCCTCTATGTGCACGTCATCTCACCCGTCGTCAAGGACGCGGACTACTCGATCACCAACATCGTCTACGAGGTGGTCACTGACCCGATGGCGCGAACCGACTTCTTCAATCTCTATAAGGGCGCGTTGCAGAAGCCGTTGTTCGTGATCCAGGGGCCGGTCACTTCCGATTTCGCGAAGTAGCGCGCTCGCGCCGTACAATGACAAGCCACGGGTGGCCGTTGCCGCTCGTGGCTTTGTTGTTTTATGGAGGCGATTCCGATGCGAGTGGTTCTGACTGCGGGTCTCGCGGTCATGGTCTCGTCCGCGGCGCTGCACGCACAGCAACAACCCCCGCCGCCGGCGGCGCCTGCAGCGACTGCTCCCACTCCGCCCACGGTGACCGCGTCGCGAACATTCACGGCGCCAGCGGGAATGATCCTCAACGCGGTGCGTCCCGAGCGCGTGGCCGATTTCGAGAAGGTCATCGCGTTCTTGCAGAGCGCGCTCGAGTCATCGAGCAATCCGACCGTGCGCGCGCAGGCGCAGGGATGGCGTGTGTTCAAGGCGTCAGAGCCCGGGCCAAACGGAGCGGTGGTGTACGCGTTCTTCTTCGACCCGACAGTGCAGGGTGCCGACTACGGTCTGGGTCGCATCCTTGCCGAAGCGTACCCGGATCAGGCGAAGCTCCAGGAGATCTGGAAGCTCTATACAGATTCACTCGCCAGCGGCGGGAGTCTGCTCAGTCTCACGCCAGTGAAGGCCGGCGCGGCTGCCGAATCGCCTGAGGTTAAAGAAGCCACTCCAAAGCCACCGCAACCGTAGCGCGCGGGCTTCAGCCCGCGCGATCACTCAGAACTTCAGATTCAAACCGACGTACCACCGGTGAACTGTGTCTTCGAGTGGTGAGCCTCGCAGGTTGAAAATGCGGTAATCCACTCGCGCGCGGATCGGCCCCACTACCGAAATCTTCACACCTCCGCCGTTGTTGATCCCGAAGTTCGTCTCACCGATGTCGCCGAGACTCTCGTGGTAAACACCGGCGCCGGTGGTGAAGTACGGCTGCAGCCTCAGGATAGGAAAGGGGGTCTGGAAAAGGACGTTGCCCATCCCGGTCCGAAGAGACGGCGCGGCATCCTGCAGATCCTCGACCGTGCTGCCATATTCGAACTCGAACCCGATGATGAGCAGGCCGGCGCCAAGCGAGAAACCGCGCGTCGTGCGATTGGTCGGCGCCGATGCGGTGCCGATGAAGACTGTCGCATCGGCCCAGGCGGTAGAGGCGAGAGACAACGTCGCGCTTAGAAGAAGCAGCAATCGAGCAAGTCGCATGTCGAATGATACGATCGGCCGAAAGCCCGACTGTACAGAGACTCCAATGAACGTGTGTCTCACCGACGAGCAGAAACTCCTGCAGCAGACCGTGCGCGAATTCGCGGAGGCCGAGCTGCGACCGCACGTGATGGAGTGGGACGAGGCCCAGGCGTTTCCGCGTGATGTGATCGACAAGCTTGCAGGCCTCGGCCTGATGGGGATTCAGTTTCCCGAGCAGTACGGCGGAGCCGCGATGTCCGCCGTCGACTATTGCATCTGCATCGAAGAGCTGGCACGCGTCGACCCTTCTGTCTGCTTGTCGGTGGCCGCGCACAATGGGCTCGGCTCCGCGCACATCTTCATGTTCGGCACCGAGGCGCAGAAACAGAAGTATCTCGTGCCGCTTGTGGCCGGCGAACAACTCGCGGCGTGGGCGCTGACCGAGGCGTCATCGGGAAGCGACGCCGCGGCGATGCGGACGACGGCGACTCGTGACGGCGACTTCTGGGTGCTGAATGGCACGAAGCAATTCATTACCCATGGGCGTGGTGGAGATGTGATGGTGGTGATGGCTGTCACCAATCGCGCGAAGGGAAGTCGCGGCATCTCCGCCTTCATCGTCGAGCGCGGCACGCAAGGACTGCGCGCCGGAAAGAAGGAAGATAAACTGGGGATGCGGGCGAGCGAGACGAGCGAAGTCATCTTCGAGCAGTGTCAGGTGCCGGCGTCGCAGATGCTCGGGGCCGAAGGGCAGGCGTTCATCAATGCCCTGCAGGTGCTCGATGCCGGCCGCATTGGGATCGCGGCGCTCGCCGTCGGCCTGGCCCAGGGGGCGTACGACGCGGCGCGCAGCTATGCGTTCGAGCGCAAACAGTTTGGCCAAGCCATTGGAGCGTTTCAGAGCGTGCGCGCCAAGCTCGTCGACGCGGCGATGCGAATCGAGGGCGCACGACTGCTCACCTATCGCGCCGCCGCCATGAAAGATGAAGGGCGTCGCACAACGCTCGAGGCCGCGATGGCCAAACTGTATTCGAGCGAGGTTGCCGTTCGGGTGGCCGAGGACGGTGTCCAGATCTATGGGGGATACGGCTTCGTCAAGGACTACCCGGCCGAGAAGTTCTTCCGCGACGTCAAGCTCACGACCATCGGCGAGGGCACCAGCGAGATCCAGCGCCTCGTGATCGCGCGCCAGCTGCTAATGGGGTCGGGGGTCATTTGATGAGGACAGTCGGGGCGCGATAGGCTCATCGCAACTGTCCTGTTCAAATGACTCCCGGCCCCATTACAGATCTCGCCGCCGCCGTTGCTGCGGGCGACGTCCGCGCGATCGCCAGGGCGATCTCGCTCGTCGAAGACGACGGCGATGCGGGCCGCCAGATCGTCGGTGAGATCTATCCTCGGACCGGTCGCGCCTTTCTCGTGGGTGTGACCGGCGCGCCCGGCACTGGCAAGAGCACGCTCGTTGATCGCCTCATCGCCGAGATTCGACGAGGCGGCTCCAAGGTCGGCGTAATCGCCGTCGATCCGACCAGTCCGTTCTCGGGCGGCGCCGTCCTCGGCGATCGTGTCCGGATGAATGCCCATGCCGCCGATGCCGGGGTGTTCATTCGGAGCATGGCGACTCGAGGTCATCTCGGCGGGCTGGCACGCGCAACATCTGACGCGGCGCTCGTGCTCGACGCTGCAGGATATGAAGTCGTCATCATCGAAACCGTCGGTGTCGGTCAGGACGAGGTGGACATTGTCTCGGCGGCGGACATGTCGATTGTTCTGCTCGTGCCCGGTGCCGGGGACGATCTGCAGGCGATCAAAGCCGGCATCATGGAGATCGCTGACATCTTCGTCGTCAACAAGGCGGATCGTGAAGGCGCCGATCGCGTCGTCCAGGGTGTCGCGTCGAGCCTGGCGCTCAAGTCCCACGTTCCCGCTGAATGGCAACCGCCGATTCTCAAAACCGAGGCGACCACCGGAACCGGTGTTGAAACGTTGTGGAGCGAGGTCGGCCGGTTCCGAGAGTGGGCCGCGGAACATCGCCAGGAGCGTCGTCGACAACGACACGTATCGCATTTGCGCGATGTGTTGGCATCTTCGTTTCTGCGATACATCGACGGCATCCTCGCGCCGGGAGAATTCGATCGGTACGTGGAAGCGGTTGCCAGCCGCGCCCGGGATCCATACTCAGTAGTTCAAGAAATCACGAACCGCGTGCTGGCCCCATCTCAGATCCCGGATCCCGAGCCGCGAGTCCCGAGCTCCGAGTCGTGAGTCCCGATGAAAGCCACCCTCGACCACATTGGCATCGCTGTTCAGGACATCGACAAGGCGCTCGCCTTTTATCGAGATGCCCTGGGGCTCGACGTGCATCCTCCCGAGGAGGTTGTTACCGAGCGCGTCAGAGCGCGGACTGTCCCCGTGGGCGGACCTTCGCTGGAGTTGCTTGAGGCTACGGCGCCGGATTCGGCCATCGCGACTTACGTTGGCAAACGCGGGCCGGGACTTCATCACGTGACATTGCGAGTCGACGATTTGCGCGCAGCGCTGACGCATCTGAGCGCGCGAGGCGTACGTCTCATCAACAGCGAGCCGCGGCCCGGGGCGGAAGGATCTTTGGTCGCTTTCATTCATCCGTCTGCAGCCCATGGCGTGCTGGTCGAATTGAAACAACGTGCCGAACCCGACCTCAGGCTCGAAGTCAGGAAACTGGCGCTCGGCGACCTCCAGTTGACGGTTCTCCATGATGGCGGGTTCAAGCTGGACGGCGGAGCGATGTTTAGCGTGGTTCCTCGTCCTCTGTGGGAGAAGTTGGCTCCTCCCGACGAGCGCAATCGAATCCAACTGGCCATGCGCCCGCTGCTCGTCGAGGCGTCCTGGGGGCGAATGATCATCGACTGCGGTGCTGGCGACAAGATGGGTCCCAAGCAAGTCGACATCTATGCCCTTGATCGCCGCGGTGCCCTCGATCGCGCGCTTGCCGACGTCGGCCTCACTGCGGACTCGATCGATGTTGCGCTGGCGACGCATCTCCATTTCGATCACTTCGGTGGCGCAACCATGCGGGTTGATGGTGCCTTGCGCCCGCGATTCGAGAGGGCCCGGTATCTGATACGAGACGCCGAATGGGAGGATGCGACCCATCCGCACGAACGCAATCGAGCGAGCTACCTGCAGGAGGATTTCGTCCCGCTCAAAGAGGCGGGTGTCGTCGATTTCTTCTCTGGTGATAGTGTGATCAGGCCGGGTGTCCGAGTTGAAAGGACTGGCGGCCATACGGGCCAGCATCAGATCGTCTATCTCGAGTCGGGCGGGAAGACGGCAGTCTTCATCGCAGACATGATTCCAACTCTCGCGCACCTGCAGGATCCCTGGGTGATGAGCTACGACTTGTTCCCGATGGAGACGCTCGCGTTCAAAAAGCGGTTCATCAGGGAAGCGATCGAGCGGGAGTACCTGATCCTGTTCGAGCACGATCCGAAGGTCGCAGCCGGGTATATCCGCGAGAGCAACGGCAAGAGATTCATTGATCAAGTTCTTTGACCGGAGACCAGAGACCGGAGACCGGAGACTGATTGGATAACGTTCAAATTGGCATCATTGGCGGTAGCGGCCTGTACGACATGGCCGACGTGACCGACCGCAAAGAGATCAAACTGACGACGCCATTTGGCGATCCGTCCAGTCCGTATCTGCTGGGCACGCTGCGCGGTAAGCGCGTGGCATTCCTCGCCCGGCATGGCGCGGGGCATCGCCTGCTGCCGTCCGAGCTGAATTTCCGCGCAAACATTTTCGGCATGAAGATGCTGGGGGTTGAATACATCCTGTCGGCCAGCGCGGTTGGAAGTCTGAAGGAAGAGTACAAGCCGCTCGACATCGTCATTCCCGATCAGTTCATCGATCGCACGAAGGGGCGAATCAGCACCTTCTTCGGAAAGGGGCTTGCCGCGCACGTCGGGTTTGCGCACCCGTTCTGCAAGATCTTGAGTCGTCTCGTCAGCGCCAGCGGGCAGGACTCCGGAGCCGTCGTTCACACCGGCGGAACGTACGTGTGCATGGAAGGCCCGCAGTTTTCCACGCTTGCGGAGTCGAGACTGTATCGGTCGTGGGGAGCGGATATTATTGGAATGACGAACCTGCAGGAAGCCAAGCTCGCTCGAGAGGCCGAGATCTGTTACTCGACGATCGCGCTCGTGACCGACTACGACTGCTGGCATCCCGACCACGATTCGGTAACCGTAGACATGGTCATCGCGAACTTGATGCACAACGCCAAGACCGCTCAACACATCATCGCCAAGGCGGTCGAAGGCTTGCCCTACGAACGATCGTGCGAGTGCGCGTCGGCGCTCAAGTACGCCCTCATCACCAGGCCGGACACGATCCCTGCGCAGGTCAAGCAGGATCTCGCGCCGCTCGTGAGCAAGTATCTGCAGACCACCTAAGACACCGGGTGTAATTTCCAACCGGACGCGGGAAATTACACCCGGTGTCCTATAAGGAGAAAACCGCTGATGAACAACGCCAAGTTCGACGTGACTGCAATCGGCAACGCCATTGTCGACGTGATTGCCCAGGCCGACGACGCCCTGCTCGCGGCGCACAAGCTGCCGAAGGGCGCGATGAATCTGATCGACGCCGAGATGGCCGAGAAGCTGTACAGCATCATGGGACCTGGCAAGGAGGCGTCCGGTGGATCGGCGGGGAACACGATTGCCGGCATCGCCATGCTCGGAGGCAAGACGGCCTACATCGGTAAAGTGGCCGACGATCAGCTCGGCTCGATTTTCACGCACGACATTCGCGCCGCCGGCGTGACCTACGACACGCGCCCGCTGGTGGGTGGGCTCCCGACGGCTCGCAGCCTGATCTTCGTGACGCCCGACGCGCAGCGGACGATGCAGACGTTCCTTGGCGCGTGCACGCAGCTGGGCCCGGAGGACATCAGCCTGGATCACGTGAAATCGTCGAAGGTGGTCTACATGGAAGGCTACCTGTGGGACTTGCCGCGCGCGAAGCAGGCAATGCTCGACGCGGCGATGAAGGCCAAGGAGAGCGGGGTCAAGGTCTCGCTGACGCTGTCGGACGCGTTCTGCGTGGCGCGCTTCCGCGACGAGTTCCTCGATTTGGCCGAGAGGTACGTTGACATCTTGTTCGCGAACGAAAGCGAGATCCTGTCGCTCTATCAGACCGAAGACTTCGACGATGCGCTGCAGCAGGTGCGCAAGCACTGCGAGATCGCGGCGTTGACGCGCAGTGAGAAGGGCTCGGTGGTGGTCAATGACGACGAAGTCCACGTCATCGACGCGGTGAAGGGTGTCAAGGTCGTGGATACGACCGGCGCCGGCGATGCGTATGCCGCCGGTTTCCTGTATGCGTACACGCAGGGGACTGATCTGAAGACGGCCGGCAAGCTCGGTGGCGCGATGGCGGCGCAGGTGATCGGCCAGTACGGCCCGCGCTCAGAGAAGACCGAGATACAGAAGCTCAAGGCGTCGGTGCTGTAGCGCGTAGGCCGGGTCTTGCTCTGTAGACCCGGCGGGTCCACAGAACAGGACCCGCCCTACGATCGTGTCACCGATCGAACGACTCACGGCGCGACGATTCCGATAGACGAATCGCGTAGCGCTTGGGGTCGCGCCGGAACATCTCCTGGAGCTCGGCGAGACTGCCCGCGCCTCCGTAGCTGATCGCCGAGCACAGATGCTTCAACATGTCCCGCACGATGGGCCGAACCGACCCACGTGCCGGGACGCTGATTTCAGCCCCTTCGGCACCCAGCGCTTCCACGTCGGCCGACTCGGCGTCCTCGACGTCCAGCCGATCGACGATGGCCTGCAACGATGCCATGCCTCGGAATACCTTGAACGGCACTTTGACCGTCTTGTGTGATTCGGGAATGACGACCGGCTTTTGCACGGTGTCGCCAGGCGTCTCCAGCGTTCCTGCCAGCACGCTGCCGAGCATGACGGTATCGCCGCCAAACAAGAGCGCCTGTGCGACGGCGCCGTCTCTCTTGATACCCCCGTCGGCGATCAGCGGGACGCGTCCCCCGGCAGCTTCGCGGCACGTGACCAGCGCTTCGACCTGGGGCACGCCGAAGTTGGTGTTCAGTCGAGTCGTGCATCCTCCACCGGGACCGATCCCAACCTTTACTCCGTTGACACCCCGGTCAACGAGGAATCGCACACCTTCAGCCGTTGCCACGTTGCCGGCGATCAGCTCCATATCGCCGAATCTCGCGCGGAAGGCATCGATGGCACGACCCATCACCGCCGAATGGCCGTGCGCGATGTCGATCACGATGAGGTCCGCACCGGCGCGCAGCAGTTCGGCGGCGCGCTCGAGGTAGTCGCCTTTGGCCCCGATCGCGGCACCCACTCGCAGCCTCCCGTGATCGTCACGGGTTGCGAAGGGGAGCCGCTCCTGCTTGAGCAGATCCTTCGCGGTGACCAGCCCCGTCAGTCGGCCGTCCCGGTCGACGAGCGGTAGTTTCTTGATCTTGTGCGCGAGCATCACGTCTTCGGCCGCAGCCGTGTCGATGGGGCCTTCACGCACGATCAGCCGATCGCGTGGTGTCATCCGGTCCGCCACCTTCTTTGCGTGATCTGCGAAACGGAGGTCGCGGGCGGTGAGCAGGCCGACCACACGGCGGCTCTCATCGACGACGACCAGCGTGCCGACGCCGGTACGACGCATCGTCGCCGCGGCGTCAGCCAGCGGCGCCTCAGGCCCGACGGTGTACGGGTCGGCGATGATTCCGTGCTGCCGGCGTTTGACGCGCGCAACTTCGCGGACCTGCGGCTCGATGTCGCCAGCGCGAAAGCCGCGATCGATGATCCCGATACCACCCTCTTCGGCAATCGCAATCGCCATCTCGGATCGCGTGATCGTGTCCATGTTGGCGGAGACGATCGGCCGCCGCAGCCACAGGCGCGTGGAGAGCTGGCACGAGAGGTCGATGGCGGCCGGATCTCGCCGCTCGATCACGCTGTACTGCGGCGTGAAGAGAAAGTCGTCGAACGTACACCCGCGAACGAATTGAAGAAGATCAGACATGACACATGTAGAGGCGAGCCTTCAGATCGCCTGTGATCAAATAGCGCTCGCCACGGCGCGTCTAAAGACGTGCCGCTACTTGGCCCCGAAAAGTGGCTTGTAATCCCGGTTGTTCTCGCAGAAGAACTCGTCCACGCGGTTGTGCTCGGGAAGGAACGGAAATGTCCGCGTGATCAGCCAGGGTCCCGCAAACACGTTGGGGTCTTCGATCACGGCCTCATACTCGAGAGTGCCCATGTTCGGTCGACGGAACCGCTCGACGACGTGAAGCGACTCGGTGGTGCGATACCCGTTGATTTCACTCTCCTTGAAACCAACCGAGTCGACGACCAGTGTGTTACCGTCCCATCGCCCGGTCGAGTGGCCCATCCAGAACGGATCCGGATCGGGTGGGTGCGGCGAGCCATCGAGTGGAATGACCCGATACAAGTGCAAGTACTCGTGGAGGATCACGAGATACTTCGGCGACTGGACGAACTGGACGTAGTAGGGTACGAAAAACGTCTGCGGGACACCAGGAGGCGCGCACGACGAGTAGAGCCCGGTATCGTCTGGTCCGCGCTGCACGCGATACTTCTCGGCCCCAGGCTTGAGTGTCGGTGTGCGCGGAAGCTCTCCGGGGGCGGGAGCCGGCGGTGCCGCTCCTCGTCCCGCACCGGCGCCATACCCGTACACGCCGGTGAGGTCTGGCTTGCCGTCGGTGGTTCGTGGTGCTGGCCTGGTCGCCATGGGCACCGATTCGGTGTTCGCCGCGACGGGTTGAGTGCCCGCGACTGTTACGGTGACGGTTCGTGTCAGCGTGCCGTTCACCCCGGTGACGGTTAATGTGTAAGTCGTGGTTGCGGCGGGCGTCACGCGAAGCTCACCACGTGGAACTGCGCGGCCAATCGCAGGGTCGATAGTGGTGGTGCGTGGATTCTCCACGGCCCACTTCAACGTCACCGATTCTCCGGGCTTGATCGCGGAGGGGTCCGCCGTAAACGACATGATGCGCGCCGGCAGTTGCCCTGCCTCCTGATAGGGCGATCGCGGTGGAGCCTGGGGGGCTCTCGCCGGCGCTTGCGGTTGCTGCGCAGCAACGGTCGTCGCTGCCAGACAAATACCGAGGAACGACGTGACTCGACCGATCAAGACCAGATGCCGAAGCATGCGTCCTCCGACCTTACGAGCGAATCTTGCGGCCATCCGGCAGTTCGATCACGGCACTGATCATCGAAGGCGCACCGCTCTTGGCTGCCCCACCGGTAGCCGCGATGACGTCGCCGGGCTTGACCGTCGTTCGCACCCACCCATACGTACGCAGGTGGTTGAGGCTCATGAGCTCGATCTCCCACTCCACTGAGCCGGTCTTCTCGTCTTTCACATCGAGAAAAATAAATGCATGAGGATTGGTCCACTCAAACCGTTTGACCGTTCCCTTCACGGTGACGGGGTTCGCCATGTCGTACATTGCAGTCGAGTGATGCGCCCAGGTCTGCCGCGTCGAGCCGAACAGCACGCCAAGTCCTACCGCCACTAACGCTCGCCGAGTCATCCTGCCTCCGTTGAGGAAAGAGTGTAGTCGAAAGACCAAAGTCGCGTACCGGCTCGACCTGAGAGCCACCATTCTGGTACTCGAGCGACGGAATTTGTGTTGCAGCGTGTCGGCTGCTCGACCAGATCGCGTTGATTGTGTCCGAGTAAGTCGATGAATTGTTGAGACGTGCGCGACAAGGCGATGCTGCGCCAAAGCGGGAACGCTGCTTGCACCGGCCAACGCCCAGAAGGACGGTCAGAGGACCGGGGGGTGATCGTGAAACGCTTGTGCCTGCTCGTGATGTGTTTCGGAATGCCTATTCACGCGCAGGCTCAAGTCCCGCTCCCAATTGCCGATAACCAGGTTTCGTTCCACGACGGTCCCGCGACCGCGGCCGTCGGTGAGACATCTACGACGACATTTCGAACGGGAATCGATCTCGTTGCCCTCAACGTCGTCGTCACCGACTCGGCTGAGAGGTTCGTCACCGGTCTGGCTTCGAGCGACTTCGCCGTCTTCGAGGACGGCGTCCAGCAGGATTTGTCGTTCTTCGGCGCGTCCAGCGTTCCCCTCGACCTCGCGATTCTTCTCGACACCTCCGCGAGCATGAGCGACAAGCTCCAGATCGCTCAGCAGGCCGCAATTGGATTCGTTTCGACGCTTCGTCGTGCCGATCGTGTCAGCATCATCGACATTAAAGATGCCACCAGGGTCCTCTTCCCGATGGGCGACGACATGGCAGCCGCGAGAGACGCGATTCTCGCGACGACGGCGCGCGGTGGGACAGCGCTGTACAACGGGACCTATCTCGCACTCAAGGAGATGACGAGGCTGCGCCGGGCCAATGGCGACGTGCGACGCCAGGCGATCGTCGTGCTCTCGGATGGCGCCGACACCGCGAGTCTTCTCAGCTACGACGATGTGCTGGAGCTGGCGAAGGAGAGCGGTATTGCGATCTATACGATTTCGCTTCGATCGAAAAACGACATTGTTCGGGCATCGCAGATCGGACGTCACTATTTCTCGCAGTCTGATTTTGGAATGAAGGCGCTCGCGCAAGAGACCGGAGCGAAAGCGTATTTCCCGAACGACATCTCCGAGCTCGCCGGTGTGTACTCGTCGATTGCCGAGGAACTGGCGAGTCAGTACGCCCTCGGTTACAGTTCGAAGAATCCGAAGAAGGATGGCGGGTATCGGCGTGTCATCGTGCGTGTGACGGCGCAGCCGGGCGCGCGGACACGAACGCGTAACGGTTACCTCGCCGCTCGGAACCGCTAGAAAGAGCGCGCGATGTGATCCGTTTTTGACTGCCCTGGGAGAGCGCTATCATCCACAGGTGCTCGCACTTCTGCCGGTGGTCGTGACCGCCGGATGGGTTGCTCTCATCATTGCAGCGCCGATTGTGCCTGGATGGGCAGGCGCTTTCGTGTACGGACTCGGCTCGTTTATCTGCCATCAGATTCCGGAGCGCTCATTTCATCTCGCCGGCTTCCAGTTGCCGGTCTGTGCGAGATGCCTGGGCATCTACGTCGGGGTGGCCGGTGGCGTCGTTTTTGTTCGTATTCGACGTGGTAGCGGACGCGCGGTGGCGCAAATGCCACGACGCGAGCTCCAGTGGCTTGCAGCGTTGGCCGCGGCTCCGACGCTCGTGACGGTTGCGCTCGAGATGGTCGGAGCGTGGCACCCCTCGAACAGCACGCGCGCTCTCGCAGGTGCGCCGCTCGGCGTGCTGGTGGGCCTCGTGGTGATGAATGCGCTCGGCAGGCCAGGAGAGGCGGTGAGGCGAGGCCCAGCCTCGATGATGTGAGGCGCAGCCTCGCTACGCTACACTACGACGGATGCGTGCCACCCCGGCAGACCGTACCCAAACCACCTCAACGCCCTATCTGATTTGCGCTCTCGCCTGGTTTCTGCCGGGCGCGGGGCACTTCTGGCTGGGTCGTCGCCAGAAGGGGATCGTTTTCCTGGTGGCCCTCTCGCTGATGTTCGCGTTCGGACTGTGGCTGCAGGGTCGGCTGTTTCCGTTCGAGATCACGCAGCCGCTCGTGGCCCTGATGGCGGTGGCGGACGTGGGAGTGGGGCTTCCGTATTTCGTTGCCCGGACCGCGGGAATCGGCGCCGGCGACGTGGTGGCCATCACCTACGAATACGGCAACACCTTCATCATTGCCGCCGGCTTGCTGAACATGCTGGTCGTGCTCGATGCGTTCGACATCGCGAAAGGACGCAAGTGACCAGTCATCTCGGCCTGATGGTGATCTTTTCGTTGTTCGTGTCGGTGGTGTTTGCTGTGCTCACCCGGGACGATCCCAGGGAACAGATCAAGTTCGGTGCTCGTCTGTTCGGCGGGTTCATCGGTGCCGGCATCCTGATGGGCTGGCTGCTGTACCCACTTCCTCTCTAGTCCGCGTCGTGTCCTTCACGAGTCGAGCGCGTCGCCTCTGGCTCTGGTCGCCTGTCGTCGCGTACATGGCAGCCATCTTCTTCGTCTCGAATCTCCAGGTCGCGCCGTTGCCGGAAGAGGTGTCCGACAAGACGGCACACCTCTGGGCCTACGCTGGCCTGGCGATCCTCGCGGTGCGAGCCGTCGCTGGCGGGTTACCGCGTCGCGTGATGTTGCGCGTCGCCGTGCTCGCGTTCCTGATCGCGGCGGGCTACGGGATCTTCGACGAAGTTCACCAGGCGTTCGTGCCCGGCAGATCCGCCGACGTCCTTGACTGGTTTGCCGACGCCAGCGGCTCTGTCGTCGGCATTGGCGTGTGCTGGCTGTGGGGTATCATTGCGTCAAGACACCGGGTGTAATTTCCATCCGCATCTCTGGGAAATTACACCCGGTGTCTTTTCAGAGACGTGAAAGAGTTGCAGGGCTCGCCCACAGCCTCCGGTCGCCACTTCGCCGTGGTCGTGTCGACGTTCAACAAGGACATCACTGACGGGTTGCTTCGCGGCGCGCATGCGGCTTTGAGTGATGCTGGCGTCAGCAGCGCCGACGTCACCGTCGTTCGCGTGCCGGGCGCTTTCGAGATCCCGCTGGCCGCCCGCCGGCTCGCGCGCACTGGACGGTACGACGCCATCATCTGCCTCGGGTGCGTCATCAAGGGCGAGACGATGCACTTCGAGTACATCTCGTCGGCCGTTTCGCACGGGATCATGGCGGTGAGCGCGGACACCGGCATCCCGGTCGCGTTTGGCGTGCTCACGACATTGACCGAAGAGCAGGCGGCCGCACGTTCGGCTGAAGGGACGGACAACAAAGGACGCGAAGCCGCGCTGTCCGCCGTCGAGATGGTCACCCTGGTCGAAGCGATCGATGATGGGGTCAGGAATGATGGCTGAAGCCGAACGACCTCCGGTCGCCCAGTCCGGTGCCGATTCGCGGCATCGGGCGCGCGAGGCCGCGCTCCAGATGCTGTATCAATCGGAAGTCGGGCGCACGCCCATCGAGGAGGTATGCCGAACGTTCTGGACTGGTGGACCAGCGGGGACCCCGCCGGCCGAAAACGTTCGCGCGTTTGCGAAGTCGCTGGCGTCGGGGGTGTCAGCGCATTCGGCACAACTCGATCCGCTGATCGGCGAGGCGGCCGAAAATTGGCGCCTCGAGCGGATGAACGTGATGGATCGGCTCATCCTGCGCCTTGGCGTTTATGAGTTTCTTCACGAGCCCGACACACCTGCGATCGTTGTCATCAACGAGGCCCTGGAACTCGGGCGGACTTTCAGCGCAGACGAGTCAGTGCGCTTCATCAACGGCATACTCGACGCCATCCGGCGGACGCTCAATCGCGAATGAATCCAGAAGAATCCGATCAGGTTGTCCAGCGCCGGGCCAATCTCGAGGCGCTGAAACAGCTCGGGGTCGATCCGTACCCCAAGCGGTTCGAACGCACGACGCCCATCACGCATCTCGTCGCTGAACATGGCGCCAAGACAGCGCAGGAGCTGGAAACACCCCGCATTACCGCAAGGGTCGCCGGCCGCATCCTTGCCATTCGCACGTTTGGGAAAGCCGGGTTCTTGCAACTGTCCGATGGGCGATCTCGGGTTCAGGTCTACGTTCGGCAGGACTCGGTGCCGGACATGGATTTCCGGATCTTCAAGCTGCTGGACATCGGCGATTGGGTGGGGGTCGAGGGATATCTCTTTCGCACCAAGACGAACGAGTTCAGCGTCCACGTCGCGAGCGTGCAATTCCTGTCGAAGAGCCTGCTGCCGCTGCCTGAGAAGTGGCATGGGCTTCAGGACATCGAGACCCGGTATCGCCAGCGCTACCTCGATCTGATCGTCAACCCCGACTCACGGCGCGTCTTCGAAGTTCGCAGCCGCGTCGTGACCGCTATCCGGGAGTTTCTCATCGCCCGCGGATTCCTCGAGGTCGAGACCCCCATGATGCAGCCAATGGCCGGCGGCGCCATCGCGCGCCCCTTTGTCACGCATCACAACACCCTCGATATGGCGCTCTATATGCGCATCGCGCCTGAGCTGTATTTGAAGCGGCTCGTCGTCGGTGGCGTCGACAAGGTGTTCGAGATCAACCGCAACTTCAGGAACGAGGGGATCTCCACTCAGCACAACCCCGAGTTCACGATGCTCGAGTTCTACTGGACCTACGCCGACTACAGCGATCTAATCACGCTGACAGAGGAGATGCTGCAGCACGTTGCGCTCACGGCGACGGACAGCGACGAACTGACGTTCGGCGAGCACACGATCTCTCTCAAGCCACCCTTTCGTCGTCTCTCTCTTCGACAAGCCGTGCGTGACGCAGCTGCCCGCCGCCTTGGCGTCGCCATCGACGAGGCCGCCCTGCGATCGCGTGACGCCGCGGCGGCGCTGGCGGCGCGTCTCGGGATCGAAGTGATGCCGGGCAGCGGCGCGGGGAAGATCACGGCAGCGATCTTCGAAGCGCTGTGTGAAGAGGACCTCGTGCAACCGGTCTTCGTCTACGACTTTCCAACCGAAGTCTCGCCGTTATCGAAACAACGGAAGGACGATCCCGATACGGTCGAACGATTCGAGCTCTACATCGGTGGCTTCGAAGTCGCCAACGCCTTCAGCGAGCTCAACGACCCGGTCGAGCAACGGCTCCGTTTCGAGCAGCAGCTGCGAGAGCGCACGGGCGGCGACGAGGAAGCACACGGGATGGACGAAGACTACATCCGAGCGCTGGAGTACGGGCTGCCGCCAACTGGCGGCGAAGGGATCGGCATCGACAGGTTGGTCATGGTGCTGACCAACAGTCCATCGATTCGTGATGTGATCTTGTTCCCGCTCATGCGGCCCGACCGCCGCTAGCCCGCTTGGAGCGCGGGCAAATCAAACACTGCCACGAGCGATGCGAAAGCCACATCCTCGTTGTCTGAGGCGAACCTGGCTAGCCTTGGCGAACGTGGTCAGCGCTTGACCTGAATCGTCACGATCTGCTCTGAAGGGATCGGAGCGCCGTTGCGGGTCGCAGGTGTGTACCGCCAGCTTCGCGTGGCCTGGGAGACGAGCCTGTCGTAGACGGGATGCGCTGATTCCTTCACCGTCACGCTCGTGACTCTGCCGGTCTCATCGATCAGAACAACGAGTACGAGTTTCGCGTCGGCGCGCGATGCGAGGTCCGTAGGCATTGGTGGGACCTCCTGCGAGAGCGCGACGGGAGGAACCACTTTCGGCGGCGCCGTGGGCGTGGCAGGGGCGGGCGGTGGCGTCACCGGCTCGGGCGGCGCCGCGACGACCTTCACGGGTACCGCGGCGGCGGTCGCGAGATCAATGAATCCTTTGGCCAGCGTCTCGAGGTCCTGCTTGGTATTCGGATCGGGGAACGCCGGATCGTTCAGCAGCGTCAGGACGAGGGAGAAGCGCTTGACCGCCTCATCGTTCTTCTTGTCTGTATATCGATCGCGGCCTTCGGCGAACACACGGCGAGCGATCGTGGGAAGGAGCTTTTGACGAACCTTGGTCACGAGTTCCACGAACCGCGGTGGCGCGTCATCGGATGACGGGATGAAGGTCGGTGAGGAATTCACGAGCGCTTCGACCGCGGTGCTGGCATCGGCCTGGCGTCCAAGCGCGAGAAGGCAAAGCGCCTTGTACTGTTGCGCCTCGACGCTGTCGAGTGAAGTGACAACTTCGAGCGCCTTGTCGTATTCCGCGGCTGCGTAAAGCGACTTGTAATCGACTTCGGAAACTTGTGCGACTGATGAGCTTGGGAGACAAAGAGTCAGAATCAAGCAGCCGCAGGCGCTCGAAAGCCAGCGGACCTTCCTCATCATTTTGATCTCATGTCCACCGAGATACGAAGTGAGTCTCTGGAGATCACTCGCGTCATCTGTCGTTTCTCACCGAATTGGGGGTGACGGAATACGATCTCATGATCACCGATTGGCTGCTCCACGTTGGCAAGGGGAGTATCGCCGATCCGGGTGCCATCTATGAAGACCTCCGCCCAGGGCAGGGCGTTGATGTTCATGGCTACGCGAGGGATTGTAAGCGAGACGGGGGCTCCGCGTCCTGCTGTTATAGAGACACGCGAGCTCTGCCGGAAATCGAGCTGCTCCGAGACGAAATCGAGGTCATGGTTGCCTTGCGGGAGCATTATTCGGTCGATTTCGCTGGTTCCGACCACCCGGCCGGCCTCCAGGACCTGTACGGGGAAGGGGGTTGGCACAGTAATCCAGCCGAAGGAAGCGGATGGGGCCGGAGCACCGCCAACAACCAGCGAGGCCGTCGCACCGGCTTCGACCTGTACGGATCGCCGATAAGTATTATTCGCGGTTTGGACGATCACTTCGTGGCGTCCGGCCGAAAGTCCGATTGTGAGCGGGGTCTGACCGCGGGCTGAACCGTCCACGGTCACCGTGCTTCCGGTTGGGTCACTGAGCACGGAGAGACTGCCCGCCTGCGCTTTTACCGGCGTGACAGCTACGGGTTCGGTCCAGGCGATGTGATAGGCCTTGGCCGCACTGCGTGTAACCTCGACGTTCATCTGCTTGACGTTCGACCCTCGCTGTACCACTAACCGATGGGGGCCTTCAGGCAGTGTCACCGAAAGGGGAGTCGTACCACGCACAACGTCATCGATACGAACTTCGGCACCCGGTGGATCCGTCTCAACACTCAGCGACCCGGTCGGCGTGACCGGCGGTCGAAGAGTCAGCGCGGCGGTAACCGCTCCAGCTGCCGCGAGCACCCCGAGCGTCAAGCCGATCGCGATCATCGTTTGCTTGCGAAGCTTGATGACGACTGGAAGCCCCGGAGCACCCTCGGCCGGTGTGCTCTCGCTGGCGAACTCAAAGGTGGCGTCCTCGCGCGCGGGCGCGGCGCCCTTCTGTGCCGGCTTCGATCGGAACGACGCGACTGTCTTGACGTTACCTGAATCGGGGGTCACGGTGCTGCGCCTTAGCGCGATGCATGCCAATTGCGGGTGTCAGTATTGCACGAATCCCAATCCAATGGCTCCACTAGTCGGCCTATTGGAGGACTCTTTTCATGGTTCTTAATGGACTCTCGGAAGCGTGACGCGTTCATAATATAAATGGTTGCTAGCGTGCCATTCGAGTTGTTTATCGCCCTCCGGTATCTGCTGGCGCGTCGCCAGCACTCCTCCATTTCGCGCGTTTCGCTGTTTTCGACCATCGGAGTCGCCGTCGGGGTCGTGGCGTTGGTGGTGGCGCTCGCGCTCATGACGGGTCTCCAGGGCGAGCTGAGAAATCGGATCCTCGGCTCGACAGCTCATGTGTATGTGTGGAAGACCGGTCCGCTGGGGAACTACGAATCCGAGGTCGCGAACCTCCGCTCGGTCCCTGGCGTTGCCGGCGCCGGGCCGGCGATTATCGGGAAGGCCATTGTCTCTTCCGACCGGGCGGATGCTTTCATCACCCTCAAAGGGGTCGACCCTGTTCTCGAGGGACATGTCACCGACATCGAACGGACGCTGAAGCAGGGGAGTCTGGCCGGGTTGACGGAGCAGGGCGAGGACGACCGCCCGGGCATTCTGCTCGGGTACGACCTCGCGCAACAACTCGGAGCGAAGGTCGGCGACGAGATCACCCTCATTACACCAGGCGGCTCACTCTCGCCGATGGGCCTCATTCCGCGTAACCGGCGCGTCCGCGTCGTCGGCGTTTTCCAGCTCGGGCTGTACGAATATGACTCGGGCTACGGGTTTGTGAGCCTCGACTTTGCGAGCAAGTTGTTTTCGAAAGAGGCGCCCGATCTCATTCAACTGCGCGTCGACGACATCTGGGAGGCAGCAGCGGTCGCCAAATCGATCCCTGAGCGGCTCGGTCCCGAATACGTGAGCGAGGATTGGTCCGAGCTCAATCGGTCGCTCTTCTCGGCGTTGTGGCTCGAGAAGATGGCGATCTCGATCACGATCGGTTTGATCGTGATGGTGGGTGCGCTCAACATCATTTCCTCGCTCATTCTTCTGGTGCGGCAGAAGAGCCGCGATATCGCCATCCTCAAGACGATGGGGACGTCGAGCGTCCGGGTGATGGCCATCTTCATGATGCAGGGGCTGGTGATCGGCGTCATCGGCACGACGGTTGGCGGCCTGGCCGGCCTTGGCCTGTGCTGGGTGCTCGACACCTACGAGCTGATTCAGATCCCGATGGACGTCTACCAGGTATCGCACGTGCCGTTCGTCGTGCAGCCGCGCGACTTCCTCGTCGTCGTCATCGCAACGATTACGATCTGTTTTCTCGCGACGATCTATCCGTCCCGCCAGGCATCACGGCTCGATCCCGTCCAGGCACTCAGGTTCGAATAACGTGGCCTTCGTCGACGTCCAGGGCCTGAACAAGGCCTATCAGCTCGGTGCGCAGCGCATCCACGTGCTGCGCGACCTGGAGCTGCGCGTCGCCTTCGGCGAGATGGTTGCCATCGTCGGGGCATCGGGCGTTGGCAAAAGCACGTTGCTGCACCTGGTTGGTGGTCTCGATCGCGCGGACGCGGGACAAATCATCGTCGCTGACACCGATCTCCGGGCGCTCGACGATGGCGCGCTCGTGCAGTTTCGCAATCGAAACGTCGGCTTCGTTTTCCAGTTCCATCACCTGATGCCGGAATTCGATGCGGCGGAGAACGTTGCCATGCCGATGCGGATCGCGCGGCTGCCCGGCGGTGATTCGCGCAGCCGCGCTGCCGATCTCCTGTCACGAGTGGGTCTGGCGGAACGCATCAAGCACCGGCCGAGCGAGATGTCCGGTGGCGAGCAGCAACGTGTGGCGGTGGCGCGCGCGCTCGCGATGAAGCCCGCGCTGCTGTTGGCAGACGAGCCGACCGGCGATCTCGACGAGAACACGGCCGACTCGTTGCACACCCTGCTCAAGGGCATGCACGCCGAGCAGGGACTGACGTCGATCATCGCCACGCACAACCCACGCCTGGCGGCCGCCTGCGATCGCGTGTTCAGGCTCGAACGCGGGCAGCTGAGACCAGAGTAGCTGGGTGACTAGGTTGGCTGGGTTGCTGGGGACGTCTATTGACCCAGCTACCTGCCTATGCAGCCACCCAGCCACCTAACTACCCAGCTACCTAACTACCCAGCTACCTAACTACCCAGCCACCCAGCCACCCAGCCACCCAGCTACCTAATTCGTCTGCGCCGTCGCCGTTGCGTACGCCCAGTGCCGCGTTGCACGCTGGACGACGTCGTCGATATCCTCCTGCAGCAGGAATCGATCTTTGACGAGCGCAGCGGCGGCAGTGCGTATGCGTCCGAGGTAATCCTCTCGATCCCGATAACGCTCTTCAACCGAGAGGCGCGGATCGCGGCGCGCCTCGCGCTCGGCCTTCGTGCGGGAGAAGGGCACGTACGATCCAAGCAATGCGTACAGCGTCGTCGGATTGCCAACGCGCTCGGACCTGAAGTTCCAGCCCGTGGTCGTTGCGAGAGGCACTGCGAGCTCTGGCACGCGGATGCCCGCGACCTCGTTGCCGTCAGCATCGACTTTCGGCACGAGGAAGGGAAGAGCGGCGAAGTGGCCTTCGTTGAGATGCCCCGGTCCTTCGATGGTGCGCGGA
>DASRJE010000054.1:0-10564 GCA_035649635.1 Vicinamibacterales bacterium | reverse complement strand
ACACCGTCGCGGGACGCGCTGCTGCAGACGCTCGCAGGGATGGCACACGTGGTTCGAGAAAATCGGAAGCCGCCCGCGAGCGTGAGAGCGAACGGCACCGTCCGCGACGCCAACGGGCCAATCGGATTCGCCGCCGCGCTGATGCCGTATCTCGACGCGGTTGGTGAAGCGCGTCTCGCGCGCGAACAGCGGTCGCTCGTACACGATGCGCGTGACGAGCGGACCGGTCTGCTCGGCCGGCCAGCGAAGTACTACGATCAGAACCTCGCGCTGTTCGCGCTCGGCGCCACCGAGCGGCACTACTGGTTCGACGCACGAGGTCGGTTACGTACGAACTGGATGAGGTCGACCGATGCGGACGAGCGACGAACGGAGGAGATTAGCAGACGATAAGGCTGTGTTTCTGCTCGATACAGCTGCCCTCCGGTTCTTACTCGACGCGACCTGTCACACCGACGAGTCACATGCGTCGCGCGTCGTGTTGCAACGTCGAGTGTCTTCGGAAGAGAACACCAATCTCATGACCCGGAAGTGAAGCTGCGCGACAGTGATTTGTATTTGTTCTCGCCTGCATCACCGTCGTTCGGGCGCCACAGACACCAACCGACATCACGCACACACGAGGATTTCGCCGCGATCTCAAAGCAGAGCCCTCGACTGGTACGGTGGTTGCCACGCTGCGGGCCCATAGGAGGCAACCCATGCAACGTGTCTTTGTCACTCTCGCCGCGGCAGCATTCTTCTTCGCCGCCGGCGCTCAGGCAATCGCGCAGCAGGACGGTCCGGCGCAGGGTCCGCCCGCTGGTCAGGCGCGTCCGCCGGCCGGCCAACCCCCGTCACCATCGACACCGGCGTCACCAGGGTCACCAGGGCTTGGGCAGTCCCAGGCGGCCACGACGGCAACGGGCGAACTGACGGACGTCGACGCAAAGAGCAAGACTCTGACGGTGAAGACCGTCGCCGGGTCGGAAATGAAGTTCAAGTACGACGATTCCACCAAGATCTCCGGCTCGTCCAAAGACGCGGCCGGTCTTGCGACGTCGACTGGGCGACAGGTGACGATCCAGTACAAGCGCGATGGCCAGTCGAACATGGCCACCAGCATCGAGGTACAGGCGTCAGCATCGCCGTCGCCGGGCGCGCCGCGTTCGCCTGGTGCGGAACGTCCGGGAGCACCGGATTCGCCGTCTCCGTCGCCACGCACGCCGCCGGGATCACCCGACTCGCCGGGAGCACCGCGGTCGCCGGGCGCGCCCGACAGCCCCAGCTCACCTCGTCCCTAGTCGGACGGTTGATCACCACGAGCAGGATCTCACTGGATTTTCGCCCTGTGAGATCTTGCTTCTCACACGCGGAGGGACGGCCATGCGCATGATCACGTCCCTGGCGGCTGCCCTCGTGATCGCG
Organism: Vicinamibacterales bacterium; assembly: GCA_035649635.1. Taxonomy (GTDB): domain Bacteria; phylum Acidobacteriota; class Vicinamibacteria; order Vicinamibacterales; family UBA2999; genus Gp6-AA40. Next base: position 9,157 of record DASRJE010000054.1, on the reverse strand, counting down.
GTCGTGACACCACCGGTGACGCACGCCAACCCAAGCGATCCGTTCCTCTTTCCGTACAATCAGGCGACCAGCATCACCTTCGATCCGTCGCAGCTGTCGCAGGCATGGCAGGAGTGGAAGAGCGCACAGATCACCAGCGCCAACGCCGGCGGCAACGGGCGGCTGCGCGTCATGGGCGGCGTTGACGGCGGGTCAACGGTATCCGAAGGTCAGGGCTACGGCATCCTGCTCGCGTCGATCTTCGACGACCAGACCACGCTGGACGGACTCTGGCTGTTCACATCCGACCATCTCAACGCACGCGGCCTGATGGATTGGCACATCGGCAATCCCGGGCAGCGACTGGGCACCGGCGCCGCCACCGATGCCGACGAGGACATCGCCCTCGGCCTGCTGAACGCCTGCATCAAGGTACAGCGTGGATCGTGGCCGTCGAGCCGCGCCGGGATCAACTACTGCACGCAGGCGACGAACGTGATCGGCGCGATCTATCAGTACGAAATCGACAAGGCTGGCGGCAGTCCGCCGGCAGGGCTCCCATCCAATCCCGGGAACGAGCTCCTGCCGGGTGATTCGTGGAACCTGTCGTTCGACTATCCGCAAGGCATCATCAACCTCTCCTACTTCTCGCCCGGGTATTACACCGCGTTCGGCACGTTCACAACCGAGACCGCACCGTGGGCCGCCGTCAACACCCGCAACTATGCCATCGTGAATCTCGCGCAGGGCCGGCCCGGCAACTGCTCGAAGCTCGTGCCGAACTGGGTGCGGTACGACGGCGAGCCACAACTGGTGCCGTGGCAGCCGACCAATTTTGCGTGGTGGAGCTACGACGCCGCGCGGCTCGCCTGGCGCATCGCTGTCGACAAGGCGTGGTACGGCACGAGCGAGGCACGCTCGACCATGAACGAAATCGGCAGCTTCTTCAGCAGCGTCGGCTTGAGCGAGATTGGCGAGCACGACATGGGTGGGCGGCGCACCGGCGGCGGCCCGTGGCCGTTCTTCGTCGCCAACGCGGCGGCCGCGATCTGGGCCGCTGACACGCGCACGCCCGTCTCGTGCGGCGCGGCCACCGGCTCACTCAAGGAGACGCCGCAATCGGCATACGACCGTGTGGTCGCGACCAAGGACACGCCAAACAGCTACTACGGAAACGCGTGGCGCCTGCTCGCCATGCTGCTGATGACGGGCAACTTTCCGAACTTCGTCGAGATGGCCGCCGGAACGACGCCGCCTGCGCCCTCTCCAACTCCCACACCATCTCCAACGCCCACGCCGTCTCCCACTCCCGCGCCATCACCGCCCCCTTCGGTTTCCAGCGCCTGCCAGGTCGACTATCGAATCGTGACGCAGTGGAACAGCGGCTTCCACGCCGATCTGAAGGTCGCGAATCCCTCGTCCTCGGCGATCTCCGGCTACACGTTGACGTGGACGTTCACGGGCGGCGAGCGATTCAGCAGTGGATGGAACGCCACCTACTCGCAGAACGACAGCACCGTGACCGCCAGCAATCCAGCCGGCCATTGGAACGGCACCATCCCCGCGAACGGCGGCAGCATCACGTTCGGGTTCATCGGTACGGGAACGCCGGCGACGCCGCGGGATTTCAGGTTGAATGGCGTTGCATGCACCTGATCCTCGGGGGGCGCGAGTTCCAGAGTTCCTCAGTTCCAGAGTTCCTCAGTTCCGGAGTGCCTGAGTTCCAGAGTTCCTAAGTTCGGAGTCCTCAATTCAACTCCGAACGTCGGAACTCAGGAACTACGGAACTCAGGAACTACGGAACTTGGGAACTCGCAAGGATCAGCGTGCGCGAGCAATCCGTCTGAGCTCGCCGGAATCCAGCCAGTTCACCTGACACGTCTCACACGTGTCGATCACCACATTGCCGGCGCCGCCGTACATGTGGTTGAGCATCGCGCCGCCACATTGCGGGCACGCGAGCGAGCGGTGGCCCGGGTTCTGTTCTCGCGGCAGCACTACGCCGCGCAGGTGCTCGCGCAGCCGCGCGGCATCGACGACCGACACGAAAAACGGCATCTCGATCAACATGCCCTCGCAGCGTTGACAGACCTGCAGCGGGTAGCTGCCGAGACGCGCCGTGGCGAGCGTCGCCGCGCACGTGGGGCACTTCGTCTCACTCGTGCCGGTAATGTCGAGGATGTCGACCAGCGAAGGCTGCGCGTCGATGGAACCGCAGTGCGGGCAGAGGAGCGTGCCCGCGGGCTTGTCAAGCTGCATCGGCGCGCCGCAATTCACACAGTTGGCCATGCGCAACCCAGGAATCAGGAGTCAGGAATCAGGAATCAGCCTCAGTCCCGGAAGCAGGGCGACAGGCTGGGTTCTTCTATCTATCGGATTCTCATGCCGCTCCGCGTAGACTTCGTTGTGCGCTCACGATGGCGAAGCGGACGGCCAGAAACGTGACGAGGCCCCAGGCCGCCAAGCCGACAAGTGCGATGACGAGCAGCAGCAGCGGTCGGTTCAGCAGTGAAGTCACTGCCGACAACGGCGCGGTCAGCGTGCCGACTTGTTCGAGCGGGGCTCGCAGCGCGCTGACCTGCTGCAGCGGTGCGCCGAGCTCGGCTACCGCGCGAAGGCGTGGCTCGAGCTGCGAGACCTGATCGAGCGATCCGCGGAGCGAGGCCACCGACTCGAGGCTGCTTCTCATGTCGGCCACTCGCGTCAGCGGACCGCCCAGCGCCGCCGCGCGATCGAGCCCCGGACCGATCGCGACGAGCCGGTCGATCGGATCGCGCAGGTTCGCCGTCGCGCGCAGGCTCGGCTCGAGACCGGCCACACGCACCAGCGGCTCACCCAACGAGGCGACGCTTTTCAGCGTGGGATCGAGCCCCGAAACCGCCTGCAGCGGTGCCGTCAATCGTTCGGTGCCCTGCAACGCCGGGATGAGCGTCGCCGTGCTCTTGGTTGACGCCTCGATCGCCTGCGTGTTGCCGTCGATTGCGGCCGTGCTCTTCCCGATCGCATCGGTGTTCTGACGAATGCCGGTGGTGAGCGCGCATCCAGTACTGGTGACGAACGCGGACAATACGGCCACTCGAACGATCCTCGTCATGCGTTCCTCCCTCCAACTCCCGACACCCAACTCCCAATTCCCAAAACAACCGGCATCATGTGGAAGTTGGGAGTTGGTGGTTGGGAGTTGACGCGCGCGTTCCTGCTCAAAATGTCGCGATGGGATTGAGCGGCGATCCCGTCCCGCCGCGTATTGGAAGTGGTGCCGCCGTCAGCAGGAACTCCCATCGCTTCCGCGCCGCGGCCGCATCGGCCAGCGCCTCGAGATCGCAGTTGTCGAACAGATGCACGCCGAGGTAGACGAGCGCGAAGTCGTGCACGGCGCCGCGCGGCGCACCGGGTGTGCCTGGTGACACGTATTGCGGGTGATCGCTGCCGAGCAGCGCGATGTCGCGAGCCTTCAGCCAGGGCAGCACTGACGGGTGGAGTCCGGCCGACTGCCCGCCCTCGGCCCGTCCGCGCAGCCACGGACCAACCGCCTTTCGCCGCGCCCAGACACCCGTGCGCACGAACAGCGCATCGCCCGACGACACTTTGACGCCCGCCCGCTTCTCCCAGGCCTCGAGGTCCTCGACGTAGATCGGCGTCCCCGGCTCCAGGTACGGCACGCCCTTCAGCCTCGGAATATCGATCAGGATGCCCCGCGTGAACACGCCGTTCTTCACGTTGTGAATCGAGTTCTTCTCGTGACCCTGCTTGACGACGGTGTCGGCCTGCGGCGTGTAGCCGTTGTAGAACACGCCGCGCTCGTTGATGTGCGCCAGCGAGTCGAGATGCGTGTGCGCGATGCCGTGATACTCCACGGTGATCCGATCGGATTGGATGCCCAGCCATGTCACGTCGTACGGGTTCGGGTTGTCGACCGCCTTCACACGATCGGCATCCGAGGCGAGCGACACAGACACGCCTTCCCGCACCAGCCCCGCTGCCTGCTTGCGCTTTGCCGGCGTGATCAGGTTCAGCGCACCGATCTCGTCGGCCTTGCCCCATCGACCCCAGTTCGACAGCTCCTTCTTCCACCGCTCGTACTGTTCCGCACTCACCGCGTGCGGATCGCCTTGCGCGCTGGCGCCCACACCCGCAGCGAACGCGAGCGCGACGATCACGATAGTGATGCGAATGGAATAAACGTTTCTCATGACACAGCCTCTCGCCAGCACGGGTCTGTGGCGCTAATTCGTGTATACATATCGGATGCAACGGAACGGGCCGGCCGGCCCGTGCATCATCACAGTCGCCATCACCGGATCAGTACCGCGCAAGGAGAATAACCCGGCGGTCCCGATTACCGTGACCGAACAAGTCGAATCCACGCACCAGGCGTACGAAGCTGGTGCCGCGATGGTGCACGTGCACGTCCGCAACGACGACCAATCGACGACGTCGGACCCGGGCAAGTTCGCGGAGTTCAAGGAACGAATCCGGCGACACTGCCCCGACATCATCCTGCAGTTCTCGACCGGCGGACGGTCGGGCGTCGGCTCCGAGCGCGGCGGCATGTTGCACCTCGAGCCCGAAATGGCGTCGCTCTCGACCGGCTCGGTCAATTTCCCAACGCGTGTGTACGAGAACCCGCCAGACCTGATCGTCGAGCTGGCTGACAAGATGAACCTCTACGGCGTCAAGCCGGAGATCGAGGTGTTCGATCTCGCGATGCTCTACAACGCCATCGATTACGCGAGGCAGGGACTACTGAAGGCCCCGCTGCACGTGCAGTTCGTGCTCGGCGTGAAGCACGCCCTGCCGGCGGAACGGGACATCCTCGAGTTCGAGGTCGGCAAGCTCAAGACGATGATGCCGGAGGCGACGTGGGTCGCCGCCGGCATCGGACGGTATCAGCTCGAGGTGAATCGATGGTGCCTCGAAATGGGCGGACACTGCCGCACCGGTCTCGAGGACAACGTCCGCTGGGACAAGACGAGGCTGGCCCGATCCAATGGCGAGCTCGTTGCACGCGTGCGCGATCTGTGCGCCGAGTACGACCGGGAGGTGGCCACGCCTTCTGTCGCGCGACAGATCCTCGGTCTTTCCTAGGTCCGGCTGAAGCCGGACACTACGCCGGCGTCCGGCTAGAAGCCGGACACTACAAACTACTTCTTCGCCGCTTTCAGCTCGTCGTATGCAATCTGGAGATTGCTCTCGGCTCCGAACATCGGGCTGATGCTCGCGACGTAGCCCTTGTACTTCGGGTCGACCTGGTATTCCTTGCCGGCCTGGGCCGCCGACTTGCCGGCTTTCAGCGACGCTTGGGCGTAGGTGACGAAGTCCGCGGTGAACTGAGCGTACTCCTTCAGGTCGTTCCAGGTCCCGACGGGGATGTGCCCGTTGATGATCGTGTCGACGTTCTTCACCGTCGCGACCGCCTTGGCGAGCGTCTTCGGCTGCTCGACCACGCTGCCGCCGTTCATGGTGTCGACATAGGGCAGCGCCTTCCACGCGAAGATGTCGCCCACGTGCATCGTCCGCAGCCCGCGGAACACGACGAAGCTGTCGCCGTCAGTGTGACCGCGGCCAAAGAAGTAGAGGTCGATCGCGTCGTTGCCCGAACCGACCGTCAGCTTGTCCTTGTAGGTCTTGTTCGGCAGGAACTTGGCGTTCTCCCCCATGAACTCGGTCATGCGAGCCATGTTCGTCTTGGTGTTCTCCTGCACGACGCTCTCGACCTTTGAGCCCATGAAGGCTGAGTTGCTGCCGGTGTGGTCGCCGTGGGTGTGTGTGTTGATGATGCGCACCACCGGCTTGTTGGTCACGCTCTTGACCCGTTCGAGAATGGTCGGCCCCCAATTGGGCAGCTTCGTATCGACGAGGGTCACGCCCTCGGCGCCGATGAAGACGGCGGTGTTGCCGCCGCTGAATGCCTCCTGATTGGCGGCACCGGAACCGGTGATGACATAGAGGTTGTCCTTGACCTTTTCGATCTTGGTCGCTTCGAGCGCGGCCTTGGTTGGCGCTGCGGGTGGTGCTTGCCCCGAGACGACGAGCGACAACACTCCGATTCCAATCAGCGTCCCAAGTACAAGTGTTCGCTTCATGCGGTTCCCTCCGGACCCTTCGCGCTAAGACTATCAAATCGAGCAAGATCAGATTGAGAGCCGTGTCGAAGGTTGTGCTCGTCGTCGTCGCACTGGCCGTCGTCGCGCCGGCAATCTGGGCGGCCCAGCCGTCGGTGGCGCCGCTCGCGTGCCTCGAGCCCGTCCAGGGCGTGCGATGGGAGCGGTGGATGGGAACTGGTGATGCGACGCTGGATGCCTGGTGCAGCAGCGTCGGAAAACCCGTTCTCCGATCGCCAATCGCCGTCACGGGACAGGATGTCGCCGAGCTGCAGATCCTGAGCTGGAACACCAAGGTCGGCGGCGGCCGCGCCGAGGAGCTCGTGTCGGAGTTGAAGCAGGATGGCGCCACACGCGGAGCTGGCATGCTGGTGCTGCTGCAGGAGACATTCCGCGGCGGCTGGGATGTGCCCGACGCCTACCCCCGAAATCTCCACGTGCCACACGCGATTCGTCCGAGACGGCCCGCGCCAGACATCGTGGCACTCGCGACCGCGCTGGATCTGTGGGTCGCCTACGTGCCGTCGATGCGCAACGGCGACAGCGTCGACTTGTCGACGCGCGAGGACCGCGGCAACGCGATCCTCTCGACCGAGCCGCTCAGCGACGTCGTCGCGATCGAGCTGCCCTTCGGTGAACAGCGGCGCGTCGCGCTGGCGGCAACCGTCAGCCCACGCGGCTCACGCACCAGGCCGCTCCGTGTGATCGTGTTTCACTTCGATGCGGACCATCGCCGGTCGCTCCAGGCGGACGCACTCGCCGATTACATTCGCTCGTCACCTGACACGACCCGGATGCCAATCGTCGCAGCCGGCGATCTGAACTCACGCAACGGCGTCGACGATGGGACCGTTCGGGCGTTGAGTGCGTCGATCCGCCGCGAAGACTGTGGCAGCGGACGCACGTTCCGACTGCCACTGCGGATTGATGCGTTCTTTCTCGGGCGCCTGGACTTCATGTTCAGCACGCTCGATGAGGTCGGTCTGATGCGCACGTGCGAGACGCTTCGCGATGGGCTGGGATCCGATCACGTGCCGCTGTTGATGACGATCCGCTTCTGACCATGGCCGCACTCATCGGCCTCGCTGCTCCCTCTGCCGTTCCGCCTCCTCCAGCCACTTGGCCATCTTCTCGTCCTTCACCGCGTAGAGCGCCCAACCCTGTGCAGTGCTGTTCCAGCGGTAGTCCTTGATGGTCATGTCGATGCCGCGGTCGATGAGGAATTGCATCGACTCGTAGTCGCCCAGAAAGTGGACGAGATGGTGAAGGATGCTCGCTGGCTCATGAGAGTTCCAGGTGGTGTTGATGTCAGCACCGTGCTCGAGGAGGAAGTCCGCCACGTCGAAGTGACGGTTGATAACGGACCAGGCGAACGCCGTATCCAAAACACGCTGCTCGCGTGGAGTGCTCCACTGGCGTGCATATTCCTCGACCCGGTCCTTCGGCATGTATGGACTGGATGGGTAGTGATTCTCGGCATCGCCCAGCGCCGGCGCGCCGGACTCGTCGAACCAGTGCTTCACCCGTGACAGGTCGCCCATGGCTGCCGCATGCGGCAGATCATCCGGTAGCGGCCAGATGCGGGTCAGATCAGGAATCAGATCAGTGTGCCCGTAAGTGACGGCGAACTCGATCGCTTGCGATTGGGGCGGCGGCTGGCGCCGCAGCAGCGCGGGATCGAGGTCGAGAAGAGCGGAGATGAACGGCCCGCGGCCGTTCAGCGTTGCAACCTCGATGAGCCGTTTCTGAAAGTCCACCCAGGCGTCACCAAGCAGCCATGGCTCACGCTGCAACCCCCCGACGAACGCCGTCAGATCGCGGTCATGGATCGCGCGCGTGAGCTGCTCCATGACGAACCCCTTCCACGGTCCAACCGCCGTCGCGTGCGGGGCTCCCTTTTCGATGAAGTACTTGATAAACGCGGGGCGGCCCGGACTTTCATCGACGTGTGTGCCGAGTTCGGCATCGAGCGCGATGGATCGTTCCAACAGGAGTGACGCAACCGCCACGTGTTTGAAGCGGCACGCACACACGAACGCTTCATTGACGGCCGCCAGATCGTGCCCATTCTCATCAAGAGACGTGCGAACAGCGTCGAGATCACCAAGCGCCGAATGGAACTCGAGCGTGCGCGGAAGCAGCCCTTTCCGCTGAAACAGCTCGAGCAGCCCTCTGGCGCGCGATTGGAGAATGCCTTCGCACACCGATGGCGTCACGACCGCGCCCGCGTCGACCAGCAGCTCTGCGCACACGGCGCGGGTGAACCACTGTTCTCGCTGTGCGTCGAAGGCGTCGCCATAGGCGCCTGTGGCCATTCCCAGCAGGCCGGCGTCATCGTCGTCGTCATGCCAGGACAGCAACGCCGGGTATTCAGCCAACAGTTGCTTCAGGCGTTCGGGTTCATTGTCGTGAATGATCCGCTGAGCCTGCGCTACCGCCCACTCCAAACCGCGGCCGAGGCGTTTGCCGACTTCAGCGGTGAGGTCTTGCCAGCCTGGGAAGCCGTACTCACGCGCGAGTATGAGTTGGGCATTGCGCTGCGACAACGGCACGTCGACGTGTGGCAGTTGCACCCGGACACGGGCGATCGCATCGCCGTCACCGGCAGCGACGTCGCGCGCGAGCTTCTTTGCTTGTTTGCGGAGCGACTCGAGAGACGGGCGAGCCGGGAGGGATTTGGAAGTGGTCATTGCGACCTCCTTTCATGAATCGCCTGTACCCCGCTGAAACCAGGCTGTCCGCCTCCGCAGCTTTCGCTGCTACGGCGAGACATCGCGCCGGAGCTCGCATTCAACGCTTGCGAGCGAAGGCGGATGAAAGAAGGTGCAAACGGCACACGACTTCGGACCAAACAGGTGGGAGTCTTCCCTTGCCGCGGGTTGGTGTCGCCCTGTCAGCGCGCTCCCGGCAGTATCAAAGGACTCCCACCTCGATGTCAAACGCGCGACGCGCTACTTGAGCTCGTCGTACACGATCTGGACGTTGTTCTTCAGACGGGCTCTCGTGGCATCGGTCGCCGATGGGCCTCCCACTGGATCGGTGTAGCCCTTGTACTTCGCCGGCAGCATCCACGC
>DASRJE010000053.1:0-2013 GCA_035649635.1 Vicinamibacterales bacterium | reverse complement strand
GCCGCGCTGCGGCAAAGCGAGCAACAGCTGGCACGCGAAGTGGCGGGCGCCAAAACGCTCCAGTCGATCAGCACACGCCTGATTTCAGAGTCGACGCCAGAATCCTTGTACGCGCAGATTCTCGGCGCGGCCATGGAGTTGTTGGAGTCCGATGCGGCCAGCCTCCAGATGCTCGCAGCAGACCATGCGTCACTGAGGCTCCTCGCGTGGAAGAATTTTCACCCTGACTCTGCGGCGTTCTGGCAATGGGTGGCGGTTGGAGCGGGAAGCACCTGCAGCCAGGCGCTCCGTGACAACGAGCGCGTTGTTGTGGCGGATATCGAGGCGTGCGAATTCATGGCCGGCACGCACGATCGGGAGGAATATCGTCGCTCCGGAATCCGTGCCGTGCAATCCACGCCGCTGCGATCACGAACGGGCCGGCCGCTCGGTATGCTCTCGACGCACTGGCGGACGCCGCATACCCCGACCGAAGAGGATTTCACATTTTTCGACGTGCTCGCCCGGCAGGCGGCGGATCTGATCGAGCGCACTCTCGCCGAAGAGGCCCTGCGTGAGAGCGAAGAACGCTTCCGCCTCATCGCGAATACTGCGCCGGTCATGATCTGGATGTCGGGCACCGAGAAACAGATCACGTATCTCAATCAGACCTGGCTCGATTTCACAGGACTGCCATTAGATGCGGTGTTGGGACAGCGACGGACACAACTCCTCCACCCAGACGACGCGGAGCGAAGCCGCGAGGCGTACGGCAAGGCCTTCGAGCATCGGGAGGCTTTTCAGATGGAGCATCGACTCCGCCGCCACGACGGCGAATATCGCTGGGTGATGACAGCGGGTGTGCCGCGATACGACGTTGACGGTTCGTTTGTTGGTTACATTGGTACGGCCGTCGACATCACCGAGCGGAAGCTCGCCGAAGAGGCGCTTTCCACGGTGAGTCAGAAATTGATCGAAGCGCACGAGGAGGAAAGCACCCGGATCGCCCGCGAGCTTCACGATGACATCAACCAACGGCTGGCGGTGGTGAGCATGAGTATCAATGGCCTGAAGCAAAGTCCTTCGGCTTCAGCGGCCGATTTCGAGCGGATCGCGGAACTCAGGCAACAGATTGCGGATCTCGTGTCCGATATTCAGGCGCTGTCGCGCGACCTTCACCCCGCCAGGCTGGAATTGCTGGGGCTCGAAGCAGCGGCGGCCGGGTTCTGCGCAGAGTTGTCCAATCGGCATGGCATCACGATTGATGTTCACTTCGAGAACATCCCGACAGCGCTACCAGCGGAAATCTCCCTCTCTCTCTACCGCGTCTTGCAAGAAGCCCTGCAGAATGTCGTCAAACATAGCGTGTCGGGACACGCTCGCGTCTCTCTGAGCGGTCAAAGCGATACCCTCACCATGGCGATCGAGGACTCAGGCGTCGGCTTTGACCCTCACGAGGCGATGAGAGGGCGCGGGCTGGGCCTGACCAGCATGAGGGAGCGGTTGAAGGTCGTGGGGGGACAACTTTCCATCCACTCGCAGCGGGGGCGCGGCACGACGATTCACGCTGTCGCGCCTCTCCGTGTCCCAACCAAGCCCGCAACGGTCGTTCGATAACTGCTGGTCAAAGGAATCGGTCCCTGCCGTCCCGATTCTGCAGAAGAGTTACGAGTGAACGTACGCATCGGTATTGAAAGGCAGACGACCAGCGAGTAGAGTCGCCGCGTGAACGGACCGACGTCCCGATCCGACGTCTCCGCGTCGGCCACGCCTTTTTTGGCCGACTCGGCCATTGGGCTGGGCAGTACAGTTTTGGGGCAGGCAGACGACGGACGTCAGCCGCTCGCGCGGCGCGTTCGGAGCGCCCGCCTGCGCGAGCTCACACGACTGACACTGCACGAGGCCGCTGCTCCGGTTGCCGTAGCCGTCGCGTACTACGTCAGTTGCCTGGTAGGATTCGCCCTCCGGTATCCCTCGAGCGGCATCTCGTTCTTCTGGCCGCCCAACGCCGTTCTGCTCACGGCGCTGCTGGTC
>DASRJE010000052.1:0-7108 GCA_035649635.1 Vicinamibacterales bacterium | reverse complement strand
CAGTTCACAGCGGTGGACGTGCGTCGTTACGACGGATCGAGCAGCTTTGATTCGGTGCAGGGCCGACTCACACGCCGCTTCAGCGGTGGCTACATGCTCGAGACCAGCTACACCTGGTCTGATTTCAAAGAGAAAGTCTCGCGATTGAACGACACCGATCCCGACTACGAGGAGCGCTTCCAGGATACCCACTTACCGCACCGTGTCGTCGTGAACGGCATCTGGGAACTGCCGTTCGGACGCGGTCGGAAGTTTGGCAGCGATGCGAATGCCCTTGTCCACGGCCTCATCGGCAACTGGAGCGCGTCGTTTATCTGGAACTGGCAGTCGGGGCGGCCCAACATGACGATGGGCAACGTCTATTACAACGGTGACATCACGCAGCTGAAGATGAAGTACACGGACGACCCCGACGCCACGGTGTTCGACGTCAGTGGGTTCTACTTCCATGACGCTGCGGTGCAGACCAACGGCGTGGACGATCCCGCGAAGCAGCGCGCAGACCAGCGCATCAGATTGGGCAGCAACATCCGCACGCTGCCATCGCGCTGGGACGGCCTGCGCGGACCGCGTTACTTCAATTGGGACATGTCGTTCGTGAAGGGCGTCGACATCGGCCGGGTCCGGGCGCAGGTGCACATCGAGCTGTACAACGCGTTCAACAACGTGTTCTACAACAACCCGAATCTGGATCCGACGAACTCGATCTTCGGCAAGGTCTCGAGCCAGAACAACGTGCCGAGGAACATTCAGATCGGGATGAAGATAGTGTTTTAGGTGTCGTTCCCGGGTTCCCTGGTTCCAGGTTCCCAGGTTCTTGGTTCTCTCGAGGCTGTAGTAGGCTCTTCGAACTGATGGACCTAGGAACCCGAGAACCTGGGAACCGGGGAACCCGGGCACCCGGGAACCTCCCGCCATTCACGATTCGCGATCTGCCCGCTCCCCCTCGCAACCTGTGGAAGATCGTCGGCCCTGGCATCGTTGCGGCCGGTGTTGGACTTTCTTCTGGCGAGTTCATCCTGTGGCCGTTCATCGCCTCCCAGGCGGGCCTGATATTCCTCTGGGGCGCGGTCCTCGGCGTCGTGACGCAGTTCTTTCTGAACATGGAGATCGAGCGGTACACGCTCGCGACGGGTGAGACTGCGCTGACTGGGTTCAACCGGTTCTGGCGGCACTGGGGTCTGGTCTTCGCGATCATGGTTTACTTCGCGAACCTGTGGCCCGGGTGGGCATTGAGCTCGGCGACGCTGGCGACGTACATCTTCGGCGGCAGCCCACAGTTCATCGCGATCGCGTCGCTCATCGTGATCGGCGCGTCCCTGACGCTCGCGCCCGTCGTGTACGTCGCGTTGGAGCGACTGATTTTCGTGAAAGTCGCGGCCGTTGGGATCGTCGTCTTGCTGGCGATGGTGTTTGCGATTGATGCGCCGACGTGGCGCGCGCTACCCGCTGGCCTGGTGAGTGTAGGCCAGATGCCGCTCGAGCTTGGTTTTGCGCTGCTGCTTGGCGCGGTGGCGTTTGCGGGCGCTGGCGGCGGCCAGAATCTTTGCCAGAGCAACTGGATCCGCGACAAGGGTTTCGGGATGGGGCAGTACGTGCCCAGGCTGGTGAGCCCGCTCACCGGGCACGAAGAAGCCGCGCGCGGTGAGGTGGCGGCGTACATCTTCGAGCCGACCAGCGAGAATATGGCGCGGTGGAATCGCTGGTGGTGGTTCGCGAATACTGAACAGTTACTGACGTTCGTCCTCGTCACGGTGGTGACGATCTGCCTGACCTCGATGATGGCGCATTCGACGCTGTATGGCCGGCCAGACTTGCCGCAGACCGTGGCGTTTCTTCAGATCGAGGGGCAACGGCTCCAGGAGATCGTCGGGCCATGGTTCGGCGTGCTGTTCTGGGCGGTTGGCGCGTTCTCGCTGTTCGCCTCATCGATGGGGATCGCAGACTACACGAGCCGCCTGGCGGCCGACATCCTGAAATCAACCTATCTGCAGCGATCGCGGGTCTCGGAGAGTCAGTTGTACTTCCGGCTTGTCTGGGGTCTCGTCGCAATCGGGTCGTCGATCCTGCTAATCGGCATGAATCAACCGCTGGTCCTGCTCGTGATCTCGGCCTCGGTTGGTGGTGTGATGATGTGTATGTACTCCGCCATGCTGTTTGTGCTGAACAGACGCGGGTTGCCAGAGGCGATTAAGGTACGATCGTATAGGGTTGCGATATTAATCTGGGCGACCGCGTTTTTCGGCGTGATGAGCTTGCTTACGATCCGCCAGCAGCTCGCGCGCCTGTTTGGCTGATCCGACAGAAAGGAAGAACCTTGATACCCCAAATCCGGTGGAGAAGCACGGCGACGATTGTCGCCGTCGCCCTGGCGGCCGCCAGCGCCTACGCGCAAAAGCCTGCGCCGTCGAAGAGCGCAGACGTCATCAAGATTCCGTTCGAGACCTATACGCTGCCGAATGGTCTAACGGTGATCACGTCGCTGGATCGCACGACGCCGACCGTCGCGGTCAACGTCTGGTATCACGTTGGATCGAAGAACGAAACCGTCGGGCGGACCGGGTTCGCGCACCTCTTTGAGCACGTGATGTTCACGGGATCGGGCAACGTTCCGTATGGCACGCACGATCGCCTGACCGAAGGCGTCGGCGGCTCGAACAACGGGACCACCGACAACGATCGGACGACCTATTACGAGACGACTCCCTCGAACTACCTGGAATCGGCGCTGTGGATGGAAGCCGACCGGATGGGCTTCCTTCTCGACTCGCTCGATCTTGCCAAGCTCAACGCCCAGCGCGACATCGTCAAGAACGAGCGGCGCCAGGGCGTCGACAACCAGCCATACGGGCGCGCCTTCGAGATCCTCGCGGCGGCGACCTATCCCAAAGAGCATCCCTACTCGTGGCCGGTGATTGGAAGCATGGCGGATCTGTCGGCTGCAAGCGAAGAAGATGTCAAGAACTTCTTCCGCCTCTATTACGCTCCCAACAATGCCTACCTGGCCATCGTCGGCGATTTCGATCCTGCCCAGACCAAGGCGTGGGTGCAGAAATACTTTGGTGACATTCCACGCGGGAAGCCGATCACGCGTCCGACAATCTCGCCGGTCACGCTTCAAGCCGAGAAGCGACTGGTATTCGAGGACCGCGTGCAGATCCCCCGGCTCTACCTGACGTGGCCAACCGTTGGCCAGCGCAGTGACGATCGATACGCGCTTGACGTGCTTGGCGCGATCCTCGCCGGCCCCCGAACTGCGCGACTGACGAAAGCGCTCGTCTACGACAAGCAGTCCGCCGCGTCAGTGCAGGCATTCCAGGGTTCGAACGAAGACATTGGCGACTTCGGGATCATCGTGACGCCGCGTCCGGGCAACACCCTGACGGATCTTGAACAGGCGATCGACGCGATCGTGGAGAAGTTGAAGGCCGAAGGGCCGACCGCGGAAGAGATTCAGAAGGCGATTGCTGGAGAAGAGCTGTCGTTTGTCCGAGGCCTCGAGTCCAACCTGGGTAAGGCGATGCAGCTTTCAGATGGCGCCGGGTACCACAACGATCCCGGCTATTTCCGAACTGAGTACGCGAAGGGCCAGTCGGTCACGGCCGACGACGTGAAGCGCGTGGCGAACAAGTATCTGACGAAGGGACGTGTCGTGTTGAGTGTCGTGCCGCTCGGAAAACTGGATCAGGCTGCGAAGCCGGCCGAGAGCCAGAAAGTCACTGACAACGCTCCGGCTGGCGGAGCGGAGGTGGCGCAATGAGCGCGAACCCTTCACGCCGGCTGCTCGTGTCGTGCCTCACGTTGTGCCTTGCCCTGTCGGCGAGCGCAGGCGCGCGCCAGGCGTTCGATCGAAAGAAGATTCCTCTTCCCGATAAGACGCCCGAGCTGCGCGTCCCGACCTGGACGAAGACGACGCTGGCGAACGGCGCCGACCTCATCGTGGCGGAGAAGCACGATTTGCCGCTCGTCTCGTTCAGCATCACGTTTCTGGGCGGCGCGAACCAGTTCGAGCCTGCAGATCGGACCGGCGTCGCCAGCCTCACGGCGTCGATGATGAGCGAGGGTACGAAAACGCGGGACGGCGAGGCGCTGTCGAACGCGCTTCAGCTGCTCGGCACCAACGTGTCAACATCCGTCGGTAGCGAGAGCGGCTCGATTGGCTTTGTTTCGACGAGCGGAAAGTTTCCGCAGACCCTCGACATCCTTGCCGACATGTTGCTGAACTCGACGTTCCCGGCCGATGCTCTTGAACGGCTGCGCGCTCAGCGGTTGGTCGCGCTGACGCAGGGCCGCTCGCAGCCAGGCACCATTGCGAATCGTGTGTTCCCGAAGGTGCTCTACGGCGCCACACATCCGTACGGCCGCGTGTCGACTGAGGAATCCCTGAAGGCCATCACGCGCGACGACATCGCGAAGTTTCATGCCGAGTACTTCAAGCCTCGTCGCGCGCTGATTGCCGTTGTTGGCGATGTCACGGCAGCGACTGCCAAGCCGGTGATAGAGAAGGCGTTGGCAGCGTGGTCCGCGTCCGGATCGAAGCCGGAGTTCTCGTATCCCACTGTTGCGGCACGTCAGAAGACGACGATCTATCTCGTGGATCGTCCCGGCGCCGCCCAGTCGACGATGGCAATCGGTCATCCCGGGCCTCCGCGCAACACTCCCGACTACTACGCGATGCAAGTGATGAACACGATGCTCGGCGGGATGTTCCAGTCGCGGCTCAATGCCAACATCCGCGAAGAGAAGGGCTACAGCTACGGCGTCAGCTCGGGGTTCGCCTACGGAAAAGGGCCAGGTGCGTTCCGGACCGGCGGTGACATCGTGGGCGACAAGACGGATGCAGCGCTCGTCGAGTTCATGAAGGAGTTGCGCGGCATCCTGGGCGCGAGACCCGTCACTGATGAAGAGCTGCAGACGGCAAAGGACTCGTTGATTCAGCGGCTGCCGGCGACGTTCGCATCCGTTTCGGCGATCAACGGCGCGCTGACAGGCTTGTGGACCCAGGGACTACCGGACGATTACTACCAGCAGTACACGAAGGCAATCGCCGCGGTGACCAAGGACGACGTCCTGCGCGTCGCCAAGAAGTACATCGACATCGACCGCCTTGCCATCGTCATCGTCGGCGACCGCGCGTCGATCGAGGCGCCGCTCAAGGCCACGCAGATTGCGCCCATCGAATATCTCGACATCGAGGGCGCGCCGAAGCAATAGCAATGGCGGCCACGTTCGATCGACTTGTCGCGGCGGTCAAACAAGGATCGGTGGACGAAACTCGCCGGATCCTCACAAACGACCCCGAGTCGCGCCGGCGGCTCGACGAGCCGCATCCGGATCTGCCGTTCGATTCGACCGTACTGCTCGCGGCCGTCCGCCAAAAGAACCGCGACCTCATCGACGTCCTTCTGGATGCGGGAGCGGACATCAACGTGCGCAGCCGGTGGTGGGCTGGCGGATTCGGCGTGCTCGATGGCGCCGACGAGAGCCTGGTGCCGTTCTTGATCGAGCGTGGCGCGAACGTCGACGCTCACGCAGCAGCCAGGCTAGGAAGGCTCGACGATTTGGAGCGGTTGTTGTCGGAGAAACCTGAGCTCGTGCACGCGCGTGGCGGCGACGGCCAGACGCCGCTGCATTTTGCGGCGAACGTCGAGATCGCGACCCTGCTCCTGGAGTGCGGTGCCGACATCGACGCGATCGATGTCGATCACGAAGGTACGTCGGCTCAATACATGGTGCGCGACCGCCAGGACGTTGCGCGCTATCTCGTCTCGCGTGGAGCACGGACGGATGTGCTGCTCACGGCTGCGCTCGGTGACCTGGAGCGGACGCGGCAGCACCTCGATCGCGATCCCGAGTCAATCAACATGACCGTTTCGGAAAGATGGTTCCCGAAGCGGAACCCGCGGAGCGGCGGCATCATTTACATTTGGACATTGGGTGGCGACAAGAGCGCCCATGCTGTGGCGCGTGAGTTCGGACACGACGAAGTGCTGGACCTGCTGTTGCAGCGCAGTCCAGCCACACTACAGCTGGCAGAGGCCGCTTCGATGGGCGATGAAGGAAGAGTCCGCGACCTTATCGCTGGCGCGTCGAATCTCGTCGCCGAGCTTTCCGATGAACAACGTGCGCGCCTGGTTCACGCGGCCAAGCGCAATGATGCGTCAGCGGTTCGCGTAATGTTGAGCGCGGGTTGGCCGGTCGGTGTTCGATCGGAAGGAGCAACGGCTCTGCATTGGGCCGCGTTCCACGGCAATGCGGATATGGTGCGTGCACTCCTCACATCGAACGCACCCATCGATGTTCGCGACGACGACCACGACGGAACGCCGTTGGATTGGGCCGAGCACGGATCGACGCACGGCTGGTATTGTCGAACGGGCGATTACGTCGGCACTATTGAGCTGTTGCGATCGCGATCCTGACGATCAGCCGCTGGCCGGGTATCCGCTGACCGCTAGCTGCTTTTCTTATTGACGCCGCGCTCGTCGGGATCCACGACGTCGTCGGGATACTCGGGCCGCCGCTCCTCTGCTTTTTCTTCCACAATGATCCGAATCGCTCTTCGCTTGTCCTGGTTGAACATGTCCTCCAGGGTGCCCGCCGCGCCGGGCCCAATGTGCTTCCGTCGGCGAAACACCCGCCAGACCGCGGCGAAGAACAGCACGATCATCAGGACGCCGGCGATTCCGTCGAAGCTCATGGTTGACTTTCCTCAGGACACGCCCGTCCACGGCCTCACTCGGGGAACGATGCGCGAGACGTGCCGGCAGTACTCACGATAGGGCTCGCCAAAACGGCTTTCGAGTTCCGGCTCTTCGAGCAAGGGAATGAAGATCAGGTTGAGGAGAAGAAAGAGGAATGCCCAGGCCAGGTGAGACGGCGACAGCAGCAGCATCGCTTCGCCGAACAAGATGAACACGACGCCGGAAATCATCGGGTTGCGAACGTAGCGATAGGGGCCGTCGATGATGAGGTGCTTCGGAGGATCCCAAGGAGCGAGCGTTCCGCGACCACGGACGACGAATTGGCGAAGGGATGACGCAAAGAGCAGCAGTCCCACTGCCAGCGTGATCACGCCGGCACATTGAATGACGATCGACAGCGGGTC
>DASRJE010000051.1:0-11125 GCA_035649635.1 Vicinamibacterales bacterium | reverse complement strand
CACCGACATGTGGAACATCGTCAACTTCATCCGCAGCATCGGTCCGAAATCCGGAAAGTAAAGTGGGAATGAAAGTGGACTCAGTCGGAAGCGCGTCACATCGACGACGCGATGAGGAGAGCCATGCGTAAACCCTTGCTCTACTGGGCCCTGGCAGTCGCCAGCGCGATCGCGGTCGCCGCGTGCGACGAGAAACTGTCAGATCTCACCGGCCCGTCACCAAACCTCCAGCCAACCTTCAGCAGCATTCAACACGATATCTTCGAAACGACCGATACAGCCGGACGAACGGCGTGTGTCCAGTGCCACACGAACGTCGGCCGCAACCCAGCTGGCGGGCTAAATCTCCTTTCGGGCTCTTCGTACGCGGCGCTCGTGGGCGCCCGTAGTCTGCTGAAGCCCAGCGCCACGCGAGTCATTGCGGGCGATCCGGCGAATAGTTATCTCGTGCAGAAGCTGGAGGGAACAGCGGGTATCGTGGGACTGCGGATGCCGTTCAACGGGCCGCCATACCTCACCGATGGGCAGATGCTCGTGATCAAACGATGGATCGAAGTGGGTGCACCCAATAACTAGGAGCCACTCTCATGCGATGGATCAGAGTTCTTCTCGCCTGTGCTTTGCTGCTCTCGATGTGGCCATCGATGGCGGTCGCTCAAGACGACCCGGACAAGGATCTGAACGAGTCGCAGCCCGACTTCACGTTGATTGGCCTGCCGACGACACTGCGCGTGCCGCGTTTCTCGAGCGCGTTCCGCGTGACGCACCGGTTTCTGCGACCACTCGGCGCCGGCGATTTCGGCGATCTCGCCGACGATTTCTTCGGGATCGACAACGGCGCCCAAATCGGTCTCGAGTATCGGTTCGGTCTGATGCGTGGCCTGCAGGTGGGTCTGCATCGCACCAGCGACAAGACGATCAAATTCTTCACCCAGTACAGCCTGCTGCAGCAGCGCGAGGGCGGGATGCTCGGCCTCGACGTGGTCGCCTCGATTGACGGCACCAACAACTTCAAGGACAGCTACACGCCCGCGATCGGGGTCGCGGTCTCACGTGAGTTCGGCAGCCACGGTGCCGTCTACGTCGAACCGATGTGGGTCAACAACTCGAACCAGCTGCCGAGCGAGTTGACTGACGACAACGACACGTTCGCCATCGGGCTCGGCGCACGCGTGCGCATCCGCCCGACCGTGTACCTCGTCGGAGAAATCTTGCCGCGAATCGGCTACGATCCGGGCGTGAACCACGCGTCCTTCGCCATCGAGAAGCGCGCTGGCGGGCACGTCTTCCAGCTCAACTTCTCGAACGGGTTCGGCACGACAATGGGTCAACTCGCCCGTGGTGGAACCAGCAACGATGACTGGTACATGGGCTTCAACATCTCGCGGAAGTTCTTCCGATGATCCGCCTCCGCCAGGTCGGGCGATGGCGGTCAGCCATGATCGCCTGTACGCTGGCCTGCGCGTCGCTGCTGCTGACGTCCTGCGGCGGTGATGACGGCCCGACTTCGCCGTCTGGCGGCGGCAGCGGCGGCCCGATTGCCGCGACGATCACCATCACGGCGAGCGGGGTATCTCCCAAGAACGTGACGATTGCGCCAGGCTCACGTGTCTCGTTCGTCAACAACGACACGCGCAGCCACCAGATCAACTCGGACCCGCATCCGACACACGGCGACTGCCCCGCCATCGACGATGTGTCGTTCATTTCGAACGGGCAGACCAAGACGACGGGTAATTTCACGACCGCGCGGGTGTGCGGCTATCACGATCACAATCTGCCTGATGTGACGGCGCTGCAGGGAACCATCACCGTTCAATAGCGCTGAACGCTATTTGAGAAATCCCTCGGCGCGTAATCGCTTCTCGACGAGCGAGAGGATGTGGGGCATGTTCGCCTCCGCCCAGCGCTGCCCGACCGCCGAGCTCTCCTGAGCCAACATCGGCATGACCCTGATGACTTTGCGGCCCACAGGCGTGGTGTAGAAATCGAGCAGGGCGCGAACTTCATCGTGCGTGAAGTGCTTGACGTAGATGTCGACGACTCTCGGCATCACGCTATCCGGGCCCTGGAACATCCGTCCGAATTCGGTCGTCAGCACGTCTCTGATGACGATGAGGGCCTGTTGGGGTATGTCCGGTTGTGCCTGTGAGGCGTACTGCCGATCGATTTATCGGTCGTCGCTCACCCGAGCACAGCCAGAAGCTGGCGCGCACACGCGTCGATCACTGCGGGCGCGGCGTCCGCTCGTACCAGTCGTTGTGCAACGACCATTGGTCGCAGCGCAGACACGATGTGTAGACCCACTGATGACTGCACCCGGGGCAACGTCCCCGCGTGGTGAACGTATTCCACACGGTGCCGCAGGCATCGAAATACGGCTCCGGTGTGTCGAGCCAGAGACAGGTCCATCGGCTCGAGGCGCTCGGGCGCCAGCTGCATCGGGGACACCTGATGCCCTGAAGCGCTTCGTCTTCGTCCTCAGATCGTTGGTCGACGATCTGCTCGGGAACTTCGCGTTCTTTCAACAGTTGCAATGACATCAGCACTACCCGCCTGGCCTAGACGGCCAGGCCTACCCTGCGCGCGTACGACCATCTTCAATTATTCGGCCGTTTCGCCGGGTTTGAGCTCGAGGACGTGGATACCGCGCGGTTCGACCAGCGGCTTGAGCTCGGCCGGCGTGCCGGTCAACACCGGGAACGTGCCCCAGTGCATCGGCACCACCTGTCGTACGCCGAGCCATTCGCACGCGCGCGCGGCAGACGCGGGATCCATGGTGAACCGATCGCCGATGGGCAGGAACGCAATCTGCGGCGCATACAGCTCGCCGATGAGCCGCATGTCGCCGAATAGACAGGTGTCCCCAGCGAAGTAGATCGTGCGCTGATCTTCGAGATGGATGACGAACCCGGCAGGCTCACCCATGTACACCATCTCCCCGTTCTCGACGAATCCGCTGCTGTGCCGCGCGTCGGTCATCGTCACCGTCAGGCCGCTCACCACCTGTGAGCCGCCTTTGTTCATCGGCGCGACGTGCTGGATGCCCTTGCGCGAAGCCCACTCGCACAGCTCCGGCGCCGCGACGATGGGCGCGCCGCTTTCGCGAGCGCAGGCAATCAGGTCTCCGATGTGATCGGCATGACCGTGTGACGCCAGGATGACGTCCGCTTTCGGCGGCTTCTTGGCCGAAGGCGGGCACGCGGGGTTTTCCGTCAGCCACGGATCGATGAGCACCCGTCGTCCGCCTGGGGTTCGCAGCAAGAACGTTGCGTGACCCAGCCAGGTAATGGCCAGCCGATGCATCTGAGGCGATTGTAAACAGTTTGGGCGTCAGGCCTCGGGCTTTGGGCACTGCGCATTGATTAAACTAGAGGAGATGTCCGTTGAAGCGCCCCTGCAGTTCGTGTCTCCCCGCGAGCCCAAGCCTGCGTGGCTCAAGGTTCGGGCGCCGGGCTCGGAGAACTATCTCCGGCTCAAGGGCATCATGCACGACCTGAAGCTGAACACGGTGTGCGAGGACGCGCGCTGTCCGAACATCGGCGAGTGCTGGCACCACGGCACCGCGACGTTCATGATTCTGGGCGACGTCTGCACGCGGGCGTGCTCGTACTGCGCGGTCGCGCACGGCAAACCGACCGAGCTCGATACGGCCGAACCAGGACGCGTTGCCGAAGCCGTGGCCCGCATGGGTCTCCGCTTTGCGGTGATCACCTCAGTCGATCGCGACGATCTGGCTGATGGTGGCGCCTCGATCTTCGCCGACACGATCCGCGCCACGCGCGCGCGGGTGCCGGCCTGTCAGATCGAAGTACTGATTCCGGACTTTCAGGGGAAGGAATCGTCGCTCCGTACCGTGCTCGACGCCAGCCCGGACGTGCTGAATCACAACATCGAGACGGTGCCGCGGCTCTATCGCATGGCGCGCTCGGGGGGGCGATACGTTCGCTCGCTGGAGCTGCTCGACCGGTCGCGACGATATCGCCCCGACATCGCCACGAAAACCGGCATCATGGTGGGCCTCGGCGAAGCGCATGACGAGATCGTCGCGGTGTTCGACGATCTCAGGCGAGTCGGCGTCTCGATTCTGACGATCGGCCAGTACCTGCGACCCTCACCCAGCCACGCGCGGATGGCGCGGTACTATCATCCCGACGAATTCGCCGCACTCAAGACCATCGCCCTCGACAAGGGATTCGTGCACGTCGAGTCGGGTCCGCTGGTGCGCTCGTCGTATCATGCGCACGAGCAGGCCGACGCGTTTCAGGCGCAGCGGCCGCCCACGTAAGAAATCCGATTTCGCTCAGAGTTCTCGGGCCGCTTACCAAAAATCCTCGCAGCCAGGTCGTCACACGACGGGCAGGACTGCGCAACGCATCACCGATGGGTGCGCGTCGGTTCACGGGCATCATGGCGGTCTTCTTGCTCATCGACATCGACGGACACAACGGATACATATGACCCTCGGCAACGGTGGGCACCCCTGTACGGTCTTGATCGGCTCAGAACCATTGGTTGCGGCGTGGAATGCCCGCGCTGGCAAGAGTAGTCAGGTAATTCCGCTGGTGCACACCGACGTGTCGCACGCGCTCGAGACCATTGGCTCGAAGCGGCCCGAAGTGGTCGTGATCGAGCAGGCCGTCGCGACCACCGGTCCCGGCTCGACACTGATGGCCCGCCTGCACACCGAGCGATTCCTGAGGGGCATCGACGTGCGGCTGCTGGCGCCCGATCGAGCCAACGATCTCATGTCGTCCGAACCGGGCGACGTGCACCCGCAGGTATGGCTGACCGTGCTCGCCGAGCCGCTGCCGGCGCGCCCCATGCGCCGAGCCGAACGCATCAAGACGGGCGAGAACGAAGGGGCGCTCGTCGACGGCACGCCGGTACGGCTGCTCGATCTGTCTGCGTCGGGCGCCCAGGTGTACTCGACGATGGTGCTGCGGCCGCAGCAGCGTGTGAAGCTCGTGCTCTCGCCGGAGCGCGGCTCGATCAAGACGACCGGCGTCGTCGCGTGGTCGACGTTCGAGATGGCGCCGACGCCGCGCTACCGCGCCGGCATCGCCTTCGCCGCGGCAATCCCTGGTTTGATTGGGGAAAAGCGATAGCCGAGTGTCGATTGCCGATCTTTGCTTGCTGATTGGTGATTGACGACTGAACGCTCGACCGACCAGTCAACAACCATCAAAGATCGACAATCTCAGGTTCGACCGGTGGGTTCAGTTGCCCGCTGCCTGGCGCGCTTTGCGCTGCCGGCGAATCTTCACGAGCCCAAAGCCCATCACGGCAATCACGGCAAACATCCAAATCATCGTGCCCTCCTCCTGCGGTGGTCCTTTCGCCTAGCCGGCAAAGCACGTGCCGCGACACGCCCGCGGCAGCCGGCGCGCAACTGTGCGCAAATCAAACGCATTCGTGCCGTCATGCGATCGACCTCGCCCTGCGGCCGCACACGAAGTCTGTCATCGCATTGCAAGACCGACATGAACAAAGGCCCCAGGGCCCAGGCCCCAGAAAAGAACGACCTGAGGCCTGAGGCCTGATCTATGGGTTGACCTCGAGGGTGCCGCCCGACGGCACCGTGTCCACGAACTGCCGCCAGGCTTGATTGGTCGTGACGCGGTTCTGCGCCAGCGCGGCCCCGTACCACACCGCAGTGCTGCGACGAGGCGAGGAATGCGCCCACATCCGCTGGACGGTCACGGCCACCCCGACGAGCGGCAGGCGGACGGTGAAATACGGCGGCAGCGCCGTTGCGCCGCGGGCGCTCTGCACTTCCAGCCGAAGCCCTTCGGCACTCACGTCCAGGATATGTGACGGCGCGCCGTTGACGACGGCGTCGAATCGATTGACCGGCTTGCGCACCGATCGTCGCAGCGGCCGATTGTCGAGAATGCTCATCGAGACGAAGCACCGCAGCATCGCCGCATCGATCGGCCGCGTGAGATACATCGTCTGGCCGTTGACGCTCTCTCCCAGCCGCACGTCGTCGCCGATGATGATGGCCGGCGCGTGTTTCGCGGCGGTCTGCGGGTGCAAACCACGGCGGAACGCGAAGCCGGCATCGGCAATCAGCAGCGAGAACGGCCGGTCGCGCATTTCGTCAGCGGCCGCTTGCGGCGTCGGCCGGCGCACCGGCTCGAAGCCGTCGGCGGACAGCCAATCGGCGACAGCGGTCGTTTCAGAGGGATCGGGAAGACAAACGATGACCCGGGGGCGATCAGTCACGGTGGAGCGGGCGTGCAGCCACCATGCCACGCAAAATGCTTGGCAAATTCGCCTGTCACCTCCGGCGCCAGCGCACGAGTCTGAAAGTCACGGTCGAGAACTGTAAGGCGCGCCCTTTGGGCGCGAGGTGCGGACGCGCCCTTTGGGCGCGAGGTGCAAACGCGCCCTTTCGGGCGCGGGGTGCAGGCGCTCGGCTTCGCCTCGCGAAGTGCGGGCGCGCGCTACGCGCGCGGGGCATGCGGTGACCCACACCTATGAACAAGGGACGATGCTGGGCGGATTCTGTCGACGAACGATACGATGCCTGACGACTCCGCACGTCGCGCAAAGCGCGCACGCACCTCGCGACCGAAGGGAGCGCTGCACTTCACGAGCAAGGCAGTGCCCGCACCTCGCGCGAAGCGCGCCCGCACCTCGCGAGGCGATTAGCCGAGCGCCTGCACTTCACGAGCGAAGCGAGTGCCCGCACCTCGCGACCGAAGGGAGCGCCTGCACTTCGCGAGCGAAGCGAGTGCAAGTGCAAGCTCTTACCTGAACACCCTCAGCAGCTTCGTCAGCGGGTCGAAATACCGATCGACCACCCGTTCCTTGAGCGGAATGATCGCGTTGTCCGTGATGTGGATGTGCTCGGGGCACACCTTGGTGCAGCACTTCGTGATGTTGCAGTAACCGATGCCGTGCTGCTCCTTCAGTTCCGGCACGCGATCTTCCGTGTCGAGCGGGTTCATCTCCAGGTTGGCGGCGTAAACGAAGAACCGCGGGCCGATGAACTCCTCGTGCTTGTGGTGATCGCGCAGCACGTGACAGACGTCCTGACACAGGAAGCACTCGATGCACTTCCTGAACTCCTGGACGCGATCGATGTCGCGCTGGCGCATCCGCCAGGTGCCGTCGGCGGCGTCCGCGCGCCTCGGCTTGAACTTGGTGATGGCCTTCTTGACACGGAAGTTCCACGACACGTCGGTCACCAGGTCCTTGATCGCCGGAAACGCGCGCATCGGCTCGACCGTGACCGGTTCGAGCAGATTCACCTGGCTCAATCGCGTCATGCACATCAGGCGCGGCTTGCCGTTGATCTCCGCCGAGCACGACCCGCACTTGCCAGCCTTGCAGTTCCAGCGCACGGCCAGGTCGGGCGCCTGCTCGGCCTGGATCTTGTGCACGACGTCGAGCACGACCATGCCGTCGGTGATGTCGGTATGAAACGTCTGGAACGTGCCGTCGCCTTCTGGGTGCGTGCGCCAGATCTTGAACGTCGCCGTCTTGGGCATTGGGGACTCGTCTCCGCGGAGGCCGACCGCCGTCGCCAAGGCTCCGGCGGTCCGCCGTAGCTTCAGCGTAGGCGGAAGCGTCCGCTCTACGTGCATTGCGCGTCGCGCGTTACGACTTCTGCTCCTCGATCACTTCCTTCAGATGCTCGGGGATCGGCGGCAACGGCACCCGCGCCAGCTTCATGGCGCCGTCATTGCCCTGCTTCACCATGATGTTGAACGTGCCGTACTCCGCCACCTTGTCGGGATAATCCTCGCGGAAGTGGCCGCCGCGGCTCTCTTTCCGCTCGAGCGCCGACAGCGTGACCGCTTCCGACACGGCCAGCAGGTTGCGCAAATCGATGGCGGTGTGCCAGCCCGAGTGGTAGTCGCGGTGGCCGGTCACGCCGACGCGGGCGGCGCGCTGGTTGAACGCCTGGATGCGCTTGAGCGCTTCCGCCATCTCGCCCTGGTTGCGGACGATGCCGACGAGCGCCTGCATGGTGTCCTGCAGGTCGGACTGCACCTTGTACGGGTTCTCGCCGGTGGCGCCGCGATCGAACGGCGCGAGCACTTCCTGGATGGCTCGCGTCACGCGCGTCTCGTCGGCGCGCACCGCACCGTTCTCCCGCGCGAATTTCGCCGCGTACTCACCGGCGAGCTTGCCGAATACGATCAGATCCGACAGCGAATTGCCGCCGAGGCGGTTGGCGCCATTGATGCCCGACGCGCACTCGCCGCACGCAAACAGACCAGGGATCGTCGACATCTGCGTATCGGCATCGACCCGAACCCCTCCCATCACATAATGCGTCGTCGGCCCGACCTCCATTGGCTCCTTGGTGATGTCGAGATCGGCCAACTCCTTGAACTGGTGATACATGCTCGGCAGCTTGCGCTTGATGTGCGCTTCCGAGTCCTTGATCTTCTCTTTGATCCAGGCGATGTCCAGGAAGACTCCGCCGTGCGGCGATCCCCGGCCAGCCTTCACCTCTCGATTGATGCATCGCGCCACGTGATCGCGGGTCAGGAGCTCGGGCGGACGCCGCGCGCTCTTGTCGCCCTGCGTGTAGCGCCAGCCTTCCTCGGGATCGGACGCCGTCTGCGGCTTGTAGTTGTCGGGGATGTCGTCGAACATGAAGCGGCGGCCCTCGCTGTTCTTGAGCACGCCGCCTTCACCGCGGACGCCTTCGGTCACCAGAATGCCGCGCACGCTCGGCGGCCACACCATGCCGGTCGGATGGAACTGGATGAATTCCATGTCGATCAGCTCGGCACCGGCGCGATACGCCAGCGCATGGCCGTCGCCCGTGCCCTCCCAGCTGTTGCTGGTCACGCGATAGGCGCGGCCGATGCCTCCGGTCGCGAGCACGACCGCCTTGGCGGTGAACACATGAAACCGGCCCCGTTCGCGATCGTAGGCGACCACGCCGGCCGCGCGGCCGCCCTCGAGCAGCAACTCGACGACCGTGTGCTCCATATGGACGGTCATGCCGGTGTGCACGGCGTGATCCTGGAGCGTCCGAATCAGCTCGAGGCCGGTGCGGTCACCAACGTGCGCCAGACGTGGATACCGGTGTCCGCCGAAGTTGCGCTGGTTGATGCGGCCGTCCGGCGTGCGATCGAATACGGCGCCCCAGGCTTCGAGCTCGCGGACGCGATCGGGCGCTTCCTTCGCGTGCAATTCGGCCATGCGCCAGTTGTTGATGTACTGGCCGCCGCGCATCGTGTCGGCGAAGTGCACGCGCCAACTGTCGCGGTCGTCGTTGTGCGCCATTGCCGCGGCCATCCCGCCTTCGGCCATCACGGTGTGCGCTTTGCCGAGCAGCGACTTGCAAATAAGACCAACCGAGACGCCACTCGCGGCGGCTTCGATCACAGCGCGCAACCCCGCGCCGCCGGCACCCACGACGAGCACGTCGTAGTTGAAAGAATCGTACACCGCCATCTAGTGGTTCCGTCCTTCCGACATCACTCCTGGCCGCTCCGTTGTCGCGGCCAGCAGAGCCGCGCTTGAAGGCTTGTTTTGAGTAGTAGCCATTCAGTCGACACGCCCCACTAAAAAAGCCTCACGTCCGTGATGACGCCCATCGACAGCAGGCGGACGTACAAATCGGCGATGCCAACCGAGAAGAGGCTCATCCAGGCGAACAGCATGTGGCGGCCGTTCAGCGCACTCGAGCAGTTGTAGCAGGCCGATCGCATAGACGACGTCGAGATCTCGTCGACGTGCCCGCCAGTCAGGTGACGCATCGAGTGGCAGCCGAATGTGTAGCAGGCGATCAGCACGACGTTGACGGCGAGAACGATGGTGCCGAGTCCGACACCGAATTCTTCCTGTCCGGTCGCCGGGTTTTGGAACCACAACGCCTTCCAGACATCCCACGACAGCAGGAACACGAAGATGACCGCGAGATAGAGCGCGTAACGATGAAGGTTCTGGATGATGAGCGGGAAGAAGCGCTCGCCCCAGTAGCTCGTGCCGCGAGGCTCGCCGACCGCGCAGGAGATCGGATCGGCCCAGAACGCCTTGTAGTAGGCGCCGCGGTAGTAGTAGCAGGTCATGCGGAACGAGAGCGGCACCGGCAGAATCAACAGCGCGGGCGAGAACGGCAGCAGCGCCGGCCACCACGTCGGCTGGGGCCCGAACCAGGCGTGAGGCGAGGCACCGAACAATTCAGGCGCGTAGAACGGTGAAAGGTAAGGGCCGGCCCAATAGTGCGCGTTCTGAAACGCCGCCCAGGTCGCATAGACGACGAACGCGCTGAAGACGGTGAACACGGTCAACGGCTCGGCCCACCACAAGTCGCGCCGGTACGTCTCTCCAAACCCGCGTGGCACGAACTTGACTGGCGCTACCTCCATCTACAGCCTCCGGGGAGAAGACAAACAGTCTTACGTTATCACTGCGGAATGCAGAATTCAGAATGCAGAATTCAGACAGTACTCATTCGAAAAACCTGTGAGTGTACGGTCCGCCTCAAGGCGGATACTAGGATGGCGGCACGATCGCCAACGCCGCCTGACCGCACTCGTTGGCAACGGTCAGATACCGCCGCACGACATCGTTGCCGACCACGTACGGATGGCGCTCGCCAGGCTTCCTCGCCTGCACGGCCGGCAGCTTCGTCTTGCTGCCGTCGTACTGGGTGTGATTCGACAGGATCACGTCAGCGTTGGCCTTCGTCACGACGTCGCGGAAGCGCGCGGCCGATTCGGCATACGCCGCGAGGCGCGGACGAATCGGACCGAAGTTGAACATCGTCCCGCCCCAGGCCGCCGCGAGATGCGTCTGCTTGCCGTCGCGCAGCGGAATCAACGTCGAGATCGTGCCCTGGGTGTGACCAGGCGTGAGATAGAGCGTCAGCGTGGTGTCGCCGAGCGTGAGCTTCATGCCATCGGTCGCCACGATGTCGCGCGTGGGTTTCCATGACGGGTTCTGTTGATCGAGCAGGTCGTAATCGGCCGCGGACATGACCAGCCGTGCACCGAACTTCTGCTGGAGATACTTCGCACCGCCCGCATGATCGAGATGGCCATGTGCGACGACGACGTACTTGATGTCTGCCGGGTTCAATCCGAGCTTCTTCAGCCCACCGACGACCTCATCCTCGATCGAGTAGTCGTAGATCGCGTCGAGCAGGATG
>DASRJE010000050.1:0-55250 GCA_035649635.1 Vicinamibacterales bacterium | reverse complement strand
CCTCGGCGTCCCCGAACGGTCCGAACGCGCGGCGACATTGTCTCACTCTTTTCCAGCGACCAGTTCCATGACGAGCGCGGTGACGTCGGTTCGAGGCCGTGGATGGCTCCTTCCACCACAGCGCAGCACGGTGCTGCTAGTGCACGCGCCCTTCGCGTAATTCCGCTTCGGCGGCATCGATGAACGCGCGGTAGCCCTCGGGGTCGATGAAAGGATCCACCGGGTTCTTCGCCGAAGCACTCGCAACGAACTTGCGATATCTGCCCCAGGCGCGCGCATGATTGGTCACCCAGATGTCGGCGGGAAGGCTCCGCAGCACGCGCAAGCTGCGCTCGCGGTCGGCCGCTTGTTCTGGATACCGCTGCGTTGCCAGTACTCCCAGGTCGCACACGCTTACGACGTTCAGCATGCGGTCACCGTCGCGGACAGGGAAGGACCACGACGTACAACCGCGTGTATGTCCCGCTGTGATGTGAGCAGTGAGTGCGGTCGGCCCGACACGGATCGTCTCGCCATCCTTGAACCGGTGGTCGACGCGCGGAGGCGGATAGCTCCCGATGACGCCGAGCCAGATGAGGGCCCTTATCGGCAGGACTCCGTCGGGATCGTCTCCACCGGAGATCAAAGCGTCTGCGCTCGCTTCGCTGGCCCACAGCTCTGCTCCGGACGCCTGCTGGAGCACCGCCAGCCCACCTCCGTGATCGGCGTGCGGCTCCGAGTTGAGAAGCACTTTGACGTCCTTGATGTCGAAGCCGAGCTTGGCGATGCTCGCCATAATCATACGGGCTGTCGTCGGATAGCCGGCGTCGAGGACGACGTGCCCCTGGGGCCCGGTGATCAGGAAGGCCGCGACGTCGCTCGCTCCGACGTAGTAGAAGTTGCCAGCGATGCGGAACGGTTCAGCGGGCTGCTGTCCGCCAACCTTTGTGGCGTTGCCCCACCTGCCGAGAAGTACCAGCGCAACAACGCTGAAGACTGGCAGGAAGACCGCTAGCCGACGACGCGTGATGATGTTCCGCAACATTGGTTCGAGCGCTTCCTCCTCGCCGTACGACCGGCGCCTGCCGGTGCAGTCAGGCAGGATCGCTTGCCGGACGCCGCTCAGTCTTGATCAGCGGGTGAGCATTGCGTGAGACTTCGCTGATCAGGCGCGTCCGCCTCGCCTCTCATAGAGAGCCTCGATCCTTGCGGCTTAAGGTGTGTGTTGCTACGATCCGGCTGCCGACGGGCATGCGCGGCGGGCTCCGCACTCTCTCGCCCTCTTACCCTCGCCTATGGCTTCGTCGTGGCAATGGAGTGCCAATCATGAGCACACGAATCGCTCGACTCGTCGTTTTGTGCGGAGTCCTCCTGACCGGCGTGGGGGTGCACGCGCATCATGCCGTGGCGGGGATATACGACCTGAACAAAGAGATGGTCCTGCAGGGCCGGCTCAAGAAGTTGAACTTCACAAATCCGCACGTGAGCATCGAGCTCACGGTCCCGAACCCGGATGGGACGACCACGGATTGGATCCTGACCACTGCCTCGATCCAGAACCTGACGCGACAGGGGATCAATAAGACCTCGATCAAGCCCGGCGAGATTCTCAAGGTCAAGATCCTTCCAGCCAAGAATGGGAACCCGGCGGGATTCATCAGGTCTCTCGAGCTCGGCGACAAAGAGTTCAAGATCTCGGTCGATTAGCTGAGAGGCGGAGGACTCGCAATGGGGTTTCGAACCGCTGTGGCGGCGGCCGTGTTCATGGCCGTCTTCATAACGCAGCACAGGTCGGCAGGCGCGCAGGGTGGTCAGGAAGCGCCGGCCGGCGCGCAGGGACCGGGGGCGCAAGGCCGCGGAGGCGCTGGTGCGCCGGGCCGTGGTCGTGGGGCGTTCGACGCGGGGCCGTTTACGCCCACTCCGGGGGCGAAGGACCTGAAATCGGTCCTCTTCAACTGGACTTGGCGCATGGGTATGCTCCGGAGCGGGGCCGAGTCCGAGCTGATCAAGACGCTCGACTATCACGCCGAGAGCGGCACGATCCAAGTAGGCGGTCAGCCCTGCGTGCTGACGAAGTATCGAGTCCAGGCGAACTACCAGGTCCCTGGATACCGAGTGCAGATCGAGTGCACGCAGAAGAATGGCCAGAAGTACTCGAACGTCGAAACGGTGAGCGGCGACTTCGCTTGGGATGAAGACATTCCTGGCGCAGAGCTCGTGCCCGGCGAGGGGAAGGCCACACCGAGGCAGGCTGCTCTCGAGGAACGGCTGATCCGTCTCTGGGCGAGCCCTCACGGTGCTCCGAAAGCGGCCATCGCCGGCGCTGCCGGCCTGCCGCCGTCCCAGTCCTTCGGTCAGAACCCGGCCGTCCTGCTCGATCGTCAGGCCGCCGCGGGGGCGAAAGCGACGACGACGCTGTCGTGGCAGGGGGAGAAAGCCGTCCTCACATTCCCGATACCGGGAGTCGCCGGGGCGATGGCGACGGCCACCCTTAACAACTACTTGCCGGAAATCGTCATGGTGACGCACGGGACGAACAAGACGGAGTTCGTCTACGGCGACTTCCAGGATTGGAACAACCCGCTGTTCAAGATCGAGGCTCTGTACGCCGGCACCATCGTCGAGCGCCGGAACGGGACCGTTGTTCGCGAGTTGAAATCCAAAGTCACCGAGATCGGACAGATCTACGTCGTCATGCCGGTTCCGGACAGTGTGCGTAAGGCTGGTGGAAAGTGAGGAGTGCGATGAAGGCGATCATGGCGGCAATCGTTCTCGGCCTCCTCGCCACGCCAGTGGCGGCGCAATTCGGTCCTCCCCCGCCAGCGGATCCGAACGCGCCGACGCCGAGGCTGGCCAACGGGAAGCCCGATCTGACTGGCTCCTGGCAGGGCGCCGGCGGTGGTCTCCAAGGCTCCGGCGGCAACATGTTCCGGCGGTGCACTCCGTTCCAATCGAAGGAGTGCATGGAGTGGACGAATCAGAGCGAGGACTGGGTGTTCATGTCGGCTACCCGGCTCGATGAGCGTCAGCCGCTGTACAAGCCCGAACATTGGGACAAGATGATCGAGCTCGACCAGTGGACGAACAAGTTCGACCCGGTCATGACGTGCCTCCCACTCGGCATTCCCCGTCAGGGACCTCCGGCGCGGATCTTCGCCACCGACCGAGACATCACGATGCTCTACAGGGGCGGAGTGGATGGCGCCGGCGGATACGCGGAGCACCGCATGGTCGCGCTCGACGGCAAGCCCCACGATCCCCAGCGGGCGGCCCAGTACACGTACATGGGATACACGGTCGGCAAATGGGATGGCGACACGCTCGTCCTCGACTCGATCGGCTTCAGTGACGAGACCTGGCTGGGCCGCGGCGGCTGGTTTCACTCCGACCAGATGCGGGTCATCGAGAAGTTCACGCGGACCGGGAACGAGCTGCTCTACGAAGTGACGGTCGAGGACCCAGAGGTGCTAGTCAAACCATGGGTCATGCCCGCCCGCACTCTGCGGATCTCCAATAACCCAGTGATCGTCGCAGAGCGAGGAAGCTGCACGGAGAGCGAGCTGAAAGAGGTCTCCACGCAGATGCGGCACTAGTCTTGGCTCTGGATCGAGGACCCGACTTTCTCAGAACCTCGTACCGGTATCGACCGATTGAGGTAACGCGATGACGACACCGGCGTGGAACATCAGCGGGCAGTACGTCGAAACCTGCAGTTGCGACTTCGTGTGTCCCTGCATCCTCGGACAGATGGCCGTTCGCCCGTCGAAAGGCTCGTGCACCTTTGCGATGGCGATGCAGGTCGAGCGCGGCAGTTTCGGCGACGTTCCTCTGAACGGGCTCACGTTCATCGTCCTTGGGATGACACCCGAGGAAATGGGCAAGGGAAACTGGTCGGTCGGACTCGTCATCGACGAGCGTGCCACGGCCGCGCAGCGCGATGCGATCACCGCGATTGCGAGCGGCGCCGCTGGCGGTCCAATGGCGCCGCTGAGCGGCTTGATTGGAAAATTTCTGGGCGCCGAGCAGGCGCCGATTCGGATCGAGCAAGACGGCAAGAAGTTTACGGTGACGGCAGGGAAGCTCGTGGACATGGCCGGCGAAGGCGCCATGGGAATCGATCCGAACGCCACGGAACCGATGTACCTCGAGAACACCGGTCACCCGGTGTCGAGTCGTCTCGCGGTCGCACACGCGTCGAAGAGCCACGTCCACGCCCTCGGACTGGCGTGGGACGATGCGAGCGGGAAGAACAACGGGCAATACGCGCCCTTCAATTGGCGGAGTGCATAACCAGACGCTCGATCCACGCCCGCCCACGAGGATTGAACGCGCGCTCGGTCACCAGCGCGCCGCCTCCATCGTCCTCCTGATCCTGCTTCCGCTCGTCTGCTGGTCATGGATCGTGGTAATGGCGCGCGACATGTACGGACCGATGACGGGAGCCAGCGCGTGGATGATGACGCGGGAGTGGGACGCGCACCATGTGTTCCTGCTGTGGGCGATGTGGGCGGTCATGATGGCGGGGATGATGCTGCCATCGGCGGCGCCGCTCTTACTGTTGTACGGTGCGGCGGCGAGACGTCGCGCCGGCGGTCGCCGCGCGACGTACGAGATCTACGCGCTCGCCGCGGGATACGTGACGATGTGGTCGTTGTTCAGCATCGCCGCGGCGACCGCTCAGCGAGTGCTCTCGATGCTTCTCATCCTCTCGCCCATGATGACGCTGACCAGCCCCATCCTCGGCGCAGCGGTGCTCCTGCTTGCCGGCGTCTACCAGATGACGCCGCTCAAGAGTGTGTGCCTGCGGCAGTGCCAGTCGCCCATGAGCTTCCTGATGCACCACTGGCGCCCGGGAGTCCGCGGCGCCTTCCGCATGGGTGTCGATCACGGCGCCTATTGCCTCGGATGCTGCTGGGCGCTCATGGTGCTGCTGTTCGTCGGCGGCGTGATGAACCTCGCGGTGATCGCAGCGCTGACCGTGTTCGTCGGGTTCGAGAAGCTCGGTCCGTTCGGCGTCCTCACGGCACGGGCGAGCGGCGCACTGCTGATTGGCGCAGGCGTCTGGATGCTGCTTGCCCCACGCGTGTAGCCGAACGCGCGCGGATCATTGTTGCTGGTCGGTGCCGGTGGCGTGGGCGAGGTGTACGGCGCACACGTACGAAGCCGGAATGTGATGTGACGCTGAAGGCGCAGCCTATAAGCTTCTGAGTGCGACGAGCGGCGCGACCTTCGACGCGCGTCGAGCCGGGACGTACCCGGCCAGGAGCACGACCACTATCAAGGTCGCAGCGGTGAGCACAATGGGCATCACCGCGAGCGGATCGATCCCGAACAGCACGCCGCTGAGCGCCTCCGCGACGAGCACTGCGAGTGCGGTCCCCATAACCAGACCGGCGGCGCCAATGATCGCGGCTTGCCGGACAAAAAGGGCGACGATGCTTTGCGGCGTGGCGCCGAGTGCCACACGCACACCGATCTCCTGTGTGCGTTGTCGCGCCGTGTCGGCAAGCAATCCGTAAATGCCGAGGCAAGCCAGCATGAGCGCGGCGGCGGCGAAGCCGACCATCATCGTGCCGAAGGCGCGTTGCGCCCCACTCGTCAGCCGGCGGCGTTCGGACATCGTCGCGACGTCGAACACCGCGAATCCCCTGTCGACCTGGTGGAGCGCCTGCCGCGCCGGTGTCATGAGCGTCGCGGGGTCTTGGTTCCCGCGAATCAGCAACGCCATCGTTCGCAGTGGACTGCGCGCGTACGGGAAGTAGACATTCAGGCGTGCTTGTTCCGTCTGTTCGCCGAGTTCTTCGTAGACGAGATCTGGGGCGACGCCAACGACGCGCCGCCATGACACACCGTCCGTCCGCGGGTCTGCGGTGGCGATGCCGATGCGGCGCTCGAGGGCCGACTGGTCTGGCCACATCTGTCTCGCGAGCGATTCATTGATCACGACAGCATCAGAGTCAGGATTCGCGAATTCGTTCTCCGTGAAAGTGCGCCCCTGTTCAAGGCGAACGGCAAGCGTGTCGAACAGGCCGGGGGTCACCGTGATCGCCTGAGCGCCAACGAACGGCCCTGCGGCGCCGGCCTTCGTCACGCGGATCGTTGCTCCGCCATCGTCTCCAGGCACGGCACTGGTCGCCGCCACTGCCGCGACTCCGGGCAGCGCCTTCAAGGCGTCCAGCGCGCGCGCGAACAACGCCGCCCGAGCGGGAATTGGATCGAAGGCGTCACCCGTCGCGAATACGCGCAGTGACAGCAACGGACGTTCGTCGAAGCCCAAATTGGCGCGCTGGAGCGAGAGGAAACTCCGAATCATCAGGTGCGCGCCGACGAGGAGCGCCAGACACAGTGCCACCTGCCCGACGGCCAGCCCCCGCTGGATGCGATGCGAGGAGCGTCCCAGCGAGGAGGACCGTCCTCCGTGCGAGAGCGGGTCGGTGACACTCGGACGCGACATCCGGATCGCCGGCAGGAGGCCGACCGCTAACGTCGTGAATATCGTAAGGCCCACGGTGAACGTAACGATTCGGACGTCAGGATCCAGTCGTAACCAATACGGGAACTCCTCGGGCCACACAGAAGGGAGGAAGCCAATACACCATAGCGCGCCGGAGAGACCGACCGCCGTGCCGATGGTCGTAACGATCGCACTTTCGCCGAGCACGTGACCGATCAGGCGTGCACGGGTCGCACCCATGGCGGCGCGGATGGCCATATCGCGTTGCCGCGCGGCGCCCCGGACAAACAGCAGGTTCGCCAGATTCGCGCACGCGATCAGCAGCACGAATACGACCGCCGTCATCAGGGCGCCCATCGCGATGCGCGTCTGTGGGGTCACGTGCGAGTCGCGGAACGTCAGCACGCGAATGCCGTAGCCGCGGTTGGTCGTCGGGAAGTCCGATTCCAGTCGCGCCGCGACGGCGTCCGCATCCGCCTGCGCCTGCTGCCGGGTGACCCCCGGCTTCAACACAGCGATGCCCGACACGGTGCGGATCGTTCGCGCCGTATCGCCCTCGAGCACCAGCGGGGCATAGAGCTGCGCGTCGTGGGGAAAACGGAATCCAGGCGGCATCACGCCCACCACCGCCTGAGGGCGGTCGTTGATGATCACGGCGCGGCCGATGATGTTCGGGTCGGCCCCGTAGTGACTCTGCCAGACACCATGCGTGAGGATGACGGAGCTTTCGAGGCCCACGGCGGCCGCATCAGCGGGCGTAAAGGTGCGTCCCAGCGCGGGCTCGATTCCCAACATGGAAAAAAGGTTGGGTGTCACCGAGAGCCCCGTCAGGCGCTCGGTATCATTCGCTGACGCGATGGTGAAATTTCGGACGACATAGCCACCGACCTGATCGAACGATCGCGTCTCACGACGGACGTCCAGGAGATCCGCTGAGGAGACGCCGGAGTTGTCCCAGTCCTCCGCCTGAAGGCGATGCGTCGAACGGAGTGTCATCACCCGGTCGGTACGCTCGCCGAACGGCATCGGGCGGAGTAGGACGCCATTGACCATGCTGAACACGGTCACGTTCGCGCAAATGCCAATGGCAAGAGTTCCGGCAGCGGTCAAGAGAAATCCGGGATGCTGACGAAGGGAACGAACGGCGTATGCAAGTTCGCGCGCGAGCATGGCTAACCTGCCCTAAAAGCTCAATGTGGACATAAGACAACACCACCTTAGTGGGTCATGACCCAGACGGCGACGTTCACGCCCAGCGCATAGCCCTTTCCCCCATAGGTGTGAAAGTAGTCCGGGTTGTCACCCTCCCGCTCCCAGCTGTCTGAAACGTCCGAGTTCATGCTGACAAGCACAACCAGCCGGTCGTGGTCGTCGAAGACTCCGTAGTAGTGGACGGTCGAAGGCCCGATCTCAGAATCCTGCTGCGTACGCTGCCAGTAGCCGAGCGCCGGGATCTGCGGGAGCGGGTTGACCCGAAAGAGAATCGAGAACATCGGGTGTTCAAGCGGCAGGTCGACGATCTTTGCACCGGGCAGGATTCGCATGAGATTCGGACGGATGTACTCGAAGTCCGGATCCCAGTTGTCGTCGATCCAAAGAAAGCCGCCCTTCAGCAGGTAGTCGTGCATACGGGCGGTCTCTTCAGGTGTGAAGTCGTAGTTGGCGGCATTCTGCATGCGCAAGTACGGGCACTGGAAGAGATCGGGATCCATGGCGGTGACGTTCGCAAATCCCGGGTCGCCATTGTTCCACCGGCTGATCTTCGTTCTGGTGAGCTCGGAGAGACGCACCATGAAGTTATAGTCCGCTTGCGGGTAGTCGTCGCCCCAACCGGACTTTCTCGCCCTGCGCGTGTTCTGGTACCGGAGGCGGCAGAACGTGAAGCCGAGCGGCTTGTCGGGGAGT
Organism: Vicinamibacterales bacterium; assembly: GCA_035649635.1. Taxonomy (GTDB): domain Bacteria; phylum Acidobacteriota; class Vicinamibacteria; order Vicinamibacterales; family UBA2999; genus Gp6-AA40. The sequence goes on along the minus strand of DASRJE010000050.1, from coordinate 46,912 downwards.
CCGTGGTTGATCGGTACTTGGAGGTTCCGTCCGTTAGTCAGGATGGTGGACCGCTGCGCCGCGCCACTCATGACGGCCAGTTCCAGCGCGAGCGCAAAGGCCAGTGCGAACCGCATCCATCGAGCCGATGCTCGTGTCCGCCGCATGTGAACATCGTACAACGACTACGTGTGAGGAGTCGGACGGCGCTCGCCAAAGGAGACAAGCCGCCCAACCTGACCGCAATCGCCGCGGTGATGCGACGCCACGGGCTGACACCGGCGCCGTAGCCGCGTGTAATGCGGGCATCTTCGCGAATTTGATCGGAAGTCGCCTTACAGAGGCTTGCGCGCCCAGGCTCCGAACTGAATTGAGGCCATCACCTGGCTACCCAGACGGATGGCTTCTTGTTCCAAGCGAGCCGCGAGCGTTTCGAGAGGCTCGAGCTCGCGAGGTAGTGAGAGTCGCAGTTCTGCAAGCCGCGGCGCGAGGCTCTTCACCGTCGCGGCGAGCCACGGATACATGTGCGAGCCAGGACCTCCGCCCACCGTGCCTTCGCTGACGATGGTCGGGAACGGTAATCCCGCGCGTAGAAACGCGCTTCCGAACTTTCTGCCGAACGTGACGGGCGCACCGGCACACGTGAACGCCTCACTCACCAACTTGTAGCCGCGGTCCCAAAGGGGACAAGGCGGATAGCTGGGGTGAGGATCCGTGAGGTCGACCTCGTGACATACCACGATGCCGCCGGGTTTCACGCTCTGAAGCAAACGGGCGAGCGTCGCCGCGGCGTCTGGCAAGTAGAGCAGGATGTATCGGCCCACAAGCGCGTCGAATCGATCGCTGGTCGTGAACCCATCGACTTCTGCCTGTTCAAAGGTCACCCACGGCGCACAGCCGTTCTCTACTGCCCGTCGGCGAGCGTGTTCCAGGAAGCTCGAATCCTTATCGATGCCGACAACGCGGCCGTTCGGGCCGACGATCTCGGCGGCGAGCATGGCGACATCACCTATGCCGGAACCGATGTCCAGCACGCGCATTCCGGGCACCAGACCCGCAGCTCGAAAGAACCTCTCTGTGTAGGGACGGAGGATTCGCGCCTGGAGTGTGAGTCGCGCGTGTTCCTCAGGCGATCGGCCGTAGACATGTTCTGGCGTGGAAGGATGGCTCATGCGGCTCATACTAACCGGAGTCGGGAGTCTTCAGCACGGCGATTAGTGAAAACAGAAGTCAGGCGGCAGCTTTTGTGTATGACGCCTTCGCGCTCGAAATTGATCGGCACGGCGCTTCGGCGCGGGTTGCGCAAGCGCTGTCCGCACTGCGGCGAAGGGCCACTGTTTTCCGGGTGGTCACAGTTGGAACGCTGTTCGATCTGCGGTTTGGTCTTCACACGTAATCCCGGTGATACGTGGGCCTTCACCATCGTCGGCGATCGGGTGCCTCTTTCCGTGATCATCGTCTTGATCTATTTCGGAGTGGTCCGTTCGCATCCTGTGTTGGGACTGACGATGATGGGTGTGTTATTGGCCCTGCTTGTTTGGACGGCCCCCAACCGCTGGGGCGTAGGTATCTCGCTGCATTACTTGTCGCGTGTGTACTGGCCCGATCCAGCGGATCCTATCCCGCCGCCCCCTGCGATCCGCCAGGTGCCGACAAGTTTCAGCTCCCCTCCGGGTGGCAATGGCCCCAATCGTTGATTACGCGGCGATGCCGGCAAACGGAACGCTACAATTCGGCTCGAATCGCTCGTACTCGAATAGCTCGTCGGTGACGACGACGCCGTTCCACGTCAACCCCGAAGCACCTCGTAGCGCTCCATGATGAACTGGCCAGCCGACGTGAAGCCCTCGCCGCGAATACGTTTGCCGACGAGTGTGTCAACTTCGGGGTCCGCGAACGGGTGGCCACCCTGAACGCGCAGCTTGAACTCGCCATCGGACGTCACGAGCATTGCGGCGTTGTGCTCGCTCTTGGATCCGATGTTGATGCGTTTTCGAACGACGTTGCCCTCGAGAACCATTTAGCGTTTGTAGTGTCCGGGTCTCTTGGCCCGCCGAAGCGCGCCGCGCGAAGGCGGCAGCCGGACCCTGCCTACCGGCTATGCACCCGACGAACGTGCACGATCTGCCGCCCTTCCACCGTGACGATGATAGCCGTGACCGCGCTCCTCGAGCCCTGACCTTTGACCTTTCGGCTCCCCATCACCATGTAAATCCATCGGTTGCTGCGGTCGGTCCGCACGTTCGCCATCTCTGGCATTCTGGCAGTGCTCGGGAATCGCACACGAAAGCTCTTGAACGTCGGCCGCCCAATGCCCGACTCGTTGGCGGCGCGCATCAGGAATCGTTGTGTCGCTGCAGGCATTCGGGCCTTCGCCGGAACGGCGGCACCCACCGTCCGGATCAGATTGCTTCCAGTACGAACTAGACGCTCGCGCCTGAACTCTCTCGCCTGCGGCTGGAGAAGGCCGCTCTTCACCGCACGTTTAACGACCTTCGATCCGGAGAACGCATGGGGTTCGGTCTTGACCGGCTGAACCGACGGGTCTCCCAGCAGGAGGAACTGCACGGCGGTCTTCAAATCGGATGGGTCTGTGTGCGAGTACCTGGACACGAAGAGTTGCCGCGCTTCGAGCGTCGCACGCCCCAGCGAGGCGCCGTCGAGGACGGAGGCTACGAAGAACTGGCACATGAGATCGGCTTGCCCCTGGCCGGTGGAAGGACCGTACGCGATGGTCGTGCTTCCGAGGAAGCCGTACGCGCCCTCACCGAGATAGGCGTTGCAAATACCCATCTGTCCGTGCGCGCTGCTTGGCGCGTAGAGCTCCGCGCCGTAACAGCACTCGGCAGCGACCACCGATCCCTTGGTGACCTTGGTTGGCAGGAGTCGTGCGCTATGGGCCGTGGAGAACGTGCCTTTCGGGAACTCTCCGAAGAAGTTCGGCGACACGGTGTTGCCGTGACAGTTGATGAAATGAATGCGCGGCGCCAGCTGCTCGGTCGTCCATCGCGGCCCGTGCGGGGGCGCGCTGAACACCTCGGCATCGGCTCCGAACAGCTTGATCGCCGATTTCCTGGTGGATCGCCGCCATACCCTCGCCGTCAGCGCGAAATGCGTGGAGTAGTCCTTCGGATCGCGACAGAGGAACTTGGCGGCCGTGGCGAGCACCTTCACGAGATAGGAGGGTTCGTCGGCGCCGGTGAGATCCGGCAGCCGTCCCACCACGCGTGTCGGGCCGAGAAAGTCCTGCGGTCGCCGGCTGAAAGCGGCCTCGCAGGCGTACGGCACGTCGCTCGGCACGTCCGGATCCTCCTCGTCGTCCTCATCGAGCATCGGATTCGTTAGGTGGATATGCGGGACGACGTCACGGGCGCCCAGGAGCATGATGTAGTCGGGACGGTCGTGCGTGTAAATCGCATCGACTGCAGCCTTGGCGCCCTCCTGATCTTCCGGGCCGGTGACCGCCTTCCCTCCCACGCGGGCCATGTCCGTCTGCGAATCGATCGCAACCAGCTTTGTGACGAGATCGCGGCCGGCGTCGGCTTCGATCAGAGCTTGAATGGCCGCTTTCACACGCGTGAATTTGTCGCCGTACTTCGCTCTCAAGGCCGACACGTTGGTCACAATCACTTTGTCTGCGGCCATCGCACGTCTCCTTGAAGGGAACCCTCTCGAGTGAACGGCAGTAAGACCTTTGATGGTAGAACGACAGCAACCCCCGCAGTCGAACAGAAACGCGTTAGCAGAGCCGGCAGGATGTTCGCAGAGGCATAAGCGCCACGCCCCGATCGCGGCGGCACTTCACTTGCTGTGAGAGCTCCCCCAACAGTATCGCCGCCGAAGCAGCACGCTTCGGCATTTCAGTTCTGTACGACACATGTCAGTTCTGTTCGACGACGCACGATTGAACTCGCCCCCTGGCCATTCGACCACCGGCCTGTGGCTCAGTGTCGTGTTGCACGCCATCTTCGCGTTCATCCTGATCGTCGTCCCGATTCGTGCGTTCGAGAAAGCATCGACGCCGCGCATGCGATCGAGAATGGTGTTCATCTTGCCGGCGACGCAACTAGTGAAGTTGCCGTCGGCGTCTCTCGTGGCGCCGCGCCTTCCTGCTCCGCCCCCTCCGCGGCCGATGCGCGAAGTAGCCAAAGCGGAAGTGCCCAAGCCGCTTCCTGCCGCGCCTATCGTCGCCAAGGCGGTCGTGCCGCCCCCGGCACCGATTCTGCCTGCGGCAACCCCCACGCTCGAACGGCCGATCGAAAAGCCGGTGATTCAGCGTCCTCCTGAGACCGGCCTGTTCGAGCGGACAAACGGCGTGCGAACGAACCAGGCCGCAGCTGCGATCACGACTGGCGGATTCGGAAGTGCGGCGGCCTCACCGCGTGACGCCGCAAACGGACCCGGCGCTATCACGACAGGTGGATTCAGCGGCGGGGCGCCCGCGCCGCGTGAGACCGCAAACGCCGAGGTGCGGACGGCAGGGTTCGATCAACGGGCGAGTGCGCCCCCCCACCCTTCCGCGGCAGCGGTGACGAAGCCCATTGATCGGCCAGTCGAGATCGTCTTCAAGCCCACGCCGGAGTACACGGACGAAGCGCGCAGCGCCCGCATCGAAGGCACCGTGTCGCTCGAGCTCGAATTCACTGCAGCCGGCGACGTCCGCGTGCTGCGCGTCGTGCGCGGACTCGGCCACGGCCTCGACGAAGCGGCCCAGCGGGCGTCACTCCGCATTCGCTTCAAGCCAGCGCAGTCGGACGGCCGGCCCGTCGATTCCCGTGCCACGGTTCACATCACGTTCCGCTTGTCTTAGTCAGAGGCACCTATGCGACTTGCACGTCTTCCCTTGCTGCTCGCTGCACTGCTCGCGCCCGCCGTTACGGCGCCGATCGCCCATGCGCAGGCAAACGATCAGAGAGTTCCAACGGCACAGGCGCCAAGCCGGGCAGGACAGGTCAAAGCCGACGACATCATCGACCGGATGAGTAGGGCGGAACGCGCGGTGCTCGAGAGGTTGCGGACATCCCACCCGTTGATGGAGGTGTACATCCAGGATGTGGCGCCGGACGAGGCGCGCGGCTGGGTCCCTATCGACGACAATTACTTCCTCGGCCAACTCCAATTCGATGAGGGGCCCACGCTTCGTCCGTTCGGACAAAGGGAAGAGCGAGGGGTGATGCTGCGTATCCTCTCGAACCCGCCCAGCGTGGGGGATGCCTTCGCCGCGATGGTGACGCCCGACTGGCGGGTGCTCGACCGAAAGCGATACGAATTCACGTACGTCCGCCGGGAGTTCCTCGGCGAATCGCGCTGCTTTGTCTTCGACGTCAGGCCGCTTCGCGATGGCAAGGAGGGCTTCGTCGGCCGGATCTGGATCGAAGATCGTGACTACAACCTCGTCCGCTTCAACGGCGCCAGCCGCGGATCGGAAGAAACAATGTCAGGCCTGCTCAAGCGGAGGCTGTCGTTCCATATGGACGGCTGGCGTGTGAACGCCGCGCCCGGCGTGTGGGTGCCGTCGTACATCTACTCGGAAGAAACGGATCTGAACAGCGCATCGTCCTCCAAGTCGTCCTCGAAGTCGAAGCGGCAAGCCCGGTTCAAGAGCCAGACACGGATCTGGGGATACCAGGCTCAGAACGCCGACCGGACCGGCTCGTTGACGACGATCCGGATCGACGAGCCCAATGTCGCCGACACCACTGAAGGGGCCGCGCAGCTGTCGCCCGTGCTCAGCCAGCGCCGATGGGAACAGGAGGCCGAGGCGAACGTCCTCGAAAGACTCGAGGCGATCGGCCTGCTCGCGCCGGTGGGCGAAGCGGACAAGGTCCTCGAGACCGTCCTCAACAACCTTGTCGTCACCAACAAGTTGAACTTCCAACGGCCGCTGCACTCCCGAATCCTGCTGACCTCGCCGTTCGAGTCGTTCACGGTCGGCCACACGATCGTGTTGAGCCGCGGCCTCATCGACGTCCTGCCCGACGAAGCGAGCCTCGCGACGATGCTCGCGCACGAGTTGAGCCACGTGGCACTCGGCCACCAGCTGATCGACACGAAGTTCTCGTTCGCCGATCGTCTGATGGTGCCCGACGGCGTGCTGCTGGAGGCGCTGCGGTTCCGCCGCACGCCCAAGGAGGAAGCGGCGGCTGACGAGAAGGTCATCGAGCTGCTCGGCAAGTCACCCTATCGCGACAAGCTGGCCGACGCCGGCCTGTTTCTTCGTACGCTCTCGGACCAGGCCAAGCAATTGCCTCGGCTCATCCAGCCGCACATTGGAGATTACATGGCGGCCAACGGGCAGATGACCCGGCTTGCCGATCTCATGAAACAGGCCCCGCCACTGATGCCAGACAACCTCGAACAGATCGCCGCGCTCCAGCTCGGCGCGCGGCTCGTCGTCGATGCGTGGAGCGGCAGAGTGGCGCTCGATCACTCGCCCGCCGTGCCTCTGATGTCGGTTCGCGAAAAGATCCCGTTTGCCGTGACGCCGCTGATGCCCGTGATTAGATATGCGGAGCCTCTCGAGGTCGGCGCGCCCGTCCGCACCGTCGGCGAGTTGCGGTCCAACTAGTCAAGGGCTCCGCCCTTGCCCTTCGACTGGCGCTCAGGGCACCCCGAGCGAAGTCGAGGGGTGATATCCCGGCGAAGCCCTCGACTAGTGACAGCGTCTTCTGGGCGCGCTCTGCGCGCCTAGCCCGTTATGCGGTTGGAACAATGAGTACAAAATTCGCGGTTGAGCCCGCATAACGGGCTAACTCAGAACGTCTGGCCGCCACGTTTTCTTGACGCCTTCATGTCTGCCTACATACTATCTGTTCATGTCAGATATAAACGCGCGCGCGCTCGACCGGGAACTTAAGCGCGGCTCGGCGGAACTGCTCATCCTCTCGCTGCTCGAGGCGCGCCCCCGCCACGGGTACGACCTCAGCAAATTGATCGAGACACGGTCTGGCGGCCAGTTGAAGTTCCACATCGATTCGCTCTACCCCTTGCTCTATCGCCTCGAGGAGCGCGGCTGGATCAAGGGCACGTGGGTCGAGAAGCCCGATGAGCGTCGGCGCCGGTTCTACCGTCTAACGCCTCAGGGCAAGCGCGTCCTCGCCCAGCAGCGGAAGACGTGGGACGCGTTTGTCGAGGCTGTGCGGCGCGTGACAGGAGACGAAAATGCGTAACCCTTCGACCCCTCGAGGGCCTCAGGGTCGCCCCGAGCATGGTCGAGGGGCGACAGGCTCAGGGTCACCCCGAACGCAGTCGAGGGGTGAGTGGGCAGAACACGTGCGGCCGCGTTTATCGTCGCTGCGCCTCTCGCCAAGCCGCGAGAACGAGATCGTCGAAGAGCTCGCGCAGCATCTCGAGGATCGCTGGTGCGAACTGGTGGCAGGCGGGGCTGGGGAAGACGAGGCCACACGCCTGGCGCTCGCCGAGTTCCGGGAGGGGAACCTGCTGGCGAAGTACATGGCGCCACTGCAGCAGGCGCGAACGCCGGCGCCGATCACCCCTGGGGCGTCAGCTGGACACGTGCTGCGCGATGTCTGGCAGGACCTCCGTTATGCGACGCGCATGGTGAGGCGGCAACCCACCTTCAGCCTCACGGCTATCCTGACGCTCGCCCTCGGGATTGGCGCGACGACGGCCATGTTCAGCGTGGTCAACGGAGTGGTGATCCAGCCCCTCCCTTATCCCCAATCCGAGAACGTCGTGACGATTGGCGTCTCGGCAGTGTTTGGAAGCCAGCGCACGCCCGATTTTCCGCTGGCGCCCCGGATGTTCGCTTCGTACGCGGAGAATGGCCGATCGTTCCAGGAGTTCGGTCTGTTCACCATGGGCGAGGCGACGGTTACAGGGTTTGGTAATCCGGAGCACACGAACACGTTGCAGGTGACGCGAGGGATCCTGACCACCCTTGGCGTTCAACCCGGCCTCGGCCGATGGTTTTCGCCGGACGACCATCGGCCGGGCACGCAGGACACGGTGATCCTGAGCTACGGCTATTGGCAGCGCCAGTTTGGCGGCGACCCGCAAATCATCGGGCGCGTGATGACGATAGACTCCAGACCGCGCGCAGTGATCGGCGTCATGCCCGCGAGTTTCTCCATCCGGGAAATTCCTGCAGATCTGATTCTGCCTTTGCGCTTCGATCCCGTCGTCGCAGCCGGCCAGCTGCCGGAGGGCTTCTGTTGCAGGGGGATCGCACGGCTCAAGTCGGGAGCGTCGCTTGCTCAGGGCAACGCCGATGTCGCCCGGATGGTCGAAGCCTGGAAGCGAGTCGAGAATAGAGCGCAGCTGGAAGACCTCCAACTTGGTCCGGCCGTGCGCCCCCTCAAAGACGATGTGGTGGGCGACGTGGGGCGCGTCTTGTGGGTCCTGCTGGGAAGCATCGGCGGCCTGTTGGTGATCGCATGCGCGAACGTCGCCAACCTCCTGCTGGTGCGGGCGGAGGGCCGAGGCCAGGAACTGGCGGTGCGCACGGCACTCGGCGCCGGGTGGGGACGCCTTGCGCGCGCGCTGCTGGTGGAGAGCCTGACGCTCAGCCTGCTGGGCGGCCTGGTGGGGCTGGGGCTGGCATTCGGCGGCCTCCGCGTGCTGTTGGCCCTGGCACCGGTGAACCTGCCGCGACTGAACGAGATCACGATCGACGCCGCCGTACTCGGCTTCGCCGTGGCGACGTCGATCGCGTCGGGATTGCTCTTCGGGCTGATCCCGATCGCGAGGTTCGTGAGATCGAAATCCGCGGTGAGCCTCGCGGAATCCGTCCGCGGCGGCGGACGGTCGGCAAGTGCTGGCAAGAGCCAGCACCGTTCGCAAAACGCGCTGGTGGTGGTGCAGGTGGCGTTGGCCCTCGTGCTGCTGATCGGCTCCGGCCTGATGGTCCGCACGTTTCAAAACCTGCGTAACGTACAGCCCGGATTCACGGACCCGGCGACGATCCAATCCGTGCGCATCTCCCTGTCCGCCGTGGATGTCCCGGAACCCGAGCGCGTCACGCGTCTGCAGCAGGAGATTCTCAGCCGGTTGGCGGCGGTTCCCGGAGTGACCTCCGCGGCGTTCGTCGATGCGTTGTCCATGGAGCCGTTCAGGATCAACGCCATTGTCGCCGCAGAGGGTCAGGAGTATGGGCCGCAGGGAATCCCGCCGACCCGAACGATCAGGATCATTTCGCCTGGAGCGCTTCACACGTTGGGAACTCAGTTGCTCGTGGGACGTGACTTCACGTGGGAGGAGCTCTACAACCAGCGGAACGTGGCGATGGTGTCGGAGAGTTTCGCGCGGGGGGAATGGAGCACCGTCGAGGGCGCCATTGGAAAGCGCGTGCTGATCGGCACCAGCCAGACGTGGCAGGAAGTGATCGCGGTCGTCGCAGACGTACACGACGCCGGCGCCCACATGCCCGCGCCGCCCATGATTTACTGGCCGGCGCGCTTGCAGGACTTCGTCGCCGGGACGCTCTTGCCACGTTCGGTGAACTTCGTGATGCGCAGCGAGAGAACGGGGACCGAAGGGTTCGTTCGGGAAATTCGGCAAGCCGTGGTGGAGGTGATGCCGGGTCTACCCGTTTTCCAGGTTCGCTCGCTGCGTGAGGTGTACGAGCAGTCGATGGCGCCTACCTCGTTTTCCCTGATCCTGCTGGGAATTGCCGGCGGGATGGCCCTCCTGCTCGGCATCGTCGGCATCTATGGCGTGCTGGCCTATGCCGTGATGCAGCGCCGGCGGGAAGTCGGAATCCGGCTCGCACTAGGCGCACGGTCCGGCAGTGTGAAACGGCTGTTCGTCTATCGGGGAATGATGCTCTCCGCTGTCGGGATCGCAATCGGAGTGGCTGTTGCCGCCGCCATTACACGATGGATGTCGTCGCTGCTCTTCGGGGTCACGCCAGTAGACACGGTCACGTTTGCGGCGGCGTCCACGGTCCTGACGCTTGCGGCGCTTGCCGCAAGCTATCTCCCTGCCCACCGCGCGGCGGCCGTGGACCCTGTAGAAACATTGACAAGCCAATAGCGAGACAGTTCAGCGGGACCAGAATTCGTCGATCACTTTCCCGCCTCAAGGCGAGGCGAGGCTGCCTGACGCCGATGCTATCCTTCCGCGATGAGCGGCGTCGGCGACAAGTACATTCTCCCCGGCAAAGACGATCATGACCGGTTGCGGATGATCAGCGAGATTCACGATGCGCGCACGCAAGCGTTACTAAAGCGCGCGGGTTTGGCTGCGCAGCGGCACTTCGTCGAGTTCGGATGCGGACTCGGCTACGTGACGCGGTGGGCTGCCGCTGAGGGCGCTCACGCCACCGGCATCGACGTCAACGAGGAGCAGGTTCAGGCCTGCCAGACTCTCGCACAGCAAGCCGGGCTGGGCCACGCGTCGTTCCGCGTGGGGAGTGTGTATGAACCGGGTATCGAACCGAACACACTGGACATCTCCTATAGCCGCTGGCTCATGGTGCATCTGAACCGCCCGGTGGAGGCGATGCGCGCGATTCGCACGGCCCTCAAGCCCGGCAGCGTCATGGTGTGTGAAGAGGCCGACGTCAGCGCGGTCTATGCCGAACCGCCATCGCACGCCTACGACGAGATGCGCGAGATCGCGCTCAAAGCCGACTGGCACGCGGCGTGGAGGAAGGTGCGATGACGGAGGCGCGCCGGACAGAACTGGTCGACGGGATGACCCAGGCAGACAATTCGCGCGAGACGGTCGTCGCGCACTGCCGCATGCACCAACTGATCGCGCGCAAGCCGTTCGCGTAACAGCTACGCCGCGATGCCGACAAATTCCACCTGCTCGGCGGAACACGGCGCGGCGGACCTGACCTCCTCTTGACCTCCGATAGGTCTTGCATCTAGACTCCTCTCGGATCCCGAGAGGTCAACGATGAATAAGACACAGCTGCTCCAAGGCACGTTGGATCTCCTCATCCTGCGCATCCTGGAGCTCGGCCCCAACCACGGCTGGGGCATCTCGAGCCGGCTTCAGCAGATCTCCCAGGAGGGCCTGAAGACCAGCCAGGGTTCGCTCTATCCCGCGCTGCATCGTCTCGAGATGCGCGGCGAGGTGCGGTCCGAGATGACGGCTTCCGAGAACAATCGGCGCGCGCGTGTGTACACGATTACCAGGGCGGGCCGGAAACGTCTGAATCAGGAAACCGAGACATGGGAAGCGTTCGCGCTGTCGATGCGGCGCGTGCTGGAGGAGGGTCAATGATCGCCCGGCTGTTCGCCACACTGCGCGGACTGCTCGACCGATACCGGATTGAAGGCGAGATCGCCGAGGAGCTCCGCGATCATCTCGAACGCGAGATTGAGGCGCACCGATCGCGAGGTCTCTCGGCTGAAGAGTCACGCCGGCTGGCCCTCCGCGATCTGGGAGGGCTGATGCAGACGATCGAATCGACCCGTGCCGTCCGCGCGACATGGCTCGACACCGTGTGGCGCGACGTCGCGTACGCCGCGCGCGTGTTGCGGCGATCGCCCCGCTTCACAGCCACCGCGCTGACCCTGCTGGTCTTCGGCATCGGCTCGACGACGGCAATCGTCTCGATCGCCTACGCGGTTCTGGTGCGGCCGCTGCCCTATGCAGACGCGAACCGCCTGGTGTTTCTCGCCGAAAAAGAGGGCTCCGGCATCGCCTGGCCGAATTTTGACGACTGGCGCCGGCGCGCCAAGTCGTTCGAGGGCATTGCCGGTTCACTGGCCGACTCGGTGATCCGCAGAGGCAGTCAGTTCCCGCAGCAGGTCGACTCGCGGAACGTCACCGTGAACTTCTTTGGTGTGCTCGGCACGACGCCGTTTCAGGGCCGTCTCTTCCACGAATCGGATGCTCGGCCCGATGCGACGCCCACCGCCGTTCTGAGCCATGCATTCGCGATACGCGCGTTCGGTACCGCGCACGCCGCGCTTGGGCAGACGCTGACGATGAACGGCCGCTCATACACCGTGATCGGCGTCCTGCCTCCAGGGTTTCGTTACGTGACGATGGCTCACGTGTATCTGCTGCTCGAGCCATTTGTGGCTGCGAACTACCGCGGGATGCAAAACCGCCTGAACCACACGACCCTCTATGCCGTCGCCCGGCTCAAGCCCGGAGTCAGCGTGACGGTGGCACGTGCGGAAATGCAGAACATTGCGGCCGCGCTTGCACTGGAATACCCGGCAACTAACAGGGGCAGCGATAACCCTGCGTGCTGTGTCTACATCGTCCCCCTCGCCGACCGTATCGTCGGCGATATGGCGCCGACGCTCACCGTCGTCGCGGGTGCCGTCGTACTACTTCTGCTCATTGCCTGCATCAATCTTGGTGGTCTGCTGTTGAACAAGGGCACCTCGCGCGCCGGCGAGTTCGGCATCCGCGCGGCGATCGGCGGCAGCCGATGGGCCCTGATCCGGCAGCTCTTGATCGAGCAGGCGCTCCTCGTCCTCATCGGTGGTGTGCTCGGTGCGGTGGCGGGCGCAGCGATTCTCACCGCGCTCGTCAGCCTGGCGCCGCGGGATATGCCGCGTCTCGACGAGATTCATCTGGACCTCATCGTGCTCTCATGGACGACGCTGTTCGGCAGCGCATGCGCGTTCCTGTTCGGCATCGTTCCCGCCATCAAGGCAGCCGGTGTCAGTGGCCAGGAACTCGTCGTGCGGTCGGGGCGCGGCGCGACTCGCTCGGCAGCCGCACTGCGCCAGGCCGTGATGCTGGCGGAGATCGCTGTCGCGACGGTGCTGCTTTCCGGAGCAGGGCTGATGGTGCACACCATGGTTCGGCTCGCCCGTGTCGATCCTGGCTTCGATCCGCACAACCTGCAGACGGTGATGTTTGCGTTGACGGGCCCCCAGTGGCCCGACGCCAAGAGGCAGATGTTCTACGGCGCCGTGGTCGAACGTCTTCGTGCGCTGCCGGGAGTGGAGAACGCCGCCATCACCTCTTCGCTGCCGATTCTGGGCTCGAACTGGTGGACCGTGTTCAATACTCAGGGCAAGACTGCGGAGCATTGGATATCGGTTGGCGAGTTTCCGAATGCGGATACGGTTCTCGTGACCGCCAGCTATTTCGACACACTCAGGATTCCGCTGGTCAAAGGCCGGTATTTCGACCAGACGGACACACCCGACTCGGCCCCCGTTGCCATCGTCAGCAGCAACGTCGCCAGGAAGTTCTGGCCCAATGAGGATCCACTCGGAAAGCAAATCAGACAGGGATTCCCGGCCGAGCCGTTTGGCCCCTGGCGGACCATCGTCGGCATCGTCGGCGATGTCAGGCAGCAAGGCGTCGATCGCAACACGACGCCGCAGCTGTTCCTGCCGGTCGTCCAGGAGCCACGGGCAACGGTGTTCACGATTGTCCGTACGCGCGAGACGGTGTCCCCCTCATCGCTCGAGGCGGCCATCCACGAGGTGGACCGCAATGTCTCCGTTTTCAATGACCGGACTGTCGATCAGCTGATGCGGGACTCGTCCAGTCGGCGCCGCATCGCGATGATCGTGCTTTCAGCCTTCGGTATCATCGCCGTTCTTCTGGCAGCGGTCGGCGTCTACGGTGTGGTCGCGCAGGTCGTGGCTGAGCGTCGGCAGGAAATCGGTGTGCGGATGGCACTCGGAGCAACGGGGCGTCAGATCCTGGGATTGTTCATGCGGCACGGCCTCGTCGTAGTCGCCGTTGGGATCGCTTGCGGAGTCGTGCTGGCGCTTGCCGCGGGCCGGAGCCTCGCAAGTCTCGTCTTTGGAATCACGGTGACGGATCCCGCGACGCTGAGCGCAATTGCCGCGCTCCTGACAGTCGTCGCGTTACTGGCTTGCTACATGCCGGCGCGGGCCGCCACCCGCGTCGATCCATTGGAAGGCCTGCGATCGGAGTAACCAACCCTGACAACTTCAACAGCGTTGGATATCCCCACAACGAGTCCGCAATCCAGTTTCGCTGCGCGTCGGCCGTTTCCATTCCAGCGCAGCAGTGCATGATTTGAACCGTTCTGGTCCAATAGAACGACCTCGATTCCGGGTTGACTATCGACATCACCGGCTGCGAGAGCGTAGGCACGCGTGGTCTGCACTTCCTGCGGAATCATGGAGGACACATCGACGTACGTGCCGCCGCCTCGATTGAGGGCAACGCCTATCCGCGAGCCCTGCCACGGTGGAGCATCCGACCCCGCCTCGGCAAACACGATGTCGTCGAGCCTGTCCCGATCGATGTCAGCAAAGAGCGTCAGCGCAGAGTGTTTGACCCTGGGAGTACCAGCCGGAAAGACCTCGGCCGTGGCAAGCCGCATGGCGGAACTGGCTTCCACGATCATCACTGGTAGCGGAATCGTGCTCGGGCGCCGTGCGGTAAATGAAAGGATCGTTTCCGGATAACCATTGCCATCGAGATCTCTGGCCGCGGCGCTTCGAACGATGGAGTCCGCTTCAGTGAACAGTGCGCGCCCGTCCGTGATCCTAAAGTTCAGGGGTCCTGGGGCGGGCGTCGGACCCTCAGCATTCTCCGACGCCACGAGCTGACCGGTCGTCGCACGGGTAACGCGGATGTCGTCGATCCCCGTTGATCGAAGCAGTCTGGAGAAACTGACCCGCTCCACTCGCCGTCGGCGAAAAGAACCCGAACGAAAAGCCCTTGGATCCGGCGCTGATGATCCGATAATTCAGCGTGATTGTGTGCGTCTCGTTAGGCGCAAATCGAATGAAGGTCGGGTCGGTGTACAGGAATGGCTTGTAGGAGAGCACGTCCGATCCCGAATACGAGCCCTTGATCGAGTTGTTTCCCACGCCCATTTGCTCGCGAATTTCATCGTGATGCCGGGATAGACCTACGGCCGACCGCTAACAGTGAAAACTCAACTCAAGGCAAGTCCGGAACCGGGTCGCGGGGATTCTAACCGATTGCCATCCGTATATCGGGATGCAGACGCCGCGACGATCAGGAACGTTGCCAGGAACGTGCAGGAACGTGTTCGTCACAACGCCCGGGTCAGACGAGGGGCGCCGCGCAATGGGTGACACCGCAGGCCGCGGATGTCAGTCCCCCAGCGCGAACACCCACACTGCCCCACCCTCAGGCACTTCGGGAAACTCGCCGGGACGGATCGCGTTGAGCCGGCCCTGCATCCCGCGCGCGTCGATGCCCCACCCCGACTGCACCGCGACGTACTGACGTCCGTTAAGGGTGAACGACGACGCCTGACCGATGACACCCGAGGTTGTTGGGTATTGCCAGAGGACCTTTCCAGTCCGTGCGTCGAACGCGCGGAACATGCGATCCGACGTACCGCCGCCAAAGACCAATCCACCACCGGTCGCCATCAGCGGTCCCCAGTTTGACGACTTGGCGAACGTGTGAGTCCACACGCGCGTACCGGTGTCCACGTTCCACGCCTGCACTTCCCCGATGTGATCGGCACCCGGCACGATCGACATCACATTCCTCGCTCCGGTAAAGGCCGAACCGGGCGAGTACTTCACAGGCAGTCCTTCCATGGACGCGCACAGATTCTCGTTCGCCGGGACGTAGACGAGACGCGTCTGCGGGCTGTAGGCGATGGGCGGCCAATTCTTCCCTCCCCAATGTGACGGACAGAACTCCGCGAGCTTGCCAGTACCAGGCTTGCGTGCGGGATCGAGATCGGGCCTGCCGGTCACGGGATCGAGACTGCGGAACACCGTCTGTCGCACGTGGGGTACGCCCTGGACGAAGCGGATCGGACCTGTTCCTCGCTCCAGAAACCACATGTAGCCGTTGCGGGCCACGTCGATGAGTCCTTTGATCGTTCGGCCGTTTCGCTGGAAGTCCACGAGGATAGGCGGCGACACCTCGTCCCAGTCGAACGACTCGTTCGGCGTGTATTGGAAGTGGCCCTTGATCTGTCCCGTCGCCACGTCAACGGCGATCGTCGAGGAGGTATAGAGGTTGTCACCCGGACGCTGATCGCCCATCCACGGCCCGCCGTTGCCGGTGCCCCAATAGGCCAGGCCGGTCTCGGGATCGTAGTTGCCGGTCACCCACACCGAGCCTCCGCCTGTCTTCCACTGCTCGCCGCCTTTGGGCCACGTCTCACTTCCGGGTTCACCCGGCGCCGGAACGGTATAGGTGCGCCACAGCTCTTTACCCGTGTCAGGGTCGTAGGCCGCGATGAACCCGCGGATGCCGAGCTCCCCGCCGGATGTACCGGCGAGCACTTTGCCATTCGCCACGAGCGGCGCAAGGCTCATATAGTGACCGCCTCGGTTGTCGGCAACAGTGGTGGACCACACCGTGCGCCCCGTGCGCGCGTCCAGCGCCATCAGCACGGCGTCGCTGGCGGCCAGGAACACCCTGTCTCCAAGAAGGGCGACGCCGCGAGTCGTCGGATGCCGATTGATGACGGTCGGTGCGAGCGGCCGGCGATAGCGCCACAGCACTGTGCCCGTCGCGGCCTCGATGGCAATGACCTGGCTGCCGGGCGTTGCGACGAACATGACACCGTCGTGCACTATAGGGGGAGCCTCGTGCCCGTTGATTACCCCCGTGGATAACGACCATGCCGGCCTCAGCCGGGAGACGTTGGCAGGAGTGATCTGCGTAAGGGGGCTATAGCCCCATCCGTCGTAGGTCCGACGATTCATCACCCAGTCGCCGTCGTTGGGACTGCGCAACCGGGCCTCGGTGACCGGCGTGTAGTTGCGGAAAACGGCCGGCATGGGCGTCGGCCCGGACGGCGGTTGCGGCGGGAGCAGCGGCGGCGGTGACTCCTGACCCCACAGCACTGCCACTGCAACGAGAGAGAGTGCGAGCGAAACGGGAATGAGAACCTTGGTCATGGCGGGCGGATGGTACCACGCGCCGCTGGGCCGGGAGGGAGCCGATGGGCGTATCCTTTCCGGACGAGGCCATGCGACATGCGAAGCTTCTTCGTCATCACTATCATCGCCGCGTCGCTCGCTCTGCTTGTCGGCTCGTCTTTTGCTCAAGGTGAACGCCCGAAACAGGTCCAGCCTGCCCCTCGCCGGCCAGATGGGCGGGTGAACATCGCGACGGTTCCCGGTCAAAAGGGTCATTGGATTCGGACGCGGCGGGAACTCGTCGTTGACGCCAACACGACAAACAAGCTTCCCAACGACCGCAAGATCGAGGAGATCCCGTTTCAACCCTGGGCGAAAGCGCTCTTTGAATATCGGCGATCCAGAGACGACCGCGATTCGCCCCATGCCCGGTGCAAGCCTTCGGCTGGACCGCGGCAAATCGGGACCGCCTACGGATTTGAGATCGTCGAGTTCCCCGACATTCAGCGAGTGATCATTTTCGATATCGGCGGGCCGCAGACTTACCGCACGATTCATATGGATGTCGAAGAACATCCGAAAGGCCGCGACTTGATTCCGACGTACTACGGCCACTCAATCGGCCGATGGGAAGGAGACACGCTCGTCGTCGACACAATCGGATTCAACGAACAGAATTGGATCGACGCAGAAGGATTGATCCACACGGACCAGTACCACCAAATCGAGCGCTTTACCCGTACCGACTTCAGCACGCTGCGGTACGAGGTGACGATCGACGATCCCGGAGCCTACACGACACCGTGGACCGCTGGCTTTCTACTTCGATGGGAAGAAGGCGCAGAGATCTTTGAATACGTCTGCCAGGAAAACAACCTGAATCCGCACATGACGATAGACGACGATGGAAATCCATTGTCGCGTGCGAATCTCATCACGCCCTGAAACTCTGTACGCCTCGTGTGTGAAGAGGATGTCTATCGCTCTTGAACTATATCATCTGATGATATATCATCCGGCGAGTGACACAGCCATCTCCCACTCTGACCGCAGCCGAATTTCAGGTGCTCGTCGCTCTCGCTGACGGCGACAAGCACGGATACGCCATCGGTAAGGAGATCGCGATGCGCACCGATGGCCAGGTGGAGTTGCGCGCGGCAACTCTCTACACGGTTATCAAGCGGCTTCTCACCAACGGCTTCATTGACGAAGAAACGGCGCGCCCAGATCCCAAACTGGACGACGAACGGCGCCGATACTACCGCCTCACCGCACGCGGGCGTAAGGCAGCCGAGGGTGAGGCGCTGCGCCTCGAAGCGACGGCCAAACAGGCACGCACGAAGTTGCGACTGCGAAAGGCATGAGCCATGGGTTGGCCCGACCGCCTGTTCAGAGCATTGATGCGCCTGCTGCCTGCGGAGTTTCGCGGCGACTACGAGCGCGAGATGGCGGCGACGTTTCGCGCGGAACGTCATTCAGCTGACGGCGCAGTCAGCCTCACGCGTGTCTGGCTCGCGACCATTGCGGACGTCTTTCGCACGGCCCCGGCGGAGCACCTCGACATCCTGCAGCGCGACCTTGCGTACACGTTTCGCATGCTGGCGCGGCGGCCCGTGCTGACGTTCACCGCGATCCTGACGCTGGCGCTCGGTGTTGGCGCCAATACGGCGATCTTCTCCGTGGTCAACGGAGTGGTCTTTGCGCCCCTGGCCTATCGCAACGCCGACCAACTCGTGCTGGTCGAGGAGCAGTTCGCCGGAAGGAATCCGGGAATGACCGGATACCCGACCTACGCCGATCTCCGCAACGAGAACCTGACCATTCAGTCCAGTGCGGCTCTCAGCGGCTGGTCGGCCACTCTCACCGGTCAGGGTCGAGACGCCGAGCGGCTCGATGGTGCGCGGGTCACGTGGGAGTATTTCCGGACCGTCGGCCTTACTCCCGCCCTTGGCCGCGACTTCGAGCAAGCCGAGGATCAGCCCGGGGCACCGCCCGTGGTGATCATCAGCGATGCCCTCTGGCGGCGGCGATTTGGTGCCGATCCAAACGTCGTGGGCAAGCAGATCACCGTTAATCAGCAGACCTTCACGCTCCTCGGCGTGCTGGCGCCGAATACCGACGACATCATCACAGCGCGTAAATTCGCGGGCGCCGAGATCTGGACGCTGCTTCGCTACTCGGAACAGATGGGACCGCCGGCCTGCCGGGGGTGCCGCCACATCTTCGTGGTCGCCCGCCTGAAGGAGGGCGTCGCGCGGACCGAAGCGGAAACTGACCTCACACGCATCTTCCAATCGCTCGCAATGCGATTTCCGACGCAGTACGACCGGCCACGCCCCGCGGTCACGTCACTGCGCGACTACTTTCTTGGCCCCGTGAAAACGCCGCTGTACCTGCTCTGGGGCGCGGTGGCTCTGCTGCTGTTGATTGCATGCGCGAACATCGCAAACCTGCTGCTGATCCGCGCCAGCGAACGTGAAGAGGAGATTGCGGTGCGCCGCGCGCTCGGCGTGTCTCCCGCGCGTATGCTGCGGCAACTCGTGACCGAAGCGGTCGTGCTCGCAGTCATTGGCGGCGCTGCGGGAACTGCAGTCGCCTTCTGGGTGACGGCGCTGCTGACCACGAACGCGCCCGCCGAGATCCCGCGCCTGACCGAGGTATCGCCGGATGCGCGTGTACTGGGATATGCGATCGCGTTGAGCCTCGCGACCGGGGTCCTTTTCGGTCTCGCGCCGGCGCGGATGCTCGTGGCCAGGCCCGACATCGCCGGTCTCGGGTCTCGTCGCACGACGTCGGGGCCGGGCGCATGGCGCTATCGCGCGTCATTGATTGCAGGAAACGTTGCGCTGTGCGTGCTGCTGCTTGTCGGATCCGGCCTGCTGGTTCGCAGCTTCGGGCGCCTGTTGGCCGTTGACACCGGATTCAGGCCGGAACAGCTCCTCACGTTCCAAGTCAGCTTGATCGGAGACCGCTATCGGCAGAACGCCGGCGTCACGCAGTTCTTCGACGAACTGACGGCGCGGCTCCGGGCGATGCCAGGCGTCGTGAACGTCAGCTCCTCGTCCATGGTGCCGCTCACGGATTCCATCGCTCAAATGACGGTTCAGATCGAGGGCCGCCCGCTCGAGAACCCTGCTGCTGCTCCGATCGCGGATACCTACATGGTGGCACCCGACTACTTCGCGACGATGGGCATCCCCGTTCTCGGTGGTCGTTCGTTGGAATCCTCGGACGGAGAGCGCGCGGCACCGGTTGTCATCATCAGCAAGACCATGGCAGAGGAGTTGTGGCCGGGCGAGGATCCGATCGGCCGTCGCATTCGCGTTCCCGGCGCGCCGATGAGTCCGCTCCGCACCATCGTTGGCATCGTCGGGGACGTCAAACACTACGGCCTGCACATGCCGGTGACGAAGCAGGCATACGTCCCACATGCCCAGCCTCCCTGGCTCCAGCCGGTCATGACGATGGTCGTCCGCACGGCGGCAGGGGGCGATCCGCTGTCGCTTGTGCCGACCGTGCGCGAGATCGTTCGGAACATCGATCCGCTGCAGCCGGTGACGCGCATCGAGACGTTCGACGGCATCGTGACGCAGTCGCTAGCGACGCGGCGGTTCACGCTGGTCTTGCTCGCAGCGTTCGCGGGCACGGCAGTGCTGCTTGCCATCGGTGGTCTGTACGGCGCGCTCAGCTACATCGTCAGTCAGCGGACTCGGGATATCGGCGTTCGCGTGGCGTTGGGCGCCAGCGCGCGCGAGATCGTCGGCCTGGTGATGCGACAGGGGATGACGCCGGCGATCGTTGGCCTGGGAGTCGGCCTGCTTGCGAGTGTGGCGATCGGCCGAGTCGTCGAGTCCATGTTGTTCGGCGTCTCGTCGCACGACCTCATGACGTATGCGACGACGGTCACAATGATTGTGGCAGGTGCGCTCGCCGCGTGCCTCGTCCCGGCGCGTCGTGCGGCGTCGGTCGACGCCTCCGTGACGCTGCGGGCAGACTGACGCGATTTCTGATTCGCCGTAAGCGCGCAGCCCTGGTTGCGGTCTACTTGCCGACCAGATGTGGAATGTCGCGGTTGTTCTCGCCGCACACGTATTCGATCAGTTCGCCATCGGGCTCCAGCTGAAACTCCTGCGTCACGGTCCACGGCTTTGCGTACATCACCGGATCATCGATGGTGATCTCGACGTACAGATGCCAGAAATCCGGACGACGAATCCGCTCAGTCAGCCTGGCGCGCTCTGACTGTGGATGCCCGGCATCGTCCAGCCATGTCTTTCCGTTGAAACCCGTCGTCTCGACGACGAGAGTGTCTCCCTCCCAGCGTCCCTTTGAGTAGCCCATCCAGGTAGGTTGCGCGTCGCTCGACAGCGAGTGCTGTGCATCGAGAAAGATCTGTCGAAACGTCGTTCGCGTTTCGTAGAGGATCACCACCAGCGTGGGCGTCTGAACGATCTTCTGCGGAAAGGGCACTCCGTTGACGCGCGGCACACCCGGCGCCAGACAATAGCCCTCGGGATCGTCTTTGCCAAGGTTCCCCTGTCGCTCGTCGAACAGCGCGCGTCCCGCCGGCAGCATGACGACGTCGCCCGGCTTCAGATCGGCGGCGAGATTTGCGTTGTACTTGATGTCGGTCTGCCAGACCCCGGAGAGGTCGACCGTGCCCCAGGCCGTGCGCGGTACCCGCGCCTTCAAATCCGGCTTGCCGTCTTTCGTTCGCGGAACGCTCGGGTTGCGATAGGTCCACTGAGCAGCCACGGTTGCCACGGAAACGAACGACATGATGCTGGCGGCAGCAATCATCAATGGGCGGACGCCAAATCGACGAATCATAGGCAGAACACCTTCTACTTCTCGAAGAATACGCTAACGGGTGCTGGTGGCCCCGGGGGCGCCTCATACACGACAGGCTGTCCTAGAATTGACGACACATGCGCGAGAAACGATGGCCCTGGATGCTCGTCGTGGCAGCAATGGCCGCGGCATGTTCGCAGAACACTGAAAAGACGCCTGAACCCTCAGAGCCTCCCGCTTCACAGCCACCCGTCGCCCAATCGCTTCAAATGGGCGGCAAGAAATCCGTGATGACGTTCTTTGTGACGAGCCGCGGCAGCGGCGAGGGCGGTGATCTGGGCGGGCTGAGTGGAGCAGACGCGCATTGCCAGGCGTTGGCCACGGCTGAAGGCGCCGGCGACCACACGTGGCGAGCGTATCTGAGCGCATCCGAGACGTCGGGGCAGCCGGCTGTGAACGCGCGTGACCGAATAGGGAAAGGCCCCTGGTACAACGCTGAAGGCGAGCTCGTTGCCGCCAACGTCGACGATCTTCATGGGGCAAGCAGCAAAATCGGCAAGACGATGGCCGTGACCGAGCGACTCGACCCGGTGAATGGCGTGGGAGATACGCCGAACACCCACGACATCCTGACGGGTTCGCGGCCCGATGGAACATCGTTTCCATCCGGCGACGATCTGACGTGCGGCAACTGGACATCGAGCGGCGCCGGTCGCGCACAGGTGGGTCATCACGACCGAATGGGCCAGGGTGCGAGCGCGTCCTCGTGGAACTCAGCCCATCCGTCGCAAGGGTGCAGTCAGGCGAATCTTCAGAACACAGGCGGCGACGGCCGGTTCTACTGCTTTGGCATCGACTGAGCAGGACGCGTGATCAGCCTCCGTCCCTTGGCCGCTTCGATTTCGCGCTGCTAGGCACGATGCCGAAGCGGCGATCGTTTCTGGCGATACGCTTCGCGACTGCTTCAATCGTCGACTCGAACTTCGCGTGCGTCGAGTCGATGTAAAGCCACTTTCGCAGGACGCGGTGCGGCGTCAAGGCCGGATAGTCAGCTCGAATCGAAGCCTGATGCTCATGGTCCGTGCACACCAACACACCGTGCCACTTCCAGCGGCCGGTTTTTGTCGGCTCCACGAGCACCAGCATCTGGCGCTCGTGAAGATATGCGGCAAGCCCGCCGAACATTCGTTTCGTGAAGAATGTCGCGCGGCCGGCAAAGGCCTCGAGAATCCATTCGTTGTCGAACGTCTTCATCAGCGAAGCGGTAGCCAGATTTCTGTCTCGAGCTCGGTGGGTAGCACGATGCGAGCGTCGTTCAAGTATTCTTCAACCGTCGGCGCGTTGTCCGGCTCCTCGCCGCTCTGTGCCAGCCAGGTGCCATACAACCACCGGTACGGATGTTCGAGCTCCGCGTACGGCCCGACGTGGTGAACGACGGCGTATCGCCCACCTCGAATTTCCCGGACCTGCAACTCGCCGCTGGGAACGCAGCCGTCCGCAATCGCCAGGCAGGCATCTGCGCGCAATTCGCTGACCGGCGTTGCCGCGGGGTCGTCGTAATAGATGCCGAACGTCCGCATCTCGGACCCGAGCAGGCCCTGTCCAGCGGCCAATGCGATCAGTCGCTCGAAGGTGCTGCCAATGTTCATGTACGCGCCTCGATGAGGCACGGCGGCCACTCGAATCGGCGCCACATACCGTACGACGGCCGTGTAAGTCATTGTTTCCATCGCATCCTCCTGGCGATTCGCCGTTGGCAGGGGAACGAACGACGCCCGGTAGCGGGCCGGTGGAGCGCCATACGCAGCTTTGAACGCCCGCGTGAAGGCCTCCTGGCTTCCGTAGCCGGCGCGACGCGCGACGCGAGCCACCGGGAGTTCGCCCGTGATCAGATCGACCGCTGCTCTGTGCAAACGCAACCGCCGCACAGTGTCGGCCGCTGTCTCGCCCTGCATCGCTCGATAGACGCGATGGAAGTGATAGGGCGATAGACAAGCCACGTCCGCGAGGCGAGCCAGATCGAGCGTGTCATCGAGGTGGTCGGCGAGCCACCGGAACACACGTTCGAGCCGGTCTGCGTAGTCGGTGCGCGTCGCTCGTTCGTTCATGAAAGTCGATGGTAGGTGGGCAGTTTTGACTTAAGTTGCGATCTTGTTCTCGGACCCTCCGACCGTCCGCAGCTTTCGCAGTTTCGCACTCCGCACCTGGGAGACGTGCTGACTCTGCCGTTGAGCAACCCTGCCGCAACGACACCGATACTCAAAACCGCCGCATACGAAGGCGGCGCCAGATTGTCACCGGATGGTAAGTGGATGACATACATCTCGAACGAGTCAGGCAAAACGAAGTGTACCTGCGCCCTTATTCTGGTGCAGAGCGCGCAGGTCTCGACGCAAGGTGGAATCCAGGCAGTATGGAACCCGAACGGCAAGGAGATCTTCTACCGCAACGCCGACAAGATGATGGTCGTGGAGGTCTCGATGAATCCCGATGTCGTGCTGTCGCGTCCGCACGGGCTGTTCGATCCTCGATACGCCTTCGGGGCCGGCATCACCATCGCCAACTACGATGTCGCGCGTGACGGCCAGCGCTTCGCCATGATCAAGGACGAAGCGACGGCTGGGCGCCTCCATATCGTCGTCAACTGGTTGAGCGATCTCACACGACTTGCCTCCGCTGGCCAGCCCTGAAACGTCGGTTGCGATCGGCCAGAGACTTTTGTGAGAATCGGCACGCTCGTCTTATCCACGCCGCTTCCGCTCGTGGCGCGTATCCCACCGCGGGGGTACCACACACCGCCGCCGGCAGGAAGTTCAGTAGCCGGTTCCGCAATTAGCCGCCGCCCGCACGCGCTTCGGCGCGTTATGATTCGGACATGGGCGCTTTTCTGAGATTCATCGTTGTCCTCGTGGTGCTCGCCGTCATCGTCGCCGGCGGCGCGTGGTTCTGGGCCGGACGTTCGACCGGTCCGACGATCGCCATTCGTCAACCGGGCCAATTCGTCGGTCAGAACTCGTCGTTCGAGATGGTGGTCGAGGCCCCGGAAGGAAAATTCTCGTCGGTCGATGTCATCGTCGAGCAGGGCGGCAAGTCGTTCCCCGTCTTCACACTCGATCAGCCGCAGGGGAACATCAAGCAGGAATCGGCGGAACGAATCTACGTGATGCGACCGATCGGCAAGAAGGCGCTGCCCGACCTTCAGGCCGGCCCCGCACGCATTGTCGTCAACGCGTCACGTCCGGTGTTCTTTGGGCTTCGCAACGTGAGCTCGTCGACCACGCACGACGTCACGGTGCGACTGGATCCGCCGCAAGTCACCGTGCTCTCGACGTTCCACTACATCAACCACGGTGGAAGTGAGTTCGTCGTTTACCGGGCCGCGCCGGCGGATGTGGAATCCGGTGTGCGCGTCGGCAACATCGAGTATCGCGGTTACCCGGCGTCGGGGATCGGGCTCACGAGCGATCCGGCGCTGCGCGTGGCGTTCTTCGCGTTGCTGTTCGATCAGGACCTCAACACCGATTTCCAGGTGTTTGCTCGCGATCCTGCGGGCAACGAAGCGCTCGCCGCGCTCGATCACCAGGTGTTTGCAAAGCCGTACTCGAAGAGCCGCATCGAGATCGACGATCGCTTCATCGGTCGGGTCGTGCCCGCCATTGCCAGCAACTCCCCGCAGGAGCAGATTCCGACCGACGACCTGCTGTCGGGATTCCTGAAGATCAACGGCGATCTGCGGCGAAAGAACAATCAGTACATCACCGACCTGGCGAAGAAGTCAGCTCCGGAAATGCTCTTCAAGGGAGCGTTTCAACAGCTAGGCAATTCACAGGTGGAGGCGCGGTTCGCCGATACGCGAACGTATGTATACAAGGGCAAGGAGGTCGATCGGCAGGTGCACCTGGGATTCGACCTCGCCGTGACCGCCAACGTGCCGATCGTTGCCGCCGAGCGCGGCGTCATCGTCCACGCGTCCGATCTCGGTATTTATGGGAACTGCGTGGTGATCGACCATGGTCTAGGTGTCCAGTCGCTTTACGGGCATTTGTCGTCAATCGGCGTCAAAGTCGGCGACAAAATCGAGAAGGGGGCCGAGGTCGGGCGGAGCGGCATGACCGGGCTAGCCGGCGGAGATCACCTGCATTTCACGATGCTCGTCGGTGGACAGCAGGTCACACCAGTCGACTGGTGGAGCACGCAGTGGTTCGAGGACAGGGTCCACCGAAAGATCGTGGCGGCCGGGGGCGTGTGATAATTGCCTGTTGGCATGGCCCTATTCCTGCGCGTTTTCCTAGCTGTCATCGTATTGAGCTCGGCCGCCTGCGGCGGCGGAAACGAATCGAAAGAGGCCGCTCCGGCGCCAGCGGCCGTCGCGGCTAATCCTGTCGACCCCGCCACTGCGGGCGGCCTGAAGGGATCGATCAAACTCGAGGGCAGTCCACCCGCGACCCAAACGATCAACCGCCGGTCCGACCCCTACTGCGAGCAGCAGGGCGAGGCGAAGACAGAGAATTTCGTGGTGAGCGACGGCGGCCTGCAGAACGTGTTCGTCTACGTCAAAGATGGACTCGGAGACATGAAGTTCCCCGTCCCGACCACGCCGGTGGTCTTGGACCAGAAGGGGTGCACATACGCGCCGCGGGTCTTTGGAATTCAGGCAGGTCAGCCGCTCGAAATCCTCAACAGCGACGACACGCTGCACAACGTCCACGCCCTCCCGATGAACAATCGCGAATTCAATCGCGGCCAGGCGGTCAAGGGACTGAGGCAGACGCACGTGTTCACGACGGCTGAAGTCATGGTGCCGTTCAAGTGCGATGTCCACAGGTGGATGAACGCGTGGGTCGGAGTGCTCGATCACCCGTTCTATGCCGTGAGCGGGCAGGGCGGTGCCTTCGACATCCAGAAACTACCTCCGGGCACCTACACCATCGAAGCGTGGCACGAGAAGCTCGGCACGCAGACGCAGATGGTCACCGTTGGACCGAAGGAAACAAAGGAAATATCCTTCACGTTCAAGCTCTGAGGCGTATCCAAGTCATGCTCCTCCACGTTTACGCGGCGCTCGTCGCGGTCTCAACCGCGATCCTGATTTTTGCCGGCGGTCTCGTGACGAGCACGGGCTCTGGCCTTTCAGTCCCCGACTGGCCTACTACGTACGGCTGGTTCATGTTCACCTTCCCACTCGACAAGATGGTCGGTGGCATCCGGTTCGAACACACGCATCGCCTCATCGCCAGCACCGTTGGCTTCCTGATCCTCGTTCTTGCGGTGTGGTTGCATCTTGCGGAACCACGACGATGGGTGCGACGACTGGGCTATGTCGCGCTCGGCGCTGTCATCACGCAGGGCATTCTCGGCGGCATCACCGTCTTGTGGTATTTGCCGGATCCGATCTCGATCGCCCATGCGAGCCTCGCGCAACTCGTCTTCTGCCTGACGATCTCGATTGCGCTGACCACCTCACCGGGGTGGAAGAACGCGTATTCGCGCCGTGGACCCGTTCCTGACGATCGCATCCTGCAGGCCGTCGCGACCGCAACCACGGTGCTGGTGTATATGCAGATCCTCGTTGGCGCCACGATGCGGCACACCGACGCGGGGCTAGCGATACCAGACTTTCCGCTCGCGTTCGGACACCTGCTGCCGCCGACGTGGGATCCGAAGATCGCCATCCACTTCGCGCATCGTGTCGGCGCCGTCATCGTGACCCTCTTCGCGTTCGCAACGACAGGGCATGTCTTCTTTCATCGCCGCACGCGACCAGAGTTGTGGCGGCCTTCTACGCTGCTCCTCTTGCTGATCGCGTTGCAGATCACACTGGGTGCGCTGACAGTGTTGAGCCAGAAGCACTACATCATCAACTCCCTGCATGTCGTGACGGGCGCGTCTGTCCTCGCGACATCGCTGGTGCTGACCCTCCGATCACGACGCGCCAGGTTCGGGTCTCGCGTGTCGGGCTCAAGAGAGGGTACTTACGCCACAGAACAGGACCCGGCTTACGGGTATGGACCGGCACGGGGACGCGCGTGAAGACGAGCACGCACATCGTTGATGGCACCTCGGTGCCTGCCGCGGATCGCAGCCACAGCGTTGCTCGATCGATTCGCGCGTTCGACTTTCTCGCACTCACGAAACCCAGACTGAATCTGCTCGTCCTGGCCACGACGCTGGCCGGGCTCTACCTTGCGTCCCCTGCCGGCGTCACGCTCGCGCTCGCGGTACACACGCTCGTCGGAACGGCGTTGGTAGCGGGCGGCGCCGCGGCGCTGAACCAGGTGTGGGAGCGCGAAACAGATCGGCGGATGCGGCGAACGAGCGGCAGGCCTTTGCCACGCGGCCGGCTTCGCGTTGCCGAGGGCACGTGGTTCGGCGTCGGACTTTCCGTCGTGGGTCTGATTGAGCTTGCCGTGTGGACGACACCCGCGGCAGCCATCGTCGCCGCGGCAACGCTGATCAGTTACGTGCTGATCTATACACCGCTCAAGACGCGAACGTCGTTAGCGACGCTGGTGGGCGCCGTGCCTGGCGCGCTGCCTCCGGTCATCGGCTGGGCCGCTGCCACCGGAACCGTCACGCTTCCCGCGATCGTGCTCTTCGGCATCGTGTTCTTCTGGCAGATGCCGCACTTCCTTGCAATTGCGTGGATGTACAAAGATGACTACGCGAGCGCAGGCATTCCGCTCCTGCCGGTCGTCGAGCCAGATGGCCGACGGACCGGGCGCCAGGCGCTTCTCTACACCGCGGCGCTCTGGCCAGTCAGCGTGTTGCCAGCCGTCGTCGGCCTCGCGGGAGCGCCGTACAGCGCGATCGCCACGAGTCTTGGGATCGTCTTCATCTGGCTGAGCGTCGTCTTCGCTCGCCACCGCTCGGCGGATAGCGCCCGCCAACTCTTCCTCTTCTCGATCACGTACCTGCCGCTGCTTCTCGGTGCGCTCGTCGCCGATCGGTTGTGGATCTGAACAGAATTCCCAATCAGGTCTTTGCTCACTATTTCCGACCTGCCCGCGCTGAACGCCACGCTGAACGGTATCGCGGCGACGCTGATCCTGGCGGGATACGTGCTCATCAAGCGTGGCGACCAGCGCAAGCACCAGTGGTGCATGCTGGGCGCGCTGGCTACGTCGGGGCTCTTTCTCGTGAGCTACGTGACCTACCACCTCAATGCAGGGTCCAAACCATTTCCGGGACAAGGGCCAATCCGGCTCGTCTACTTCGCGATCCTGATTACACATGTCATCCTGGCGGCCGTCATCGTGCCCCTGGCGCTCGTCACGGCAACCCGGGGGCTCCGTTCGCAGTTCGACCGGCATGTCAGAATTGCGCGCTGGACCTTTCCTATATGGCTCTATGTCTCGGTCACTGGCGTCGTCATTTACTTGATGCTTTACGAACTCTAGCGAGGTTGCGCCTCTGACCGAGCATGTGGCCCCCGGCGCGGACCGTCCTGCGATAAAATTGCCTGCACTGTGGCGGACTGAACTCCGTCCTGGAGGATTTCGTGATGTCAGGCTTACGACTCGTTGTCGGCGTGCTCTTCACGGTCTTCCTGGCAACGTCCGGTTTCACCCAGTCCGCCCGCGCGACCGGCACAGTCAAGGACACGAACGGCCGCCCGATCAAAGGGGCAATTGTTCGGGCGATCAACAAAGACGCGAGGCCGGCCGAGATCACCTCGTCTACTGATGACAAAGGTCGCTGGGGAATGATTGGCCTGAGAACCGGCACGTGGACCTTCGTCGTGGAGGCCCCTGGTTTCACGTCGTTCACGGCGCAGGCGCCGGTTCGCGTTGCCACGACACCGCCGATGGGTTTCGTGCTGGCGCACGATCCCGGCCCGATTCCCGGTGCCCTCGACAAAAACGTGATTCAGTCGGTCACCGCGGCCAACAAATTGCGCGACGGCGGTCAGTACGATCAGGCACTCGCTGCCTATCAGCAAATTCGCGATCAGAACCCGAAGTTGACGTCGATCTCGTTCGTCGTCGCCGGTACGTACCGTAAGCAGGCGGCGGCGGAACAGAATCCTGTTGCTCGCCGAGCGCTGCTCGATCGCGCGATCAACACCTATTCTCAACTACTCACCGACGAAACGATCAGCGCACGCGCGAAGGCGGAGCTCGAGTCGACGCGCGCTGAATTGCAGGCACTTCCGCAATAGCTATGGCAGGTCGCGCGCACGTCCGGGCCAACCGCTGGCTGGCCGGGCTCATCATTGCGTTGTTCTTCGTCGCCGTCGCCGGCGCCGCTGCGATCGGGTGGTGGTATGCGCGTGAATCGCCGCCGCTTCAGGGACCAATTCTCCTTGTCTCGGTCGACGGCGTACCTGCCACGGACCTCTCTGCCTATGGCGCCGAGCGGCCGGATACACCCGCTATTGATACGCTGGCGAGCGAGTCGGTCGTCTTCGAGCGCGCCTACACACACTCTCCGCAGAGCCTTCCCGCCCACGCGTCGTTGCTGACTGGCCGACTCCCAATCGAACACGGTGTGCGCGACGATGCCGGGTTCTCGCTTCCCGAGGATATGAGCACCCTCGCGGAACTGCTTCGAAATCGAGGCTTCGCGACTGGCGCCGCCGTTTCATCGTTTCTTCTGCGGGGACGCACCGGCCTCGGCCAGGGATTCTCGTTCTTCGACGACGAGATGTCGCGCGGAGCTTCGGAAGGTGCGGCCGCGACCGACCGCAGCGGCTCGCAGACGATCGACATCGCCGAGCGTTGGATGTCGACGCAAAGCGGTCAACGGTTTTTTCTGTTCGTGCAGGTCCCCGGTGAGGATGCCGACACCGCCGTCATGCGGTTGTCGGCTGCGCTCAAGGAGCGTGAGCTCTACGACGACGCGACGATTGTCCTCGTCGGCGACCGCGGCGACGTTGGCTCAGGACTCACGCTCGACGATCGCGCTCTGCGCGTGCCGCTCATCGTCAAACAGCCAGACAGCCAGGGCAGCCGTCGCCGCGTTTCGGCGCCCGTCCAGAACGTTGACATCCTGCCGACCATCCTCGACATGGTTCGTGCGCCCGTCCCGACGGGTCTTCCTGGAAGGTCTTTGCGCGCAGTCCTCGACGATGGTGAGACGGTGATGCCGGCATCACCGATCTACTCGGAGTCGCTCGCCGCGTATTTCCGGTTCGGAGGAGAGCCGGTCTACGCGCTTACGGCGAATCACTTCCGCTTCGTCCGTGGCACAGGTGAGGATCTCATTCCGCTCGACACCGGTGCAGAAGCGGTCGGCGAAGCCAATGAGGCAGCCCGGTTGCGATCCGCACTCGATGGTCTCATCGGCTCGTCGACGATTGCCGCTCGATTGCCGGTTGAACCGAGCGAAGAAGATCGCTACGCGCTGCTCGGGTACCTGGGTCTCAACGGGCCCGCGGCCTCAACTGAGATCGCGCTCGACGCGAACACCCAGCGCATGCTGGTCGAGGAGCATCGCGCCGCCGCCGTCCTCATCGGTCAAAAGAAATACACGGCGGGTATCAGGGCTCTACAGGCGATCGCACGTGCGCACCCCGAACTCGTATCGATCCACTTCCAGATTGGCGTGCTGCTTTCACGCACCGGGCGACTCGAGGAGGCGATCCTCGAGTTCAGCAAAGTCCGAGAGCTTCGTCCCGATGCGTCAATCGCGGCGCGCGCATTGGCCGACGCGCTGTTGAAGGCCGGCAAGACGGACCCTGCGAAGGAGCAGGCGGCCATCGCCGTGATGTTGGCCGAAGCTGAAGGGCCTCCCGAGATCCTGGCGGCGCACGAAGTGGCTGCTCGCGTCGCGTTGGCGACCAATGACAAGGAGGCAGCGGTCCAGCACGCCGAAGCGGCGCGTGAAGCTGACCCCACCATGCCTGTCCAGCAGTTCGTTGAGGGACGATTGCTCTATGACGAAGGGCAGTACGAGAAGGCCGCGGCGAGTTTCAAGCAAGCGGCGGCAGCGCTGGCGGACCATGGCCGATCGCTCGCCGATCTCCACTTGTATTACGGAGAGTCGCTCGCGCGTCTCGATCGTTATGATGAGGCCGAATCGCAGTTTCGCGAGGAGCTTCGCGACTTCCCGCGCAGCATCCAGGCGTATACGAGCCTGGCGATGCTGTACCGCGCTTCGAATCGTGATGCCGCGGTGGAAGATGTGCTGAACGAACTCGTCGCCTCGACGCCGACACCCGAAGGTTACGGCGTCGCCGCACGACTGTGGACGATCCTCGGCGATCCGTCTCGCGCGGAGGCCCTCAGATCAGACGCGCGAACGCGCTTCCGCGGCGACCCATCGCTGGCTCTGCTCGGACGCGGCGGGCGCTAGATCGACGCGCGGGTGCAGCCAGGCGGATCTAAAAACCCGCCTCGACGGACAACCTAGCTGGGACGCCGGTTTTCGATCTGCTTGAAGGTCTCTTCGATCAATCGCTCGTTGTCTTCCTTCGTCACGTTGCGCTCGAGCAGCTTCGAGGCAATCGCCACGGAGATATCCACCGCCTCGGTGCGAATCTGCTGAAGCGCGCGCGCCGTTTCGAGCTCGATCTGCCGCTCGGCGTTCTTCACGATGCCGGCAGCCTCGGCCTGCGCTTTCTGCTTCAACTCCTCGCGGAATCGATTCGCATCCGACCGGGTATTGGACAGGATCTGGTCGGCATCGGCACGCGCCGCGGCGAGGATTCGCTGCGACTCGACGTGCAGCTTCTCCAGCTCCTGCTTCGCCTTCTGCGCGTCATCGAGCGACTGGCGGATCAAGTCCTGCCGCCGCTCGAGCGCCTCGAGGAGCGGCCGCCACGCGAACTTCGCCAACGCCGCCAAGAGGACCAGGAACGTAGCGATGGTCCAGATATAAAGCCCGGGATCGGGCTGGACCAATGTATTCATGACGAACGCCCCTCCACCTTTGATCTTTGACCTTTGACCTGCGCGAAGCGTTACTTCATCAGCACGATCAGCAGTGCGAACACTTCGGCAAGAATCGCGACGCCTTCGAGTAGGAAGAGCGGAAGGTTCACGGCACCAGTGATCTGCGCGGTCGCGCTAGGCTGCCGTCCGATCGCTTCTGCGGCTCCGGCGGCAAGCCGACCGATGCCAAGACCTGCGCCGATCACAGCGAGGCCAAGGCCGATCCCCGCGCCCATGTATGCAAGTGCGAACCCTTCCATTCGTCTCTCCTTCGAAAGGCGAGTCCTCGTGGACGCGCCGACAAACACTCAGTGGTGAGCGTGAATGGCCATGCCGATGAACACGGCCGTCAACAGTGTGAACACGTAAGCCTGGACAGCGACCACGATGATCTCGAGCGCCGACACCAGCGCCGCGAGCACCACCGACGGAATGCCGATGCCGACGCCGACCAGCGCCTGCCCAGACAACTCCGTGAAGATGAACACAAAGGACAGGATGGCGAGAATCGCAATGTGGCCGCCCGTCATGTTGGCCGCAAGTCGCATCGTGAGGGCAAAAGGCCGGACGAACATGCCCATGATCTCGATGGGGATCAGCATGAGCGTCACCGGCAAAGGCAGGCCGTGCGGCACCAGGTTCTTCCAATGCTGGACGAAGCCGTGCGCCCGCGCGCCGGCGATGACGATGGCGAAGAACGTGACCGTCGCGAGCGCCGCCGTCACGTTGTAGTTGCCCGTCGCGGTGGTGCCACCGTGAAGCACCCGCGCCATGAACGACTCCTCAGGCAAGTGCAGCACGGAGTGATTGATCAGCGAGAGCACGTCGAAGATGGGAATGAGGCCGATCGCGTTCGCAGCCAGGATGAACACCGCGAACGTCAGAAGCAACGGTGTCCAGGATTTCACCCACTTGCGGCCGACGTTGGGCTCCACAATCCCGTCGCGGACGAATTCCACCACGACTTCGAGGGCGTTCATGAAACCCGAGGGGATGAGGCGATCCTGTCGCAGGTAGCGACGCACGGTCACCGTGACAATGAGGAACACGAGCGCCGCGACCACCCAGAGCATGAAGACATGCTTGGTGATGGAGAAGTCGATGCCGAAGACCGGTGGCAGATGAATGAGCGGGTGATCGAGCGGACTGTTCGAAACGTGCTCGATGATCACCTCGCCGGCATTGAACTTCTCTGCGGCTTGTGAAGCCACTCCGGCAGCGGTTTCAACGTGTTCGGGTTGAAGCATCACGTGGACCGTAATCTTATGCGCGTTCGCTCGTCGGCGAACGCAGATCGTTCATCACCAATCGTCGCAGGAATGTCGCTTCAATCGTGTGCAACGCGATGAAGTACGCCGCGAAGCTCACGACAAACGGCACCGGACGCAGATCCAGTCCGCGCAGCATCACGCTGACATAGCCGCCGAAAAACACCATCTTCACCGCCAGCGCGGTGATCATCACGTTCGTCAGCCGGCCCGGCGCCGATCGATGCGCTCGCTCGTAGGCGACCCAGCTGCCAACCGCCGACGCTAGCGGGCCCGCCATCCCCAAGAGAATCTCGGGGTCGCTGCGACCAGCAGTGCTCACGGTCGTCACGAGCCATGAGATCAGGCTCACGCCGACCATCCACGCCACTGCCGTCATCGATGCCAGACGACCTTTGCCAACTCGTAGAACCCGACGGTCAATCCGAGGACAAGACCGACAAACAAGCCCCAGGGAGCGGTCCCTCGCCACTGATCAACGGCATAGCCGAGACCGCCGAGCAGGATGATGGCGCCGATCAGCGTGTAGCTGGCACCGGCCGCTGGCCCCGCGCGCTGTACGTTGTCCTGGAGCGACTCGGCCGAGCGCTTGAACGAAAAGCTCGACTGCTTTTTTCCCATGGCACCATACGCTACAAAACGCTTGCCCGCGCCACGGCCAGCCCGTCGCAAGGCTGCACCGCCCATGAGTATATCCCGACTTTGTGAAAAACTTCACCAGCCGCGATATCTCGCAGGATCCAGGCGCGATTTCGCCGCCGGCGGCCACGATCAAGTCCAGTATTTTCAATAGGTTCAGGCAGGTTATTGACTCTTGACGCTCATCGGGGCGGGGCCTATACTGCCCCTACAGAGCCTGCCTTCTTACGCACATGCGCTTGACACCGTTCCGATCGTTAGTCGTCGCGGCCTTGTTCGCCGTATTGGCCAGTCTCTCAACGGCACCGCACGCGGCGCAGGCAAACCGCGAAGGTGTGATGTTCGTCAGCGCCGTCGATCGCGACGGCGAACCGGTGAGTGACCTCGGCCCTGATGCATTCCAGATCAAAGAAGATGGCATCAAGCGCGAGGTCCTTCGCGTCTCACGCGCCACCGAGCCACTTGACGTCGCGGTCCTGATCGACAACAGCGCCGCAGCCAGCGACGACATCACCTTCCTCCGAACCGGGCTATCAAAGTTCGTCGCCAGGATGGCACCGGGCAATCACGTCGCCGTCATCGCCCTGGCGGATCGACCAACCATCCTCGTGGACTACACCGACGACACGAAGCGCCTCTCGGAGGCCGTCGGCCGGCTGTTTGCCATGAGTCAAAGCGGCATGACCCTGCTCGACGGCATCTTCGAGACGACTCGCGGCCTGTCCAAGCGCGAAACGCCTCGCGCCGTCATCGTCCCCGTCTTCACCGATGGCATCGAGTTCACCAATCGCTACTCCAAGGACGTCGTCGCTGCGCTCCAGGATGAGGATGTCGCCCTCCACATGGTGACGATCGGCCAGTTCTATCACTCCGAAGAGCATGCGACCCGCGAACGTTCTTTCCTGCTGGATGCCGGCCCCCGAGGTTCCGGAGGTCAACGCATCTCGCTGCTCAGCCCGCATGGGCTCGATGACGCGCTGCAACGGCTGGCGCGTGAGTTGTCTTCGCAGTACAAAGTTGTGTACGGACGCCCGCAGCAGCTCATTACTCCCGAGCGCGCAGAGGTGTCTTCAGCGCGCGCTGGCGTGACGATGCGTGGTGCACGAGCCCGGGGAGAGTCTGGAGCCTGACGTGAAACGGTTGACGTTCGTTGTCGTCCTCGTGTCCGTCTGCCTCATCGTTGGTCTGTCGGCGCAACAGCCATCGTTTAAGGCGGGAATCGACATCGTCTCGCTGAACGTCACGGTCACGGATGCGGCAAACCACTACATTACAGATCTGGAGCAGCCGGACTTTCTCGTCTTCGAGGACGGCATCAAGCAGAACGTCACGTTCTTCTCGCGACGTCAGCAGCCCATCGCTCTGTCGCTGTTGCTCGACAGCAGCGCCAGCATGGAAGAGCATCTGACCACCCTGCAGCAGGCCGCGTCGAACTTCGTTCATCGGCTCAAGTCCAACGACATCGCTCAGATCATCGACTTCGACAGCCGCGTCGAAATCCGTCAGGCCTTCACCGGCAACCAGGCCGAGCTCGACACCGCGATCTCACAACTATCAGCGGGAGGCTCCACCTCGCTTCACAACGCGATCTACATTGCGTTGAAAGAATTGCGGAAGGTGCGGGCCGTCAACGAAGAAGATGTTCGTCGCCAGGCGCTCATCGTGTTCTCGGACGGCGAGGACACATCCAGCCTTGTGTCTTTTGACGAAGTTCTCGATCTGGCCAAGCGCTCGGAAACCTCGATCTACGCGATCGCCTTGCGCGGAGTCGACACCCAGGCCAAGGGCTTCAGGGAAGCCGAGTTCGTAATGCGAACGCTCGCGCAGGAAACCGGCGGGCGCGCGTTCTTCCCGTCGAAGATCGAAGATCTCGATGGCGTGTACAAGCAAATCGCCGACGAGCTCGCCAGCCAGTACGCGTTAGGTTACACATCGGCCAATCCGCGTCGCGACGGTGCATGGCGGCGGGTCGTGGTCCAGGTAACGCGGCCGAACATCACGCCGCGAACGAAGAAGGGGTACTACGCCCCGACAGCCCGTTGAACCTTCTTCCCTTTGTTCTGTACGCCGCAGCGACCTTGGTGTACGCGATTCATTTCGCGAAACGCCAACCATCCATCGGACGTGCGGCCACGACACTCCTCCTGTTGGGCGTCCTCGCTCACACGTTCGTCATCGGCATGCAGACGATGGAGGTCCGCCACGTTCCGTTCTCTAACACGTCGACGGCAGTGTCGTCGTTCGTCTGGCTGCTGGCGCTTTCGTATCTATATCTCGAAGTAACGACCGACGAGCGCGCGATGGGCGTATTCATTGCGCCCATCCTCGTCGGGCTGCAGGCCATCCCGGTGATTTATCCGGGCGTCGACTACCGCGATCCCGTGCTCGACAGCCCGTGGTTCTGGGTGCACGTCACGTCGTTGCTGTTTGCGTACGCCACCTTCGCTCTTGCGGCGATGCTCGGACTGACCTACGTGCTGCAATTCAAGGAGATCAAAAAGAAACATCTCGGCTACTTCTACACGCGGCTGCCGTCTCTCCACGTCCTGGACGCGATGAATTCGCGAGCCGTCGCAGTTGGCTGGCTCTTTCTCACGATTGGCGTCGTCGTCGGGATCGTCTGGGCGGCACAGGCGCTGGCGCTGTCCCCCAACAACTCGAACCTGCAGGCCATGTCGCTGCAGGATCCCAAGGTCTTCATCGCAGTGCTGACCTGGGCCGTGTATTCGTTCGCGATGTTCGCGAGGAAGACGCTGGGCTGGACCGGAAGACGTGCGGCCTGGCTGTCGGCACTCGGCTTCGTGATCGTGTTGCTCAATCTCCTGCCGGTGAGCTACTTCGTGACGACGAGCCACACCTTTCAGTAATGCAGGTCATTCTCCTCGGTGTGAGTCATCGGACCGCGCCGGTCGAGTTGCGGGAGCGGCTCGATTTCTCGAGTCGCGATCTCGGCGCTGCCGTGCAGGCGCTTGCGCTGCGCCCATCCGCGGCCGAGTCGGTCGTGTTGTCGACGTGCAACCGGTCTGAAATCTACGTCGTTAGCCACGATCTCCTGCGTGCACGAGAGGAAATCACGTCGTTCCTGAGCGAGTATCACGAGCTTCCAGAATCGGCCTTCACACCTCACTTGTTTTCGCACGACAACGAAGCCGCCGCCCGTCATCTGTTCAGGGTGGCCGCGGGACTCGACTCCGTTGTCGTGGGCGAGCCGCAGATCCTGGGACAGGTCAAGGACGCGTTTCAGGCCGCTTCGGAGCACCACCGCACGGGCCCGATGCTGAGCAAGTTGTTTCACTGGTCTTTTCTCGTGGGCAAGCGTGTGCGGGCAGAAACGGCCCTCGGTGAAGGCGCCGTGTCGATCAGCTTTGCCGCCGTGGCGCTGGCGCGCAAGATTTTCGGTCAGCTGAATGGCCGGCGCGTGCTGGTGGTGGGCGCCGGTGAAATCAGCACGTTGACCGCGCAGCACTTGCGCAGCAACGGCGTCGGTGAAATCGTGGTCACCAGCCGCACCGCGGCACACGCGGACACCCTGGCGGCATCAGTGAATGGACGCAGCATCGCGTGGGAAGAACTCGCCCATGGCGTAGCGTCGGCCGACATCGTTGTGACAGCTACCGGTTCTCAGCGGCCGATCATTACGAGGGCGCACGTCGAATCCGTCACTGGCAGGCATCGACGCGATCCCCTGTTCATCATCGATGTCGCTGTGCCGCGAGACGTCGAAGCGTCCGTCGTTGACATCGAGCAGGTGTTCCTCTATAACGTCGACGACCTGCAGTCCATCGTCCAGGAAAACCTGTCGCGCCGAAGCTCTGAGGTGGCGCGTGCCGAGGCCATCGTCAGCGAGGAACTGGCCAAGTTCGCTGCGTGGCTGCGCTCGCGGGGCGCGGTCCCCACGATCGTGGCGCTGCGCGAGCGCTTCGACCGAATTCGACGAGCCGAGCTCAGTCGACTCGACGGCAAACTGGCAGGCCTCCCGCCCGACGCCAGAGTGCGTGTCGACGAGGTGACGCGTTTGATCGTCGAAAAACTGCTGCTCGAGCCGACCGAACAGCTCAAAGCGCTCCCTGACGAAGAGACGCAGGTAGCCTACACTGAGGCCATCAACCGGCTTTTCAGGCTGCGCGACAGCGAGTCGCCCTCGTCCGCCGACGACACAGCCGCGGAGATCAGGCGAACCGATCGGCGGGGGAAATAGCGCCGCCTTCAGACGCAGTGTCCGGTTTTGGCCTCAAACGTAGTGTCCGGCTTTAGCCGGACCGTTACTGTAACAACACACGTGAATTCGACACTCAGGATAGGCACCCGTGGCAGCCCGCTTGCGCTCTATCAGGCCAACTCCGTGGCTGCACTCCTTCGCGATCGCACGGGAATGCTGTGCGAGATCGTCGTCATCAAAACGTCAGGCGACCGTCTCGGTGAAGCGCCGCTGTCGGAAGTGGGAGGCAAGCGGCTGTTCGTGAAGGAAATCGAGGATGCGCTGCTCGCAGGTGACGTCGACCTCGCCGTTCACAGCAGCAAAGACATGCCGGCCTTGCTTCCGGACGGACTCGCCATCGCTGGAGTGCTCCCTCGAGAAGATCCTCGCGATGCTCTGGTGCTGCCTGCCGGTCACGATTTCGAGGAGGACCTCGATCGCGTCCGTGCGACGCTGGGAGCGGCGCCTCGCATCGGCACGAGCAGCGTGCGCCGAATCGCTCAGCTCGCCAGCTTCACTTCAGCTGGGCAGTTCCTGCCTGTTCGAGGAAACCTGGATACGCGACTCCGGAAACTGGACTCCGGCGACTATGATGCACTCGTGCTGGCGGCCGCGGGACTTCGACGCCTCGAGCGTGACAAGCGCATCTCTGCGCTTCTGCCAGTCGACTTGTGTGTGCCGGCGCCAGGGCAAGGCATTATTGCGATCGAGATTCGCGAGAACGACCATCGTGCGTCCGACATGATCAAAGCGATCGACGATGCAAACGCAGCCACCGCGTTGAAGGCGGAGCGTGCGGTGGTCGATCGACTGGGCGGCGGGTGTCAGATGCCTATCGGTGCGTTCGCTCACGCGATCAATCAAGACACGTTGTCGATCACGAGCATCGTCGTCTCGACAGATGGAGGGCGCTCGGTACGCGCCACGGTTCACGGATCAACCGCGGCGCCGGAGCAGCTCGGCAGACAAGCGGCCGACGAACTCCTCGCCAAAGGCGCCGAGAGCATTCTGATCGACGCCAGGCACGCATTGCGCCCGCGCGCGCCGTCGGCGGCGGAAAGTCATCAGTCATGAAGAATCCCTCTGTTTACCTGATTGGGACCGGACCCGGTGATCCCGGCCTCATCACCGTGCATGGGCTCGAGTGCCTTCGGCGCGCCGACGTCGTCATTCACGATCACGAAGTCCCAACGCGCATCCTCAAACAGTCGCGAGCAGGGGCCGAGTTGATCGACGTGGGCAGCTCCGGCCGGCAGCCGATGGAACAGGACGCGATTACGTTTCTCCTTGCCGACAAGGCGCGCGAGGGAAAACTGGTCGCGAGACTCAAACGAGGCGACCCGTTTGTATTCGATCGCGGCGGGGAGGAAGCGCTCTTCCTGCACGCGCAGGGAATTCCGTTCGAGGTCGTGCCCGGGATTCCACTCGGTATTGGCGTACCAGCCTATGCCGGAGTACCGGTGACCTACCCCGGCGGTGGCGACACGATCACACTGGTTCGCGGCTACGAGGATGACAATCGCGTTCTCCCCGACGTCGACTGGGCGAGCCTGGCGAAGCTTGACGGCACCGTGGTCTGCTACGTGGGATCGCAACAACTGTCACATCTCTTCGATGCCCTGATCGCGAATGACTGGCCAACCGACAGCCGAGCCGTCATCGTGTACAACGGCACGCTCACGAGTCAGACAACCGTAACGGGAACGATCGCCGAGCTCGCCGCGATCGCGCACGAGCACACGCGACGCGATCCCGCCATCGTCGTCGTGGGCCGTGTGGCCGCTTTCCGCAATCACCTCCGCTGGTTCGACGCGCGCCCGCTCTTCGGCAAACGCGTCCTCGTCACACGACCGCGGGACCAGGCGGCAGAAATGGTGGATCGGTTGTCGATGATGGGTGCCGAAGCCATCGAGGCGCCGATGATTCGCATCGCTCCGCCCGAGGACCTCGGCCCGCTGCGTCGCGCGGTGGACAATGTCAACGAATTCGATTGGATCGTTTTCACCAGCGCGAATTCCGTCGAAGCGTTCATGTCGACACTGCTCGATGGGACGCGCGATGTCAGGTGGCTGAAGAAGCCGCGCCTCTGTTGCGTGGGAACCGGGACGGCAGAGCGGCTGGCTCGATACGGAGTGAAGGCTGACCTCATTCCCGACGAGTTCCGTGGCGAGGCCCTTGTGGCCGCCATGGCTGATACCGGATCAATGGCCGGCCGTCACGTCCTGGTGCCGAGGGCCGACATAGGCCGCGATGTGATTGCCGAAGGGTTGCGGGATGGTGGCGCGGCGGTCACTGAGGTCGTCGCATATCGAACCATCCTCGAAGACGCACAACAGGACGATGGCCCCGACGTCTACCGAATGCTGCTGGACGATGCGATCGATGTCGTGACGTTCACGAGCCCATCTGCGGTTCGCAATTTCGCATCGATCTATGGCAAAGAGCAGACGATCGATCTGCTTTCTCGCACCGTCGTGGCAGCGATCGGCCCGGTCACTTCGGAAGCCGCCCACCAACTTGGCATCAGGGTGACCGTTCAGCCAGCAGTGTCGACTATCGCCGGCCTGGTCGATGCCATCGCGGCGCACGTGTCGGCGCTCTCGCTCAAGACAGGCTGACAGCAAGGCCCACATCTCGAGGGCTCGGCCGCCTTGACAATGTGCTAGCACACTAGTACAGTGACGCGGAACGCATGGTTTTTCGCCTGAATCCGAGCTCCGGTGTCCCTGTCTACGTCCAGCTGATGGAACAGGTGAAACATGCGCTGGACACCGGCGCGCTCCGGCCGGGCGACCAGCTCCCGACCATTCGCAAGCTGGCCGAAGACCTGGTCGTGAATCCCAACACCGTGGTTCGCGCCTATCGCGATCTCGAGCATGAGGGCCTGGTCGAACTCAGGCAGGGTTCCGGCGCATTCGTGCGCGGCTCCACCAGCCGCTCGACGCGAATTGGCAAGCGCGCTCAAGGCCTCATGCAATCCGCCATCGAGCGGCTCGTCGCGTCAGGCCTCACCGAAGACGAGATCCGGCGCCTGTTCGAAAACGAGTTGACGTCGTTGCTGGCGAGCAAAATCGGAGGGTGACGCCGTGCAGGAATCCATCATTGAAACCGGCGCGCTTCACAAGGCCTTCAAGGGGCATCACGCGCTGAACGGGCTCGATCTTCGAGTGCCAGCAGGAAGCATCTTCGGCTTCCTCGGCCGCAATGGCGCCGGCAAGACCACGACGA
The DNA here is from genome assembly GCA_035649635.1 of Vicinamibacterales bacterium. Lineage (GTDB taxonomy): Bacteria > Acidobacteriota > Vicinamibacteria > Vicinamibacterales > UBA2999 > Gp6-AA40. Next base: position 5,211 of record DASRJE010000050.1, on the reverse strand, counting down.
TGAAGGTGCTGATGGGCCTGCTGCGGGCCGATAGCGGCGAGGCCCGGCTATTTGGCTCGCCAATCGGGCGAGGCGGCCCCGACGTGCCGACTCGCCGCCGGATCGGATTCGTGACCGAAGACAAAGAACTCTACCCGTACATGACCGTCGGCCAGATCATCCGATTCACCCGCCCATTCTTTCCGGGCTGGCGTGACGATCTCGAACGCCGATACCTGGACGTATTCGAACTCCCGCTGAATCGCAAGATTCCGAATCTTTCCAAGGGGATGCGCTCGAAACTCATGCTGCTGCTGGCGATCTCACACGGCGCCGACCTGCTGATTCTCGACGAGCCGATGGACGGCCTTGATCCCCTCGCCGGTGAAGACCTCCTTCGCGAGCTGACGTCGCTGGCCGCAACGGAAGGGACGACGATCTTCTTCTCGTCGCATCAGATCGCTGACGTCGAACAGATCGCCGATCAGGTGTGCATCATCGACAAGGGGCGGACGGTTGTGTCGGGTGCCCTCGACGACCTCAAGATCCAGTGCCAACGACTGCATGTCGTCTTCGAGCAGGACGTCCCGGCACGCGTTGAATGGGTCGCCGGTGTCGCATCCGTTCGCCGGGACGGACGGACGCTCTCGATCCTGGCGAATGGAAACATCGAATCGGTTCTCACTCAACTTCGCTCGTTGCCGGGGGCTTCGGTGGAGCGCTTTCCGGTCAGCCTGAAAGAGATTTTCCTCGAACATGTGAGGAGCAATTGAGATGTTGTGGTTCAGAGCCTGGCTCGAAACGCGCTCGCGGATTGTCTTCACGCTCGTATGGCTATCGTTCTTCGTAGGAGTGCTCGCGATGGCCGGGACCGGCGGTGGCGCGCCCGGCAACACTCCAGTGGGCCGCTTGCTCGCCATGATGGCGTTCCCCTGGATTTTCGTGCCGGTGTGGCTCGCCGGATCCGGCGTGCGAACCCAACCTGTTTTCGGACGTAATGCTACCAGGGGGGTTCATGGGTCGACCCACTTTACGTTGTCGCTGCCGGTGACCCGAGCGCGACTGCTCATGGTGCGGGGGGCACTGGGTCTTCTCGAGACGGCGGCGGTCACGCTGGTTTCCGGTGCCGCCGCCTGGATGCTGTTTCCGATCGTCAGGGCAGCCTCGACACCGATGCTTGGAATGCAACACCTCTTGGTCGTGTTCATGTGCGGATTGGCGTTCTACGGTCTTTCTGTCCTGATGTCCACCTGGCTGGACGAGATGTGGCACATCTGGAGCACCACGATCTTGATCTTGGTTCTCTGGGCGCCTCCGGTTCGTCGCCTGCTGCCGCCGGCATTCGATATCTTTCGGCCGCTGGTCGACATGTCGCCGCTCATCACGCATACGCTCCCGTGGACCGCCATGGCCGTATCTCTCGTGGCCGGGGGAGTTTTCGTTGTTGCCGCGTTGCACATCGTGAAAACGCGAGAGTACTGAGCCATCCGTGGTTGTGACAGACTCGCCCCAGACGTTTCCAGTAGCTGACGAGAACCGGTCGCTCGGCCGGATCTTCAGTTGGGGCGCCTTGATCGGCGTGCTCGCGATGACGATCGCGGGTGCGACAATCTGGCTCCTGCTGACTGACCCGGTGAGTGTGACCAGCGCCATCGACCGCGGCGAAGTTGGCTCACTGATGCTCCAACTGGCCCGCGCGATCTATGAGGCGATGGCCGGGCTTCTGGAATACCTCTGATCGACGGCGACCCGCCTTTGCACCAGTGCCGCGTCTTCGTGGCACAATCACGAGATGCCGACGACTAGCGAGGCCGCGACTTGACCGCCTCGCTAGTCGCACTGTTGACTTGCCCCGCTGCGCGGGGCGAGCCGTTTTGACCGGGGAAAACGTGACGTATTTGTCATCAAAGCAGCCGGTCAAACCGGCTACAGCGAAACTATCGCTGACTCGACGACCGCGACGACTGCGGCGAACCGAGGCGATCCGCTCCCTCGTTCGAGAGACACGGCTCACGCCGGACTGTTTCATCTACCCGCTGTTTGTCGTCGAAGGCGAAGGCATCCGGCGCGAGGTGCCCTCGATGCCGGGGGTCTTCCAGCTTTCAGTCGATCAGGCCGTCCAGGAGGCGGCCGCGGCAAAGGGAGACGGCGTTCCCGCGGTCCTGCTCTTCGGATTGCCCGCTGAAAAGGACGCGTCCGGATCCGGAGCTTCTGATCCGGATGCTCCAGTCCAGACCGCGATACGCGCACTCAAGCGCGAGATCAAGGATCTCATCGTCATCACCGACGTCTGCCTATGCGAATACACCTCGCACGGCCACTGCGGCATCGTCGAGGGCGACGACATCGTCAACGACATCACCGTGATGCACCTCGCGCAGGCGGCTCTGTCGCACGCCGTGGCGGGTGCGGATATCGTGGCACCCTCCGACATGATGGATGGGCGCGTGGCCGCGATCCGCCGCACACTCGATGAACGAGGCTGCGAGCGGACCGCGATCATGTCCTATGCGGCGAAGTATTGTTCCGGCTTCTATGGCCCGTTCCGCGAGGCGGCCGATTCGACACCGCAATTCGGCGACCGCCGCAGCCATCAACTCGATCCGGCAAACGTCGACGAAGCGATGCGTGAAGTGGAGATCGATATCGCGGAAGGGGCCGATATCGTGATGGTCAAGCCAGCGCTGCCCTATCTCGACATTCTCACCAGGGTGAAGGAGCGGTTTGCGCAACCAACGGCGGCATACCAGGTGAGCGGCGAATACTCGATGCTGAAAGCAGCCGCCCAGAACGGCTGGCTCGACGAACGACGCGTGATGTTCGAAACGCTGATCGGCATACGTCGAGCGGGCGCCGACATGATCATCACCTATTACGCACGCGAGGCTTCCCGGCTTCTGTAATGAAAAGACCGGTCACATCCCAGAAGCTGTTTGCCCGAGCCAGTCAGATCCTTCCCGGCGGCGTCGACAGTCCCGTTCGCGCGTTCCAGGCCGTCGGTGGTGCGCCGCTCTTCATTCGGCGAGCCGCGGGCGCCGTCATTGAAGACGTCGACGGAAATCGTTTCATCGATTACGTGATGTCATGGGGGCCGCTCATCCATGGTCATGCGCCGCGAGCGTTAATCAAGGCCATCACCGCGGCGGCCCGTCGCGGCACGAGCTTCGGCGCACCAAGCCCATTGGAACATGAGCTCGGCGAAGCAGTGCGGGCTCTCGTGCCGTCGATGGAACGAGTGCGATTTGTGAGTTCCGGAACCGAAGCCGCGATGAGCGCCATCCGCCTCGCGCGCGCGTTCACAGGACGCGATCGCATCATCAAGTTCGAGGGGTGCTATCACGGTCACGCGGACGCCTTTCTCGTGAAGGCTGGTTCAGGCGCGATGACGCTTGGCATTCCTACCAGTCCCGGTGTTCCCGCTCCTGTCGCCGCCGACACGCTGCTTGCCCGCTATAACGACCTCGCGTCGGTGGATGCGCTGATCACGAGCCACGCTGCGTCAATCGCGGCGATCATCATCGAGCCGATCGCCGGCAACATCGGGGTGGTGCCACCTCACGAGGGGTTCCTGGCAGGGTTGAGAGACCGCTGTCGCAAGCACGGGATGCTCCTCGTCTTCGATGAAGTAATCTCCGGCTTCCGCGCGTCGGCGGGTGGAGCGCAGTCAGTGTTCGACATTCAACCGGACCTGACCTGTCTCGGCAAGATCATCGGTGGAGGTTTGCCGGTAGGCGCGTACGGCGGCCGTTCGGACATCATGAGCAAAGTGGCGCCGAGCGGACCGATGTATCAGGCAGGAACGCTCTCTGGGAATCCTGTGGCCATGACCGCGGGATTGTGGGCGCTGAAGAATCTCGGGCCGGCGCTTTATCGCAACCTCGCCCGCCGCGGCGCCGCGCTCGCCACCGGCCTTGCCGATGCGGCCAGGGCCGCCGCCGTGCCACTTCAGGTGAACGCCTTCGGTTCGCTGCTTACGCCCTTCTTTACGTCCACACCGGTCCGGGACTACGAGTCGGCGCTCGCCGCGAACACCGGCGCGTACGCAACGTTCTTCCGCGGCATGTTGAAGCGCGGCGTTTATCCACCGCCGTCACAGTTCGAGGCGTGGTTTCTGTCAGCCGCGCACACCGATACTCATATCCGGAAGACGATCGCGGCTGCGCGGGAAGCGATGAAGGACGTGAGGAAGGAAATCGCGTAGAGCGGGGGCTTGAGCCCCCGCGTCGCAAACACGCGCAGCCCGAAGCCTGCGCTCTACTGCGATACGAAATACGCTAGCGTCTCGTTTGCTGGGGATCGATCTGGACCGGCGAATCCAACCGGACCCGCAGAATCGAGCCTTGTGGCAACTCGACTTCCTTGCCCTCGGTTGCCGCAATCGTCCCGCCGCCGCCAATCAGGATTCCGGCGAGCGCGCCTTTGAACCCGCCAAGAATGCCGCCAATGATCGCGCCGACACCCGCGCCGGCAGCCGTCCGCCCGGCCTCTCCTCGAATGCCTTCACCTTCGATTGCCTGCGTGACGGTTCCTCGTATCGGATACGACCGTCCGCTCACGGTGACCTGATCGAAGCTCACTGTCATCTTGGACGTTCGATTCGTGCGCGTTCCCGGCTCGACCGCCGTCACGACGCCTCGCACGACAGAACCGGATGGAACCGCCACACGTCCCTCGATGTTCAGGTCCGCCACGGTGGTGCCTTCGAAGCGATCTTCCACTTGCGCCGTCCCCGAGTTGAGCGAGTTCTGAAGGCGAACATCGATCTCGGTTCCAACCGGGATCTCGAGCGAGCTAATGGATGTCGAACGCGGGCGTGATGCGGGCGCCGATTCCACCCGCGATGGGCTCACGGGCGCCGCTGATGCGTTGTTGTCGCCCCGTGCACGCGAACGTAGATCGTCGATCCGGTCCCGCACGTCAGCGTATTCGGTTCGCGACAGCGCCTTCTCCTTCCGCAGTTTCACTTTCAGGTACACGACCTCGTCGCGGAGATCGTCAAGCTCTGTGACGAGTTGATTGGCACGCGTGGCGTCGCGGCTTCGTAGTTGAGAGATGTCCCGGTCCGCGAGGTAAACGTTGTCCTGTAAACGCTGCACATCGGCTTGCGTCACGCTCGAGTTCTGCTGCGCGAATCCTTGAGACGGCAGCAAAGCAAGAAGGCACACAATCAGCGCCAGGACACGATGTCGCACACTCATGTTTGCTCCTTTGCGACCGTTGCGCGGCCACGAG
>DASRJE010000049.1:0-38406 GCA_035649635.1 Vicinamibacterales bacterium | reverse complement strand
TGGAAGGGCCATCGCTCAACGGATAAAAGGTACGCCGGGGATAACAGGCTGATCTGAGCCAAGAGTTCACATCGACGCTCAGGTTTGGCACCTCGATGTCGGCTCATCGCATCCTGGAGCTGTAGCAGGTTCCAAGGGTCCGGCTGTTCGCCGGTTAAAGCGGTACGTGAGCTGGGTTTAGAACGTCGCGAGACAGTTCGGTCTCTATCTGTCATGGGCGGAGGAAATTTGAGTGGGGCTGTCCTTAGTACGAGAGGACCGGGATGGACGCACCTCTAGTGTACGAGTTGTCACGCCAGTGGCAGCGCTCGGTAGCTACGTGCGGAAGGGAGAAACGCTGAATGCATCTAAGCGTGAAACCCTCCACAAGATGAGATTTCCCAGGCCGCAAGGCCTCTAAAGGCTCCTGGAAGATGACCAGGTAATAGGTCGGGTGTGGAAGCGCAGCAATGCGTGGAGCTAACCGATACTAATCAGCCGTGAGGCTTGACCATTTTCTCTGTTCTTTGTAAGAAGAGTGCGCACGTGGTTGGTTGAAACTACCGTTTGCAGGATATTCCCACCTTCGCTCCTTCGGAGCTATGGTGGGCAAGCAGTTGTAGGGTCCGGCTTTAGCCGGACCAGTTCTTTGACATAGTCTGGGACGATCCATGGACGACTCGCGCCGACATCTGGCGCGTTGCGTCTATGGAACCCCAGGCACCGATATCGAGTTTCCCGGTGGTCATAGGAGAGGGGTCACACCCGTTCCCATTCCGAACACGGAAGTTAAGCTCTCTACCGCCGATGGTACTGCGCGGGTAACTGCGTGGGAGAGTAGGTCACTGCCGGGATTATTTTTAAAGCCCGCCTGATGTTCAGGCGGGCTTTTCTTTTGGCTGGCAAGTCCCGGACGTTTATGCGTACGTGAGGAGAGAGAGCGCCTGCGGCCCGAGGAGAGCGCGAAGCGCGAGCCGAGAGCGAGCGGGGGTAGGGCCCCGCGAGCGCTGAGAGATGTCACTGCCGGGATTATTCTTAAGCCCGCCTGATGTTCAGGCGGGCTTTTTCTTTTGTACTGGCGCCGGAAACGGCAGCGTCTCCGGCATCACACGCACACCCGTCGTCAATTTGAGCGGATACGCGCCGCCAGAGGGAAACGTCAGCTCGACGAAATAAGCCGTCCAGCCCGACGGCGGCGCCGGCACACGCGCGATCCAGGTGTTGGGCCCTTCCGGCGTCAACGCCGTGCTCGTGTACGCCGCGCCAACCACGTCAAACCGGAAGTTTCGCGCCGAGGGATTCGACGCCTGCCAGAGCAGCACCGCGTCGGGACGATCCTTGGCGACGATCTTGATCGAGCCGTCCTTCTCGAAGCTCCACCGGAACTCGGGCCTCGACCGGTTCGAGACGATCGACGCATAGAACGCCTGCACGGTCTCGAGCGCATCGCTCTTGTCGAGCGAGTGTGACGTGTTCGGAACGTAGCGGAGGTGTTTCTCGCCTCGCAATTGATCGAAATAAAACTGCGACGAGTCGGGAAGAAAGAACTGATCGCCCGAGGCGTTGAGGAGTAACTTCGGCATGGTGAGCCGGTCGCGGTACTCGAAGGGTTCCTCGATCTTCATCAGCGCCCGAAACTCGCGCGTGCCCAGCCAGTCCATGATGCCGTGATGGACGTAGTCGTTGACTGCGTCGGACCACGCGCCGTAGGCCCGCCAGTGATGGATGAATGACGGCTCGACGTTCAGCATGTCAATCACGGCCGGCACAATCGCCACCACCCGCCGATCGACAGCCGCCGTCGTCCATGTCGTCCACCCGCGTTTTGAGGTCCCCGACACCACAAAACGTGAGACAGCGTGACCGCCGCCCTCCGCTGATTTCATGAACGCTGTGACCGCATCCATCGCCCGCACCGCGCTCTTCGTCATGGGCAGCCGTGCCGGCCAGCGGTCGTCTCCCGTGCGGAGGAACTTGTCCCAGGTGTAAGCGATCATGTCGTCTTCGGATCGCGGCTTCTTTTCCGGATCGTTCTTGAAGACCACAGGTTGGTTCGGTACGAGACGGAGCTCCGCGGTGACGGTGTTGGTATCTTTGGCGGCACTCACTAGCCATGCTGGGGGGCGTGCCGGTGCCGGCCGCTCGTTGCTGCCGCCCGTGATGAAGAGCAAGGCGACATCGCTGGTCACGTTCGGCGGCCGAATAACCGTGAGCCAATGCGTCCAGAGTGGGCGTTCGACCTCCGCCTCCAGCCACTGCTGCGAGGTCATCTCGATGAGTGTTGCGGTGACGCCCTCCGCGGGCAGCTCGCGCACGGTCTTCCACGCGAAGCTCCCATCGGGCGCTGCCACGTATCGATCGAGCGCCGTCTGAGATGAGCGGGCGGTCTGCGGCGCCTGCGGTGCCGCCGAGAACGCCATGGGAACTGCGGCAAGAATCAACGCGAGCGGGCGCACGATGGACATTTTTCTTGAAGCCTCCAGCGGGGAACGTATTCTGGCGCATCGAGCCACGGCTCCGCAACAATGCACAACCTCCCAGCACCCACTTTGACCCGCATCCTTAACACGGCTACCATGCAAACTGACGGAGGCTTCTTCATGATGTTCCGATCTCGCGCAGCGTCCCTTGCCCTACTCGGTGCCCTTCTCGTCGCAGGGTGTACCTCCGCCCCGCGGCAGCGACCTGTCAAAATGGGCCCAGTCGACGAAGGTGGCGGCACCCTCGCCGCGGCAAGGAAATATCTCGAAGGCCGCTGGACGCTCGAATCGTTCGAGGTGTTTCCGCCGGGCCGCCCTCCAATTACGCTCAAAGGATCCGGAACGCTCACCTACGACGAGTTCGGCAACATGCGCATGGAAATTCGCGCCGACGAGAAGGCCGCCGATCTCCTGCGCGCCGCCGGCATCGACATCCGCGACGGCAGCATTTCCACTGACGGCCGCACCGTGGTCGACATGCAGAACAAGACGCTGACCTACGTCCTCGAGGGGCAGAACGCGATTGCGAAGCCCACGGGTCCGCTCGCGCCAGGGCGTCCACGCCACTGGGAGGTGACGAAGGACACGCTCGTGCTCACAACCAAGGACGACGCGGGCAAGGCGCTGTCGGTCGGCCGTTGGCGCCGCATGCCTTGATTGAGACATCGTTGACGAGGAGGTTTGTCGTGCGCGTTTCCGTTCTTGCTTTATCAGCCTTGGTTCTCATCGCTCCTTCGGCGGCACGCGCGCAGCTCGTTCGCGGCGCTCCGGAAACATTCTCGGCAGACGCGCAAGCCAAGACGGCAAAAGCGTCCGCGACGGCCGCCATCACCATCCACGTGCAGCGATACACCCCAGACTTCGATCGCAAGTCGGTCGAGACCGGCCTCAAGTCGGCCGGCTACAACGGCTTTCTCACCGCGCTTCGCAAGGCGCCAAGCGTTGGCTTCATCGAGATCGGCGGCCAGAAACACCTGATTCGCTACGCACGCGAACGAACCAGTGACAAGGGGCGGGAGATCGTTCTCGTGACCGAGAAGCCCGTGTTCTTCATCGGCGGCGGTGCTTCCAACCCGAAGGCCCGTGACGTGTATCAGGTCGCGGTGATTCAGCTCCAGGTCGATGACGCCGGTTCAGGAAGCGGGACGCTTGCCGCGGCAGCGCGCGTGCGACCTGGCGGCGAAACAGGCGTTCAACTCGACGACTACGCCGAGGACCCCATCAAGCTGGTCAATGTGAAAAGGACGGGTTCGTAGAAACCCAGTATGGCGTGATTGCTGCAGAAGTTCGTGGCTGGAGGACTGAGCCATGAAGCTCTGCATTGCGTTCGCGGCTGCGCTCTGTGTTGCCAGCGCGTCCGCCGCCCAGGATAAGCCAAAGACGCGCGTCATCGTTGAAGACGGCAAGGAGATGACGCTGACGGGATGCGTTCAGCGCAACCCCGACGGCAGCCTCGCGCTGACCAGCGCCGCAGGTAAGGACGGTGACGCGAGTAGCTATATTCTCACTTCCCTCGAGACCGACAGCGACGAACGGCTCGACGACCTCAAAGATCACGTTGGCCATCGCGTCGAGATCAAGGGCAAGGCGGCCGATCGCGGCGACGGCAAGATCCGCGTGAGAACCGATAGCGGCAAAACGGAAACGAAGTCCGAGGTCAAGGGAGATCTTGCCGGGCTGCCGTTCCTCGGCGTCAAGTCGTTTCGAATGATCGCGAGCGTTTGCCCCTAGTGAGATGGGAGGCCGTGTTGTCGCGCCTTTGGCTTTCTGCTAATGTCGCGGCTATGACGCGGCCTCTCGCTATCCTGCTGCTGACGGCGGTTGTGGTCACTACGGCTGTCGCAGCGCCGAAATTCACATCCACCTGGAAGGCGCCCATTGCTGGCGAAGTGAGCTTCGCCGGCAAGAAGGTGGCGGCGCTCGTCATCACCAACGATGATTCGCTGCGCGTGTCTGGCGAGGAAGCGCTGGTCCGCGAGTTGAACGCCCGCGGCATGCAGGGCGTCGCAACCTACCGGATCGCGCCAAAAGAAGAACTCGCCGCAGCGGAAAAAGCCAAGCCGTGGTTCGAGCGAAGCGGTGTTGAAGGCGTGGTGGCGCTTCGCCCAGTCGGCGCCGAGAAGCGGAACACCTACACGCCCGGCACCTGGACGAATCCGTACTACGGGAGTTTCTGGAGCTACTACGGCTACGGCTGGGGAAGCGTCTATATTCCGGGCCGTATCGATAGCGACACGGTCGTGACCGTTGAAACGTTGATCTTCAGCGTGCCGCGCAACGCGCTCTTGTGGGCCGCCGTCAGCGAGACCAAGAACCCGAAGTCGCTCCAGAAGTTCCTCGAGGATCTCGTGAAGGAATCGGTCAAGGAACTGCACAAGCAGGGGCTCGCTAAGAACATCAAGTAGGCGCTGGATCCCGGACTAGGTGACGAGCGGGGGCCCGGGCTGGCGCTTGACGAACTGGCCGCGGCCCTTGGCGCCCTTGAACTCGCCATTCTCGACGATCACTTCGCCGCGCGACAGAACCATCGACGGCGCACCCTGCACCGTCCGCCCTTCGTAGGGGTTGTAGTCCACCTTCATGTGATGCGTTTTGGCCGACAGCGTCACCGTTTTCTGTGGATCCCAGAGGACGAGATCGCCATCCGAGCCAACCGCGATCGTCCCTTTGCGCGGCCACAGGCCGAACATCTTGGCCGGGTTGGCCGAGACGATCTCCACGAACCGGTGCATGTTGATGCGCCCGGTGCGTACCCCGCCGTCCCACAGCAGCATCAACCGGGTCTCGATGCCTGGCGCGCCGTTGGGGATCTTCGAGAAGTCGTCGGCGCCAAGCTGCTTCTGCGGCGGCTCGTTCATGCAGAACGGACAGTGATCGGTTGAGACGACCTGCAGGTCGTTGCGCAGGATTCCCTTCCACAGCACGTCCTGGTGCCACTTCTCGCGCAGCGGTGGTGACATCACGAACTTGGCGCCCTCGAATCCCTCGCGCTCGTAGTCGTCGTACGAGAGGAACAGGTACTGCGGGCATGTTTCCGCGTAGGCAGGCAAGCCCATGTCGCGGGCCTGCTTGACCTTTTCGAGTGCGTCGGCGCACGAGAGGTGGACGATGTAGATGGGGACGCCGGCCATTTCGGCGAGGGCAATCGCGCGGCCGGTCGCCTCGCCTTCCGCGCGCGTCGGTCTCGTCAAGGCGTGATACTTCGGCGCCTTCTGACCCTTCTGCAGCGCTTCCTTCACCAGCGTATCGATCACGCCGCCGTTTTCGGCATGCATGCAGATCAGCCCGCCATTCTCGCGCGTCTTCAACAACGCCTTGAAGATCGTCGCATCGTCGACCATGAAGACGCCGGGGTAAGCCATGAACAGCTTGAAGGAGGTGACGCCTTCACGCCGAACCATGCGATCCATGTCGACCGATACTTGATTGGTGAGCTCGCGGACGATCATGTGAAAGGCGTAGTCGATGACCGACTTGCCTTCTGCCCGGCCCATCCATCCCTCGAACGCTGGAAATAGTCCCGCGCCAAAATCCTGAATCGCGAAATCGATCAGGGTCGTCGTCCCGCCGTGCGCGGCGGCAACGGTCCCCGTCTCGAAATCGTCGGCGGAGGTGGTGCCGCCAAACGGCATGTCGAGATGTGTATGGACGTCCACGCCGCCAGGCATGACGAGGCATCCCGAGGCATCCACGACCGTGTCGGCCGGCAGCGTGACGCCCCGCCCGATGAGTGAGATGACGCCTTTGTCGATGTAGATGTCAGCTTCGTAGTGATCCGAAGCCGTGACGACTGTGCCATTACGTACGAGAGTAGTGGACATGTAACTAACGACTAGCGACTCCGACTAACGCCTGAACGACTATCGACCAACGACTAGTCGTTATATCCTTCGTGCTCGTATCCGCCGCGATAATCAGCTGACTCCGGCCGCCGTATCTGCGAATGCGCGACGACGCGATCGCGGGCGAGGCCGCGAATCTTCTCAATCGACGTCCATCCTTTGTCGGCATGGCGGTCCAGGAACGCGTTGGCGCCGTCGATCAACCCTCGGACGATGTTGGGGCCGACGGCATGGTCGAGCATCGCGGCGGTGCACACTTGAACGGTGCCGCAGCCCAGCAGGAAATAGTTCAGCGCATTGCCAAAATCGGCGATGCCGCCGATGCCCGAAAACGACGCGTTTGGAAAGGCGCGCGTCATCTGCGACATCATCGCGAGCGCTTGCGGCAGGATCGCCGGGCCGCCGAGGCCGCCGCTCGAGACGCGGCCGTCCACGTTCATCTCGAACTCGAGCGAGACTGGATCGATGAGGGGAATCGAGGGAAATGTGTTCGTCGAGCTGACGGCGTCGCCGCCGCCCTGAAACACCGCCCCGGCTTCCACGACGATGTCGCCAGTGGCCGGCGTCAGCTTGGCCCAGACCGGCACGCGTGCCACATCCTTCACGACCTGCGTGACAAACGAGCAGAGGGCCTGATCCTTGCCGATGTTGGATCCCATGTCGGGCCGATCCATGTGCGGGCACGACAGATTCAGTTCCAGGCCATCGGCGCCGGCGTCTTGGCACGACGTGGCGAGAGTGCGCCACCGGTCGAGTTCTTTGTCACAGCCCGAGCCCGCCATGATCGACGCGATGAGGACGCGCGTCGGGAAGGCCTTCTTGATTCGTTCGATTCGCGGCAGCCACCAATCGAGCGATTTGTCGGAAATCAGTTCCCAGTTCCACGACGAGTGCAGCACGCCGCCGCGCCCGCGGTTCATGGAGAGCACGCCTGGCTCGGGATGGTAGCGAAGGAACTTGGTTTTGGGACCGGCGACATTGACGACCGGGTGCATACCGATCGTCTTCGTTACAACGCCGCCCCATCCAGCCTCAAAGGCGTTGAGGATGTTGTTTTCCGATTCGGTCGGAGGCGCCGACGCGAGGAGGAATGGGTTCTCGAACCGGATGCCGGTAAACGTGACCGAAAGATCTGCCATAAAAGTGCCTTGAAATTGTAATCGCGCTATGGCGACACGAGCGCGCCGTACGCGTCCGGACGACGATCGCGAAAGAACTGCCAGACCGATCGGACTTCCTCGATCAGGTCGAGATTGAGGTCGGCAACGACGACAGCGTCCTGATCGCGCGGTGCTTCCGCGATGATGCGCCCGCGTGGATCGCAGAAGTAGCTGGAGCCATAGAACTCGCCGATGTTCCACGGTGCTTCCGTGCCGACGCGGTTGATCGCGCCAACGAAGTAGCCATTGGCGACGGCGTGCGCGGGTTGTTCGAGCTTCCACAGATACTCGGACAAGCCAGCCACGGTCGCCGACGGGTTCAGAACGATCTCGGCCCCATTCAGTCCAAGCGCACGCGCGCCTTCCGGAAAATGACGGTCGTAGCAGATGTAGACACCGACCTTCGCGTACGCCGTATGAAATACCGGGTAGCCGAGATTGCCTGGCCGAAAGTAGAACTTCTCCCAGAATCCCGGCTTGCAATGCGGGATGTGCGTCTTCCGGTACTTGCCGAGAAATTGTCCGTCGGCATCGATGACGGCGGCCGTGTTGTAGTAGATGCCTGGCTGCTCTTCCTCGTAGATCGGCGCGACGATCACCATCTTGTGCTTCTTCGCCAGCTTGCGAATCAGCGAAATCGTCGGGCCGTCCGGGACGCGCTCGGTGAGGTGATACCAGCGCGTCTCCTGCTCAGCGCAGAAATAAGGACCGTAGAACAGCTCCTGCAGGCAGAGAATCTTGACCTTCTTGCGCGCGGCGTCGGCAATGAGGTCGACATGCCGATCGATCATGGCTTTCTTGATCGCAGGAAGCTCCCGATCGGAACCGAGAACGTTGCGCGCCTGGATCAGGCCACAGCGCACGATGCGAGCCATGGTGCTCCTCGCCCCAAAGGGCGTTCAGTGAAGTGGGGATGGGTCGAGCGTGTTCTCTACGACTATTGCACGTCCTTGAGGCGAATCGAGCGCCCAATCCGGTCAAACACCGGACGATATCGATCGGCGTCGTTTTCGGGCACGATCGTGGCGAAGTAGAACAGGTTCCCGTCGGCGAGGAACGTGGTGTAGACGCCAATGCGTTCGGTACCGCCGGCGTACGACCGGTTGGCCAACGGCACTCCCAACCCATCTCTTTGCGAAATGCGAATCTGCCGCGCCTCGCCCGTCCGGCGCAAGTCCGGATTGCTTCGCGCAAACGCGGCGACCAGCGTTTCAGTTGCTTGTTCGAGATTGCGCGATTCTGCGCGCGCGACGCCCAGCTCCACGCCATGCGTGAAGACGGTCTGGCTTCCTTGGCCCGAACCGACGGGCCCGTACCCGTTGGGCGGAACGTATTTCATCGCGGTGTTCGACGAGACCGCGCGCCAGTTCGACGGAATCTCGACATCGAACAGCTTCCCGCCTTGAACCCGTCGAAACTCCGGTGACGGCGCCGGCACGGGATCGCCAACGCGGCCGACCGAAACGGGTTCGTCGGGACCACTGGACGTATTCGCCGGTCCACTGCGCGCCAGATCTGCCATTGACTTGGCCGGCGGCAGCCGGGCAAACATGGCTCGTGCTTGATCGAATTCGCCGGTCCGTTCAGACGTCGCTGCGATTTGGAGCTGCGCCGCCTCGCGCGCGATGTAGGCGGATCGGTTTCCTGGATCCGGATGGCTGCTCATCCACTGCGGCGCGCCGCTGCCGCCCTGCTTCTGAATCGTTTCGAACATCCGGCCGAGATCGCGCGGATCGTAGCCGGCCCCCGCCATGATTTGAGCGCCTAGCAGGTCGGCTTGCTTTTCGTACTCGCGGCTGTACTTCATCAGCCAGGTGCCGAGCCCGAATTGGCTTCCTTGGGAGATGACCTGACCCCATCCGCCACCGACGACAGCACCGGCAATCGCGCCAGCCAACTGACCTAACTGAAAGCCCTCGGCCTTGGTCGCGTTCGCGGTTCCGTGCCTCAACAGCACGTGACTCAACTCGTGCGCCATGACGCCGACGACTTCGCCTTCGCCGCCCGCCGCTTCGAACATGCCGCGGTTGACGAACATCGGTCCACCCGGCAGCGCGAATGCGTTGATGTCCTTCAGGTTGACAGGCGTGAACGAGTATTCGAAGACCGGATGGTTGAGGTTCGCGGGCGCGGCGGCGACCAGCTTCTTGCCGAGACGATCGAGATACGTCACGAGCGCCGCGTCTTGAATGACCGGGTACTCCTTTCGCACCTCGGCAGCCGCTTCGCGTCCGAGCTGCACGTCCTGCTCCGGCGTGTACTTGTTCCGCGGCGGGGTGATTTTCGTCTGCGCCGAGGGCGTAGTCGCGTTGACGAGTCCAACAGCCACAACGAATGCGCAGAGAAAACGCCGCTGCGTCATGTCAGTTGGCGTCCTTGCGAAGATCCTGCCGGAATCGCGAGTGCGTGTCTGATCGTACCGGTGTGGTCTCGGGCCGTGGATTTGGCGCCGCCCGCCAGATCATCCGGGCTACGCCGAGCAGCGCCAGCCCGAGCGCACCGCTGGCGACCATGCGTCCACGCCTGGGAGGTGGGGTCGTCGTGGGATTCAGTATTTGTTTATAAACGTCGACCTGTTCGCGGCGGTCGAGCTGTTTACGGCGATCCACCTGATCTGCAGGACGGCTCGAGCGGGCCGAATTCGAGTCCTCGACCACCGTATCGGATGGGGTGACCCACCGGGTCATGAAGGCGAAGGACTCCGAACTACAGACAGGGCAGTGCTGTTGGTCGTGAACTTCCTCGCAGTCGAGGCACAGACGGGCGTTTACCAGCCGCATAACCTAACTGTACGGTGTTCGCGGGGGTCTCTGCAATTCAGCCATCCACCGGCTGAGCTTCGACGGGGCTTGCATCTCGGACGATCCGGTCGAACCCTGACACGCGGTAGCGAAGCAGCACGCGCACGGCTACAACCCCATCCTGCCACTTGATCTTCTTGCCCTCTTTTTTCGATCGCGGTTTATAGGAGATCGGCACCTCGCGGATCTCGTAGCCGCATCGGCGCAGCTTGGCGGTAATCTCCGGCTCGAAGTCGAACCGCCGACATTCGAGCCGCAAGCGATCGAAGACGTCGCGGCGCACCATCTTGTACGCGGTTTCCATGTCGGTGATGTGCGCGCCATAGAGCACGTTGGTGAACACCGTCAGCATGTAGTTCGCGATCCCGTTCACCGTCATCGCACGCCGCCGGCCGAGAAAGCGCGAGCCGTACACGACCGCTGCGCCTTCCTCGAGGATCGGTTCCAGCAACCGCGTGTGCTCCGCCGGATCGACCTCGAGGTCGGCATCCTGGATGACGACGATGTCGCCGGTCGCTGAGCGGACGCCGCGTCCGATCGCGGCGCCCTTGCCGGAGTTCTGCGGCATGTCGATGACCACGAGCCCGGGGTATCGATTGCGCACGGCGGCAATCTTCGCAGACGTCGCGTCGCTCGATCCGTCGTTGACAACGATGACCTCGCGATCGATCGGGAGCGACACCGTGTGGACGCGCTCCAGGACGGCCGCAATCGTCGATTCCTCGTTGTATACTGGAATCACAATCGACAATTTCATGGACAGGTCGGCGCATCTTAGCATGCGCATCGGCGGGTTCGAGGTTACCGCGCGTCGGTTTCAACCGTGGCCTGCTCGCCGAACCGTGGGGTGGCTGTCCGCAATCCTCTTGCTCAGCGCCGCGCTGGGGATCCGTGGCCTCGATTGGGGCTTGCCCTACCAGTGGCATCCCGACGAGAAGGTCATGGTCGCGGACACGATGATCCGCGAGCGAACGCTCGAACCGCCGCATTTCATCAATCCAAGCCTGCACGCGTACGCAACCTACGCCGCGGTGCGGCTGGCCTACGCGCTCGAGCCGCGCATGGGCATCCGCTATCGAACGGAAGGAAACGTCGGCCTCACGGATCCAGGCAGCCCGGACCGCGCCCTTCAGTTCATGGCGTTTCGATTGTCACGATTGTTGTCGGTCCTGTTTCAGCTGGTCACGGTCTACCTTCTCTATCGCATTGGCCGGTACTACGCCGACGCGGCCACCGGCCTCATCGCCGCGTGGTTTGGTGCCGTGACCATGGGGCTGGTGAACATGGCGCACTTTGCCACGGGGGAGAGCATGCTTTTCATGCTGTGCCTCTGGGCGCTGTGGCGCTTCTCTCGCGTCACGGATCGAGGCTCGTGGGGTGACTACGCGCTCGCCGGATTGGCCACCGGCCTCGCATGCTCGACGAAGTACACGCCCTGGATCCTTGCGGTTCCATTCCTCGTGGCGCACGTATCCGGACGTGGCCTGCGCGCTGCGTTCTCGGCACGAGGGATCGCCGCAATGGCGCTGACGTTTGCGTCCACGGTCGGCGGCTTCCTCGCCACCTCGCCCTACGCCGTGCTGTCGTGGCCGATGTTCCGCGACGCCATGATCGTGACGTGGTTGACCGGCGCGCCGGGCGGCTCGCTCGCCGGGCTCGAACGCTCCTGGATTCCGTATGTCGGCATCCTCGGCAACGCGCTGGGATGGCCGCTCTTTGCCCTCTCCCTCGCCGGATGCAGCGTCGCGATCGTCAGGATTCTGAACAGGCAGACGAGCGCCAGCCTGCGCGCGGGCTTGCTGATTCACCTCTCGTGGATCGTGTCTTTCTACGCGTTCTACGGCATCACGTCCCACCGCGCGCTGCGCTTCATCATGCCGATCGGCCCGTCGCTCGTGCTGCTCGCGGCGATGGCACCAACATGGCTCCTCCGCTCGACGACGCAGGCAGCGCCGGCCCGGCGTCGGAGCGCGCGCGCGCTCGCACTTGGAGCGATCGTGGTGGTTGGGGTGTATTCGACGATTTATGCCGTTCGAGCCGTGCACATGTTCGCGGCGGACACTCGCTACGCTGCGGGCCGTTGGATCCAGAATCAGGCGCTTCCCACGGGCATGCCGGTCGAATACTTCACGATCGAATCGTATCTCCCGTATTTCGATCGTCCCGCCTTTCCCTTGCGCCAGCTCACGGCCGTTCTCGACAATGGTCTTCGCGGAGGCGACTACTGGAACGATCTGATGCCGCGCCTGCGGAATCCGTCAGGCGGATTGATCGTTGATTCAGACGCGTTCTACCCGCGATTCTTGAACCTCGGCGTCCAGGCGCGTTTTCCTGAGCGCGCGCACACCTACAAGATGCTCTTCGCTGGCGAGGGGTCGCCGTATCGTCTTGTGGCGCGGATCGTGTCGCACGGTCCGTCGTGGCTCGATCCACGTCCGGAGCTGGTTTGCCCGGAGATGGTCATCTTCGCGACGCCGAACATCGTTCCTGACGACCGCATCATGCAGCCAATGCCTCCCGGGAGGGAGGATGTGATCGAGCTGTTTCCGAGGTGAGTTGAGTCGGAAGATTGGAAGACCGGACGTTCGGAGGTCCGTCAGAACGCCATCAACACTCCAACCCTCACGCCAATCGCCTCGATATCCGGATTCCGGCCTCGTCCGGCGTGTCCTGCGTTCGACAAATGGATCAATTCAAGACCGGCAAGCCCGTGGACGCCACGACGTAAGCGCAGCGTGACGCCACCGCCGCCGAGCGCCAGGTAGTTGAAGCGCGTACCACGCGGCGGCACGTAAGTGTCGGCATCGGAAATTCCCACCCTTCCCTCGAGAAAGATCGTCCAGCGCTCGCGCCGATACACGCGCCCGCGGACGCCAACCGTGGCGCCGACCAAGTACGCGTCGACGCCACGCTGCGACACGTAGTACATCGGCCAGGACGTCACCAGCTGAAGGCCATTGAGCAGGCCGTAGGTGAATCCGGGAATGAGTCCGACCAGCTCCTCATGGGAGATGTTGTAGTTCCATGCTTCGAGCGCACCGTGCCCGGCCAGCTCGAGGTGCCAGCCGCGCCGCGCAAACGGATCTTCAGTAGGAACAGGTCCGGCGACCTGGGCGTTGGTTCGGGCGGGCACGGCGGCGAGCACGAGCAGCACGACCAGTTGCGAAGCAAGAACACGAGCGGCGTGCGCTATCGTAAGCGCCATGCTCCATGGCTCATCCCTCCCTGGGATCGTCCGGGCGGCCGTCATCGCGGCAATATGCGGTTCGGCATCGCTAGTCAGTGCTCAGGAGCATGTCACAGTTCGATCGGACATCCTGTTCTACGGTGACAACACGGAATTCCGCAACCCGTTCCGTGAGGGAGAAACGATCTTCGGCGCGGCGCCGCGCGTCGCGGTGGTCTTTGGCCTGGGCGAACGCGTCGAGATCGCGCTCGGCGGATTTGGCAATATCCGATTCGGCGGAGACGACGCGTTTGACGAGGCCAAGCCGGTTATTTCGTTGACGTTCGTTGGCAGGCGATCGACGTTTGTCTTCGGCACGCTTGCCACGCCTCGAGCCGGACGCCCGGCCGGCCCTGACCGAACGGGCCCCCACGGCCTGCTCCCTCCGATACAACGCGAGATGCTCGCGTTCGATCGGCCCTACGAGGCTGGACTGTCGTGGACGTTCAAAAGCGAGGCGGTGCAGCAGGAGCTGTGGATTGATTGGCAGCGAGTGAATACGCCGGAGCACCGGGAGCGCTTCGACGGTGGTGCGATGGGGAAGGTGCGACTCACACGCTGGCTGGCTGTGCCGTACAACCTGCACATCGTTCATGAGGGTGGGCAGCTGTTTGCGGCCGGTCCGGTTGCCGACAGTTCGGCTGTTGCCGCGGGGTTCGACGTGCAGTTGCCCACAGGCCGATGGCTCGACGAAGCCGGCCTCGAGCTATACGGCCTCGCGTCGCGGTTCGTGCCGGATCGTGGGGAGCCTGCTCGCAGCCGCGATGGTGGTGCCTTCTTCGCACGGGTGGCGGGCGAACGCGCCGGTTGGCGAGGTCACCTGATCGTCTGGAGGGGCAAGCACTTCATCAAAGACGAAGGAGATCTCAACTACTCGTCGCTGCAACGCGACGGAGGTGAGTGGCGTGGAACGCGCGACTACGCGGAAGCGGGCCTGACGCGAACGTTCGTGCCAGTTCCTGACGTGCTGCTCGAGGTGTCGGGACGTCTCCACCGAATCGAAACCCACTACGAGTACTCGTTTCGGATCCTGGCGAGAGCGGCGTTGTCGTTGAAGCTTCGGTGAGAGCTAATAACGAAAGACGACGCCGACCGAGGCATTCCAGTAATTCAACTGGACGCGACCGAGGGCGATCGCCTCGTCGGAATCCGTTGGTTTGAGATTGCTGAAGTAGCGCAAATCGAATCGCAGCCCGGCTCGGTCCGTCAGAAAGCCGACGGCGCCCCCGCCAATGTTGTAGCCCAGTTGATTCGAACGCACTGGCGTCACCCCGAACTCATCGTCGAACGCGGCGCGCAGAAGCCCGATCCCACCAGACAAGTACGGGCGCAGACCGTATTCGGTCCAGCGCCGCGGCGTGGTGAGCACGACGTTCCCCATCACGGCCAGCGAATGGCTCGAGATCACGTCCGGGCTATCGGCCGGCGGGTTGTCCTGTTGAAAAAAGCCGGGCGTGTAGACGATCAGCCCTTCGACAGCAATCGGTCCGTTGCCGAAGTAGCCGACGGAAGCACCGAAGCTCCAGTCCGCGTTCCCGACCGCGCGTTCGTAGTCGAGGAGCGTCGTCTCTCCCTGGAAGGTGAAGCCGAGAAAAGGCGCAAGGTGCCAGTCCGCTCTGGCCGACGCAGGGCTGCCCCCGATCAGGATTGCCGTCAGGAGCAGGAGTCCGAAAAGCCTTGCCACGACGACTACGAGAACAGGCGCAGGAAAAGCGTTGCGAAGAGTGACTTGGTGACGTCGCCGGCTTCGAGTTGGAACGGTGCGCTCAAGCCGTCACTGTTCGCGAGGAGGATGAGCGTAACTTTTCGGGAAGGCAGCTTGATGATGAGCGACGAGTACGCGTTTGGTACGACTCCGAAGTGCCAGACCACCAGCTCACCACGATAGGTCTGGACGAACCAGCCCAATCCGGTTGGGAGCGCGGCGTTTTGGGAGTTGTAGGAGACCGACCAGGCGGCCTGCCGCGTCTCCTCGCGCAGCAGCAGCGAGGTATCGAGCGCGGCATCGAACTTCGCGAGGTCGCGAACGGTGGAGACCAGACCGCTCGCGGCGTTGATCCCTTCCAGCGTCACTTCCGTTTTCGTCAGGCGCCCGCGCTTGTCGACCTTGTAGCCTGTTGCGAGCCGCTCGAGCGCGGACTTATAGCGGTCGACCAGCGCCGAGGCAAACAGCTTCTCGTTCACGACGTTGGGCTCGGTCACGTCGCGGCCGGGCACCGAATCCTGCATCGCCAGCCGCTCGAGTACATTCACCGCGACAGTCTTGCGATACGGCTGCGGCACGCAATTTTCGACAACGTACGTGAGCTGCATGAAGCGCTCGGGATCGTAGTGGAAACTCTCACCCGAACCCGACGAGGTGTGATTGAGGACCTGGCGAATGGTGGCGTTCTGTTCGGGGACCGACGCGCCGTACCGCCGAATCGGATCGCTGATGTTGAGCCGACGCTCCTCCGCGCACCGCAGCACGAGCACAGCTGCGATCGTCTGGCTCATATCTGCGATCGGGTACGTCGTGTCTGGCGTGGCACGGACCCGGCGCTCCTGGTTCTGGAAACCAAGCCCGCGCTCCCAGACGATCTCTCCGTCCTGGATGAGCGCAGCCGACAGCCCAGGAATACCCGCTTGCACACGCAGCGCCTCGAGATAGCTCTCGAACGGAATCAGCCCGGCGGCGGAGGCCTGATTCTGACGGGCTTCCAGCCCGGTGAGGGCCAGCGCCGTTACGAGACAGACGGTTAGGACAGTGCGCACGGCTGGATGGGAAAGGCCTTTAGTTTAACCTAGGTCGGCCGTATCATTGCGAACCGGCTGCAAGTTACAGGTATGCCACGGGTTTTGGCTCTTTGAACCCGAGAAAATCCTTCCCGGCTTTCCGCGCGTATCCAAGGCAGTGATGCTCAGGACGCTCGGCCTCTTCATTATTGCTGTCTGTTGTCCCGCTGTCGCCGTGGCTCAAGCGGCGGAAATTCGAGGCGTGGTGACAGACCTCACCGGCGCGCCGCTACCCGGCGTAACCGTTGAGGCCCGGCGTGGCAGCGATCCCCGTCACATCACGGTCACCGACGTCGAGGGCCGCTACTCCATCGCCGGTTTGGCGGAGGGCAACTACGAGCTGCGCGCAAGCCTCATCAACTTCGCTCCCTTCATTGCACGGTCGGTGTTCGTCTCAGCCGGTGCGCCGTCAATGGTCAGTGCGAAGCTGACGCTTGCGATCAACGCGGACGTTACGGTGACGGCGAGAGCTTCGTTCGCGGATATCGCTGAGATCGAAGACCCCGCCGCAAGTCTTGTGGGTGTCGCCTTCGCATCGTCGCAAGGCGCCGTGACCGCGACGCAGCTGGAGATGCGGCCTGTGATGCGCGCCGGCGAAGTACTTGAAACCGTGCCCGGGTTGATCATCAGTCAGCACAGTGGCGAGGGCAAAGCGAATCAGTACTATCTGCGCGGTTTCAATCTCGATCATGGAACCGACTTCGCGACGACCGTTGCCGGTGTTCCGGTCAATCTTCCGACGCATGGTCACGGTCAAGGTTATTCCGACGCCAACTTTGTGATACCGGAGCTCGTGAGCGGCGTGCAGTACAGCAAAGGCCCGTACTTCGCCGAGCAGGGCGATTTCTCCGGTGCAGGATCGGCAACCATCAACTACACGAACTCGCTCGAGCGGTTCATGGCTCGCGTGAGCGGCGGCCAGGATGGTTGGGCGCGGCTTCTCGTCGCTGACTCGCCACGCGTCGGTACCGGGCGTGTTCTGTACGCGCTGGAACTTGGCAAGAATGACGGTCCCTGGACGCGACCGGATGACTACACGAAAGTGAATGGGTTGCTCCGCTACAGTCGCGGAGATTCACGCAACGGCCTGTCGCTGACAGCGATGGCTTATCGAGCGGCGTGGGATTCAACCGACCAAGTACCTCACCGCGCAATCGAATCCGGGACCATCGACCGCTTTGGTGGCATCGACGACACGAACGGCGGTGAAACGTCGCGCTACAGCCTCGCCGTGGACTGGCAGCGATCCGGTGTCGCGAGCGTGACGCGGGCCGCGGCGTACGGATTCAAATACAACCTCAATCTGTTTTCGAACTTCACGTACTTCCTCAATGATCCCGCCAACGGCGATCAGTTCGAGCAGGCCGACTCGCGATTTGTCGCAGGGGGACGCGTGACGCACCGGCGGCTCGGCGCATGGCGTGGTCGCACCATGCAGCACACGTTTGGCAGCCAGGTGCGGAACGACAACATTGGTACGGTGGGCCTGTATCACGCGCGTGCCCGCGCCCGGCTGAGCACCGTGCGCGAAGACGGCGTGGTGCAAACGAGTGGTGCGGTGTTTTACCAGAACCAATACCAATGGTCGTCGTTCGTCCGAACGGAGCTCGGACTTCGCGGCGATCTCTATCGATTCCGTGTCACCAGCAACCTGCCGGCGAACTCGGGCACTGATGTTGACGGCATTGTGAGTCCAAAGTCAGGCGTTGTCGTCGGGCCGTTTTCCGGCACCGAGTTCTACGCGAATGCGGGTCGCGGCTTTCATAGCAACGACGCACGAGGCGCAACGATTACCGTCGATCCCGCAACCGGTCTACCCGCGAAACGAGTCACCTCGCTTGTCGCCGCGACTGGCGCAGAGATTGGCGTTCGTACGGTCGCCCTGCCGAAATCGCAGCTCACCTTCACGCTCTGGACCCTCGCGCTCGACTCGGAGTTGGTGTTCGTCGGCGACGCTGGCACGACCGACGCCAGTGGTCCGAGCCGCCGCACGGGCATTGAGGCAACCGCCTACTACAGTCCGAACCACTTGCTGACGTTCGACGTCGATCTCGCCGTGTCGAACGCGCGTTTTACGGACGCGGAGAAGGGCCACGACCGCATCCCCGGCTCGGTGCAGACGGTCGTGTCAGCCGGCGCAGTGCTGAACGATGTGAAAGGGCTGTTCGGCAGCGCTCGCTGGCGCTATTTCGGTCCGCGCCCGCTCGTTGAAGACAACAGCGTTCGATCGAATGCGACGAGCCTCGTGAATCTGCAAGCTGGATACAAGATTCGGCGAGACGTCCGTCTCGTGCTCGACGTGTTCAATCTGTTCAACGCACAGGCGAGTGACATCGATTACTTCTACACGTCACGCCTGCCGGGCGAGGCTGCTGGGGGGTTGGACGACGTCCACCTTCATCCCGCGCTTCCGAGGACCGCGAGGGTGAGTCTGCAGCTGGGGTTTTGACCGGGCCCGGACCCCGGACCCCGGATCCCGAAACTAATGCTCCGCCAGATGCCGCCTGGCCAACATTACGTCGCTCTCGTCACCCATCAGGTAAAGAATGTCACCGTCCGCCAACGTCAGATCGGCGGGTGGAGACGTAATGTGCCGGCCGTTCTTCTGAACGGCAATGACGAGCGCTCCTGTTTCAGCCCGAAGGTTGACTTCCGCTAACGTTCGACCAACGGCCCACTCACCCGCGTGAAGTTGATGCGTCGCGACAGGTGTCTGACTGATGGCGCTCGGGAGCGTTTCGAGCGGCTGACTTGGCGCGCGCACTGGCCGCATCCCGCTCGACTCGCGGCGGAAGCCGTCGAGCAGCACCTCGATGACGTTTCCAGGCACGTTGAGCCGGCCGAACGTCTGCGCGAGTACTTCGAGCGACGCTTCCAACTCCTCGGCGACCGCTACGGTGGCGCCCAGTTCCTGGAGCTCCTCGGCCTCGGCGCGATATCGGGTGCGGACGATGATCGGCACTGTCTTGTTCTGGGCGCGAATGGCCGTCACCGCTCGCATCGAGGCATATGGATCGCTCAGGACGGCCACCACCGCGCGGGCCCGGCCAACGCCGGCGCCGTGCAGCGCGTCCTCGTTGGTCGCGTCGCCAAAGAAGATCGACTCGCCCTTGGCGCGCATCTCTCGAACCGTTGCACCATTCATGTCGAGGATGATGTACGGCACGTGCAGCTGACGAAGCGCTGTGCCCAGCAAGCGTCCGCCCACGCCAAAGCCCAGAATCACGACGTGATCCTTGAGCGCTCCCTGTTGGGCGTCCGTGACCGCCTCGCCGAGCTGCTTGGTCTTTTTCGCGATCCAGCTGCCTGTATCCGGCGCGATTGCGACGAGCGCCGGCGTGACGAGCATCGTCGCGATGCTGGCGGCGAGCAGCACCTGCCATTGCCACTGCGACAACAAGCCGACATCGAGTCCGGATCGTCCGAGGATGAACGAGAACTCGCCCACCTGCGCGAGTCCAATGCCAGCGGTTACCGCGACGCGCAGCGGCGTCGCCACCGCCCACAGCGCACCGCCAGCCACGACGGCTTTCGTGAAGACCAGCACCAGCGTCACGGTCAAAACTGTCGGGAGCTGCTGCAGGATCACGTTGAAGTCCGCGAGCATGCCGAGAGACATGAAGAACAGGCCCGCCAGGATGTCGCGTAGCGGTCGGATCTCCGCGTGCGCTTGATGACTGAACTCGCTTTCCGCGAGGATCAGCCCGCCTAAGAACGCGCCGAGCGCCATCGAGATCCCGAGCAGCGAGCTGACCCATGCCGTGCCGACGCTGGCTATCAGAACGGCTAACGGGAATGCTTCGCGCCGCCGACTTTGTGCAACAAGCCTGAACAGAATGGGGAGCACCAGTCGACTGACTACTGCAACAGCGCCAATGGCCGCGCCAGCGCGCAGCAGCACCATCGGCACTTCCCGGAGCGCTGTCCTTCCGGACAGGATCGGGACGAACAGGAGCATGCCAACGATGGCAAGGTCCTGGAACAACAGGATGCCGACCGTCAGCCGGCCGTGCGGCGCATCGAGTTGGTTCCGCGCGCTGAGTTCGCGCAGCACGATCGCTGTGCTCGACAACGCGACGAACAACCCGATGAACAGGCTGACGTGCCACGGCTGATGCGCGGCAGCGTACAGCAGGATCATCAGCGCCGCCGCTGTGCCGGCGATCTGCAACGTACCGCCGAACACCACGGCTTTCCAGATTCGCTGGATCTCCCTGAGCGAGAACTCGAGTCCCACCGTGAAGAGCAACAGGACAATTCCCAGGTCGGCGAGGACGATGACTTCTTCCTGCGTCTTGACGATGCCGATGCCGGTTGGTCCGGCGACTGCGCCCGCGATGATGAAGGCGACAATCGGCGGGACTCGCAGGCGCGCCAGCACCAGGATCAGGACCAGCGCGATCCCGTAAGTCACGACGAGTTCCGGCAGAAGACTGTGAGCGGGCATGCAGGACTCAGAATCGTAGCGTACGCCGACGGAGAGCGTCCGGCCCGCCGAAGCGCACGTTGAACATCAACACCGGCACGTTCGTCACTCGTTAAGAGCACCTCGTCATCGTGTGGATCGCGGGCAAACATCTGATCCATCAAAGAATCGGTGTGCTCAAGCCCGGCATTTTAGGTACAGGATCGTTCGTACCCGTGAGCGTTGCGAAGCTCGAAGTCAGCGATCTGTGGCCACGCGTGTTGCTGAGCCCGCCGCTCGGGGCCCTCGTGGCGACGCAGTCCGGTCTCATCGACACGAGCCGGCATTCCGTCCCAGGCCTGCTTGCGTCGTACGCCTACTTCTCGCTGGTGGCCTTCCTGATTTGGACCGGCAACAGCTGCCTCTACGTGCGCCTGCCCCGCCGTGACGACTGGCTCCATCGTCCGTCCAGCCGGCTGACCGTGCTGCTGACCTCGATAGTGGCGTTCTCGATTCCTGTGTCGCTGATACTGATTCTGATTTGGCGGCGCGTCACGGGCGATCCTGGTACGAACGCGCACGCCCTTCCTATTGCGATCCTTGCGATTGTGACCGTCGTCGTGATCATCACGCACGTGTACGAGACGGTGCTCCTGCTGCGCGATTGGGAGAGCGATCGACTGCGAACTGCCCGCGTCGAGCAAGCCCGCCTCGAAGCCGAGCTCGAAGCTCTCGGCCGCGAAGTGGATCCGCACTTCCTCTTCAACAATCTCAACGCGCTGGCGCACTTGATCGACGAGCGGAAACCTGGGGCGTCCGCGTTCATCACCGCATTAGGGGATACCTATCGTTACGTGCTCGACTCGCGGGGGCGCCGCTTGGTGCCGCTCTCACGCGAGCTCGACTCGCTGAGGCGACATCTGACGCTTGCAACCATCCGCTTCGGCGCCGCCATCGACGTGCGAGTGGACATCAGCGACGCGGATGCGCAGCGGGCGCAGCTACCGCCGGTGACGCTCGGGGAGCTGTTTCAGAACGCGATCAAACACAACGCGATCGATTCGACGCTGCCCTTGACGATCGTCGTTTCGATCGAGGAGGGGACGCTGGTATTCAGAAATAACGTGCGGGCGCGCAGTGCCGATGGAGGCTCGCTCGGGATCGGCTTGCACAACTTGTCGCAACGCTTCCGCCTCGCGACCGGCAGGGACGTGATGTGGGGCGTGGAAGGCGAGCGGTTCGTCGTGCGCTTGCCGCTACTTCAGTAGCTGCTCCATCTGATCCATCACCCGGTTCATCGCCTTGATCGTCAGCTCCAGCGGCTCGTCAGTCGTCATGTCCACTCCGGCGTCCTTGAGCAGATCGATCGGGTACTTCGATCCGCCGGCGCTGAGGAACGCCAGGAATCGCTTGGTTGCAGCCTGATCGCCGGCGATGACCTTCTCGGCCAATGCCTCGGCGGCGGTGAACGACGTGGCGTACTGAAACACGTAGAAGTTCCGGTAGAAGTGCGGGATGAACGCCCATTCGTGAGCGACGTAGTCGTCGACGATGCAGATGCCCTTGTCGTGGCCGTAGTACCTTTTCGTGATATCGGCGTAGAGCGTGTCGAGCGCTTCGCCCGTCCACGGCTGTCCTTTCTCGGCCATCTCGTGCGTCCGCAGCTCGAATTCCGCGAACTGGGTCTGCCGGTAGACGGTCGACTTGATCCCTTCGAGGTAGTTGCCGAGCAGCGATAGCCTGACCGCATCGTCCTTGATCGTTTTCAGCATGTAGTCGATGAGGAGCGCTTCGTTGAACGTGGAGGCGACCTCGGCGACAAAGATCGGGTACGAGGCGGTCGGAAAGGGCTGCGTCTTGTTGGAGAAGAAACTGTGCATCGTGTGGCCCAGCTCGTGAGCCACCGTGCTCATGTCGTTGTACTTGCCGTTGTAGTTCAACAGCATGTACGGGTGGACGTCGTAGGCGCCGCCGTTCGAATACGCGCCGGCGCGCTTTCCTTCAGCCGGATGCCAGTCGGTCCATCGCTCGGTGAACGCACGGGCGGCCGCGGCCGCATACTCGGGGCCGAGCGGGCGCAGCGACTCGAGCACGATTGTCGTTGCTTCCTCGATTGAGTAATTGAGATCGACTGATGAGACGAGCGGCGCGTACAGATCGTAGTAGTGCAGATCGTTCAGCTTCATCATCCGCTGGCGGAGCTTCAGGTAGCGGTGGAACGTTGGAAGGTGACGGTTGACCCCATCGACCAGCCGGATGTAAACGGACGTCGGTACGTTCGGCCCGTCGAGCGCGGCCTCGAGCGCGCTGTCGTACTTGCGCGAGCGGGAGTAGAAGATGTCGGTCTGGATCTGGCTGTTCAGCGTCGATCCGAACGTCCCCTGAAACTTGCCGAGGGCGCCGAAGAATTCCGACATGACCTTCTGGCGATCGTCGCGGTTGGGTACCGCGCGATACAGGCTGTAGCCGGACGTATCGAGGCGCACGCTCTTTCCATCGCTCAACGTCACGCTGGGATAGGGAAAATCGGCGTCCGAGAAGATTCCGTAAGTGGTCGAAGGCGCGCTGGCCATGACGCCGGCGCTGGCGAGGAGGCGCTCTTCGCTGTCGCTGAGCGTGTGTGCGGCGCGCCGCTGGATATCGTCGAGATACAGCGTGTACGGCTTCAGCCGGGGCTCGGTTTCGATGAAATGCTGGATCGTTTCCCGCGGGATCTTCAGGATCTCAGGCTCGACGTACGCTGCGTCGGCCGCGAGTGTCGCGGCGAGCTGCACCATCTCCTGCTGCATGCCTTGGTATTTGGCAACGCGTGTGTCCGTGTCGGAGTTCATGCTCGCGTAGACGTAGGCGCGTGACAGTTCCTTCGAGAGCGCGCTGGCGAGCTCCAGGGCGTCTGCAATCGTCGACGCCGAAGCCCCCAGCTTGCCCTCGCACTCGCGAAGCTTGGGGATCTCCCCCGTCAGCTGCTCTTTCGCCTTCTGCCACGCAGCGTCCGAAGGATAGATATGGGTCAGGTCCCACGTGTATTTGTCGTCCACTATGCTCCTGATAATACAAGGCTCAAGGCGGTTAGGACGACTGGAGGACGTCTTACTGTTGAGCGCGGAGCGTCAAGCGGTGTCGCGTGTGCTTCTCAACCGCCGCTGGACTGAAGACCAAGGGGAAGTACTGATTCGCGGCCCACAGCGGCAACAGGTTTCCGTAGAACGGACTCTGCGGTTGCCCCGATTGCCCTGGAGTGTTGGTCGCAAGCGATCGATCCCAGTCGGACACATCAAGGATGTGGCGATAGGAGGCCCCGTCGGCCGCGACGGTCCCGGCGCCGCCTGGTCGCTCGACGGATGAAAGATCGAACTGGTCGAGCAAGACGTGTTCGAACCGGCGCGCGTGCATGCGGCCCCAGCGCCAATGGCTCCAATCGGATCCCTGCGACGTCTTCAGACTGTTGATCGCAGCGCGCAGGCCTTTCTCGAGCAGTTCACGACGCTCTGACGTCGGCGTGTGTTCGTTGAGCGCGCGAGGCTGGACGTCGAGCAATGTTTCGTACAGTGCAGCTTCGGCGCTCTCGCGGCGATACTGTGCATCCCAAGCTGCCAGAATTGCCCGCGCGCGTTCGACTTCGGCGTCGCTCGACGTCCAGTTCTTGAAGAGCGAGAGATTCGCTAAAGCGCGGAGCGACAACACGTCGTGCTGGATGTTCCGGTGATCCTCCAACGAATACGTTCGGTTGCTCACTAGAAGCTGGCGGAGCCGAGTGATCCGTTCGAAGCGCGTATCCGCATCCTTGAACATGAACGGCGGCGAAAAGTTCTTCGGCTGGACGTTGTTGTTGGCGGTGGCAATGAAACCAGACGGAGGGTTGTACTCGGTTGGAAGATCGCGCCGGAACCCGTCCCACTCGTAGGTGCCCTCGCCCGGCACTGGAAGACGTCCGTGCCAGCCCTTTCGACTTGGCGTCAGCGCTGACGGGCGCCAGGCAATATTGCCGTCCACGTCTCCGCAGATCAAATTCTCTGAAGGCGCGTACCAATGAACCGCGGCATCGAGGAACTCTCGGCAGCTCTTGGTCTGGCTCAATCGCAGACCGGCCACATACGGCGCTGTGCCCGGCTGGTGCAACGCCGAGCGAAGCGCGTACGCGCGGAACCGCTTGCTGTCTTCGTAAAAGATCGGCCCATGCCGGCTGAACTTCAATTCGACGAACTGCGATGCGGCACCTTTGATTCGGATCTCGTCGCGAACGATCCGAAGCGGCTCCCAGGCGCCTCGCCACTTCACCTCAGTCGCATTCTTCGGGTTGAGTTCCTCGACGTACACATCGTGTTGATCGGTGCCTACGATGGTCAGGCCCCACCCGACACGATCGTTGTGTCCCAGCGCTACACCGAGAAACGGCGGCTCCGTGGCACCGATCACGTTCCAGCCCGGTGCTTTGAGGTGCACGATGTAGCGCAGCGATGGAAGCGTGACCTCGCGATGGGGATCGTTGGCAACGACTGGCTTGCCGGTCGTCGACAACTTGCCGCTCACAACCCAGTTGTTGCTTCCGGGTTCGACGACATAAGCCGATGGCGCCGCCGCGCGAAGCTCTTCCGCGTCGCGACCGAGCACGCTGGCCAGATACCTTACAAACGATGGAAGAATTTCGGGGGGTGCCGGGCGTCCGCCCGTCCTGGCGGACGCGACGATCTCCGAACTGATAAGAGAAACATCCAGCCCTTTGGGAATCACCAACTCATCCCACGGATCGGGATTACGCCGGCGGTTGGCCTCAACCGCGCCTAACTCGGCCACGCTGCGTGCGAGCTGCAACTCGTTTGTCGCATCGCCAAACGTTGTTTGTCTCAGGGTCAGCGTCTCGAGAGTCCACGGCTCCGGCCGGACGCCGGTGGCTTCGAACTCGATGGGCAACTTGTTGCGGTGAAGGGTGATGTAAGCGTTGATGCCGTTCACGAACGCCGTCATCAACCGGCGCGCCTCCGGGTGATAGACGCGCAGTTCGGTATCGTCCATCGCGCCGCGGTATTTGAGGAGTCGCGCCAGGCGGTCTCTCGGAACGGCTGCGACTCCGGCAATTTCCGCGAGTCGCCCTTCAGCCGTCCTGCGCCAGAGTTCCATCTGCCACAGACGATCCTGGGCGGCGATAAATCCCTGCGCGAAGAAGAGATCGTCGACAGAAGCCGCGGAAATGTGCGGCACGCCCCATTCGTCCCGTGCAACCTCGACATTGGCGCCGAGGCCCGGAACCCGCTGCTCTCCGTCAATCTGCGCCAGGCTGCGTCGCGCGAGGTCGTCGAGTCCGGGCTGGGCTGGCACGAGGGCCCATGCGGCCACCACCACGACCGACATGGCCAGCGCGCCGCGAATCATACTTTTCGTTTGCGCTCGAACAACCCGACTTCACCCCGTTGCTCGATGAGCGTAACGATCGCGTCGCGGCGCTTCAACATCGTGTTGATCTCGAAGCTGTTCAGATAGGGGGAGAGCCGCTTGCGCAAGTCGGCGTTGTTGAGACGCTTGAGCCGCTCGAAGACTTCCCGGTCGCATCGGGCGATGTTGGCGGGCGTCTTCAGCACTTCATACGTCCGAAATGCCCTGGTGTGATCGATCGCCCAGATGTTCCAGTCGTTCGTGATGAGCAAGTTGCCGAGATTGCGATCCACGTTGTAAATCAACTGATCGAAAAGTCGTACCAGCTGCATCTCTTCGTTCCATCCGCGCGGGTCCGGAGAATTGAGCCCCTTCTTCAGACGGTCCCCCTCATCCATTTGGACGTCGTCCAACCACCAGGTGAAGGCGCCGTGCGTGGAGCGCCACTTGCGCTCGACGCTGACCGGGACAAATTTGAGACCAAGCGCGCGGTCGAGCCGGTAGGCCGCGACGTTGAACATCCAAGAGTCGCGAAAGTTGAACTCCACACCGGACACCGAGCGGAACTCCCGTTTCGCCTCGTCTATCGTCTGTATTTGCGCGTCGTGGGTGAGCGTGCCGTCGGTCAAGGTCGCGCGGAGCGATCCCGTGATGCCTTTGCCCGCCGCCCGGGTTTTGACGACTTTCGCTTTCAAGAGGAACTGCTCGATGTCGTCATCCGACATCGACACCGCAGACGAGGGCGGTTTAGCCACCTCCGACTGCGGTCCGGCAGTCGCGTCAAGCGGCCCGTTGCGAAGAATCAGGCACGCAATGAAGGCGACGAGAACTAGCCAAAGCCTCGAGGGACGCAAACTCATCCGGAACCTCACCGCGGCATTCTGCGTCCGGATGGGGTCGCGGATCAAGGACCGAACGCGGAATCTGCAGGGATCTACGTTTGCGGGATGATTCGCGTTGTGTCAGTCAGCAAGCTGAATGGTGGCGCGAACCTCATCGATGATTAGCTCGACGAGCACGCTTGCCGGCATTTGGTTCAATTCGTCCACGCCCTGCTCAGAGAGATTATGGGCGCGGATGATGTTGACGAGATGCCACGCCGACAGCGCTGACAGCTGACGACGCAGATGGTTGTCACCCTTCCTGTAGACGGAGAACGGGTTAAGGATGCTTTCGGTGTCAGGTGCGGGCTCATAGAGCGACGCGGGCTCGTCGAAAGCGGGCGGAGGAGTGACCGGCGGTGCAGGCGGTCGAAGCGGGTTGAGTGCCCGGTGCAGCGCTCCCTCGAGATATACAGGCGTTAACCCCGTCGCCCAGTACTCGGTGTCGACCCGATTCGGCTGCGTGGTTTCGCGACCGGACCGAACCGCGGGACCACCCCCGGTGGGAACGAACTCGATCCAGCCTTGCCATCGGCCGTCCTCCATTTCGGACCCGCAGGCGCGCGCGACGTAGGCATGCCCGTTTTGGTCGAAAACGGGATTCGCAAACTGAACAAGGACTTCCGCCACAGTGTGTTCCTTTCTAGTCAACTGTCTGCAAAAGTGCCACCAACCCTGCTGCCGACGAGCTCCCTCTTGATCTCGGGCCTCGCGCGTCAGCATGATCGGGTATGGCTCGCCGCATCGATACACGCGTTGACATAGGACACGTGCATTTGAAGGTGTCCGATCTCAGTCGAGCCCTCGCGTTCTATGAAGGCGTGCTCGGATTCGAGCTAGTCCAGCGGATGGGTGACGCGGCGGCGTTTCTGAGCGCAGGTGGCTATCACCACCACATTGGCCTGAACACGTGGGAGAGCCAGGGCGCAAGTGCGCCACCCCCGAATGCGACGGGCCTCTATCACTTTGCGATCAGATATCCCGATCGCGCGGCGCTGGGGGATGCGCTCCTTCGTCTCGAACAGGCGCGCATTCCGCTCGAGGGTGCGAGCGATCACGGCGTCAGCGAAGCGTTGTATCTGCGCGACCCGGATGGCAACGGCCTGGAACTTTATTGGGACCGTCCGCGTGCCGAGTGGCCGCGAGCGGCCGATGGGTCTCTGCAGATGGTCACCGAACGACTCGATCTGAATCGATTACGCGCTGCCGCTGCTGGATCGGCGGCACCGGCCGCGGACGCGACCGCCGCGCGGATGAGCGAGGACGTACGAAACCGATTGAGGGATCTGCGGGCGCCGCTGCTCAACCTTCACAAGGTATTGTTGGACGATGCGCGTGCGTCGTACGAGCTCGATCGCGGCCGGGTTGGGTCGCCCGGCAACTTGCTGCAGCTCGTGATCAACGACCCGTGGTTTGCGTGGTTGCGCGCGCTGTCCGAGCTGATCGTGCGCATCGATCAGAGTATCGAGCAGGAAGGGCCAGCCACGAATGGCGATGGTGCTGCGCTCGCCGATCAAGTCGGCCGTTTGTTGACCGCGTCCGAAGAGGGTGAGGGGTTTGCCCGCCGCTACTATGAAGCGTTGCAGCGACAGCCGGCTGTCGTGCTTGCCCATGCGGACGTGCGCCGCGCGCTCAAGAACATGAAAACCTAGATATCATCGATTCTTCTGTGTCTGCCGCCCCGAAGTCTTCATCTCCCGCCGAAGCAGCGGCAGATGCCATAGCGGATCGTCCGCCGTCAGCCGCCGCTCCGCCAGCCGCAGCGCCACCGGTCCCGTCCGGGCGGAAGCTCGATCGCTCGCTCGTCGAAGGTCCGATCGCGCCGGCCGTGTGGAAACTGGCGTGGCCGACCGTACTCCAGAATGCCATCGGCGGTTTGCAGGGAATCATCGACCACGCGATGGTCGGCCACTACGTCGGTTTCACGGGCAACGCCGCCATTGGCGTCAGCTGGCAAATCTTCCTCGTCGTCATCGTATTCATCGCCTCGCTGTTCACCGGCATGGGTGTGCTCGTGGCGCGATTCGCCGGTGCCAATCAGCCGGACAAGGTCAATAAGACCGTCTACCAGGCCTTTCTGACGGCAGTCGTGCTGTCGCTCGGGGTGCTCGCGCCGGCCGGCTACTTCCTATCGCCCACGCTGCTCGATCTTGTGAATGCCACACCCGAAGTGAAGGCGGAGGCGTTGCCGTTCCTGCGGACGATGTTTGGGTTCAGCATCGGCATGCTGCTGTTCTTCATGCTCGGCGGCGCGCTGCGCTCAGCCGGCGACGCGAAGACCCCGCTCCGGCTTGGCGTGTGGATGACCGTCCTCAACATCGCGTTCAACGTGGTTCTCATTCCAGGGTATGGGCCGGTGCCGTCGCTCGGCACGCGCGGCGCCGCGATTGGCACGGCGTCGGCAAGTTTGATCGTGTCGTCGATCGCGATGTGGATGCTGCTTCGCGGGAAGCTCGTCGTCCATTTTCCGGCATCGATGTCGAAGAAGCCGGATTGGGCGATCATTCGCTCGTTATTCCGGTTCGGCCTTCCGGCCGGATTGCAAGGCGTCGCGATGAACGTCGCGGGCGTCTTGCTGCTGCGTTTCATCGGATCGCTTCCCCACAGCGCCGAAGCGCAGGCGGCCTACGCTGTCGGGTACGCGGAGCTCTTCGCACTGATCACGTGGACGTCCGTCGGTTTGATGGGCGCCGCGGCAGCGGTTGCGGGTCAGAACCTCGGCGCCGGCCAACCTGAGCGAGCGATCCGCGGCGTGCAGATTGCGTCACGCATCGGGATCGGCGTCGCGGCGGTCGTCGGCACGATGTTCCTGGTGATTCCTGAAGCGCTTCTCGGCATCTTCGGGCTCGAAGATGCGACGGTCGTCGCGATCGGGCGGGAGCTCCTGGGTTACTTGGCCGTCTCGGGCTTTTTCATCACGGTCGCGTTGACCTATACGGGCGGGTTGCAAGGGACCGGCGATACGCGGAGTCCGCTTTATATAACCCTCGTTTCCCAAGTGCTGGTGCCTCTTGGGATCTGCGGTACGCTGCAGAGCCTTGGCAAGCTTGATTCCGCGGGCGTCTGGTCGGCCATCGTCATTGGGCATTTCACACGCTGCTCGTTGTCAGTGATGAGATTCCGCCAAGGCAAGTGGAGGCATATCGTCGTGGAATAAGGCGGAGTCATCCTTGCAGGAAGGAAGTTGCCATGAAATGGACTGCGGGGAATCGGGACAACGTCGAGGATGTTCGCGGGCGCTCCGGCGGCGCCGTGCGCATGGGTGGGCTTGGGCTTGGCGGCCTGTTGGTCGTGCTCCTCTTGAGCTGGGTCACCGGCGTGGATTTTCTATCCCTCGTTGGTCCTGAAGGTGGCGCGCCGCCTTCGGCGAACACAACCGGTGGCGACCTGCGGACCACACCTGAAGAGGAAAAGCTCGTCGATTTCGTCGATGCCGTCATGCAGGACGCGCAGGACTCGTGGCGATCCACGCTCGGCGGGCGCTATCAACCCACACGGGCCGTCATCTTCCGTGACGCGTATCCGTCGGCTTGCGGCATGGGGCAAGCGGCGACCGGACCGTTCTATTGCCCGGGGGACCAACTCGTGTACCTCGATCTGGGCTTCTTCAACGAGCTGCGGCAACGGTTCGGTGCGCCGGGCGACTTCGCGCAAGCGTATGTGCTCGCGCACGAGCTCGGTCACCACGTGCAGCATCTTCTCGGCACGGACTCGCAGGTGCGCCGCCTGCAGCAGCAACGGCCGGATCTGCAGAACGCGCTCTCCGTGCGCCTGGAGCTTCAGGCAGATTGCTACGCCGGTGTGTGGGGTCGTCATGCCGCGCAGCCAGGCCGCGCTGCGCAAAACCGGGTCGAGCTCGAGAGCGGCGACCTCGAAGAGGGCCTGAACGCGGCGGCGTCCATCGGCGACGATCGCATCCAGCGAATGTCCGGCGGCCGCGTCGCGCCAGATCGGTTCACGCACGGCTCGTCCGAGCAGCGCGTGACGTGGTTCCGGCGCGGATTCGACACCGGCGACTATCGGGCCTGCGAAACGTTTCAGTGAGCTTATGATCTCGCTAGCACATGAGCGAGACTTCGATCGGTCTGTCCAGGCCCCGGCGCGAAGGGCACGCGAAGGTGACGGGGCAGGCGCGGTACGTGGACGACTTCGTGCTGCCCGGCATGCTGCACGGCATTACCGTGCGCAGCCCGGCAGCCCGCGGTCTCATCCGCCGGATTGACTTCGGCCCGGCAATTCCCTGGTCCGAGTTCACCATCGTCACGGCGGCGGACATCCCCGGCCGTAATCGCATCGCGCTCATCGTCGACGATCAACCCTGCCTGGCTGAAGATCGCGTCAACCACCCCGAAGAACCTGTAGTCCTGCTCGCGCACGCCGACCGGCAGTTGCTCGAAGAAGCTCGCCGTCACATCACGATCGATGTTGCCGCCGAACCCGCGGTCTTTTCCGTCGATGACGCTTTGGACGGAACGACGATCGTTTGGGGCACGGACAACGTGTTCAAGACATACGCCGTCGCGCGCGGCGACATCGACACGGCGCTCGCCTCTGCGCCGGTCGTCGTCGAAGGCGAGTACGAAACCGGCGCGCAGGAACAGCTGTACATCGAGTCGAACGGGATGATCGCGACCGCCAGCCCTGAAGCTGGCGTGACGGTACGCGGATCCATGCAGTGCCCGTACTACGTTCACAAGGCGCTGATGGCGCTGTTCGATCTTCCCGAACACCGTGTTCGCGTCGTTCAGACCGAGACGGGCGGCGGCTTTGGTGGAAAGGAAGAGTACCCGTCGATCATTGCTGGCCACGTTGCCCTTCTCGCCTGGAAGTCCGGTAGACCGGTCAAGCTGATTTACGATCGCGCCGAAGACATGGTCGCGACGACGAAGCGGCATCCGTCGCGCACCCGTCATCGCACCGGCGTGACGCACGATGGCCGGCTTGTCGCGATGGACGTGGACTTCACCATCGACGGCGGCGCGTACTGCACGCTGTCGCCGGTAGTACTCTCTCGCGGCACCATTCATGCGGCAGGGCCGTACTCCTGTCCGAACACGCGCCTTCGCGGGCGTGCAGTTGCGACCAACGCTCCGCCGCATGGCGCGTTCCGCGGTTTTGGCGCGCCGCAGAGCCTGTTCGCGCTCGAACGCCACATGGATCGCGTCGCGGCAGCAGTCGGACTCTCGCCCGAGGAATTCAGGCGGCGAAACTTCATCCAGACTGGGCACACGAGCGCCGTCGGTCAAGTCATGCGCGAGCCGATCGACATGAACGCTCTGCTCGATCGCGCGCTGACGCTCTCCGAATATCACGCGAAGCGGGCGCGGTTCACCGAGATCAATCCGGCGCTGCGCGTTCGCAAGGGCATCGGCCTTGCCTCGTTCATGCACGGTGCGGGATTCACAGGATCCGGCGAGGATCACCTCCGCTCAATTGTCGCTCTCGAGGCTGATGCCGGCGGACGCGTGAAAGTGTTGTCGTCGAACACCGAGATTGGTCAAGGGACGAACACGATCTTCGCGCAAATTGCCTCGAGTGCGCTTGGCGTCCCTGATGACGTCATCGAAATCGCGCCCCCGGACACGGCGACGGTGCCGAACAGCGGCCCAACCGTCGCATCGCGTACGTGCATGGTCGTCGGCAAGCTGATTGAGTCAGCCGCGCATTCGTTGCGACGAGATCTCGAGAAGGTCGGGCTCGAGGGTGAGCGGTTCGACGTCGAAACATTTCGACGCGCCTGTGCCGAGTACACGACGCGATTCGGAACGTTGCGCGCGACGGCGCGGTACTCGCCACCACCTGGCTTGCGCTGGGACGACGAGACGTACACCGGGGATGCCTACGGCACGTATGCGTGGGCCGTGTATGTCGCTGAAGTGTCGGTGGATACGGCAACGTTTGAGACGCACGTCGACGACTTTGTGGCTGTGCAGGAAGTAGGGCGCGTGATCAACCCGGTTCTCGCCATGGGTCAAATCGAGGGGGGCGTCGCGCAGGCTATCGGGTGGGCGCTGTACGAAAGGATTGTGTGGCGTGAAGGGCGGATGGTGAATGCGGAGATGACGAACTACATCATGCCGACGTCGCTCGATCTGCCACCGATTCGCGTTTACTTCGAGGAGCGTCCGTACGCTCAGGGCCCGTGGGGCGCTAAGGGCATCGGCGAGCTGCCGATGGACGGCCCGGCACCGGCCATCGCTAATGCCGTTGCTCACGCCACGGGAACCGATCCGCGTGCCCTTCCGCTGACGCCCGAGTCGTTGATGGCGCTGATGGAGACCGCTCGTGTCTGACGCGCCGCAGGTCAGCGTCGAATGTCAGGTCAACGGTTCGACGGTTGTGCTCCGCGGCCACCCGATGGATCGGCTGCTTGCCGTGCTACGGCTGCAGCTTGGACTGACGGGCACAAAGGAGGGCTGCGGGGAGGGTGAGTGCGGCGCCTGCTCGGTGTTGATCGACGGCAAGCTCGTGAACAGTTGCCTGGTGCCGCTACTTCATGTCCGTCACACGTCCATCACCACGATCGAAGGGATCGCGACCGGCGATCGATTACATGCCGTTCAGGAAGCGTTCATTGCGCATGGCGGTGCTCAGTGCGGGATTTGCACGCCCGGGATGGTTCTTGCCGCGGTGTCGCTGCTCGCGCGCAATCCGGAGCCGAGCCTCGATGACGTCCGCACGGCGCTCGCGGGAAATCTCTGTCGATGCACGGGCTACATGCGCATCTTCACATCGGTCCTTCAAGCCTGCCGCCAATGAGATCGTTCCTGCCCGCGTTCGATCTGCACGAGCCCGCGGACTTGCCGGACGCGCTGGGGATCCTGGCGCGTGAGCCCGGCCAGTGGCGGCCGTTTGCGGGCGGGACCGATCTCATGGTGCTGCTCGAAGCCGGCAAGCTGCCGCCCGGCCGATACCTCAGTCTGTGGCATCTCGAGCCGCTGCGCGGGATCACGGTCGGTGACGACGAGATCGTGCTTGGTGCGCTGACGACTTATACCGAAGTCATGGAGTCAGCGGCGCTACGGTCGGAGTGTCCACTCCTGTGTCGCGCGGCTGCGGAGACGGGCGGCGTCGCGACGCAGAATCGCGGCACGATCGGCGGCAACATCGCGAATGCGTCGCCGGCGGCGGATACGCCCCCGGCACTGCTGATCTACGACGCCATGGTTGATCTGGTGTCGGTGCGCGGCGTCCGGCGCGTCCCGTACGACCGCTTCCATCTTGGCTACAAACAGATGGATTTGGCGCCAGACGAGCTGATTCAGGCCGTGCGCGTCAGGCGCGGACGCGGCAACTGGTTGCAATCCTGGCGGAAAGTCGGGACCCGCCGAGCGCAGGCGATTTCCAAGCTCTGCTTTGCAGGAGCGCTCGAGGCGTCCGGCGACATCGTCCACGACGTGCGAATCGCATTCGGCAGCGTTGCTCCGACGGTCGTGCGCGCTGCCCAGGCGGAGGCGGCCGTTCGCGGACGGCCACTCGATGGCGACACGATCGCTGCGAGCACGGCAGCGCTTGCGCGCGATATCAGCCCGATCGACGACCTGCGCTCCACCGCGAGCTACCGATTGCGCGTCGCGCAGAACCTTCTGCAGCAGTTTCTTTCAAACGGCTAGCACGTGGCTGCGCAAGTCTGGATCGTGACGTTGTCAGCGATAGTAAAGCGGAATCCCTCCGATTTCCTGTCACCCGACGAGCGTGACCGGGCCGCTCGCTTTCAGAATCCGGTCGATCAGGCGCGGTATATTCACGCGCACGCGGCGCTTCGCCTGCTTCTGGCCGCCCGGCTGCGCTGCGCTCCCGCCGACCTGACGTTTGCGCGGACGCCCAACGGCAAACCAGTTCTGGAGAACAGCCCGCTCCGATTCAACTTGTCACGATCCGGCGATCGCATCGTCGTGGGCATTGCCGATGCCGAGATCGGCGTCGACACAGAAGAGATTGTTTCCGACGGGGATCATGACTCGGTCGCGCGACGCGAATTCTCCCCCACCGAGATCGATTGGATGAACAGCGCGCCAGAAAGCGAGCGACTGCGCAGGTTTTATCGACTCTGGGTGGTGCGGGAGGCACTGGCCAAGGCGCAGGGGACGGGTCTGTCGGTGCCCGCTTCCGCACTCCTGTTGGACATCGTCGACGATTGTCCGCAGCCGCGAGCGCGTCTCGAGTGGTGCGCCCACGAAACTGCCGATGGCAGATTCACGACCGCTGCCGTGCTGCCGCCCAGCGCGAGCCTGCAGTGGAACGACACCTTGTGGGAGGAGCTCGCAGACCCTCTCGTTACCAATTCAAGACGCGAGCGAACACCAACGGCGCGACGATCGTCGCGTCCGACTCGATAATGAACTTTGGTGTGTCGACGGCCAGCTTGCCCCACGTGATCTTCTCGTTGGGATCCGCTCCGGAATAGGACCCGTAGCTGGTCGTTGAATCGCTGATTTGGCAGAAGTAGCCCCACAACGGCACGTCGTTCAGGCGCAGGTCCTGGCTGAGCATCGGGACCACGCAAATCGGGAAATCGCCCGCAATCCCGCCGCCGACCTGAAAGAGTCCGATTGAGCGTTCCGCGCTCGCGCCGCGGTACCAATCGGCGAGCGTGATCATGTACTCGATGCCCGACTTGATCGTGTGGATGTTCTTGAATGTGCCGTGAATGCAATGCGCCGCGTAGACGTTGCCGAGCGTCGAATCTTCCCAGCCGGGCACGAAAATCGGTAGGTCAGCTTCGCACGCGGCGAGGACCCAACTATCCGCTGGTTCGATCTCGTAGTACTGTGCGAGCCGCCCGGAACGCAGCACGCGATAGAGGAACTCATGCGGGAGCAGGCGCTCGCCTCGTTCGTCAGACGCCTGCCACTCTTCGAGGACGACGTTCTCGATGCGCCGCATCGCCTCGTGCTCGGGAATGCACGTATCGGTGACGCGGTTGAGCTGGCGATCGAGCAGCGACTGTTCGTCTTCAGGCGTCAGGTCTCGATACCGGGGCACCCGTTCGTAGTGCGAGTGCGCCACGAGGTTGAAAACGTCTTCTTCGAGGTTGGCGCCGGTGCAGCAGACTGCATGAATCTTGCGCTGGCGGATCATCTCGGCGAGCGACACGCCCAGCTCGCCCGTGCTCATGGCGCCGGCCAGCGCCACCATCATGGCGCCGCCGGCATCAATGTGCTGGCGGTAGGCCACGGCGGCATCGTGGAGCGCGGCGGCGTTGAAATGGCGGAAATGCCGATCGATGAAGGCGGAAATCGGGCCCAGGCCGGAGGATGACACGCTGATCCGACCCGGTTTGGGCGCTGAACGAGAAACACGGCTCATTTTCGGCGGCTTCACGAAGATTAGCATGAGCGCTTCGCGATAACATCTTGAGCATGCGCGGACTGCTTACGGTGCTTTCACTCGGACTGGCAACGAGCGCCCTGGCGCAGGCGCCGACGGACAGCGCGGCCGTGGCCGCAGCGCTTTCCAAGGTCGCGCCCAGCCTGGTGCGCATCCACGTCGTTTCAATCGAGTACCAGGACGGCCGTGAGCTGAAACGGGAGGCTTCGGGCAGCGGCACCATCATTTCGCCCGACGGCCACGTGGTCACGAATCACCACGTTGCCGGTCGCACGCGCTCGATCGTGTGCACGCTGGCGACTCGCGAAGAGATCCCTGCCGAGCTCGTCGGCACCGATCCGCTGTCGGATATCGCGGTGCTCAAGCTCCGCCCCGAGACCCCGCGCAAGTTTCCAGCTGCGGCGTTTGGTGACGCCAGCGGCCTCAAGGTTGGCGACCGCGTCCTCGCGCTCGGCAGCCCGCTCGCGCTCTCTCAATCAGTCACGATGGGCATCGTCAGCAACACGGAAATGATCATGCCCGGCATGTTCTGGCCGTTCAATCGCATGACTCTGGACGGCGAGGACGTCGGGTCGATCGTTCGCTGGATTGGCCACGACGCGCCGATCTTTGGCGGCAACTCCGGCGGCCCGCTGGTCAACATGCGTGGCGAGATTGTTGGCGTCAACGAAATCAGTCTTGGCCTTGCTGGCGCCATTCCCGCCGATCTGGCGCGTGACGTCGTGAACGCGATCCTCAAGGAAGGCCGCGTCAAGCGAAGTTGGATCGGCCTCGAAGTCCAGCCCCTGCTCTCATCGTCAAAGGCGACACGCGGAGCACTGGTCGGCGGCACGATCGAGGGTTCGCCCGCGGCTGCGTCCGGTTTTCAGTCGGGCGACACCCTCTTGAAGCTTGCCGGGCGTGACGTGCTCGTGCGATTCGCTGAAGAAGTCCCGGTGTTCAACCAGTTCGTGATGCGGCTGCCGATCGGTGAGCCGGTCGAGGCGACTGTTCTTCGCAACGGCGCCGAGCAGCATTTGAAAGTCACACCGATCGAGCGTGAGAGCGTCGAAACCAGAATCCGCGAGCTGCCGCTGCTCGGGATCACGGCTTCGAACCTCACCGGTTGGTCGGCGAAGGAACTGCGCCGCTCGAACGTGGATGGCGTCCGCGTACGCGGCGTCCGGCCCGGCGGACCCGCAGACGATGCCAAACCCGCGTTGAGAAACGACGATGTGATCGTGGCGATCGACAATCAGCCGACGAACCGATTCGAGGCGCTCGAGGCAGCAGTGAAAGCGCTGGCGATCGCCGCCGAGGAGCGATCGCCAGCGTTGGTCACGTTCGAGCGCTCGGGAGAGCGGCTGTTGACGGTGGTAGACATCGGCCGCATGGGCCTCGAGGATCCCGGTCTCGAAGCGCGCAAGGCGTGGGTGCCAATCTCGGTGCAGGTTCTCACCCGCGAGCTCGCGGATCAACTGAAGCTTCCAGAAAAGACCGGCGTACGCGTGACTCGGGTGTTTGGAGGATCCGCGCAAGCCGCTGGGTTGAAAGTTGGCGACGTAATCACAGCGCTCGACGGCAACCCGATCGAAGCCACGCAGCCGACCGATACCGAGCTGTTTGCGGCGCTCATCCGGCAATACAAGATCGGATCGAACGCGGTGCTCACCGTCGTGCGCGATGGCAAGGAGATGACGGTGCCGGTCACCCTCGACGCCTCGCCGCGCCTGCCGCGCGAGATGAAGAAGTACGAGGATCCGAACTTCGAATTTCGCGTGCGAGACATCGCCGCGGCCGACCGTGTGTCCGCACGCCTGCCATCGGATCAAACCGGGGTGCTCGTGGATGCAGTTCGCGAGGGCGGCTGGGCCGCGCTCGGGCACCTCGCCGACGGCGACGTGCTCCTGGCCATCGATGACGAGGCCGTTCCAAGCGTAGAGGCTGTGCAGAAGAAGATGCTGGCGATAACCAAGGCGAGGCCCAGGTCGGTGGTGCTGAAGGTTCGCCGCGGCATTCGGACGTTCTTCATCGAGCTCGAAACGGGATGGCGTTCATAAAGGCAGAAGGCAGAAGGCAGAAGGCAGAGGGCGGAAGGCAGAAGGAAGAAAGGCAAACCGGAGAGGGTGCGTGTACCGTCTATACAAGGCTCAAAACGGTCAGGAGCGTGTCATGTCG